>NZ_JBNINR010000006.1:0-378323 GCF_051390595.1 Nocardioides segetis | reverse complement strand
CGCACGCCAGGCCCCATGCGACCGTCGCCAACCGCAGCCGGCAACCCAACCCAGCCACGCTGCCGGCCTTCCCCGTCACTGCCTTTCGGAACGAAACCACGCACCCCACCGCAGCCCACGGACATCCCCCGCAGCACGACCGGCAACAAGGAACGACACCAGCCCGGTCCCGCCCACCGGACCGCAACCCGACCACCGAACCACCCCCCTCCCGACCCTCCTCGTCGCCGCCTTTCGGAACGGAACCACGCACCCGCGCGAGCAAGCACCAGAGCTGGCACCAGAGCCGGCAACGGAGCAAGAACGGTCAAGCGACCACCCCCGCCACCGAGCACACTGGTCCCATGACCGGCCGTGACCGCCTCCGCGAGCTCCTCGACGCCGTTCTCGACGAGGACAGCCGCACGCTGACCGCCATGGCGGACCGGGCGTTCGCGTCGCCGTACCACTTCAGCCGGATGCTGTCCCGGGACACCGGGGAGGCGCCGGTGGCGATGCGGCGGCGGGTGATGCTCGAGCGGGCGGCGTGGCGGCTGCGCCAGGGCGGCAGTGTCACGGACGCCGCGTGGGAGGCGGGCTACGAGTCCGTCGAGGGGTTCAGCCGCGCGTTCACCCGGGCCTACGGGCACCCGCCGAGCGAGGCCGCCGGCGCCGCCGCCCAGGACGGAGGGCGGCGCAGCACCTGGCTACCGGCCGCCAACGGCATCCACTTCCATCCGCCCACGAGCCTGTGGGTGCACACCACGGAGCAGCCCATGAACCCCCTCACCGACCAGCTGGTCCGCCACGACCTCGACGACACCCGTCTTCTGCTGGACCTCGCCAAGGGACTCAGCGAGGAGGAGTTCCGCCGACCCCGGCTGGCGGGTCACGAGGTCAACTCCTGGGAGGGGCCGGAGGAGTCGATCGCGACGGTGCTCGAGCACCAGGTCGGCACGAAGGAGGTCTGGCTCGCCGCGATCGAGGGCGCCGACCTGCCGGAGCGGTCCGAGGGTGCGACGGCGGCCGATCTGGTCGCCCGGCACGACGAGGCGGCGGCGCGGTGGCTGGCGGTCGTCCGCGACGTCGACCGGCGCGGTGCCTGGGACGACCTGCTCGTCGACGCGCTCTGCGAGCCGCCGGAGAGCTTCCAGCTCGGCAGCGTCATCGCGCACGTCCTGACCTATGCGGCCCACCGCCGCCAGCTCGCCCGCCATCTGCTGCGCTCCGCCGGCGTCGACGTCGACGACGGCGATCCGATCATGTGGCTACGCACCGAACGAGGAGACCACGCATGACCCGCACGACCTACTACACCGCCACCACCCTGGACGGCTTCCTCGCCGACCCGGACGACTCGCTGGCCTGGCTGCTGCGCCAGGACCTCGACGAGTCGGGACCGCAGAACTACGGGGCGTTCATCGAGCGGATCGGCGCCCTGGTGATGGGCTCGACGACCTACGAGTGGGTGCTCGCGCATCTCGCGGAGACCGGCGAGTCCTGGTACTACGCCCAGCCGAGCTGGGTGATGACCTCCCGCGAGCTGCCGACCCTCGAGGGGGCCGACGTCCGCTTCGCCAAGGGCGACGTGACCACCGTGTACGACGACCTGCGGGCGGCGGCCGGCGACAAGGACGTGTGGGTGGTCGGTGGGGGCGACCTCGCCGGGCAGTTCGCCGACGCCGGGCTGCTGGACGAGGTGATCGTGTCCGTCGCGCCGGTGGTGCTCGGCGCCGGTCGCCCGTTGCTGCCGCGCCGCCTCGACCTGAGGCTCGAGGAGACCGCGCGCAACGGCGCGTTCGTGACCGCGCGCTACGCGGTCGACGGTCCGCTGACGGAGGACCGCACGGCTTGACAGCGGGGGGATGGTGGAGGGACAGGTCCACTGTCTCGGGAGGACATCGTGCGCCGTACCCCCACCATCCTCGTCGCGGTCGCCTCGACCTGGTGACCAGCGGCGTGTCCGTCGGCGTGCCCGGCACGCCGGCCACCTGGCAGACCGCGCTCGACCGCTGGGGGAGCGTCTCGCTCGCCGCGGCGCTGCGTCCGGCCGCCCGGCTCGCCCAGCGCGGCTTCGTCGTCGACGACACCTTCGCGTTGCAGACCCGCGAGAACGCCGAGCGGTTCCGCACCTTCACCAGCACCACCGACCTCTTCCTCGCCGACGGCGTGCCGCGAGCCGGCAGCAGGTTCCTCAACCCGGACCTCGCGCGCACCTACCGCCAACTGGGCGCGAAGGGGGTCGGCTGGCTCTACACCGGACGACTCGCCGCCGAGGTCGCCCGCACGGTGCGACAGCCGCCGCTCAGCGGCGCGACCGGCCTCCCGGTCCCGCCGGGCAGCATGACGGTGGAGGATCTCGCGACGTACGAGGCGCTCGTCCAGGCGCCGACGTCGATCGAGTACGGCGACCACGAGGTCTACGGCATGGCGCCGTCGTCCTCCGGGGGCACGACGGTCGGGGAGTCCCTCAACATCCTCGAGCAGTCCCGGCCCGCGGGCCCGGCGGGTGCTGTGCCCACCCTCCACCGCTACCTGGAGGCGACCGCCCTCGCTTTCGCCGACCGCGGGAGGTACGTCGGCGACCCCGCCTTCGTGGACGTCCCCACCGCCGCGCTGCTCGACGACCGCTTCGCCCGGGAGCGCGCCTGCTCCCTCGACCCCGACACCGCCGCCGCCAAGCCGGTGCCGGCCGGCGACGTGACGTCCTACGACGGCGTCTGCGCCGCCCCGGCCGGCGCGGGGACGACCGACGGCGACACCGAGAACCTCTCGACCACGCACCTCACGACCGCTGACCGGTGGGGCAACGTCGTGGCCTACATGCTGACCATCGAGCAGACCGGCGGCTCCGGGATCGTGGTCCCGGGTCGCGGCTTCCTGCTCAACAACGAGCTGACCGACTTCTCCACCGTCTACGACCCCGACGACCCCAACCGGATCGAGCCGGGCAAGCGGCCGCGCAGCTCGATGGCGCCGACGATCGTGCTCCGCGACGGGCGGCCGGTGCTGGCTCTCGGCTCGCCCGGCGGGTCGACCATCATCACCACGGTGCTGCAGGTCCTCCTCAACCGACTCGACCTCGGCCTCGGCCTCCCCGACGCGGTCGCCGCGCCCCGGGCGTCCCAGCGCAACACCGCCGCCGTGACCGCCGAGCAGGCCTTCATCGACACGTACGGCGCCGCGCTGGCGACGTACGGGCACACCTTCACCGTCGCCGGACCGCCCGGCTCGAGTGCCGCGGAGATCGGTGCCGTCGCGGCGGTCGAGATCGGTCCCGACGGCCGGCTGACGGCCGTGGCGGAGCCCACGCGGCGGGGAGGCGGGGCCGCCGGTGTGGTCCTGCCTACGCTGAGTCCGTGACGACCGAGGCATCGAGCGAGACCTGGACCGAGATCACCGACGCCGACGCGCTGACCGAGCTGCTCGGCGTGCCGACGCCCGCGGCGCGCGACAAGGAGCGGACCGCGCTGACCGACATCGACCGGGACTGGCTGGCTGCCTCGCCGTTCTGCATGGTCGCCACGGCCGACGCCGCCGGACGCTGCGACGTCTCCCCGAAGGGGGACCCGGCCGGCCGGCTGGTGCACGTCCTCGACGACACGACGATCGCGATCGCCGAGCGGCCGGGCAACCGGCGGGCCGACGGCTACCGCAACATCCTGGCCAACCCCCAGGTCGGGCTGAACTTCCTCATCCCCGGCCGGGGCGACACGCTGCGGATCAACGGACGCGCCCGGCTGGTCAGCGAGGCCCCCTTCCTCGACGACATGGTCGTCAAGGGACACCGGCCGCTGCTGGCGGTCGTGGTCGAGATCGAGACGGTCTTCTTCCACTGTGCCAAGGCCTTCCTCCGCTCGCAGCTGTGGCGCCCCGAGACCTGGGAGCCGGAGGTCAGCGTCCCGCGCCGGGCCGTCGTCGCCCAGCGCCTCGAGCGGCCCGACGACACCATCGAGGTGCTCGACGCCCACTACGGCCCCGACTACGAGGAGCATCTCTACGGCTGACCGGTGGACCCCGCGGCCTCGAGGAACCCCCGCAGCGCGGGCTCGGGCTCGGCGACCGTGGTGATGTTCGCGAGCGTCACCACGCCGAGGAGGGCGACGGCACCGGCCGCCGTCACGGCGGCCGGACGACGCCCGTGCCGCCAGGCGCGCGCTCCCAGGCGGGCGACCAGGACGGCGGCACCGGCGGCCAGCGCGACCATCGTCAGGTGGTAGATCGCGAAGTCCCGCACCAGGGCGGCGAAGGCGGGCGTCCCGTCCGAGGCGAGGGCGAGGTCGGCGGCGCCGGCCGGCACCATCGAGAGCAGCGAGGACAGGGGAGCCACGGCCCCCTGGATGTTCGCGATCAGCACCACCGTGGCGACGACGGCGAGCGCCAGCAGGGCGACCCGGCCCGGCCCGCGGCGTACCCGGCCGAGCGCGACGAGCAGCGCCGTCAGAAGAGCCGCCGCGGCGACGGCCTTCACCACGTGGAAGGCCGCCCAGTAGTCGACGGCGTCGGCCAGCTCCCCGGTCACGGCCCCGTCCCCGAGGCGCCAGTGGTCGGCGAGCGCGCCCGGCAGCGCGTCGCGGAGCGCCCCGACGCCGGAGTAGTCGCCGACGAGGAGGGAGGCCAGGAGCTGGGGCGCCAGCAGGACGGCGGCCACCAGGGTCGCGGTGGTCAGGGTGAGCGTGCGGGTCATGACGACGACGCTAGGAGCCGGCGCCGGCCACCGCGTCGGACCACGGTCTGATCCGGCGGCACGATGCGTCCACCCGCGGCACGACCGCCTACCCTGGACGCGTGTACCCCTTCCTCAAGGGCCACGGCACCGAGAACGACTTCGTCCTGCTGCCCGACCCCGACGGCACCGTCCACGGCGAGCTGAGCGCCGAGCGCGTCCGCGCGCTGTGCGACCGACGGGCCGGCATCGGCGGCGACGGCGTCCTGCGCGTCATCTCCACCGCGGCGATCGGCGCGGCGGGGGCAGGCCAGGACGCCGCCTGGTTCATGGACTACCGCAACAGCGACGGCTCGGTCTCCGAGATGTGCGGCAACGGGGTGCGCGTCTTCGGCCGCCATCTCGCCGAGCAGGGGCTCGTCGACCCGACCGCGCCGGTCCCCGTCGCGACCCGGGCCGGCGTCAAGGTCCTGACCTTCGCCGGCGGCGCCGTCGACGGCGAGATCACCGTCGACATGGGGATCCCGAAGGTGCTCGAGGAGACCACCGTCGCGATCGGCGAGCGGTCCTGGCCGGCGCTGCACGTCGACATGGGCAACCCGCACGCGGTCGCCTTCCTCTCCGAGGGGGCCGACCTCGCCGACATCGGCCCGCTGCTCGACGCCCCCACCCACGACCCGGCGGTCTTCCCGGCCGGCGTCAACGTGGAGTTCGTCGTACGACGCGGACCGGGTCACGTCGCGATGCGGGTCCACGAGCGCGGCTCGGGGGAGACCCGGTCCTGCGGCACCGGCGCCTGCGCGGTCATGGTCGCCACCGCCCTCGCGGACGGAGCCGCCCGCGACACGGCATACCGGGTCGACCTGCCGGGCGGCACCCTCCGGATCACCTGGACCGCCGACGATCGCATCCTGATGACCGGCCCGGCCGTGGTCGTCGCCGCGGGCACGACCTCTCTCTGAGTCTCAACACTGACACCGACGGTGTCACGGTGGGGCGCCCGCCCTATGCTCCGGACCATGGAACTCACCGGATCCTCCGCCATCGTCACCGGCGCCGCCTCGGGCATCGGTGCCGCCGCCGCCCGCCAGCTCGCCGCGAAGGGCGCGACCGTCGTCGTCGCCGACCTCCAGGCCGACAAGGGCGAGGCCCTCGCCGCCGAGATCAAGGGCGTCTTCGCCCAGGTCGACGTCACGAACACCGAGCAGATCGCGGGCGCGGTCAAGGCCGCCGCCGACATCGCCCCGCTGCGCGCGGTGGTCAACTCGGCCGGCATCGGCTGGGCACAGCGCACCATCGGCCGCGACGGCCAGCTCGAGTCGGCCCACTCCCTCGAGGCGTTCACCAAGGTGATCGCGATCAACCTGATCGGCACGTTCGACATGGTCCGCCAGGCCGCCACCGTGATGAGCCAGAACGAGCCCGACGCCGACGGGTGCCGCGGTGCCATCGTCAACCTCGCCAGCGTCGCCGCCTTCGACGGCCAGATCGGCCAGGCGTCGTACTCCGCCTCCAAGGGCGGCGTGGTCGGCATGACGCTCCCGGTCGCCCGCGACCTCGCGGCCTCCGGCATCCGCCTCAACACGGTCGCCCCCGGCCTGATCGACACCCCGATCTACGGCGAGGGCGAGCAGGCGGAGGCGTTCAAGGCCAAGCTCGGCGAGAGCGTGCTCTTCCCGAAGCGCCTCGGCGTCCCTGACGAGCTGGCCAGCATGGTCATCGAGTGCCTGACCAACTCCTACATGAACGGCGAGGTCGTCCGCGTCGACGGCGGCATCCGGATGCCCCCGAAGTAGTCCCGGCCCCCTGGGCGCCGCCGGGGCTCAGCCCTGGCACATCGTCTGGCCGTACGGCCCGTCCGTGGAGCGCCGCTCGGTGACCTTGCCGTTGATCGTGATCACGCAGGTCACCGGCGTCCCGGAGGGGCCTGCGCCGAAGAAGAGGCGCGCGTAGTCGGGGTTGCCGTAGGCGATCGTCGTGAGCGACCAGCGGGTCCCGACGTTCTTCACCGTCCCGGACGGGTCGGTCAGGCTGGTCGGCACCTGGTAGCCGACGATGCCGATCGGCGCCTTGGAGAAGACCTCCAGGCGCACCCGGATCTTCGGCAGCGACGCGCTGCCGCCCTTGCCCGTGAGCCCGGGCATGCTCAACGGCGGCAGGCTGCCGGCTCCCGCCGCGAACCCGCTGGGCGCGCTGCCGGGCCCGCCGGCGCTGGGGCTCGCGCTGGGGGTGGGCGTCGTCGTCGGTGTCGCCGACGGCACCTCCGTCGGCAATCCGCCGGGGCCGGCGTCGGCCGACGGGGACGGCGTCGCCCGCGGGCGTGCCGTCGTGCCGCCGTCGTCGCCGCCGCCTCGCCCGACGACGACGCTGATCACGATGATGAGGAGGGATACGCCCACCACGATCCATCCGCGGTGGTCGCCCCCCGGCCGACCGACTCTCACACCAGGTCAACGAGCGGAGGCCGCCGGCGGTACGTGAGGTGCGGCACGCGCGGTCCGGCCGATGTTCACCGACACGCAGCGTCGTGATCAGGGCCCGGTCGCCGAGGAGCGGTTCGCTGACGCAATGTGACGCTGCTCGGGGACGACCAGACCCGCCTGGCCGACCGGCTCGCCGACCTCCGGGTCGGCCGCCGTACGACGATCGTGGCGGGCCTGTCCGGCGCCTCGGTGCCCGCGCTGGGACTGCTCGGCCGCTCGCCGAGCCTCGTCGAGCGCCGCCGGGACCTGACGTCCGGCGTCCGCAGCGGCGAGGTCACCACCTCCTCCGCGGTGATCTGGTCGCGGGGGCTGCGACCCAGCCGGCTCATGGTCCGCCTGCACAGCGACGGTCGGCACCGTCGGCTGGTGCGCGGGCCGTGGACGGACGAGCGGACCGACTTCACCGCCCGGATCCACCTCACCGGCCTCGCCCCCGGCCGACCCTACGACGCCGAGGTGTGGTTCGAGAGCCCCGACGGCGAGCGCAGCGCGCCGCAGCGGCTCACCTTCGCGACCGCGCCGGTGCACGCCGCCGCCCAGTCCGTCGTGTGGTCGGGCGACACCTGCGGCCAGGGCTGGGGGATCGACCGCGCCCGGGGCGGCCTGACGACGTACCGCACCATGCTGGGGCTGCGTCCCGACCTGTTCGTGCACGTCGGCGACACGATCTACGCCGACGAGCCGATGGACGAGACCGTGCTCCTCGACGACGGCACCACCTGGCGCAACGAGCTGACCGAGGACGTCATGGTCGTCTCGGAGACCCTCGACCAGCTCCGCGGCCGGCACCGGTACCCGCTGCGCGACGACAACGTGCGTGCCTTCTACGCCGCCGTCCCGACCGTCGCGATGTGGGACGACCACGAGACCTGCAACAACTGGTGGCCCGGCGAGGTCATCGACGACGAGAGGTACGCCGAACGTCGCGCCGACGTCCTCGCGATCCGGGGGCGCCGGGCGTGGCAGGAGTACCAGCCGGTGCCGGTGCGCCGGCTGGCTGCGGCGGGCGGCGACGGATTCGCGGCCACGCGCCTCTATCGGCGGGTGCCGCGCGGGCAGCACCTCGACCTGTTCTGCCTCGACATGCGCAGCTGGCGCGGCCCCAACCCCGACACGGACCCCGCGCTGGCCGGAGACCGGACCCCGGCCGGACTGCTCGGCCCCGACCAGGAGGCCTGGCTGGTCCGCGCACTGCGCTCCTCGACCGCGACCTGGAAGGCGGTCTGCACCGACCTGCCGCTGTCGGCGCCCACCAACCGGGTCACCGACCTCGACGGCTACGCCAACAAGGACGACGGCCCGCCGATCGGACGCGAGCCGGAGCTGGCCCGGATCCTCTCCGCCCTCAAGCGGCACGGCGTGCGCAACGTCATCTGGCTGACCGGGGACGTCCACTACACGGCCGCCCACCACTACCACCCCGAGCGGGCCGCGTTCACCGACTTCGACCCGTTCTGGGAGTTCGTCTCCGGGCCGGTCGCCTCCTCGCCCTTCTGGGTCAAGGACGCCGAGCTGGACCGGACCTTCGGCCCCGAGGTCGTCTTCTCGCGGGGCGAGGCCGAGACCGGCCGCCTCGACATCGCGCCGCACCCCACGAACCAGTACTTCGGCCACCTCGACGTCGCCGCCTCCGGCCTCCTCACCGTCCGGCTCTACGACGGTGCCGGCAGCGTGCTGTGGGAGCGCGCGCTCGAGCCCGCGTGAGGAGTCTGCGCGAAATCGCTGCGCGCGGACCGTCGGTCGCCTAGCGTGCGACCGACGGGTGGCGTGCGTCGCGTCATGAGGGCCCCGTCGGACGAAGGCCGGTGTGGACAGCCATGACGGACATCTTCTTCATCCCGCGGGTCTCCCCGACCCGCCCCACGCGCCGAGCGGTCCGCTGGGCCGCCGCGGCCGCCGGTACCGCGCTGATCGCCGCCTCGGTGCAGGTCCCGGTGCGGGCCGCCGCCGAGGAACCGGTCGCGCCGGACGGCACCACCACCGTCACGCTGACCGCGACGGCCGACACCTGGGTGCGCACCGGTCTCGGCCAGCCCGGCCGACCGGCCGCGCCGGAGCTCCAGGTGGGGTCGAGCAACTACGGCCTGGTCAAGGCGCGGTCGTTCCTCGCCTTCGACACCTCCAACGTGGACCTCGCCGGCGCGACCGTCGTGGACGCCGAGCTGACGATGAGCAACTTCGCCACCGGCTCGTGCACCGGCTCCCCGGTGCGGGTCTCCCGCGTGACGTCGGCCTGGACCGAGAGCATCAAGTGGAGCACCCAGCCGCAGGCGACCGCGACCGGGTCGGCGACCACCAGCACGGCATACGGCAGGACCGGCTGCGCCGACGAGGGAGTGGCGGCCTGGGACGCCACCGCCATCGTCCAGGCCTGGGCCGGCGGCGCGGCCAACCACGGCGTGCAGGTCCGGGCCGACAGCGAGAGCAGCGCGACCGGCTACCGCCAGTACCGCTCGCTCGAGAACGGCGACTCCGCGAAGCTGCCGACGCTCACCATCACCTACACCCCGGCTCCCGAGCCCAACCAGCCTCCCGCCACCCCGGCCCAGCTGAACGCCACGCCCGGTGCCCACGGCTGGGTCCGCTCCGCCACCCCGACGCTCTCGGCCGTCGTGTCCGATCCCGAGGGCGGCCCCGTCGCGGCCGTCTTCGAGATCGTCGAGGGAGCGGACGTCGTGTGGACGGGCACCAGCGACGAGGTCGCCTCCGGTGGCACCGCGTCGGTCCAGGTGCCCGCATGCGTCCTCGCCGAGGGCACCGCGTACGTCGTCACCGCGACGGCCCGCGACGAGGCCGGCGACCTCAGCGCTGAGCCGACCGCCCTGTGGCTCGTCGTCGACACGGTCGCGCCGACGGCCGCGGTCTCCTCCGCGCGGTTCGTCGACGGCACCTGGACCACCACCGTGCCCTCGTCCGACACGCTGACCTTGACCGGCGGCGAGGGCACGAGCTGGTTCACCGTCACCGCGGACGGGCACGCGTTCGTGGTCGGCGCGGACGCCTCCGGCGTCGCCACCGTGCCCTACACCCCCGTCGCCGGCTGGCACGAGGTGGTCGTGGTCGCCGGCGACCCGGCCGGCAACGTCAGCGAGCCGGCCCGTCTCTCCTACGGCACCGGACCCGCGCCGGTGTGGTCGGCCCCCGCGGCCAACGCCACCAGCCCGGCGTCGTACGCCGTCGAGGTGTCGGGACCGCCGGGGTCGAGCTACGGCTCGCTGCACTGGCGGGTCGCGGGCGAGTCGGGCTGGCGGTCGGCGAGCGAGGTGACCACGGTGGACGGTACGCCGTGGTCCGGCGCGCTGGCCCCGTCGAGCGCGCGGTCGACCACCGGGCCGCTGACCTGGCACGCGACCGAGGAGCCGTACGGCAGCGGGACGCTCGCCCCGCCCGCGGTCCTGCAGCTGCGCGCGTGCTTCAACTACGCGGGCCGGCTGTCGTGCACCGACATCCGCAATCTGGCGCTGCAGGAGGCGGCCACGCCGTGAACCTCGGATAATCGGGAAGCATCTCGTGGCGCTCGTCGTTACGCTGGACGACGCCTATGACGAACCGTGCTGAAGACTTCTCCCTCGCCGACGCGCTGCGAGCCACCGAGGGCTGGGACGACCCCGACACCGAATTCGACGACTTCGAGTCCGGCTACGCGAGCGAGCCCGCTGGCGAGCTCCGTGCGGGGGAGGACCCGACCACCGGCGACCTCGACCTGGTCGAGCGCCACGAGCTGCGCCGGGTCGCCGGCCTGCGCACCGAGCTCGAGGACATCACCGAGGTCGAGTACCGCCAGCTCCGCCTCGAGCGGGTGGTGCTCGTCGGCGTGTGGACCGGCGGCGCCATCAGCGAGATCGAGAACGCGATGGCCGAGCTCGCCCTGCTCGCCGAGACCGCCGGCTCGGAGGTGCTCGACGCGATCTACCAGCGCCGCACCTTCCCCGACCCGGCGACCTACATCGGCCGCGGCAAGGTCGACGCCCTGCGCGAGATCGTGCGGGCCACCGGCGCCGACACCGTGATCTGCGACGGCGAGCTCGCGCCCTCCCAGCTGCGCAACCTCGAGGACAAGGTCAAGGTCAAGGTCGTCGACCGGACCGCGCTGATCCTCGACATCTTCGCGCAGCACGCGAAGTCCAAGGAGGGCCAGGCGCAGGTCGAGCTCGCACAGCTCAACTACATGAAGCAGCGCCTGCGCGGCTGGGGTGGCAACCTCTCCCGCCAGGCCGGTGGCCGGGTCGGCGCGGACGGCGGCGGCATCGGCGGCCGCGGCCCCGGTGAGACCAAGATCGAGACCGACCGGCGCCGGATCAACGACAAGATCGCCAAGCTCCGCCGCGAGCTGAAGGTGATGAAGGGGACCCGCGACACCAAGCGCCAGGAGCGCCGTCGCAACGAGGTCCCGTCGGTCGCGATCGCCGGCTACACCAACGCCGGCAAGTCGTCGCTGCTCAACCGGCTCACCGGCGCCGGGGTGCTGGTCGAGGACGCGCTGTTCGCGACGCTCGACCCGACCACGCGTCGTACCTCCACCGCCGACGGCCGGGTCTACACCATGAGCGACACGGTCGGCTTCGTCCGGCACCTGCCGCACCAGCTGGTCGAGGCGTTCCGCTCCACGCTCGAGGAGGTCGCCGACGCCGACCTGATCGTCCACGTCGTCGACGGCTCGCACCCCGACCCCGAGGGCCAGCTCGCCGCGGTGCGCGAGGTGCTCGCCGAGATCGGCGCGACCGACGTGCCCGAGCTGGTCGTGGTCAACAAGATCGATGCCGCCGACCCGCTCGTCGTCGACCGGGTGCTGCGTCGCGAGCCCCATGCCGTCGCCGTCTCGGCCCGCACCGGCGAGGGCATCGCCGAGGCGATCGCCGCCGTCGAGGCCGAGCTCCCGCGTCCCCGGGTCGAGTTCACCGCCCTCGTCCCCTACGCGCGGGGCGACCTGATCGACCGGATCCACAAGGACGGCGAGATCGGCACCCTCGAGCACACCGCCGACGGCACCCGGGTCACCGGCCGGGCCACCGAGGCGCTGGCCGGCGAGCTCGCCGCCTACGCGGTCTGAGCCCGGCCTCCTCTTCGTACCGGACGATTCGGTTGCGATTCGGCCAATTCGGCAACCCGATCGTCCGGTACGACGGATGATGCCGGCGTGACTCGGCACCGACTGCTCCTCGGCCTGCTCGCGCTCGTCGTCACGACCGTGGCGAGCACGGCCCTGCTGGCGCGCGCCGGCGCCCGGACCGACCCCTGCGTGGCCCGGGGCGAGCGCGCCGAGGCGCGGGCCGCGCTGGTGACCGGGTCCGGAGCCTCGGTCCTGGTGATCGGGGACTCCTACTCCGTCGGCGTCGGCGCGCGCCCGGAGCGGTCCTGGCCGGTCCGGCTGCCCGGCCGGGTCCGGGTCGACGGCTTCTCGGGCAGCGGGTTCTCCTCCGGCGCCAGCGCCTGCGGCGACGTCTCCTACGCCACGCGGGCCGCCGCCGGTGTCGCGGCAGCCGACCTCCTCGTCGTCGAGGGCGGGCTCAACGACGCCGACCAGCCGACCGCCGACCTCCAGGCCGGGTTCGACCGGCTGATGCGCGAGCTCGCGGGTCGCTCGGTGCTGGTGGTGGGACCGCCGCCGGCGCCGCGGCTGCGCTATGACGACGTGGCGGCCGTCGACGCGACGCTCGCCCGGCTCGCGGCCGACCACGGGGCGGCGTACCTGTCCATGCTCGACGTCGAGCTGAGCTACGACGACGACCGGCTGCACCCCGACGCGGCCGGTCACCGCGTGTTCGGCGACCGGGTCGCGGCGCGGGTCCGGGAGCTCCTGCCCGTCGAGTAGCCCGCGAGAACGAGCGGGCGCACCGAGACGCTGTGGAGGGGTGCGCGAGGACGTCGGCGCGACCCTCTAGGGTTCTGCGGTGACCACCACCGCAGACGACCGGACGTCCCCGGTCCGCGACCTGCTCGCGACGGCGGTGGAGGCCCTCGGCGGGCGGCGCCGCGACGGCCAGGTGGCGATGGCCGAGGCCGTCGCCGACGCCTTCGCCGCCAAGGAGCACCTGCTCGTCCAGGCCGGCACCGGCACCGGCAAGTCCCTGGGCTACCTCGTGCCCGCCCTGCTCCACGACCAGCGCGTCGTGATCGCCACCGCGACCCTCGCCCTGCAGCACCAGCTGGTCGAGCGTGACCTGCCGCGGCTGGTCAAGGCGGTGGGCACGGTCCCCGGCGTCGACGCGTCGTACGCCGTGCTCAAGGGGCGCTCCAACTACGCCTGCCTGCACCGGGTGCGCGAGGGCGCCCCCGACGACCAGGGCGAGCTGATCCAGGCCGAGGACGCCATGGGCGCGATGGGCCGCAAGGTGCTGGCGCTGCGCGAGTGGGCCGAGAAGGCCGCCGAGGACCGCCGCGGCACCGGCGAGCGCGACGACGCCCCGCGGCACACCGACAAGGAGTGGCGCCAGGTCAGCGTCACCGCGCGCGAGTGCGTGGGCGCGAGCAAGTGCCCGTTCGGGGAGGAGTGCTTCGCCGAGCGCGCCAAGGAGAAGGCGCAGAAGTCGCACCTCATCGTCACCAACCACTCCCTGCTGGCGATCGACGCCATCGAGGGCATCCCGATGATCCCGGAGTACGACGCCGTGGTGATCGACGAGGCCCACGAGCTCGCCGCGCGGGTCACCCAGGCCGCCACCGACGAGCTCTGGGCCGCGGAGGTCGAGCGAGCCGCCCGGCGCAGCATCCGCCACGTCGAGGGCGACGAGGCCGAGGACCTCGCCGACGCGGCCGACGCGCTGCGCGCCGCGATCACCGACGCCCCCGCCGGCCGCTTCGAGCAGGTCCCCGAGGCGCTCGCCGACGCGCTCGTGCTGGTCCGCGACGCCGCCCGCGCCTGCGCCGGCGCGTTCCCCAAGGCCGACGCCGGGAGCGAGCCCGACGCCGCGCTGACCCAGGCCAAGGGCATGGTCCAGGAGGTCTTCGCGACCGCCGAGCGGATGGCCGCCAATTCCGAGGCCGACGTGCTCTGGCGCACCGAGGGCACCGACCGGATGCCGCCGATCCTGTGCATCGCGCCGCTCCAGGTCTGGGGCCAGATGCGCGACAAGCTGCTCGCCGACAACACGGTCGTGCTCACCTCCGCCACGCTCATGCTCGGCGGCGACTTCTCGACCGTGGCGGGCTCGGTCGGACTGAAGCCGTCCGAGCGCAGCGACGGCACCGGGCCGCGCGGCGACGTACCCGACGACGCCCAGCCGTGGCGCGGACTCGACGTCGGCAGCCCGTTCGACTACGCGAAGCAGGGCATCCTCTACGTCGCCCGCCATCTGCCGCCGCCCGGCCGCGACGGTCTCGGCCCGGCACAGCTCGACGAGATCACCGAGCTCATCGACCAGGCCGACGGTCGCACCCTGGGGCTGTTCTCCAGCCGCCGCGCCGCCGAGGCGGCGGCCGAGCACGTCCGCAAGGCGCTGCCCCACCTCACCACGCTCGCGCAGGGGGAGGCGCAGCTGCCCGAGCTGGCGCGTCAGTTCGTGGAGGACCCCTACACCTGCCTCTTCGGCACCCTGGGGCTGTGGCAGGGGCTCGACGTCCCCGGCGACACCTGCCAGCTGGTCATCATCGACCGGATCCCGTTCCCGCGGCCCGACGACCCGCTGATGAGCGCGCGCCAGAAGGCCGCCGACCAGGCCGGCGGCAACGGCTTCATGCAGGTCGCCGCCACCCATGCCGCCCTGCTCCTCGCGCAGGGCAGCGGGCGCCTGATCCGCACCACCGAGGACCGCGGGGTCGTCGCCGTCCTCGACCCGCGGCTGGTGACCGCCCGCTACGGCTCCTTCCTCAAGGCCAGCCTGCCGCCGATGTGGCCCACGACCGACCCCGCGATCGTCCGGCAGGCGCTGGCCCGCCTCAGCGGCCGGGCGCCGAAGTAACGCCGACCCGGCTCAGATTGAACCCGAAATGACGCCGACCCGGCGCAGACTGAACTGTTCGACAGTTCAATCTGCGCCGGGTCGACGCGTTCAGCGCTTCAATCTGCGCCGGGTCAGCGCACCACGCGGGCGCTGACCGAGGCCTTGGCGTCCTTCTTGCCGGAGTTGGCCAGGGTGACCTCGACCCACTTGACCTTCTTGCCGAACGCGAAGGCCTTGGTCTTGTCGCCCTTGCGGTTGACCTTGACCATCTTGGCGACGGGCGCCTTGCCCTTCTTCTTGATCGTCACCACGACGTAGCCGCCCTTCTTGCGCTTGGGGACGTCGACGTGGATCCGCACGCGCGCCTTGCCCGACACCTTCGACTTGAAGCGGATGGTGCGCGAGGCGAGGTGGTTGAGCGAGGTGCGGTCGGAGAAGGAGCGGCGCGCGTTGGTGAGCTTCACGCCGCGCCACAGCCGGGCCCGCGGGTAGGCGGCGCCCTCGGAGTAGTTCAGCGCCGGCTGCCGGTTGGCGGCGGCGAACCAGCCGAACTGCGTGCGCAAGTCGGTGCCGCGCGCGGCCAGCGCGGTGCCGATCGCCTGTCGCGCGTTCGGGGCGCCGGCCGCGAGGTCCCAGATGTCGCGGACGACGACGGGCATGCCGCCGGGCCCGTTGACGGCCGGGAAGCGCTCGCTGAGGTACTTGAAGAAGATCCACGCGCCGTACGGCGCCAGGCCGCGGCGGTAGTCCATCGACTGCGCCGGCTGACCCAGCGGGCCGCCCTTGAGGTACTGGCGGTTGTCGTTGATGTCGTCGTAGATCTCGTCCTCGGCCCACGTCGCGGTGGCCTCGAGCAGCCAGGTCTCCTCGTTGACGTCGTAGGCGAACTGGACGGCGTGGAAGTACTCGTGCGCCGCGGTCACCTGCAGGTTCGCCAGCGGACCGGGGACCGGGCCGTACTCGGCGTAGTTGTTGTCGAGGACGCAGTACGCCGGCGCGGTGACGTGGCCGGCGACCCGCTGGTCGGTCGTGCAGTAGCCGTACAGGCCACGGGAGCCGAGGTCGGCGAGGTAGACGTCGAACAGGTTGGTGCCGCCACCGGCGGTGCCGTCGCCGACGGGCGGACGGTAGCCGGCCGCGGCGTACTTGCCGGCGACGTTGTTCATCACCGAGAGCACGGCGTTGACGTACGCCGGCGTGGCGGCGTCGGCGGTGCTGGAGACGTAGTGGACGCAGATGCCGCCGCCGCAGACCGGCGGGGCCTCACCGGTCGTGTAGCAGGGCAGGCCCGAGCCGGGCGTGCACTCAATGCCACCGCTGCCGGGCGGCGGACGGTGGGCGGTGTTGGGGCGGGCGAGCAGCCGTGCCGCCTCGTCCTGCAGCCCCTTCGGCAGGTCGTCGCGCGTGACGGCGAGGTCGCGCAGCGCCATGGTGAGGTCGGCACCCTCGGCGGTGGTGACGGGCGCCGCCGGGTCGGCTGCGCCGGACGCCGCGGGCTCGAGGAGCTCCTGCACGGCCTCCAGGGCCTGCTCGGCGAGCTCCTGGGCGACGGGGTCGTCGCCCGCGGCCACGGGTACGGCGGACGCCGGGTCCGTCGGGGCGGTGGGGTCGGCCTGAGCGACGCCACCGGACAGCGGCACGATCACGACGGCGGCGAGCAGAGCGCCCAGCAGGGTGCGGAGGGGCAGCCCGGGGAAGGGGAAGCGGCTGCGAGGAGGCATCAGGACCGGCCTTAAGGTGCGGCGACAGGACGTCCTGACCCTATGTCACCGGCCGGTCAGGCCGACCTCACACCCGCCGGAGAACCGCCGTCACCTTGCCGAGGATGGTGGCGTTGGTGCCGTCGATCGGCTCGAAGGCCGGGTTGTGGGGGAGGAGCCAGACCCGGCCGTCCTTGCGCTGGAAGGTCTTGACCGTGGCCTCGCCGTCGATCATCGCGGCGACGATCTCGCCGTTCTCGGCGGTGGGCTGCTGCCGGATCACGACGTAGTCGCCGTCGCAGATCGCGGCCTCGATCATCGACTCGCCGCTGACCTCGAGCAGGAAGAGCTGACCGTCGCCGACCAGCTGGCGGGGCAGCGGGAAGACGTCCTCGACCCGCTCCTCGGCGAGGATCGGGCCACCGGCCGCGATCCGGCCGACGACCGGCACGTTGGCGGGCACCGGCGCGGCGTCGCCGATGCCGGTCTCGTCGAACCCCTGGCGGTCGGGGTCCTCGACGGAGCCCATCGCGCGCCGCGCCGCCATCACCTCGGGCAGGAAGACCTCGAGTGCCCGCGGCCGGTTGGGGTCGCGCTTGAGGTAGCCCTTCTCCTCGAGCGTGCGCAGCTGGTGGGCGACGCTGGAGGTGCTGGTGAGTCCGACGGCCTGACCGATCTCGCGCATGCTCGGCGGGTATCCGCGCTTCTCGATGCTGTCCTTGATGTGGGCCAGGACCCGCTGCTGGCGCGGGGTCAGGCCGGTCGCGTCCGCCGGCCCGTCGGGCAGCTCGGTGACGCTGCTCGGCTGCCCGGTGCGGTCGGTGCCTGTGCGCTCGGCCATGGATGCCCTCCAGATCGGCTCGGGTGGTGCGGTCCGGGAGTGCCCGGATCCGTGGTCCGACGCTAACCGAACCCGTGGGGCCTTTTCAAACATCTGTTCGAACCGCGTGTCGCGCGCTGTAACTACCTGTCCTTACCGCTCCCTGAGCGGTCTACGGGTCAGGGAGCAGCGCGAACAGGTAGTTGCAGCGCGGGCGCGACACGCCGGTCGAACGCAGTTTCGAACAGATCCTGGATTTCTTCGAACACCTGATCTAATCTCGTACACATGTTCGATCGAACGCCTGATCGAACACCTTCCGTCGGACCCCCTGGATAGACCAGGGCCCACGTCCACTTCCCCCGGAGGTCACCATGAGCACGATCACCCTCGCCCCGCGCGTCGCCCCCGCCCGTCGTACGACGAGCGCGTCCCGCTCCCGCGGCCAGGTCCGGCTGACCCGGCGCGGTCGGGTGGTGGTCTTCCTGCTCGCGCTCGCCGTCGTCACGCTGGCCGCCGTGTGGCTGGCCGCCGGCTCGGCCGCGACCCGCGACGACGCCGGCGCGCCGCAGGTCGACCTGGTGACCGTCGCGCCGGGCGACACCCTGTGGGACATCGCCAGCGAGGTCGCGGCCACCTCGGGCGACGACGTGCGCGACATGATGCGCACCATCCAGCAGCTCAACACGCTCGACGGCAGCGTCGTCTACGTCGGGCAGGAGCTGCGGGTGCCGACCTCGTAGCGGGAGGACCGGGTTTCGCGCCCGGTGCTGCCCGGTGCGACCGGTCTGAGGCGCGTCGTCGTGCGCCACGAGCTTCTCCGCTGCCTCGACCCCAGTGGAGATGGGGCCACTCCTGGCCCTGGGGAATGACGAAGGGCGGGATCCGACCGAACCGGATCCCGCCCTTCGCGCGTCATCGCGCGGCGCGCTTGCCCCCCTTGGGGGTGCCGGGGTCGCGCCGGGGTCGCGGCTCGTGGTGGTGCGAGCTCAGGCCGAGCGCACGGGAGAGGCGGATGGCCAGCATGAAGGTGAGGAACAGGCAGAGCATCGCGCCCGCCGATGCGACGCCGAGGAGGACCCAGGCGCTGGACTTGTCGTCGTGGCGCGCGGTCGCGCCGAAGTCGATGGCGGCGATGACGAGATAGCCCCACGCCACGAGCGACAGGGTGATGCCGACGGCGAGCAGGAGCAGGGCGGGGCGGAATCTCGGCTTCGCTCGATCGCCAGCTCGCTTGCCACCCGTCACGGCGGTCATTGTTGCCGATGGGTGGCTGGATTGCCCCGGCAACCCGCCCATCGGGGCCGCCGCGGGGTCCGCGACACGCCCTGCGCGGGCCGTCGTACCGCGGCCGGAGTGCGTGGTGACCTGCACAAACGTGTGGCCGGAGCGGTCGGTCCCGAACTCCTGCCGGGGCCCGCTTGCATCGGTGGTGGCCGGGGCGTACGGTTACCACTACATCTAGTAGTTACAACGATGTAGTTCTCCACATCTAGTCCACAGGGCGACCCTCCGTCACTCACAGGACCGGGGTGGGAACCCACAGATCCCCCCTGGTTTTCCACAAGCAGCACGACCAGGTCGGGACTTGTCCACAGCTCGT
This sequence comes from Nocardioides segetis, assembly GCF_051390595.1. NCBI lineage: Bacteria > Bacillati > Actinomycetota > Actinomycetes > Propionibacteriales > Nocardioidaceae > Nocardioides > Nocardioides segetis. The sequence continues at coordinate 359,192 of NZ_JBNINR010000006.1, read as the reverse complement.
ACGCTCGGGAGGAGGGGCCATGCACTGTCCGTACTGCAAGCACAACGACACCAAGGTCCTCGACTCCCGGGTCGCCGACGACGGCTGCTCGATCCGGCGGCGCCGGGTCTGTCAGTCGCCGAGCTGTGAGAAGCGGTTCACGACCGTCGAGGCCATGCAGCTGACCGTGCTCAAGCGCTCCGGCGCGACCGAGCCGTTCACCCGCGAGAAGGCCGTCGCCGGCGTCCGCAAGGCCTGCAAGGGTCGCCCGGTGGACGAGGACGACCTGGCCCGGCTGGGCCAGGAGGTCGAGCACCAGCTGCGGCTGGCCGGCAGCCCGGAGATCGCCGCCCACGAGGTGGGCCTGGCGATCCTCTCCCCGCTGCGCCGCCTCGACGAGGTCGCCTATCTCCGCTTCGCCTCCGTCTACCGCGGCTTCGACTCGGCCGCCGACTTCGAGAACGAGATCTCCCTGATGCGGGCCGAGCGCCAGCTCACCTCCACCGCCGTGGTGGAGGAGCGCCCGTCGGCGAGTCTCGAGACAACAGCCCCGACGGGCTGACCACAGACGCCCGGCAGGTAGTGGGGAAGCTGCCTGCCGGGCCACCACCCTTCCCCGAAGGCACCGCCCCTGTCGATCGCAGGAGCTCCGTCCCGCCGCAATCGTGACGACCGCCGCACCCGCTGTACCTGTTGAACCGCCGCCCCCGCCGACCCGCCGCACAGAGGAGACCAGGAGAGCCATGACCGAGACGGCCCGCAACGAGACGACCACCGAGTCGGCCAGCTACCCGAAGGGCGGCCTGAAGATCGAGCGGGTCTTCAGCACCGAGGGCGTGCACCCCTACGACGAGATCACCTGGGAGCGCCGCGACGTCGTCCAGACGAACTGGAAGACCGGCGAGACCGTCTTCGAGCAGCTCGGTGTCGAGTTCCCCGACTTCTGGTCGCTCAACGCCTCCACCATCGTCACCACCAAGTACTTCCGCGGCGCCGTGGGCACGCCCGAGCGGGAGCGCGGCCTCAAGCAGCTCATCGACCGCGTCGTGTCGACGTACGTCAAGGCGGGCAGGGAGCACGGCTACTTCGCGAGCGCGGCGGACGCGGAGGTCTTCGAGCACGAGCTGACCTGGCTGCTCGCGCACCAGTACTTCTCCTTCAACTCCCCGGTGTGGTTCAACGTCGGCACGACCGCGCCGCAGCAGGTCTCCGCCTGCTTCATCCTCTCGGTCGACGACTCGATGGACTCGATCCTCAACTGGTACAAGGAGGAGGGCTTCATCTTCAAGGGCGGCTCCGGCGCCGGCCTGAACCTCTCCCGGATCCGCTCCTCCAAGGAGCTCCTCAGCAGCGGCGGCACGGCCTCGGGCCCGGTCTCCTTCATGCGCGGCGCCGACGCGTCGGCCGGCACCATCAAGTCGGGCGGCGCCACGCGGCGCGCGGCCAAGATGGTCGTGCTCGACGTCGACCACCCCGACATCGAGGAGTTCGTCGAGACCAAGTGGCGCGAGGAGGACAAGATCCGCGCCCTGCGCGACGCCGGCTTCGACATGGACCTCGGCGGCAAGGACATCACCTCGGTCCAGTACCAGAACGCCAACAACTCGGTCCGGGTCACCGACGAGTTCATGCGCGCGGTCGAGAACGGCTCCGAGTTCGGCCTGCGCGGCCGGATGACCGGCGAGGTCATCGAGACCGTCGACGCCCGCAGCCTGTTCCGCAAGATCAGCGAGGCGGCCTGGGCCTGCGCCGACCCCGGCCTGCAGTACGACGACACGATCAACGACTGGCACACCAACCCCGAGACCGGCCGGATCACCGCGTCCAACCCGTGCTCGGAGTACATGTCGCTCGACAACTCCTCGTGCAACCTCGCCTCGCTCAACCTGCTGAAGTTCCTGCGCGACGACGACACCTTCGACGCCCCGCTGTTCGCCAAGGCCGTCGAGCTGATCATCACCGCGATGGACATCTCGATCTGCTTCGCCGACTTCCCGACCGAGCCGATCGGCGAGACGACCCGCAACTACCGCCAGCTCGGCATCGGGTACGCCAACCTCGGCGCGCTGCTGATGGCGATGGGCCTCGGCTACGACTCCGAGGGCGGTCGCGCGATGGCGGCCACCGTCACGTCGCTGATGACCGGCACGTCGTACCGTCGCTCCGCCGAGCTCGCCGCGATCGTCGGCCCCTACAACGGCTACGCCCGCAACGCCGAGGCCCACCAGCGCGTGATGCGCAAGCACCAGGCCGCCAACGACGACGTGCGCACCCTGCACATCGCCGACGCCGAGGTCCACAAGCTGGCGACCGAGGAGTGGGCCAAGGTCGTCGAGCTCGGCAAGACCAACGGCTTCCGCAACGCGCAAGCCTCCGTGCTCGCGCCGACCGGCACCATCGGCTTCATGATGGACTGCGACACCACCGGCATCGAGCCCGACTTCTCGCTGGTGAAGTTCAAGAAGCTCGTCGGCGGCGGCTCGCTGCAGATCGTCAACCAGACCATCCCGCGGGCGCTGAAGAAGCTCGGCTACGACGAGGAGAAGATCGAGGCGATCGTCGCCTACATCGGCGAGCACGGTCACGTCGTCGACGCCCCAGGCCTCAAGCCCGAGCACTACGAGGTCTTCGACACCGCGATGGGCGAGCGCGCGCTCAAGCCCATGGGCCACGTGCTGATGATGGCCGCGTGCCAGCCGTTCCTGTCGGGGGCGATCTCCAAGACGGTCAACCTGCCCGAGTCGGCCACGGTCGAGGACATCGAGCAGATCTACCTCGAGTCTTGGAAGCTCGGCCTCAAGGCGACCGCGATCTACCGCGACAACTGCAAGGTCGGCCAGCCGCTCGCCGACGGCGGCGGCAAGGCCAAGAAGGACGCCGCCGACGCCGCGGAGGCCGCCGAGGGCAAGGTCGTCGAGAAGGTCGTCGAGAAGGTCGTCTACGCACCGACCCGCAAGCGCCTGCCGAAGTCCCGCCAGGCCCGCACGACGTCGTTCACGGTCGCCGGTGCCGAGGGCTACATGACCTCGGGCGCCCACGACGACAACACGCTCGGCGAGATCTTCCTCAAGCTCGGCAAGCAGGGCTCGACCCTGGCCGGCGTGATGGACGCCTTCTCGATCGCGGTCTCGATCGGCCTGCAGTACGGCGTCCCGCTGGAGACCTACGTCTCGAAGTTCACCAACCTGCGCTTCGAGCCCGCCGGCCTCACCGACGACCCGGACGTCCGGATGGCGCAGTCGATCATGGACTACGTCTTCCGCCGCCTGGCGCTGGACTACCTGTCCTTCGAGGAGCGCTCCGCGCTCGGCATCTACTCCGCCGAGGAGCGCCAGCGCCACCTCGAGACCGGCTCCTACGAGCCGATCGAGGAGACCGGCAGCGCCTCCGAGCTCCTCGAGTCCGCCCCGGTCGCCACGTCCGCTCCGGTCGAGGTCGAGGTCGAGGTCGTCGATGCCGACACCGACGACGACCCGCTCGCCGGCGCTCCGGTCGTCGAGGCCAAGACGGCCAAGACGACCGCCGAGCTCCTCGAGCAGATCACCGGCCACGCCGTCGACAGCCCGCTGTGCATGACCTGCGGCACCAAGATGCGTCCCGCCGGCTCCTGCTACGTGTGCGAGGGCTGCGGCAGCACCTCCGGCTGCAGCTGAGCCGAGGGCGTTTCGAGACGCAGGCGACTACGACGGCCTGGTCCCTCCTCGGAGGGGCCGGGCCGTTCGGCGTCGGTGATGCGAAGTTCCGAGCAAGGCCGGCCTGGGCCCAGTGGCCACGGACCGCGCAGTGGATGGTCACGAGTCGACTGAGGGATAGCGGCTACCGGCGCACCCGCCCGCGACGGGCTGGGTCGAGACGGTCCGAGGGGCGTGGGTCATCCAGGTAGGTAGCCGAGCCACAGGCCGTCGCGGGCCCGGGTCATCCCGACGAAGAGCTCGCGGCGGAAGCGCTCGAGCCGTTCGGTGTACGACGAGTCGGTCTCGCTCGTGCGCTGACGCGGGGGGTGGTGGCGCAGACCGGGCATGAGTACGTACTTGAAGTCGAGGCCCTTGGCCCTCTTGAACGTGCCGACCTTCACCCTGTCCTGCGTCGTACCGTCGTAGGCGGTCAGCTCGACGCTGGGAATGCCGGCGGTGCGCAGGATGCGCCGGTAGCGTCCGACCTCGGCGACGTAGGCGACCAGCACCGCCATGTCGCCGAGTGGTATGCCCGCGTCTCGGCTCCGAGCGATCTGGTCCACGAGCCGCTCTTCCAGGTGGGCCTGGGAGCTGGCGAGGAACTCGAGAGGCGGATTGCCGCTCCGGCTGACGTCGACCTGCCGTCTGCCGTGCTCGATCAAGCCTTCGAGATCGCTGAACCGGTCTCCAGCCACCTCGCGGGTCGCGCGCTCGAGGATCTCGGCGGTGTTGCGGTAGTTCACCTTCAACACGGTGGAGCGTCCTGTGATGTTGATGCCCGCCTCGATGAGGTTGAAGCCGCCCGGGTAGACCGACTGCTGACCGTCGCCGATCAACAGCAGTTGGCCATCGCGCGCGAGCGTCGAGAGGAACCGCAGGCCGGTCAAGGTGAGGTCCTGGACCTCGTCGACGATCACGGCTCCGTACTGCAGGAGGGTCGGCTCCGCGTCCAGGACGTCGAGCGCGTTGAGCAGGAGATCGTTGAAGTCGCAGACTCCGGCTTCGCTGATCAACTCGCCGTAGCGGCAATAGAGCGCCCAGAGGGCCTCCCGGCTTTCCCGCGGGAAGGTCGTCTTGCGGCCGACACGGTCGAGGTCGCGGTACGCCTCGAAGTCCAGGATTCCGCGACCCTTGATGACGTAGTCGATCTCCTCCCGCCAGTACTCCGGCCGCGGTTCGTACTGCGTGAGCCTGGTGGCGGCGGCCGTCTCCTGCCAGGCCTGGTCGAACGCGCCGCTGCAGGCGTCGATGTCGATCACGACATCGAGCCCGGCGGCCTCGAGCACGCGATATGCCAGCTGGTGCGCGCTCGCGAACTCGATGTTCGCGGCCCCAGCGACGGACATGCGCCGGGCGAGCGCGGCCTGCACGCGCGGAAGAGTCTTGACGAAGGAGGTGAACAGCACGGGGAGATCGGAGCGCTGGGCCAGATAGACAGCGCGATGGAGTCCGACCACCGTCTTGCCGGTACCAGCTGGACCGCGAATTCGGTAGGGCCCGTTCCACTGCGCGCGCACGAGCCTGTTCTGCTCCGGATGGATGAAGGTCATCCAGTCCTCGATCGGTTTGGCCAACAGGGCCTCATTGAGCGCGCCCTCGACCTCGTCGAAGCCGATCAGAGGCTCGTCGAGCTGTGCGTCCTGCGCTCGCGGCTTCCGTGGCACCTTCGCTCGCGTCAGCAGGGATAGCGGGGCCTTGGGCGGGCACGACAACTCCAGGTCGTCCGCGATCTCGTGGAGTCGGTCGTCCGCCAGGCGACGCGGTCGCGACAGGAGCCAGCCGATCAGCCGGTGAGCGCCGATCGCCGTGATCGGACCGATGGGGGTCGCCTTCATGTCCTGGTTCGTGAAGGCGAGCACCGACTCGATCGCGCTCGGGACGAGTCCGTGATCGGCGAGCTGATCGGCGAGCCGGTCGATGAGCGTGACTTGCTTGCGCACCGTCTCCGTCTCGTCGGCATCGCCTCGATAGAGCGTCCCGTCGGCGATGGTGACGTCCGCCCATTCCTTGGCATCGATCACCAGGACGCCAGGTGGACCTACCGCTATGAAGTCGATATTGGCCCGTGAACTGTTGGGCCATTCGCGGTCCTCGAGGATGCGCCAGCCGAACTGGACGAGTTCCTTGAGGTACTTCGAGAGCGTCTTCTCGGACTCGGCGGCGATCAAGAAGTTGTTGGCACGCTGCTCGATGGCTCGCGCGTACTCGCGTAGTCGATCGGCCTCGTCCCGTGCCGAGTCTCCAGCAGCCATCGGGTCCCTCCTGGCCGGCACGGTAGTGCGATCGACGGGGGTGGGGACGCGGAACGGTCCGATTCGGAGGACGCGCGACGCGGTGGTCGAACATGTGTTCGAAGGTGTGATAGAGTGGGCTCAGGCCGTACGGCGGGACGCTCCGAGTGGTCCCGGGGACCTGAGGCCCAGCGTTGCAGGACATGGCGCGCACCTGCCAGGTGCGCTGAGACCGCTGAGCCGAGGAGGCTCCTCCTGGAAGGCGAGACCTTGTCGTCGCGCCCTCAGGATGGAGACCCGATGTCGACCGCCACGCTCGCTGCACCGCATCCGGTGGTGGCCTGTGCTGCCGAGGTGCGTGGGGTGCTGGCCGGGGTGGGGGCGGTGCAGCCGGTGTTCATGTCGGTGGCCGAGAAGGAGACCGCCCTGGTCGAGCTCACCCGTGCCGAGGCCCAGCTCGCCGAGCTCAAGACCCGCATCCTCGCGACCGGTGACGACGTCGCGACCCGGCACGGTGCCCGCGATGTCGCGGCCTGGCTCGCCCACACCACCCAGACCGACCACCGCACCGCCCGAGCCGAGCTCCACCTCGCCCTCGCGTTGGACCGCCATCCGGGCGTGGCGGCCGGCATGCGAGCCGGGACCGTCTCGACCGCCCAGGCACGTGTCATCACCACCGCACTCGACGACCTCCCCACCGACCTCGGACCCGCTGTCGCCGGGTCGGCCGAGCAGACCCTGGTCGGGTACGCCGCCCACCACCCGCCCCGTGACCTCCAACGACTCGGCCGCCGGATCCTCGAGGTCGTCGCCCCCGACCTCGCCGACGCCGAGGAGGGCAGACGGCTCGAGGACGAGGAACGCCGGGCCCGGGAGAAGGCATCGCTGCGCTTCCGCGACCTCGGCGACGGGCGGACCCGGCTCTCGGGAGTCCTGCCCACCCCGGTCGCGCAACGCCTACGCCACTACTTCCACGCCTACACCAACCCCCGCACCCACGCCCACGCCGACGCCCACGCCGACGGTCAGGAGCACACCGCGCATCGGTTTGGTCGTCCGGGCGGTCATCCCCGAGGGGAACGGGTGCCGCAACACCGCGCCTACGCCCACGCGTTGGCTGCACTGCTCGAGACCCTCGACCCCGACCACCTGCCCGAGCAGGGCGGGGACGCGACCACCGTCATCGTGACCCTCACCCTCACCCAGCTGTTGAGCGACCTCGCGGCAGCGGGAGTGATCGCCGGCGACGGCGAGGAGGCCATCTCCGCCTCCGAAGCACGACGCCTGGCCTGCCAGGCCACGATCATCCCCGCCGTCCTCGCCACCACCAGCGAGGTCCTCGACCTCGGCCGACGCACCCGCCTGTTCACCCGCGCCCAACGCCGCGCCCTTCGCCTACGTGACCACCACTGCCGCGCCGAAGGCTGCACCATCCCCGCCACCTGGACCGAGGCCCACCACCTCACCCCCTGGACCCACGGCGGCACCACCGACCTGACCAACGCGATCAGCCTCTGCAACCACCACCATCACCGCATCCACGACCACCGCTACACCCACGAGCGCCTCCCCAACGGCGACATCCGCTTCCACCGACGCACCTAAGCCGTCGAGCGCATCCACCGAGCCACGACTGGTCAGGGTCCGAGCCCGGCCGTCCCGGGCCCCGGTCCGCGCGTTCACGCATGCCCAGGCGAGGGTGGCGGACCCACCTCGCTCGGGCGGCCACGGCCCGCCGGAGCCCGCGAAGCGGTCGCCGTCAGCAGTTCGTCGTGGTCTCCGCGTCGCAGCGGTCGCGGCCCGGCCCGCCGTCGGCGCGGTCGTTGCCGCGATCACCGACCAGCCGGTCGTTGCCACCGTTGCCGCGGAGCACGTCGTGACCGCCGTTGCCGTGGATCTGGTCGGCGCCACCGCGACCGACGATCCGGTCCTCGCCCTTCCAGCCGTACAGCGTCTCGGCGGCGGAGCTGCCGGTGATGACGTCGTCGGCGATGCCGCCCGTGAAGGACTCCAGTCCGTCGACGCGGATGTCGCCCTCGGCCCAGCGGACGAGGCCGGCCGCGACGTCGATCGTCAGCGGGCTGCGGAGCGTCTGGGCGGAGAAGGCATCGTGGCCGGAGCCGCCGATCCAGCGCGCGTCGGTCGCGGTGGGGGCACCGCTCGGCGGGGTGGCGCCGCTGACCTCGGCGTGGAACCGGTCGTCGCCGCTGCCGCCGCGGATCTCGCCCGTCACGCGGTAGCCGATGAACAGGTCGTTTCCGCGACCGAGGCGCACGGGGCTGGTCAGGTAGCTGGCCGAGACCCAGTCGTCGCCGGGCCCGGGACGCAGGTCCGCGGTGACCGCGGTGCTGGTCAGGACGTCGTCGCCGCGACCGCCCACGATCCGATCGCGACCGTCCGTGGCGTAGCCGAGGTCGTCCCCGTCGCCGAGGAGGACGGTGTCGTCGCCACCCTCGCCGAAGATGTTGTCGTCGCCGTCCCCGGCGCAGATGAGGTCGTCGCCGTCGCCGCCGCGGAACTGGTCGTTGCCGCCCCCGAGCACGACCACGTCGCGGCCCGGGGTGCCGTGGAGCTTGTCGGCTCCCTCGGTGCCGACGATCGTGGCGGTCCGGCCGTCGCACACCGCCGCGGGCGCGGCGTACGTCGCCGGCACGGCTCCGGTGCCGGCCCCGAGTGCGACGCCGCCGGTCAGCAGTGCGATCGTGCTCGCCGTCCGTCGAAGCAGGGTCTGCATGTGCTCAGCTCCTCGATCCCGGTCGCGGGAGCGACCTCCTGGAAGCCAGATGCCCGCTGGCCGGCGGGTCACACCTTCCGCACGTCGGATGCACCGGCGGCGAGCAGCTCCACCGCGGGTACGTCGGCCGGCGCCCACGCCAGGTCGAGGAGCGCGTGCGTCGGGCGCCAGGTGACGGCGGCGTGCTCGGTGAGCACCGGGGTGCCGCTGATCAGCTCGCAGTGGAAGGTCGTCAGCGTGACCGTGCCGAAGCCGTACCTGTGTGTCGTGGTCGCGAGCTCGGCGCCGACCGCGACCTCGCAGTGCAGCTCCTCGCGGATCTCGCGTTCGAGGGCTTCCCGCGCGCTCTCGCCGGGCTCGATCTTCCCGCCGGGGAATTCCCACAGCCCGCCCGTCTCGCCGCCGGGCCGGCGCTGCGCGCACAGGACGAGCCCGTCCCGGACGATGACGGCCCCGACGACCTCGATCTCCACCCGCCGATCGTCGCAGACGCGCGCTGACCGTCGTGTGCCGCGCGACGAACGACGGGCCTCCGCTCCGGCCCGTCGCGGACGGCTATCGTCGCGGACGTGAGCGCCCGCACCCAGCCCGACGTCGTACGGCGAGCCAAGGCTCTGCTGGGTCGGACGATCGTCGGTCACGGGGTGAGCGTGCGGATCACCGAGGTGGAGGCGTACGGCGGGTGCGAGGACCCGGCGTCGCACGCGTTCACGCGCACGCCGCGCTCGGAGATCATGTACGGGCCGTCGTACCGGCTCTACGTCTACCGCTCCTACGGCATCCACTTCTGTGCCAACGTGGTCACCGGACCCACGGAGATCGGCGCGGCCGTGCTGCTGCGCGCCGGCGAGGTCGTCGAGGGCCACGAGCTGGCCCGGTTCCGCCGCGGTGGGACCGCGCCCGAGCGCGACGTCCAGCTGGCCCGCGGGCCGGGCAATCTGGCGCAGGCGCTGGGGATCACGCTCGACGACCTCGGCACGGACCTGCTGGCCGATCACGGGAGCGGTCCGGAGTTCACCGGTGTCCGCCTCGGCCCCGAGCGCCGCGGCCGGCCGCGGATCGCCAGCGGGCCGCGGGTGGGGGTGTCGAAGGCGGCCGACGTGCCGTGGCGGTTCTGGCTCGACGGCGACCCGACGGTCTCGGCGTACCGCCGCAGTCCGCGCGCCCCGACGCCCGGCTGAGCCGGCTAGAACAACTAGCGGGCGGGCACGATCCGCTCCACGAGGCCGGACACCAACGCGCCGAGCTCCTCCGGCCCGTCGGCGTGCAGCCCGGGGAGGGTCAGGTGCTCGAAGAGCAGGCCGGTCATCGCGAGGTAGAGCACGCGCGCGGCCTCGGGCCCGCCGGGGAACCCGCCGTCGACGTGGTCGGCGGTGATCGCCTCGAGGTTCGCGCGGAAGCGGGCGGTGAACACCTCGCGCAGCGCGGGGTGGCGGGAGGCCTCCATCCGCAGCTCGAACAGAGCGAGGTGGCCGGGCCGGTCGGCGTTCGCGCGCTCGACCAGGTCGTGCATGAGGGCCGCCTCCAGGTCCCGGGTCCGGGGAGCGTCGAGCCGGTCGGCGACGTACGCCGGGTCCGGGGTGAGGCGGGCGAAGACGTGGTCGCAGAGCTCGCGGAGCAGGTCGTCGCGGGAGCGGAAGTAGTTGGACGTCGTCCCGGTCGGTGCTCCCGCCTGCTCGTCGACCCCGCGGAAGGTCAGCCCGCGCGCGCCGACGGCGGCGAGGAGGTCGGTGGCGGCGTCGAGGAGCTCGCCGCGACGGGCGGGGTTGCGGGCCATGGCCGCATCCTGCCCGAACATCCGCCGCCGAACAAGGACACTTGACGTACTTCATCTGTAGTGGTTTGCTCTCCGGCATGCCCGCGCTGACCTACTACATCGGTGTCACCCTCGACGGCTTCATCGCCGGACCGCAGGACGAGGTGGACTTCTTCGGCCTCTCCGACGACTTCCTGGCCTTCCTCGCCGAGGAGTACGCCGACCTCCAGCCCGGCCACCTGCGCGCCGCGCTCGGCGTGGCCGATGCGCCGCTGGCCCGCTATGACACCGTCGTGATGGGCCGGCGCACCTACGACCCGGCGCTCGCGGCCGGCATCGCCGACCCCTACGCCCACCTGCGCACCGTCGTCGTCAGCGGCTCCCTGTCCGCCGCGGACGGCCCGGTCGAGATCACCGCGGAGTCGCCGCTGGAGGTGGTCCGCCGCCTCAAGGCCACCGACTCGGCGTACGACGTCTACCTGGCCGGCGGCGGTCGCCTGGCCGGGGAGGTGAGCGGCGAGATCGACCGGCTCGTGGTGAAGAAGTACCCCGTGGTGGCGGGCAGCGGTGTCCGGATGCTCGACCGGCCCTTCGCGCCCGAGGCGTTCCGGCTCGAGGACCTGCGGACGTTCGACAACGGCTGCGCGGTGCTGACCTACGCGCGCCAGTAGGCTTCGCGCCCGTGACCACCGACAGCACCCAGCGCGCGACGTACGACAACGTCACCCTCGACCCGCAGGCCAACGTCTACTTCGACGGCGCCTGCGTGAGCCACACGTTCTTCCTCGCCGACGGCACCCGCAAGTCCGCGGGCGTCATCTTCCCGGCGAGCCTGACCTTCGGCACTGCCGCGCCCGAGGTGATGGAGCTCAACGCGGGGCGGTGCCGCATCCGGCTGGCCGGCGCGGAGGAGTGGCAGGAGTACGCCGCCGGGGAGTCCTTCAGCGTGCCCGGTGACTCGTCGTTCGACATCGAGGTCGTCGAGACGCTCGGGTACGTCTGCCACTACGGCTGACCCGCCGGAGGTGGATGCAACCCCGCGACGTCCGCCGCACGTGTAGGGAGCATGAGACCGAAGGCCCGCGACGCCGAGTTCGAGGATTTCGTCCGCCGCCGCCGCTCCACGCTGCTCGGCACCGCCGTGGTGCTGACCGGTGGGGACCACCATCTCGCCGAGGACCTGGTCCAGGGCGTGCTGGTGCGGCTGTATCTCGCCTGGGGACGGGCGAGTCGTCGCGGTGGCGTCGACGCGTACGCGCGGCGTGCGCTCGTCAACGCCTTCATCGACCACCGCCGGCGCCCGTCGGTGAGCCGGGAGCGGGTCACCGACGAGGTCCCGGACCGTCCGGGGCCCGGTGACGCGAGCGCGCTCGGGGAGGCCGCGGTCGACGCGGAGCTCCTCGCCGCGCTCCGGGCGCTCCCCGCCCGGATGCGGGCGGCCGTCGTCCTGCGGCACGTCGCCGACCTCAGCGTCGAGGACGCCGCGGACACGCTCGGGTGCAGCCCGGGGACGGTCAAGAGCCAGACGGCTCGCGGTCTCGCCAAGCTGCGGGAGCTCCTCCCGCAGACCGCACCGGTTCCGGCCGCACCCTACGAAGGAGACAAGTCATGACCGAGTCCCACGACCTCATCGATCGCCTGCACCGCCTCGGTGGCGCCGAGCCCGCCCCCGCGGACGAGACGGTACGCCGCGACCTCGCCCGGGGCCGGGGTGCGTCGCGGCGTCGCGCCCTGCGCGTCGGGACCGCGAGCCTCACGCTGGCCGCGGTCGCCGGCGTCGGCGTCGCGATCGCCGTGTCCGCCGACCGCACGCAGCCGACGTCTCCGGCTCCCTCGATCGCGGCGCCCGCCCCGGATGCGGGGGTCGAGCTCGTCGCCTACACCGGCCGGCAGCAGCCGGGGTTCGTGGTGACCAAGGTGCCGGCCGGCTTCGTGCTCGAGGGCGCGACGGCCTTCAACCTCAACGTCGCCCGCGCCGACGACCACAGCGGCCTCGACGTGTTCGAGGACAAGCTCGTCGTGATGCTCGAGTCGTCGTCGGTCACCGGCGAGCCCGAGGGGGCACCGGTCGCCGTCGGGTCGCACGCCGGCTGGCTGCGCACCTCGGAGGACGGCGCGCAGATCCTGACGTACGACGACGGCGAGCACCGGGTCGTCGTCCAGGCCTGGGAGACCCTGGGCCTGAGCGACCAGCAGGTCGTGGAGTTCGCCGAGGGCGTGACGGTGACCGACGAGGCGCAGGCCGGCGTCGGCTGACACCGGCCCGCGCGCCGGCGCGAAGCGCCCGGGGCTCGGATCAGTCCTCGGCGGGCGGCTCCTGGAGCGCCCGCACCTCCACGCGCGAGGACAGCGCCTTCGAGGCCTTCGCGGCCCAGTCGACCGCGGAGGCCTCGTCGGCGACGTCGATCACCCAGAACCCGCCGAGGTACTCCGGCGCCTCGACGAACGGCCCGTTCGCGGTGCGCAGCTCCGCGCCGGTGTTGTCGACGGTGGTCGCGGTCGACGGCGGCATCAGGCCCCCGGCGAACACGAAGGCGCCCGACTGCATCAGCTCCTCGATGAACGCGCCGGCCGCCGCCATCGCGGCCTCGAGCTCGGCCGGGTCCATGGTGGCCATGGTGGGCTCGGCGGCGGAGTCGTGGGGGAGGGACAGCAGGTACTGGGTCATCGGATCTCCTGGGGAGTCGTGGGGGTGTTGTCAGCAGTTCAACGTACGGGCCGGTCGGGATACGACAGCGGGCCGGAGATCTTGTGAAGGAATTTTCTCCGGTCGCGGCTTGACGCGGATAGTGTTTGTCCGAGTAATCTCAGATAAACACTATCCATGTTTGGAGGCAGGGCATGAGGATCGTCATCTTCGGGGCAGGGCTGATCGGTGGTCAGCTGCGTGACCGGCTGCGGGCGGAGGGGCACGACGTCGTCGCCCTCGGGCGCGAGGCGGGCGTCGACACCACGACGGGAGAGGGCGTCGCCGCCGCGGTCGCGGGAGCGGACGTCGTGGTCGACCTGACCAACTCGCCGTCCTGGGCCGACGACGACGTCCTCGCCTTCTTCCGGGACTCGACGAGCCACCTGCTCGCGGCCGAGGTCGAGGCCGGCGTGGGGCATCACGTCATCTTGTCCATCGTCGGGGCCGACCGGCTCACCGACGCGGGCTACATGCGCGCCAAGCTCGCCCAGGAGCAGGGCGTCCTCGACGGTCCTGTGCCGTTCACGATCGTCCGCTCGACCCAGTTCTTCGAGTTCGTCGCCGGCATCGCCGACGCCGGCACCGACGGTGACATCGTCCGCGCGACCCCCGCTCACCTGCAGCCGATCGCGTCCGCCGACGTCGTCCGGCGCCTCGCGGAGATCGTCACCGCGGCGCCGGTCAAGGGGACCGTGGAGATCGCGGGCCCGGAGCCGCTCGGCATCGACGCGCTGGTCCGCCGGTGGTTCGCGGCGACCGGCGACCGGCGTACCGTCCTCTCCGATCCGGCCGCCGGCTACTTCGGTGCCGTCCTCGACGACGCGGCCCTGACGCCGACGCCCGGCGCGGACGCCTGGCTGGCCCCCACGACGTACGACGCGTGGCTGGCCGCCCGCGCCTGAGGGCGGCCGCGACGCGACACTAGGGTGGGCGCGTGAAGCTGTCGGCGGGCGTGGAGTGGGCGATCCACTGCTGCGTGGTGCTCAGCCAGGCCGACCGCCCGCTGTCGGGCGGACGCCTGGCCGAGCTGCATGGAGTCTCGAAGACCTACCTCGCCAAGCACCTCCAGGCCCTCGCCCGGGCGGGCATCGTGCAGCCGAGCGAGGGCCGCGACGGCGGGTACGCGCTCAGCCGGGACTCGGCCGGGATCACCGTGCTCGACGTCGTCCGCGCCATCGACGGCCCCGATCCGGCCTTTCGCTGCACCGAGATCCGCCAGCAGGGCGACCTGGCCGCGCCGCCGGAGGAGTGCCGGCGACCGTGCGGCGTGGCGCAGGTGATGGCCGACGCGGAGCGGGCCTGGCGCACCTCGTTGTCCGGTACGACGATCGCCGATCTCGCCGCGACCGTCGACGGCGACGCGGTCCGCGCGGCACTCTGACGGCCCCCCGGGCGACCGGCGCAGTCCCTGTGGAGAGCGCCGGCACCGCGCGCCGATCTGGCGCAGGCTCGGGGCATGACCGACGACGACATCCCGCCCCTCCTCCCGCCCGACCAGATGCCGGCGATCGGCGACCAGGCTGCCCTCCACCGGCTGTGGCGTGCCGTGCTGGGCCGACTCGGGTTCGGCGCCCCGCAGCTGTGGACGCTCTTCGTCGACGGCGACCGGCCGCTGCACCTGGCCGAGATCGTCGGCGTCCCGCTCTCGCCGGGGCCCGACGACCTCGACACCCTGCGGGTGGTGGCGAGCCACGCGGTGGAGCACGACCTGGCGTGCGCCTTCCTCTACGCCCGTCCCGGCTCCGCGACGCGGACGCCCGGCGACCTCGCCTGGGCGCGCGGACTCGCCACGCTCGACGGTCGCTGGCCGGTGCATCTGGCCAATGACATCGAGGTGCGGGTGGTGTCGCCCGACGACCTCTGCGGCGAGCCGGGGGTCGGCGCGGCCTGACGCCGTGCGGCGGTCGCCGCCCGGCGTCAGCCCAGCCCGCTCAGGTCGTCCGGTACGTCGACGGAGTGCTCGCGCAGCACCTCGAGGGGGATCAGCCGCAGCGCCCGCTCGTTGGTCGAGGCCAGCACGACGGGCGCGGCCACGCCGTCGGCGTACGCCTGCAGCCAGCGGGCGGCGACGACGCACCACCGGTCTCCGGGATGCAGACCCGGGAACCGCCACTCCGGGCGCGGCGTCGACAGGTCGTTGCCGACCGCCTGCTGGTGGGCGAGGAACTCCTCGGTCATCACGGCACAGACCGCGTGGATGCCGGCGTCCTGCGGGCCGCACGAGCAGGTGCCGTCCCGGAAGAAGCCGGTCATCGGGTCGGTGCCGCACGGCTGGAGCTCACCGCCCAGCACATTGCGCTCGTCGCCGCCCGTGCCTGCCGCACTCGCCTCGGTCACGAGGTCGAGTATCGCCGATCGGTCAGCCGCAGTTGTCGCAGACGCCCGTCGCGGGCAGCGCCATGAAGCAGGTCGGGCAGATCGCGACGACGGGCTCGGGTGCGACCGGCTTCGCGGCCGGCTTCGGCTTGGTGGCGCGCGGTGCCCGGGCCGGCTTGGTGCCCGCGGCCGGCACCCGGCTCTCGCGGACCACGGGGACCGTCGGTGCCTCGACGACCGGCGGCACCCAGCCCGGTGGGGGCGGGTCGGTGATGCCGAAGCGCTCGAGGACCTCGCGGGCGGCGTCGGTCGGCTGGTGCTTGGGGCGGGTGACGATGTCGAAGGGCGAGGACGCGCCTTCGAGGAAGGTCTGCGCGTCGGGCCGGAGCGTCGCCGGGGGCCGACGGTGCCGCCAGCGCTGCGGCGTGGCGCCCTTCTGGGTGATGGTCACCAGGTCCGGACGGTCCCAGGCGACCAGCGCCCAATCGTCGTGGTGGCTGGTCGCCCAGATCGCGAGCGCCACGTCCCCGGCGTCGGCGGCGGCCCGCAGCGCGATCCGCTCGGGGTTCGAGAACCGGCCCTTGATGTGCAGGACGCCCGGCACCGGCTCGGTGACGTCGTACTCCTCGCCCTGGAGGTGGTCGATCAGCTTCGCGAGGTCAGGCGTGGTCTCCATCGCCCCCGAGCCTACTCCGGCGGCAGACTGGGCTGACGGGCACAGTCGGACGAAGGGCGGGTGACCAGGGCGTGACGAGCACGGAGACCAGCACGGAGACCAGCGGGAAGACGGCGTCGGAGACCGGGGGCGGCGCGCCGGTCCTGCTGGTCGTGATGGGGGTGTCGGGCTCAGGGAAGACCACGGTCGGTGCCGCGGTCGCCCGGCGGCTCGGGGTCGCCTTCGCGGATGCCGACGACCTGCACCCGCCGGGCAACGTCGCCAAGATGACCGCCGGCGTACCTCTCGACGAGGGCGACCGGCGTCCCTGGCTCGCGCTGGTCGGGCGGTGGCTCGCCGCCCACGACGCCACCGGCGGCGTGATCAGCTGCTCGGCGCTGCGCCGTGCCCACCGCGACCAGCTGCGGACCGCCGCGCCGCGGGTGACCTTCCTCCATCTGCACGGCACCCGCGCGGCCCTCGCCCGACGCCTGGCCGGCCGGACCGGCCACTTCATGCCCGCGTCGCTGCTCGACTCCCAGCTGGAGACGTTGGAGCCGCTGGGCCCGGACGAGGACGGTGTCGTCCTCGACCTCGACCAGCGGCTCGACGCCCTCGTCGCGGCCTACCTGCGCGCGTCCGACGGCGGCTGACGGCGGCTGACGGCGGTCGACGGCGGTGCCCCCGCGATGACGTGGGTCGATCGGCGGGGCGCGCACTGCCAGACTTGTCGCGTGAACGCACCCGAGCCCGCGGCTGCGCCCGTCATCCTCCTGGTCTCCGGCGACGAGATGGACGTCCTCGCCGAGCAGTTCCACCGCTACGAGCGCGAGTACGACGTGCGCGCGGCCCGCAGCGCCGCCGAGGCCAACGCGGTGCTGAAGGAGGCGCGCCGTGCCGGCCAGCCGGTGGCCATGATCGTCACCGAGTCCCGTCTGCCCGACGAGCAGATGCTGATGGCGATGCACGACTGGCGCTCGCTGGTGCCGACCGCCCGGCGCCTCGTGGTGATCCCGATCAGTCGCTTCGCCGAGGAGACCGCCGCGCTGCGGCCGTACCTGCAGAAGGGCAAGTTCGACACCTATCTGGTGTTGCCGCAGGGACGGCGCGACGAGGAGTTCCACTACGCGATCACCGAGCTGCTCAGCGACTGGGGAGCGACCGTGGCGACCTCGGAGATCGACTCGGTGCGGATCATCACGCCCGACGCCCGACCGCTCGCCCTCGCGATCCGCGACTTCCTCGACCGGCAGGGGATGCCGCACCGCACCTACACCCCGGACAGTCCGCAGGGTCGCGAGGCGCTGGCGCGGCTCGACGGCCCGCCGTCGTACCCCCTGGTGCACCTGACCACCGGCGTCTTCGCCGGCCGGCCGGTCCTCATGCCGACGTCGACCCGCGAGCTCGCCGCGATGATCTACGGCCGCCCCTCCGACATCGAGGTCGACACGGTTGTCGACCTCGCCGTCGTGGGGGCCGGGCCCGCGGGCCTCGCCGCCGCGGTGTACGGCGCGTCGGAGGGCCTGTCGACGGTCGTCGTGGAGTCGGAGGTGATCGGCGGCCAGGCCGGTACCAGCTCGATGATCCGCAACTATCTCGGCTTCCCACGCGGCATCTCGGGCCAGCGCCTCGGGCAGCGGGCGCGCACCCAGGCGATCCGCTTCGGCGCCCGCTTCTTCACCGGGTGGCCGGTCCTCGCGCTGCGGCCGGGCATCGACGGGGCGCCGCACACCCTGGTCACCGACGGCGGCGAGGTCTGCGCCCGGACCGTGCTCGTCGCCTCCGGCGTCGCCTACCGCCGCCTCGGGGTCGCGCCGCTGGAGGAGCTGGTCGGCGCCGGCGTTCACTACGGCGCCGCGATGACGGCCGCGCGGGAGATGGAGGACCGCGACGTCTACGTCGTCGGCGGCGGCAACTCCGCGGGCCAGGCGGCGGTGCATCTCGCCCGCTTCGCCCGGTCGGTCACTATCCTGATCCGCCGCGAGGACCTGGCGGCGACGATGTCGAAGTACCTCATCGACGAGATCGCGTGGAACCCGCGCATCGACGTCCGGCCCTGCACCGAGATCGTCGACGGCGGCCCCGACGACGGCGGCCAGCTCGGCTGGCTGCAGCTGTGCGACGTGCGCACGCGCGTCGAGGAGCGGGTTGCGGCCGGCGGCCTGTTCCTGCTGATCGGCGCGGCGCCGCACTGCGACTGGCTGCCGGCCGCGGTGCAGCGTGACGAGCACGGGTTCGTGCTGACGGGCCGCGATGTCCCGGCCGAGTGCTGGATCGACGGCCTGCCGCCCGAGAACCTCGGCACCTGCGTGCCGGGCATCTTCGCCGCCGGCGACGTCCGGTCGGGGTCGATGAAGCGGGTCGCGTCGGCCAGCGGCGAGGGCGCCTCCGCGGTCTCACTGGTTCACGGATACCTGGAGGGGCGGCGGGTACCACCCGCGCCATGACCTCCGGAATCGACCTGGGTCGTCCCACGTCGGGCGATGTCATCGACCTGATCGCCGACGATCACCGCCGCTTCGAGCTGCTCCTCTCCCAGCTGCGCCTGGGGTCCGCGGACCGTGACAGCGTGCGCCGCGCCTTCGCCGACGTGTTCGTCGCCCACGGCGAGGCGGAGGAGGAGATCGTCTACCCGGTGCTGCGCCGCGCCGCCCTCGACGTCCACCAGCACGACGTCGAGCACGGCCGGGAGGAGCACGCCGAGGGCAACGACGCCCTGCTGGTGCTGCTCGGCATCGAGGACACCGAGACGGAGGCCTTCGCGGACGCCGTGGAGGAGCTCAGCAATCTCGTCGCCCATCACGTCGCCGAGGAGGAGCTGAGCATCCTCGAGCCGGCCCGCACCGAGGTCTCGAACAAGGTGCGCTGGGACCTCGGCGGCAAGTGGGCCGACCGCCGCAACCAGCTGATCGACGGCGGCTGCGGGAGCGTGGAGAACGTACGCCGACTGGTCGCCGCCGCCCAACGCGAGGGCCTGCTGCAGGACGCGTGAGGCGGGCCCCGAGGCGCAGGAAGCCTCGGGACCCGCCGGCGGACGACTGCTTCCGCAGGCGGCACGTCCAGGCCCTCAGGGCACACTCCCACATGCGGCCCTGACGTTCTGGTTCCGGCGGGAGGGCCGGAGTGGCGGAACGTCGTCCGCGATCAATTCAGCCACACCGGAACGCGCTGTAACACGCTGTGACGCCAACCCGTCCAGATCGGGGGCGGAAGTTGCGATGCAGGTGACAACTGTTGGTGTCGTCGGGGTCGAGCCGGACGCCGATGACGTTGGCGAGCTGGCCGTACGTCGCGTCGGTCTTGGCGTCGAGCCGCGTCTCGGTCGCACTGCGCTGCCTGCCCGACTCGTCGATGCCTGCGCCGAGGCGGGCGCTCCGGGCGTCGATGCGCAGCGGGACTCGGCGGTCCGATCAGGCATCGCGCCGGAGCTGTTCGTCGAGCGCTCGAACGAGCCAGATGGTGGACTCGCGGGTGAGCGTCAGCCGGGGCAGCCGGGTCTGTGCGGGCTCGATGGTCACCCAGTCGGTGGGGTCGTCGAGCTGTCGCCGGATGTGGACGATCAGATCGAAGGCGTCGGCCGAGGCCGCTGCGGGGACGGTGTCCGCGGTCGCGCCGATCGCGGGCAGGCAGGTGGCCTCGCTGGCGTGGTAGCGGTCCTCAGGGTGGTCGTCCTCCTCGTGCTCTCGTGTGCACCATGCGGGACACGGCTCCAGAAGCCAGCTCGGTCGCCCGTCGTCCACGATGCGCCTCCGATCTCGAGTGGGTATCGCCTCGGAGGGCGAACGTAAGGAGAAGTGCCGACAGGAAGGGCGTCGGCGAGGCAGTTGTCCACAGGTATGCGAAGGCACACCAGTATTCCCATACCAGTATGCGCGACAGGTGCGCCGAAAGCCACCAAGGTGATGGCGTGCCACGTCGTGTTCCTCCCGCCGGATGGGCGGTCTACGCCCGCGAGATCGGCCACAACCTGAAGCGTGCTCGTGCCGCGCTCGGGATGAGCCAGGACGACGTCGCCTTCAGGGCGGGCATCGCGCCGTACACCTACCAGAAGTTCGAGAAGGGCGAGTCCAAGCCCGGCACGCCCCTCAACCCGGAGCTGTTGACGCTGGTGGCGATCAGCCAAGCGCTCGAGGTCGACGTCGCCGACATGCTGCCGCCCGAGGCACCGGATCTCACCCAGGGGCGCTGACGCGGGACGGGCCGGCACTACCGGCGTACCCGGATCGAGGCGCTCGCCGCCAGGTATCGCTGGTCGCCGGGATAGGTCACCGTGACCCGGTAGCGCTTGCCCGGGCGCGGGAGACGGACGACGACGCGCCCGTCGGTGAGCGCAGCGGTCACGACCTTCCCGCGCCGCTGGACGGTGACGACGCCGGCGCCGGCGCCCTGGTCGCCCCGCACCACGACGCGCAGCCGCGGGCGCCCCTTCTGGTCCCGCTTCTTCAGCACCTTCAGCGTGAGCTCGGGCGCCGTCCGCGCGGGGTTTGTGCCTGGCGGCGTGGGCAGGGGAGCGACGAAGGGCGCGGAGGTGGCGATGCCCGGCGTGACACCGGTGGCCGACGCGGTCACCCGCACCGTGATCTCGCGGCCGATGTCCGCGTCCGTGAGGCGATAGGTCTCGCCGGTGACCGCGGTCGGCAGGCCGTCGTCGCCCGTGCTGAGGATCGGCTCGCCGTCGCGCAGCCAGAGCCACTGGTAGGCGAGGTCCGCCCGCGCCCATCGCCACGTGCCGCTGTCGGCGGTGAGGCGAGCCCCCACACCTGGCGCCGGTGACTCCGCGACGATCTTCGGCGGGGTGAGGTTGATGGCCGCGCACGAACCGGTGGCGCCGACGGTGTATCCGTTGTCGCAGGCTCGTTCCGGGGGAGTGAGTGCCTGCTGTGCGAGCAGGTCGCGTGGCACCAGGGAGAAGCTCTGCCAGTGCACGGGCATGGGGGACTGGTCCTCGTCCCGGGGGATGTGGTGGAAGCCGACACTGACCCAGGCGACCGGGTCGGTGAGGGGCGCGGTCTCCTCGGCGACATAGTCGAGGACCGATAGGCCAGGGCAGCCTGTGTTGAGGTTGCCCGAGGCGTACTCCTGACATGCGTGGTCATTGGTGAAGCTGACCGGGGGGCGGGTGACCGGCAGGTACGGATTCTGGATGGCGTCGTTGACGATCTCGTACGAGCGCGGGTGCCCGTCGGCGTTGAGCGAGGCGGGATTCATGACCCGCCACCAGGTGGTGGCGGGCGTTTCCTCGGCAGTGAACGCCTCGCTCCGCACGCTGCCCTCGCCGCGCACCAGCGTCGGGCGTTCGGGGTCGACCTCGTAGTCCCACTGCTGGACCTGTTGGTCGCCGCTGCCGATGGCGAAGTCGACGCGATAGATCGCGTTGTGCCAGTGGGAGCCCGCGGCGCGGTCGGTCTGCGGGTTTCCCTCCGGACCGATCGGCCAGCCGAGGGCGGGATCCGTGGGGAAGAACCCCTCGCCGGGCGCCAGGTCGCCGGCGGCGCCGAGACCGACCGTGATGGCGCCCTGGTCCGTGAAGGTGACCTTCTGCTGGTACTCGTACCAGCCGGCTTTCGACAGCGAGGAGACCTCCAGGGCGCGTCCCTGTTGGGCATACCGATTTCCGAGGTCCGACCATGTTTCCTGGGAGTGCCAGCCCAGGCCGGTCTCGGTCTCGCCTACGCAGATCCCAGGGATGGTGCGTTCGACGAGCTGGGTGCCGCGCAGGAATGACTGCTCGACATCCATCCGATCCCCTGGGCAGGTGTCGGGGGTCTGGGTGAGCAGTTGCCCGTCACCGAAGCCGACCTCGGTGATGTCGTCGAAGGCGGGCCCACCGTTGTCGTAGGGAACGTGAAGGCTGGCGAGATAGAGCGAGCCGATGACCCTGATCCAGCCGGCGTCCTCGTCGCGGCCTTGACCGGCCTTGAACTGCACATCCTCGAGCACCAGACCCTTGAAGGGATGGATCCGGGCACACATCCGCCAGGAGGATCCGGTGGAGAGGGTGCGCGTCACGAGAGCGGACCCGCAGGCCGGATCTTCAGCGCCGGGAGGGTCAGCGGCGGCGCGGGCCGGCGCGACCAGGCCTGCGACCGTCGACAGCGTTGTTGCTGTGACTGCGACCGCGCAGGCCGTCGCGAGCAGCATGAAATGACGCCCACGTCCGTCAGCCACGATCCTGCACCCCCGCCGGGAGAAGAGCGACCGCACGTCGGCTGAGGTTCACCACGAGGTCGCCCGTGCTCAGGTATTGGCCCGACGGCAGCGCCACCAGGAGCTGCACGCAGCGCTCGGCGCCGCACGCCCCAGCCGTCCCCGCCCCCGACGGGTCAGGAGCGGTGCCATCGTGGCTGTGAGGTGTCCATACTCCGCCGATGACCCGCACCTCGTCGCCGGTGAGGAGGGGCGCGCCGGTCAACTGGCGAAACTGGTCGACGAACGCGGGGGCGGGCATGGCCGCGAGCGCGAGGTCGAGTGCCACCTGGGTCTCGGCCGCTGATGGCGGCGGCTGTACGCCGGTCAGCGACTCCTGGGCGATCACTGTGCCGGTCGGTAGATCGACGACGATCTGGTGCAGCCTGTTGTCGCGGTAGTCGTAGGCCGAGACCTGGGCCCGCCGGCGACCGTCGCGCACGGCCGGCGCGGGCAGGTCGGTCGCGAGCACCTCGGCGCCGGGCTCCGCGAGCACGTCGCGGGTGGAGGAGGGCAAGGATCCGAGTGCCAGGCCGATAGCGTACCCGCGCTCGGCGGTGCTCAACGGGGCGCCGGACTCACGTAGCACGGGACGCTTCACGGGGAGGGTGCCGTCGCCGGCCACGGTGAACTCACCGCTGCCAGCGCCGGCACCACTGCCTGGTGCGCCGGGCGAGGGTGACCACTGCAGGACCAGGCCACCTGTGATCAGGCCGACTGCGACGGCCGCGCTGATCAGGAGTCGACGAGGCATGGCCCAGCGTCGCCCATCGTCGCGTGGTCCGTGGACCGATCGCGGCCGGACCTCAGCATTCGGGGCCCGAACTGCTCATCCGGGTGACAAAGTCTCGGCCCGGAGAAAACCAGCATGCTCGGCTGCCGCCGGCCCTGCGCGCGTTCGGCTGGAGACAACGGCACAGGGACGCTCAGCTCAGTCAATGCGCGAGGTCGAAGTCGCTGTGGTCCCCGGTCTTCCACAGCGCGACGCTGGACTTGAGCACCAAGGTCATCTGGAGCACGAGGTCGGGGTCGCGCAGCGAGTCGCCGAGCAGTTCGTTGATCCGCTTCCACCGGTAGCGGACGGTCTGCGGGTGGACTCCGAGGTGTGTTGCGAGCGCGCTCGCGCTTCCACGGGTCTCCGCCCAGGCCAGCAGCGTCTCGGACAGGATGGTGCGCGACGTAGCCGGCTCGGTGAGGATCGGCCGCAGCACCTGCTGACACAGGTGGCGTCGCAGCGACGGCTCTGCGTGCAGCCAGAGCTGGGTGGCGTGATCGGCGCAGTCGATGATCGGACGCGGAGCAATGGCGCCGACCTGGGTGAGATCCAGCGTGCGTTGACACCACCGCAATGCTGAGCCGGTCTCCATCACCGCGACCGGCCAGCTCCGTGCGATCCGAGCACCGGAGTCAGAGTGACTGAGCTGCTCGACCACGGCGGCCTGGCTCTCCTCCGGGCAGACCACGAACACACGGTGGGGTTGAACATGGACCAGAACGTCTCGGCACGTCAGTGTCGCCGACACATCGTTGTGGTTGTCGATGGCCAGCGCCACGACCCTCTCGGGGAGCGGCCAGCGGGCGAGCTCAGCCAGTTCCCGCAGTTCCTGGTCGTCGATGGCCTGGCCCGGCCCGGGGCGGGCTTGGGGCCGGATCCCCCGCAACAGCTGGAACAGTCGGACCCGCGCGGTGCCAGGGGCGCGCCCACGCGCCTCCTGTGCGAGGTCGAAACCCTCACCGAGGAGGCGGTGCAGGTGTGCCAGGAAGTCGAAGAGGGCATCGGCCAGCTCGCGGAGAGCAGCGCCGGACAGGTCGTGGTTGACGGCGAAGTCGGCGAGATAGCGCCAGGAGCACTGGGTTGCGCTGTGCATCGCGGCATCGATCGGCTCCCTGCTTCCCCCTCGCCGCCCCTGGGCGTAGCCGAGGCCGCGGAAGATCTCGTCGACCTGATGGGCGCGCTCGGGATCGCGGGAGGGTCCGTCGAGGAAGACCTGGGCTGCGGCCCGCGCTGCCGCGATGAGCAGTCGGTGCCGTCGCGTCCCGGCCTGGCCCGCGTGTGCTGGTACGGCGTCTTGGACCTGGCGGACGATGGTGGCGGTGGCCCGGGTCATCTGTGGACGCAGCACATTCGCCATGGGCGGTGGCGAGAACGGACGCGCGGCGCGGATGACCGTTGGTGGCCCAGGCGTCCGTCTCCGTTTGCTGTCCATGTCCGGTGGTCGTCCCTCCGCCGCGCGGTGTCGGCGCCTTTCAAGCGCAGCCCACCACGACCAGTCGTCGGCTTTCTCCCCCCGGGTGCGCCACACTGGCGCACGCTGTGAGCGACCAGCGTCACATGTCCCGGGGCCTTGTGTTGGGGTGTGCCACGCCGGCTGGTCGTCCGGCTCAGGAATTGCTCATGTAGTTGACAATGCCTGGGTCCAAAGGCCCAGCCTGACGCGGGCGGTTCCACGGAAAACGACCGCAGGGCGGGAGCCGCGACGCGGCTCCCGCCCTGCATGGAACGGAAGGTCAGACCTTGACCTTCACCTTGAGGTTGCCGCCATCGACCGTGGCGGAGCCGGCGTAGGTCCACGTGGCCTTGTAGGTGCCCCGCTTGAGCTTCTTGAGCTTGACCTTGGCGACACCATCGGCGCCGACGGTCACTGTGACCTTGTGTGCCTTCGAGCCCTTGGCCTTGAGCTTGAGCGTCACGGTTCCGGCAGCGGACGTGCCCGTGTCGGTATCGACGTCGAGGTTGAGGATGGCCTTCTTCGCCATCGCCTTGGTCTTGCCCTTGACCTTCGCCTTGCTCGCCTTCAGCGTGCTGCCAGCCTTGCTGACCGTGACCGTGGTTGCCGTCGACGCAGACGGGTCGGTGGCGGAGTCGCCGGCGTAGCTGGCGCTCAAGCTGTGGGCTCCCACGCTCAGGTCAGAGGGGAGCTTCCAGACGGCCCTGCCGCCAGAGAGCTCGGCGGTGGCGGTCTTGCCGTCGAGGGTGAAGGTCACCGAGCCGGTGGGCGTCCCGTCCGGGGCGGCGACGGTAGCGGTGGCGGTCCGGGCTGCGCCGTATCCGCCGGAGGTCGGGGTGACCGACAGCGTGGTGGTCGACGCCACGGTCAGGGGAGCGACCGGTCCGACCTCGGTCGAGGTCGACTCGACGTCGTCTGCTCCGCGGGTGGCCGTCGTCTGGTAGCTGATCATCGAGCCGATCAGATCCTCGTCCAGTTCCAGCGTCGTGCTGTCGGCGCCGGCGATCGGGTCGCCGTCCGCCAGCCACTGCCCGGCCGCCGGGCTGTCCGGCTCGAGCGAGAGCTCAGCCGGCGTGGCGGTCAGGGTCTCGCCGACCTTGGCTGTGCCGGCGATGGCCGGGGCGGTCACCGCGCGGAAGTCGGTGAGGATGACCGCGGCGTGGTTCTGGCCCATGGTCACCGCAGCCACGTGGGCCCCGCTTACCGACGGCGGGAGCGTGGTGAGTTCGGCCGTCGATCCCCAGACGAAGATCTCGCCTTCGTCAGTGGCTGCGATGGCGTTGCTGGGGTAGGCGTCGAGAGAGGTGACGGTCTTCCCCGCGAGTCCTGCGGGAACGGCCGGTGCGCCGATGCCCCAGAGCCGCACTGAGCCGTCGTCGAGGATGGCGCCCGCCATGGCCCCACCCCCGGCGATCTGAGAGATGTGACCCTGGATCTCGGCCGGCACCGGTGCGGCCGCCGCCAGGGGACCCCAGATGCGGGCGTTGCCATCGGCCTTCAGCGCGAGCACGTAGGCACCGGAGGACGTGATGTCGACGAGGTTGCCGCCGAGGTCGACGGGAGGTGCCGGGTCGGGGCCCGTGCCCCACACGACCAGCGTGCCGTCGTTCGGGCCGCCATCGACGATCGCGTAGCCCTTGCCGTTGCCGGCCGAGACGGCGGAGGCCTTCAAGCCGGCCGGGGGCGTGTCGACTCCGTTGTTCCCCCAGCCCACGACGCTGCCGTCCTGCTTGAGGGCGACGCCGGTGTTGCTGTTGAGCGACGCGGAGGCCACGCCAGTAAGGCCGGCCGGTGCAGCGGCCACCTCGGCCGCGGAGGGCTTCCCCCACACGACGAGCTCTCCGTCGGCGGTGACCGCTGCGGTGCCGTTGGTGCTTGCGGCGACATTGACGATCCGCTCACCGTCCAGCGATGGGGGCACGGTGGCTGCCTCCACGGCCAGAGCGGTGCCCCAAGCCTCGACGTCGCCCGAGCGCTGGTCGGGCACCGCCCCGGGATCGGCAGAGGACGGGCCGACGGGCAGGCCGGCGAGGAGCGCGCCGGCCGTGGACACGGCCAGCAGGGTACGGAGTCTCATGCATGTCTCCTGATCGAGGTTTGTGGTCCTGCCGATCCTGCGTACTGTCGGGGGCTCGAATGAGCGCATCCTCCACTCGACATGCGCAGGCCGCCGGATGTTGTGACGGCCCTCACAAGTTCTCGCCGAGGTGGCCCCCTTGGGTGCGAGCGCGGGAACGGGAAGCCGATGGCCCGGCGGTTTGCCGCCGGGCGACCGGGCTCGTCACTCGACGTGGCCGAAGCTGTCGTCGAGGTTGGTCATTTGAGGTTGATCGGGCCGTCGGTCGAGGTGATGCTGAGGTCGAGGGTGAAGCTGACGGTGTCGTTCGCGTTGATGTTGCCGTAGCAGTCGCCGACGTTGGTGGCGTACAGGGTGTTGCCGCTGAGGGACAGCTCCTGCGAGCCGTCCGGCTGGGGCGTCTCCTTGAAGGTGGCGTTCACCTGTCCGGCGATATCGAGAGTGCAGGAACTGAAGGGGGCGGCGGTCTGCATGTGCAGACAGCCGGCGCCCAGGTCGAGTTTGGCGGCGACACTGTCGGTCATCGCACTGGTGACGTTGGAGGCCGCCGTCGTCTTGACCAGTCCGTCGCAGTTGTTGGTGAAGGTCAGCACGATGCCGAAGATGCCGGTGCAGCCCGCCAGGTTGGCATTCGCGATGCTCATGAACGCAGTTCCCGTGGTGTGGGGGCCGGAGGCGACCGTGCCGGTCGGAGTGGCGCCGGTACAGGTCCAGCTGTGGCCGCCGAGGCTGGCCGAGATCAGATTCTTGTTCACTCCGTTGACGGGATGGACGCCGGTGGTGGTGTGCGTGCCGACGTCGATCTGGGTCGGGGCGGCGGCGCTGGCCGACGAGGCGAAGGCCAGGACCGCGACCAGGGCGACGGGGATGGCGAGGAGTCGGTGGAGTTGCGGAATTTGGGACATTGAGATTTCCTTTCACGTGTCCGGCGGGATCCAGCAGGCGGCGTCGTCAACATGCCCCGCGGGAGAAGTCACAGGACTTTGATTCCGAATGCCGCAAGGCCGGGCAATTGTTTGACGCAAGATGCAGCCGATCTTGATCTGCCAGAGAAAACACCGATGACCCGGCGGGGTCGCCGCCGGGCCATCGGTTCTATGGCGTGCTATCGGTTTGTCGCTCGACGTGGCCGAGGCCGTTGTCGATGTTTGTCACGTGACGTTGATGTGGCCGACGGTCGCGTCCCTGATGGTCCAGTTGACGTCGAGAGAGAAGGAGACGGTGTCGTTCTCCTCGACGATGCCGAAGCAGTCGCCGACGTTGGTGGCGTACAGCGTGTTGCCGCTGATGGACAGCTCCTGCGAGTTGTCGGCCTTCGGGTTCTCGTCGAAGGTGCCGGTCACCTGGCCGGCGATGTCCAGCGTGCAGGAACTGAAGGGAGCGGCGGTCTGCACGTGCAGGCAGCCGGGGTCCAGGTCGAGCTCGACGTCAAAGACGTCGGTCATCGCGCTGGTGACGCTGGTAGTGGCCGTGCCGTTGACAAGCCCGGCGCAGTTGTTGGTGATCGTCACGCCGACGCCGAAGATTCCGGTGCAGCCTACGATGTTGAAGGCACTGATGCTCATGATAGTGCCCGTGTAGGGTCCATCCGTGACCGAGGCGACCGGAGTGGCGCCGGTACAGGTCGCGTTCAGCCCGCCGAGGGAGGCCGAGATGGTGCCCTTGTTCACCCCGTCGTAGGTGTAGGTGCCGGCAGGGTTGTTGGTGACATCGACGTAGGTCGGAGTCGCTGCGCTGGCCGACGAGGCGAACGCCACGACCGCAGCGAGAGCTGCCGGGACGGCGAGGAGTCGGCGCAGCTTGGGAATGCGTGTCATCGAGATTTCCTTTCACGGGGGACCGGTTCGGGTTGACCGGGCGACACCATCATTGACCGCGTGATACGCCTCACAAGAACCTGTTCCTGAAATTCTTCTGAACCACTCATCCATTTGTTTCCTGCGCAACAACGGATCGCGATTTGTCACACACTGGTAGGTGTTTTTCGCGAACTGGTCCCGCTGCGGGCGGGCCATCGTGTATCGCGCGCCCGCGTCCACTCCTGCGCCGAGATGTGAGCTGGTGCTCGGACCGTCGGTGTCTGCTCACTCGGGTGACAACTTTTCGGCCTGTGCCGACGACCTGTGCGGAAGGGGGCGGCGTCGCCTCTGCGGCTGCCTAGGGTGTGGTGGACCTCACTCCACGGGGACTGAGGTGGTCGAGGAGGAAGTCATGACGTTGTGGGGCAGGTGCGAGTCGCGCGGGCGGTCGAGTCGGCCAATGCGGACCTGGGGGGTGCTCATCGCGTCGGCGGCCCTAGCTCTCGGAGCGGCGACACCGGTGGGGGCGGACCCCGGCTCGGGGGCGGGCGCTGTGAACACGCAAGATCTGCCGATTCCCCTGGAGCGCGGGGGGAGCTTCTTCGGCTGGGGCAAGTCCGGGAACGTCTTTGACGAGCCGGGGCAGGTGCTGACGCCGCTCGCAGCGGTCGACGGACGGGCGTTGCGTGAGGTCGCGATGACGAACAAAACGACACTGGCCCTGACCGGTGACGGGCAGGTCGTGGTCGCGTGGGGTGCCGACGGCTACACCAACCTGATTCCGCCCGGCGTCGCGTCGCTGGACGTGGTCGACCTGGCGGCGGGCTCTACTACCGCGGGCGTCGTGGGCGCTGACGGCAAGGTGGTGGTCTGGGGACGTTCGGATTCGGCCCTCGGTGCCCCCACCGACGTGCCGGCCGGCCTGGGTGGGGTGGCCCAGCTGGCGATCGCCATAGGGAGTGCCTTCGCGCTGAAGGAGGACGGCAGCGTGGTGTCATGGGGCCGCGACGGCGATATCGCCGGCCCGACCGGCGTGCTCGCCGTGCCGCCGGGTCTGCAGGCACGTGCTATCGCCGCGTCCGGCTGGAACGCGTTCGCGGTGACCACTGACGGCACCGTCGCCGGCTGGGGGCGGTGGGCGGGCGGTCCGTCATTGCCTCCGGCGACGCAGGACCCGGGCAATGTCACCGCGGTCGCGGCGGTGCTCGATGGCGGGGTGGCGTTGCTGGCCGATGGCTCGATCGTAGGTTGGGGACAGTATGGCAGTCAGCTGCCGCCCGATCTGGCGGGGAAGCGGGCGGTGGCGATCACCGGCGGTCCGGGGGCGACCTATGCGGTGCTGGACGAGGACGGGGTCCTCCACATCGGTGGTGGGGGCCTGGCTGATCCACTCTGGTGGGAGCCGTTCGCGGAGGTGGTCGGCGAGCCGGTCGCGCAGTTCAGCATCTCCGGTCGGCGGATCGCGGTGATCGAAACCGCGCTGTTGCGCGGCCGTGCGCCGGTCGTGGCCGGGGCCGCCCAGGTCGGCTCGGTGCTGACCGGGACCCCGGGCACGTTCTCCGGGGAGCCTGATCAGGTGAGCAGCCAGTGGCTGGCCGACGGGCAGCCGATCGCCGGTGCCGCGGGCGCCTCGCTCACCCTGACCGCGGACCTGGCCGGAAAGGTGATCGCGTACCGTTCGACGGCCACCAAGACCGGCGTGGAGCCGGTGGTCTCGACCTCGACGCCGACCGCCCCGGTGGCCGTCCCTGTCATACCGGTGCCACCTCCGGTTCACTCGACGACCACGGTGGGCACGGTCAAGGTCGCCAAGAAGGCGAAGAAGCTCACCGTGAGCGGCCAGGTGCAAGCGAGCGGTTCGTCGGCGGGACAGGCGCAGGTGAGCATCGCCAAGGGCAAGAAGACCATCATCACGGCCACGGTGCCCGTCGCCGCCGACGGCTCATTGACGCTGGTGGTCAAGAAGTTCGCCAAGCTGGTCAAGAAGGCGACCAAGAAGGCCAAGTATCGCGGCAAGTACACGATCGCCATCGCCTATTCCGGGAACGCAGGCGTGAGCGCCAGCACGGGCGTGGGCAAGGTGAAGATCAAGAAGTAGGGCCTGGGGTTCGCGCGTCCGACCGCGAGTGACCACACGACCGCCCGGCTGGCCTGTTCCAGCCGGGCGGTGGCGTGTCGTTGAGCCCTTCCTGCCTGGCCGGTACACCTCTCCGCTGAGTTGCTTTGGCGGCGAACTCTTCTCACCCGAGTGACAACTTTCGCAGTCAGAATCTTCCGCGCCCTGACGAGCCCCGCGCGGTCGCCGGCGGCTACCTAGAGTGTGGAGCGCGTCACGCCGATAGGGGGTGACGTGTCCGAGAGGAGAACCATGGCGGTGCAGGACGGCAACACGACGGCGGAGACGCACGGTGGGGGTCCGGCTGCGTCGCGCGCCGTACGCGCCCGACGGACCGCCGGTCTCGCCGTCCTTCTGGTCGGCCTACTCCTGGCCTGCCCGTGGCGCAGCCAGGCGGAGTCAGCATTTCCCGGCCTCCCGGAGCCTGCCTTCCAGCCCGGCTCCTACTTCCCGGTCTCGCAGGCCTCGCTCGCCGAGACCGCCAAGGCCGGCCAGTGGGTGGTCGTCCCGGAGCTCACCGTGACCTCGTGGAGCGGTGTTGCCGAGAGTCAATGGAATCCGAAGCCTGGGGTGGAGTACCGGCAGACGGCGATCGGCGACACCTTCTTCGTCTCGCCGCCCGGAGCGCCGGCTCCGTACGGCTACCTGCCGCCGCTCCGGGTGCGGACCGTCGGGTTCGGCCTGCTCCCCGTCGAGGCGACCGTGCGGATCAGCCAGCGCCGCGTCAACGGCCTCTTGATTCCGATCCATGCCGAGCTCATCGACGACCGACTCATCGGTAGTGGCGACCGGGCCTTCTCCGAGACCCACCTCGAGGATGCCTTCGAGGTGGAGATCATCAAGGTGCTGGTCGACGGCGTGGACGTCGGTCTCGAGCCCGGGTGCCGCACGGCCCGGCCCGCACCGGTCCGCCTCACGGGGCCGGCGTACGTCGTTCCGGGCTGGGCTGTTGGGGATGTTGGGGGCTATCTCCAAACCCTCGATCCCACCACCTACTACAACCCCGTCTTCGGCGGCCAGTTGAGCGGCACCATGGACATCCCGCCCTTCACCGGCTGCGTGACCAAGAGCGGGGACGACCTGTCGGCGATGTTGACGCTGAGCGGGTCCGGTCCAGGCAACCGGATGATCGCCCGGACCAAGGTTTGCGGAGCGCTGCCGCGGGACGAACAGGGGCGGCCCGTTCCGCTGCCGACCGGTCAGTACACCCCGGCTCTGTCGGGTTGCGCCGGCCCCGAGCCATTGGACTACCCCGACCGTCCGGCCGACTGACCGCCCGGGCAGGCCCCCCGAAGCCTGGGCTCGGCACCCGTTGTTGTTACCCCCCTGACAACAACGGGTGCTGCCTGCCTGCCTGCGCGCTTTCGGCTCCGCGTGACGGAGCGCACACCTACGCTGCTGGACGGACGTACCTTCCGGCCCAGCAGTCCCACTGACAGCACAACCATCCAGCACGGCAACACCGCACAGCACTCCAGGAGGACTCGTGGGCGGATCGATCGAAGTGACCGGCCTCAGCAAGACCTATGGCCGCCAGAACATCTGGCACGACGTCACGCTGACCCTGCCGCCCGGCGAGATCACGGCGATGATGGGGCCCTCGGGCACCGGTAAGTCGGTCTTCCTCAAGTCGCTCATCGGGCTGGTGCAGCCCGAGGAGGGGCAGGTGCTGATCGACGGCGTCGACATGGTGTCGGTGCCGGAGTCGCACAAGCTCGAGCTGCGCAAGAAGTTCGGCATCCTGTTCCAGGACGGCGCGCTCTTCGGCTCGATGAACGTCTACGACAACGTCGCCTTCCCGCTGCGCGAGCACACCAAGCTCAAGGAGCCGCAGGTGCGCGACGTGGTCATGGAGAAGCTCGACATGGTCGGTCTGGTGGGGCAGGAGCACAAGTTGCCCGGCGAGATCTCGGGCGGCATGAAGAAGCGGGCCGGCCTGGCCCGCTCCCTGGTCACCGACCCGGAGATCATCCTCATCGACGAGCCGGACTCCGGCCTCGACCCGGTGCGGACGTCCAACCTCGCCCAGCTGCTCATCGAGGTCAACGCCGCCACCGACGCCACGATGCTGGTCGTCACCCACAACATCGAGCTGGCGCGCACGCTGCCCGACAACATCGGCATGCTCTACCGCCGCGAGCTGGTCATGTTCGGGCCGCGGGAGTCCTTCCTCATCACCGACCACCCGGTCGTGTCGCAGTTCATGAGCGGTGACCCCGACGGCCCGATCGGCATGAGCGAGGAGACCGACCACCGGCGCTCCGAGCTGATCGACTACGGCGGCTACCCCGGCGGCGGGATGATCCCCAGCGGGGCCCGCGCGATCGAGGTCGTGCCCCGTCAGCTCGCCCCCCGCTCGGGAGCGGCCCGGCCCAGCGCCGAGCGGCACCGGGCCCGGGTGGCCTCCGGCGGCGCGCCTCTGTACGTCGCCGACGACGAGGAGTCTGACCAGGCGCGCTCCATCCCGCGCCCCAGCCTCCCGGTCCGCTCCCTGACCGCGACCGGAAGCCTCTTCGCGCTCGCCCTCGACACGATGCGGGCGCTCTTCCGCCGCCCGTTCCGGGCGAGTGAGACGCTCGAGCAGTTCTGGTTCGTGGTCAGCGTGT
The DNA here is from genome assembly GCF_051390595.1 of Nocardioides segetis. Classification (NCBI taxonomy): domain Bacteria; kingdom Bacillati; phylum Actinomycetota; class Actinomycetes; order Propionibacteriales; family Nocardioidaceae; genus Nocardioides; species Nocardioides segetis. The sequence continues at coordinate 326,146 of NZ_JBNINR010000006.1, read as the reverse complement.
CGTGGGTGCCCGCGATCCTGATCTCGATCCCGCTGGGCGCGGTGATCGCCCTCCAGCTGGGCACCCTGACCACCCAGCTCGGAGCGCAGTCGTTCACCGGCGCGGCCAGCGTGCTCGCGATCGTCCAGCAGGCGGCGCCCATGGTGACCACGCTGGTGATCGCCGGCGCCGGAGGTGCCGCCATCTGCGCGGAGCTCGGGTCGCGGACCATCCGCGACGAGATCGCCGCGATGCGGGTGATGGGCCTCAACCCCGTCCACCGGCTCGTGGTGCCCCGGGTGCTGGCCTGCGTCGGCGCGGCGGTCCTGCTCAACGGCCTGGTCTCGGTGATCGGCGTGCTCGGCGGCTACTTCTTCAACGTCATGCTGCAGGGCGGCACACCGGGCGCCTACCTGTCGAGCTTCACGGCGCTGGCCCAGATCGCCGACCTGTGGATCGGCGAGATCAAGGCCGTGATCTTCGGCTTCATCGCCGCCGTCGTCGCCTGCTACCGCGGCCTCAACACCGCGCCCGGCCCGAAGGGCGTCGGCGACTCGGTGAACCAGTCGGTCGTCGTCACCTTCCTGCTGCTCTTCTTCGTCAACTCCGTCCTCACCGCGCTCTACCTGACGCTGGTGCCCATGAAGGGGGCCTGACATGGCTGTCACCACTCCGCAGCCCCGGTTCTCGCCACCGCGACGGGTCGCGACGCGACCGGTCGACAAGCTGGCCCAGATCGGCGCCGACATGCGCTTCTACGGCGAGGTGCTGCGCCACATCCCCGCCACGATCCGCCACTACCCCCGCGAGGTGATGCGCCTGCTGGCCGAGGTCAGCTTCGGCTCCGGTGCCCTGGCCGTCATCGGCGGCACCGTCGGTGTGATGCTCGGGCTGACCCTCTCCGTCGGCCTCGTGGTCGGCATGCAGGGGTACGCCGCCCTCGACCAGATCGGCACCGCGACCCTCACCGGCTTCATCTCCGCCTACTTCAACACCCGCGAGGTCGCCCCGATGGTCGCGGCGCTCGCGCTCTCGGCGACCGTCGGCTCCGGCTTCACCGCCCAGCTCGGCGCGATGCGGATCAACGAGGAGGTCGACGCGCTGACGGCGATGGCCGTCTCCAGCGTCCAGTTCCTCGTCACCACCCGGGTCATCGCCGGCTTCGTCGCGATCATCCCGCTCTACGTGATCGGCCTGCTCACGTCGTACGCCGGGTCCCGGCTCGTGACCGTCTACATCTACGGCCAGTCCGCCGGCACCTATGACCACTACTTCGAGCTCTTCTTGCCCCCGATCGACATCCTGCTGTCGTTCGTGAAGGTGCTGGTCTTCGCGGTGATGATCATCCTGGTGCACTGCCGGATGGGCTTCTCCGCTTCCGGCGGCCCGGCCGGCGTGGGCATCGCGGTCGGCCGCGCGGTGCGCCGCAGCCTCGTCGCGGTGGCCCTGCTCGACCTGATCCTGTCCATGGCGCTGTGGGGCGCCACGACCACGGTGAGGATCGCGGGATGAGCGCGACCAGTCCAGGACGGATCCGCGACGTGGTCGTCGGGGCGTGCGCCCTCGCCACGACCGTCGTGCTGCTGACCGTGGCCTATCTCGCCTACCAACGGGTGCTCGTGCCGAGCGAGACGGTCACGCTGCGCACCGACGTGGTCGGCAACGCCATGCAGACCGGCTCCGACGTCAAGCTCAACGGCGTGCCCGTCGGGCGGGTGGAGCGGATCCGGCCCACCGAGGACGGCGCCGCGCTGTCCTTGGCGCTCGACCCCGACGTGCTGAGACTGCTGCCCGACAACGTCGTGGCCCGGCTGCTGCCCAAGACCCTCTTCGGCGAGCGGTACGTCGCGCTGGTCGAGCCCGGCGAGCCGAGCGGCAGCAACCTGCGCGGCGGCGACGTGATCCGCCAGGACGCCTCCGCCGAGGCGGCCGAGCTGCAGCAGGTGCTCGACGAGCTGCTGCCCGTGATGAAGGCGATCCAGCCCGACAAGCTCGCCGCGATGATGGGTGAGTTCGCCGAGATGCTGCGCGGCAACGGCGAGAAGATCGGCGACGCGATGTCGATCTGGCAGAGCTACCTGACCAAGCTCGAGCCGCTGGTGCCGCAGATGGCCGACGACCTGGCCCGGCTCGGCCGGGTCGCCGAGGAGTGGAACGTGGCAGCACCCGATCTGGTCGACGCGCTCGCCACGATGACCACCAGCACGCAGCTGCTCGTCGACGAGCAGACCCAGCTCCGCGACGTCTACGCCAGCGTCATCGGCTCCGCCGACACCACCCGCGGCTGGGTGGCGAGCAACCACAACACGATCACCGTGCTGTCCAAGGAGAGCCGCCGGGCGCTGCGGGCCACGTCGCCCTACGCCTCGCAGTTCCCGTGCCTGTTCCGCGCGGTGCGCGGCTACATCCCCAAGATGGAGCAGGCCCTCGGCAAGGGCCAGGGCGAGCCCGGCCTGCACGCGGTGCTCCAGGTGGTCCCGACCCGGAGCAAGTACCTCGCCGGCCGCGACAAGATCACCTACACCAAGGGCAACCCCAAGCCCCGGTGCCCGTACGTCACCGGCCAGGTCGGCACCCAGCCGGCCCCGCGGGTCGCGGTCCCCGGCGCCGCCGACCCGGCCGCCGACACCGGCTGGCCGGCCAGCGGCACGCCCGAGCCGAGCGACGGTGAGTCCGGCTCGTCGGACGGCTCGGGGGAGCCGCCGGCGATCGCGCCGCCGCCGGGCACCACCGTGCAGTCCTACGAGTACGCGATGACCGGGCTGGGCGATGCCAACTCGCCCGGCGAGAACCAGCTGATCGCCGAGCTGATCGCGCCGACCCAGGGCATGGCCCCCGGCGACTACCCGACCTGGAGCAGCCTGCTCCTGGGACCGACCCTGCGCAACACGAAGGTGGTGCTGAAATGAGCGGCGCGTCCGACCGCCACCACCTGCGCTGGACGGCGGTGAAGGCCCTGGTGTTCACCGTGGCCACCGTCCTGGCCACCACGGTGCTCGCCCTGACGATCCGCAACAGCTCCGGTGGCGACGCGCAGGACTACGCGGCCGTCTTCACCGACGTCACGAGCGTCAGCCGCGGCGACGACGTACGGGTGGCCGGCGTGAAGGTCGGCAGCGTCACGGACGTGAAGATCACCGAGGGCCGGCTGGCCAAGGTGCGGTTCACGGTCCGCAAGGGGGTGCGCCTGCCCGACACCACGATCGTGCAGATCCGCTTCCGCAACCTGGTCGGCCAGCGCTATCTCGCGCTCGTGCAGCCGTCCGGGGTGACGAGCAGCCCGACGAACGCGCCGGTCGACGGCGACATCGCCCCGGCGAGCAGCACCACCGGCTCGACCGCATCCGGCGGCACCATCGAGCCCGGGCACACCTTCGGCGTCGAGCAGACCCGGCCCGCGCTGGACCTGACCCTGCTCTTCAACGGCTTCCAGCCGCTGCTGCGGATGCTCGACCCCGACGACGTGAACCGCCTCAGCGAGCAGATCATCGCGGTCTTCCAGGGCGAGGGCGCCACGGTGGAGGGGCTGCTGAAGAGCACCGCCTCGCTGACCACGACCCTGGCCGAGAAGGACCAGGTGATCGGCGAGCTCATCTCCAGCCTCAGCAGCGTGCTCACCACCGTCAACGAGCGCTCCGACCAGCTCGACACCACCCTGCTCACGATGCAGCAGCTGGTCTCGGGGCTCGCCGAGGACCGGGCCGCCATCGGCGGCGCGATCAGCGGCATGGGCGACCTCACCAGCAGCGTCGCCGACCTGCTGGGCCAGACGCGCCCGGCCGTGCGCAAGTCGATCCGTCACCTGGGCGAGGTCTCGGAGAACCTCGACGAGCACAGCGCGGAGGTCGAGTCCTTCCTCGAGCTGCTGCCCGTCAAGCTCGACCGGATCGGCCGCCTGAGCAGCTACGGATCGTGGCTCAACACCTATCTGTGCTCGATGGAGGGACGGATCCCCATGCCCGAGGGATACATGGGCGACCTCGGCGCCCTGCCGGTCGCGGAGAGGTGCCGGTGATGACCCGCTACCGCCGCTCGTTCGCCGAGCGCAACCTGGTCGTGATCGCCGTGGTCGGGATCCTCGTCCTCGGCGTCTCCTTCACCGCCGCCCTGAGGCTCTCGTCGCTGCCGTTCGTCGGCGACGGCAAGGTCCACGAGGCCGTGTTCGCCGAGTCCGGCGGTCTCAGCGCCGGTGACGAGGTCCGCGTGGCCGGCGTCCGGGTCGGCGAGGTCACCGAGGTCGACCTCCGCGGGCGCGACGTCGTCGTGCGCTTCCGCGCCAAGGGCGTCGACCTGCCCGACAAGACGTCGGCGGCGGTCAAGGTCAAGACCATGCTCGGCCAGAAGTTCCTGGCCATCGACCCGCTCGGCTCCGGTGAGCTGAAGGGCGCGATCCCGCGCGAGCGCACCTCGGTGCCCTACGACGTCAACGCGGCCTTCTCCGACCTGAGCGACAGCGTCGGCCGGATCGACACCGGGCAGCTCGAGCAGAGCTTCCGGTCGCTCTCCGACGCCTTCCGCGGCACCCCGGAGTCGGTGCAGCAGATGGTCGACGGGTTGACCGCGCTGTCGCGCACGATCTCGACCCGCGACGACGACCTGGCCGAGCTGCTCAAGGCGACCACCACGGTCAGCGGCACCCTCGCGGAGCGCCGCGAGCAGATCGCCGCGCTGATCAACGACGGGTCCGACCTGCTCGGCGAGCTGCAGCAGCGGCGCGATGCCGTCAACGCGATGCTCGTCGGCACCGCCGACCTCGGCGCCCAGGTCCGCGGCTTCGTCCAGGACAACCAGAAGGCGCTCGCGCCGGCCCTGGCCAAGCTCGACAAGGTCTCGGCGATCCTCGAGCGCAACCAGGACAACCTCGACAAGGCGCTGCGCCAGCTCGGCCCCTACTACCGCGTGCTGGCCTCGGCCACGGGCAACGGTCCCTGGGCCGACTCCTACCTGTGCGGCCTCTTCGACGACGACCTCAACCCGATCCTCGAGAACGACGTCGTCCGCAACTGCCACCCCGGAGGTGCCCGATGAATCAGCGCCAACGCCGGCTCGTGATCGGCCTGGTGGTCCTGCTCCTCGTCGCCGGCGGCTTCGGCCTCCGCGCGCTGCTGCGCGACGAGCCGGTGCGGTTCAGCGCGATGTTCGAGTCCACGGTCGGCCTCTACCCGGGCTCCGACGTGCAGGTGCTCGGCGTACCCGTCGGGCGGGTGACCGCGGTGAAGCCGGTCGGCGAGCAGGTCCGGGTCTCCATGGAGCTCGAGCCGGGCCGGGAGGTCGCCGCCGACACCGCGGCGGTCATCATCGCCCCGACCCTGGTCAGCGACCGGTTCGTCCAGCTGACCGAGCCCTGGGTCGCGGGGGAGGGCAGCGCCAAGCTCCGCTCCGGCGCCGAGCTCAGCCTCGACCGGACCGCCGTGCCCGTCGAGATCGACGACCTCTACGACGGACTCAAGAGCGTGTCCGACGCGCTCGGTCCCGAGGGGGCCAACCGCGACGGCGCGCTGAGCGACCTGCTCGAGGTCGCGGCGGCCAACCTCGAGGGGGAGGGCGAGGGACTCAACACGATGTTCCGGGAGTTCGGCGAGGCCAGCGCCACGCTGTCCGGTCTCGACGACGACTTCTTCGCCACCATCAGCAACTTCGAGAAGCTCAACGCGATGCTGCTCGCCAACGACGCGGCGGTCGGCGAGGTCAACAAGCAGTTCGCGGACGTCGCGGGCTATCTCGCCGAGGACCGTGACGACATGGGTGCCGCGGCGAAGAACCTCGGCGAGGCGATGCAGGTGCTCGACGACTTCATCCGCCAGAACCGCGGCAAGCTGAAGGACAGCGTCGACAACCTCGTGCCCACGACGAAGGTGCTGCGCAAGCAGCGCGACTCGCTGGAGGAGATGGTGCGGCTGGCGCCGCTGCTGATGCAGAACCTCCTCGACCTCTACGACCCGGAGCACAACGTGCTCGTCGGTCGCGGCAACCTCAACGAGGCCACGATCTGGGCCGACGCGCTCACCGCGCGGACGTCCGAGGACGCGCCGCCGACCATGTTCGAGGACGCCGGAAGGAGCCGACGATGAGGACCCGACGGACCCGACGCACCACACCCGCGCGGCGTCGTACCGGACGCTGGGCGGGGCTCGCCGCGGCCCTGGCGTTCGTCCTGTCCGGCTGCGGCCTCGGGGGCGGCATCTACAACGTGCCGCTGCCCGGCGGAGCCGACGTCGGCAGCGACCCGATGACGATCACCGTCGACTTCGCCGACGTGGTCGACCTCGTGCCGCAGAGCAGCGTGAAGGTCTCCAATATCGCCGTCGGCCGGGTCTCGAAGATCGAGCTCAACCCCGACGGGCTCAGCGCCCGGGTCACGCTGGTGATCCGCAACGACCTCGACCTCCCCGAGAACACCGCCGCCCGGCTGCAGCAGTCCTCGCTGCTGGGCGAGAAGTACGTCGCCCTGGTCCGGCCCGCCACGGCCGGCGGGGGCGAGCTGCGCACCGGCTCCCACATCGGAATCGCCGCGACCAGCCAGGTCGCCGAGGTCGAGCAGGTGCTCGGCGCCGTCTCCACCGTGCTGAACGGCGGCGCGGTCGGCAGGTTCCAGGAGATCTCGCGCGAGCTGCAGAAGGTCGCCGACGGCCGCCCCGAGCAGATCCGCGACTTCCTGCGCACCACGCGGGTCTTCGTGGAGAGCCTCGACGCGCGCAAGGACGCGATCGCCGACGCCCTCGACTCGCTCGCGAAGCTCTCCGCGACGCTCGACGACGACAAGGACAAGATCGCCACCGCGCTCGAGGGACTCAGCCCCGGCATGAAGGTCCTCGCCGAGCAACGGCCGCAGCTGGTCGCGATGCTCGAGTCGCTCCACCAGCTGAGCACGGTGACGATGCGCACGCTGGACGCCTCGAAGGAGGACATGATCGAGGACTTCCGGCTGCTCGAGCCGATCCTGAAAAACCTCGCCGCCGCCGGTGACGCGCTGCCCGAGTCGCTGCAGATCCTGCTGACCTACCCGTTCCCCGACGCCGTCCTGGGCGCCATCAAGGGCGACTACCTCAACGCCTTCGTGACGACCAACTACAGCTCGCTGCCGCCGGGCTGCGCCGCGATGGGCTGTCCCTGGGCCCAGCCCGGCTTCGACCTGACCGGCATCGCGTCCGGCCGGCCGGTGGCGCCGCGCACCACCGAGGAGGCCGCGCCGCCCGCGACCGAGGGGAAGGCCGGGGCCACCGAGTCGCCGTCGGGAGCGCCGGCGTCGCCGACGACCTCCCCGCCGTCGCCGTCGCTGCTGCCGCCGACCGACTCGCCGATCCCCGGTGTCCCGTCGCCGACGGTGCAGCTGCCCAAGCCCTCGGGCTCCGCGAGCCCGACGGGCCCGGCGGCACCGACCGGCACGCCGACGTCCGCTCCGACCGCTACGGAGGACTGATGCTCAACATCACCGCCAAGGCCAAACTGTTCGTCTTCATGGCGCTCGCGATGGTGACCACCACCTTCCTCGCGGCGCAGTACGTCGGCCTGGACCGCTATGTCGGCGGCTACCGCGTCACCGTCGACCTCACCGAGGCGGGGGGCCTGTTCGACAACAGCGAGGTCACCTACCGCGGTGTCCCGGTCGGCCGGGTCGAGAGCCTGGTCGCCACCGGCGACGGGGCTCGCGCCGTGGTCCGGATCAAGCCCGGCTCGCCCGACATCCCGGCCGACGTGGAGGCACGGGTCGTCAACCGCTCGGCCATTGGCGAGCAGTACCTCGACCTGCGCGGCGGTCCGCTCGGCGGCGAGAAGCTGGCAGAGGGCGACCGGCTGACCGTGAGCGCCGGCGGCCTGCCGCCGTCGCTCGACGGGCTGCTGCGCAGCGGCCGGGACTTCGTGGCGTCGGTGCCCTCCGACGCGCTGACCACGGTCATCGACGAGACCTACGACTTCTCCCGGGGCAACGGCCAGCACATGGCCCGCCTGGTCGAGACCTCCTCCGAGTTCGCCCGCACCGCCGACAAGAACTTCCTGGTCTCGGCCAGCCTGATCCGCAGCTCCCAGCAGGTCCTGGCCACCCAGGAGGCCTCGGCCGAGAGCTTCCAGAGCTTCAGCAAGGACATGTCCTTGCTGGCCGACGCGCTCGCCGAGCAGAACGACTCGTGGCGCGAGCTGATCCAGCAGACGCCGGCGGCCGCCCGCGAGCTGGGCGCCCTCTTCGCCACCGTCGGCCAGCCGCTCGGCGACCTGATGGGCAACCTGGTCTCGACCGCCCAGGTCTTCGGCACCAACGCCGCCGGCGTCCGGGAGACGCTGATCAAGCTGCCCGAGGGCATCAGCATCACCTACGCCGTGATGACCGCGAAGGGCATGCGGATGGGCGTCACGCCCACGTTCTTCAACCCCCTGCCGTGTGTGACCGGCTATGGTGCGACCGAGATGCGTCCCGGCCTGGACACCAGCCCCGGCAAGCCGTTCAACACCGACGCGGGCTGCACCACGCCGGCCGCGGGCAGCAATGTCCGCGGACCGAGCGCCGTGAAGGGCAAGCGCCCGGTCGGCGTGGACGTGACCGGCAGCCTGGAGGAGCTGATGGGAGGGACGCCGTGACGGGTGGACCGGACGGTACCGACGGGAGCGAATCGGCCGGCGGGTCGGTCGACACCGCGTCGACGGACGCGGCCGAGGAGTCCGCGGAGGCGTCACGGGAGTCCGCGGACGAGCGCACGCCCGCCGACGGGCCCGACCCGGCCGACGGGCCCGACCCGGCTGACGCGGGTCCCTCCGTCGTGGTCGTGGGCGCCGACGAGTCCGCGGGCGGCTCGCGACGATCGCTCCTCGGGCGCTGGACCTGGGGCCTGCTCGCCGCCAGTGTCGTGGCCGTCGTGGCGACGTACCTGTCGTGGAGCGGTGCCGACGACGACCCCGCGCTGGCGAGGGCCGAGCTGCGCGACCTCGCCATCATCGAGGGCACGGCCGCGGTGGAGACCATGAACTCGATGGACTACCGCGACGTCGACGCGGGGCTGGAGGCCTGGCGCTCGGTCACGACCGGCGTGCTGCGCGACCAGCTCGCCGCGATCGCGGCCGACGAGCGCCAGCTGCTCGCCGACCAGGGCAAGGTCGCCACCGGCCGGGTCGTGGAGGCCGCGCTCACCGATCTCACCGACCGCACCGCGACGATGATCGCGGCCGTGGAGGTCACCGTCGCCGACAAGGACCCCGCCCAGGAGCCCACCGTGAAACGCAACCGCTACAGCGCCGACCTCGTGCTGGTCGACGGCGAGTGGAAGCTCGAGAACCTCGGCCAGGTCCCGGTGGCGACGTCATGACGCGCGTCGGCGACCGGACCCAGATCGTCCGCGCGTGCGCGCTGATCGTCGCCATCGCCCTCATCGGCGTCGCGATCGTGCTCGGGCTGCGGGCGCAGAGCCTGCGCGACGACCCGGCCCTGGCCAACCGCGCCCTGCTCGACGAGGCGGCCGCCCGCGGGGTGACCACCGAGGTCTCGCGCGGGCTCGCCCAGGTGTTCAGCTACGACTGGTCGCAGCCCGGCATCACCAAGGCCGCGGCCGACCAGCTGCTCTCCGGCCAGGCGCGCGAGGAGTACGACACCCTCTTCGCCAGCCTCCAGGAGCGGGCTCCCGACCAGAAGCTGACGCTGAGCACCCAGGTCCAGATCGCCGGGGTGCAGCGCCTCACGGAGACGAAGGCGACCCTGCTGGTCTTCCTCGATCAGTCGAGCAGTCGGGCCGAGGACGAGGAGTCGTCGGTCTCGGCCGCCCAGCTGCGCGTGGAGGCGGAGCGCGACGGCCGGGCGTGGGTGATCACGGCGCTCACCCCGCTGTGAGCCGGGGGGCGGCCCGGACCCGGGCTCGGCCCGGCCCCAGGCCCAGCCTGCAGGATCAGGCGCCCTGGGTCAGGTCGGGAGCCCAGACGGGGAGCAGCGAGCCGAGGGACACGCCGAGCGCCTGGCTCAGGGCCAGGGCGTTGCGCAGGCTGAGATTGGCCGGCGAACCGGGCTTGGACTCGCCCTTCTCGTACTGGCGATAGGTGTTGGCGGCGATCCCGGCGCGTTGCGCGACACGCTCCTGGCTCAGCCCACGGTCGTGGCGGGCCCGCTGGAGGTTGACGCCGAGCTCGCGGACGTAGGCATCCCAGGAATGGTCGGCAGGCGAGGAGGACACGGGGTCAAGCATGCAGCGAATCACCGACACAGATGTACATACTGGTATGTGGATATGTGGTGATCGGAAGGTCTTGTGGACAACGTCCGACCGACAGCGGCAGTTGTCGGGGCTGGTTCCTAGTCTCCAGAGACCGTCACCATCCGCCCGGACTCCGGAGGCAGATCATGGAGAGCTCGCGCCCCACCTGGCTCGATGAGCCGTGCCCGCCGTGGTGCCTGCGCGAGCACGACGAGGACGACCACCCGGAGGACCGCGAGCACCGCGGCGAGGCGATCGACGTGGCGGTCGTCGCCACGGGTGACGATGCTGTACCCGTGACCGATGCGCTGAGCCACCTCGACCTCGTCGTCCAGCTCCACCGTCGCATCGGGATGCCGCTGGAGTGGATCAGCATCGAGCCGGCCGAGGCGCGGCAGCCTCGCCTGGCCCTCACGCGCGGCTCGGCCCGGGCGCTGGTGGCGGCCCTGCGCCGCGTCGACGGCCGCCCGGGACCGGGGTCCCTGGTCGAGATCCCGGACGATTTGTCACCTGGATGACAACTGACGACAGGTGCCCGGAACGCGTCGGCCGCGTGTGAGGATCGATTCAGGACAGGAGTGAGACTGTGACCGGTGACACTGAGCGCCCCGGGGGAGGCGGTGATCAGAGGGAGGGTGCCGTGCCGGACGCAGCGATGCAGATGGACTCCTCCGAGACGGCGCGGCTCGTCCTTCCTCCCGTCCGGCGCCGGCTGCCGCGCATCGCCCAGCAGGTCACCGAGGAGATCCGGTCCACCGTCCCGGGCTTCGCCGACAGCGACCACCGTCAACAGCTGATCTCCACGGCCGTCAACAGCGCCGCCGCCTACTTCCTCGCCAGCGCGCTGGGCGAGCCGGTCTCCTCCATGGCCTCCGACGACCTGTTCCGCAAGATGGGCTTCCGTGAGGGCGGCACCGGCGCCGACCTGTCCGCGCTGGACAGCGCGGTCCGGGTCGCCGCCGGCACGTACTGGGCCGAGATCCGGGTCGAGGCGGCGCGCCTGGGTGTCTCGCCGTACGCCCTGGAGGATCTCCGCGACGCCCTCGACAGCTACGTCGACCACCTGCTGGCCCAGGCCCGCCAAGGTCACGACGCCGGCAGCGCCGCGCGCGAGCAGGACAGCGGGCTCGCCCGGCGCCGGCTCGTCGACGGCCTGCTCTCCGGCGCGGACCGCGAGGACATCGAGGCGTACGCCGAGGTGGCGCTGTGGCCGCTCCCGCCGCTGCTCGTCGTGGCGGCCGTCGAGCTTCCGGGGGGTGCGCGTCTCGACCCGAGTGTGCTTCCCTCCTCCGTGCTGTGCCGGACCGCATCGGGGCGGGCCGCGTTGATCTCGAGCGAGGACGTCATGGCGGATGCGATCGCCACCGTCAGGAGCCAGCTGCCGACCGCGCGGGCCGCGGTCTGCTGGCCGGTCGAGCCGCGGGACGCGTCCTCGGCCCACCGATGGACCCAGCGCGCCCTGGCGCTGGTGGGCAAGGGCATCCTGCCCGCGCGCCCGGTCCTCGACTGCCGGGCCTACCGCACCGAGATCTGGCTGCACGCCGAGCCCGTCATGCGCCGGCAGCTGGCGCAGGAGCTGCTCCAGCCCCTGCTGGAGGAGACGCCCAACTCGCGCGAGATCCTGTCCGAGACGCTGCTGGTGTGGCTCGAGACCCGCGACAGCGCCCCCGCGATCGCTGCCCGGCTGGGCGTGCACCCGCAGACGGTGCGCTATCGCTGGCGGCGCATCAACCAGCTCTTCGGCGAGGCCCTGCACGACCCGGAGTACGTCGTCCAGCTGACCCTCGTGCTCAAGGCCAGCATCGCGCTGTGGGTCGCGGGCGACCAGAGCGACTTCGAGCGATACTCGGGGCGCGCTCAGTGAGAATGGTGATCGTGCTCCTCGTCCTGCTCCCGGCGATGGTCGGCCTGCTGCTGCCGCTGCCCGGCTGGCTGGCCCTGCGGCGTGCCCGGCACCAGGGGGTGGGCTTTCGCGACCGCTCCGCCCTGCACGCGGCGCGGGAGGTGGACACCGTCCTCCTCGACCGCTGGGGCACGATCACCACCGGGGAGCTCGTGGTCAGCGACATCGACCCGATCGAGGAGGGCAACGAGCGCAACCTGCGCTGGTTCGCGGCCGCGCTCGAGCATGCCGCCGACGACCATCCGGTCGGCCGCGCGATCGCCCGCCTCGCCGGTCCCGGCCGGCTCACCGCGGTCGAGTCCTTCCCCGGCCGCGGCATCAGCGGCGCCGTCGACCGGCACCCGGTCCGCGTGGGCAGTCCCGGCTGGCTCGGGATGGAGGCCCGCGACGGCCTCGGCACCACGATCGGCGTCGAGGTCGACCACCGGCCCTTCGGCTACCTCACGGTGACCGACCAGGTCCGTGCCGACGCGGCCCTGGCGGTGGCCCGGCTGCGGGCCGCGGGGATCCAGCCGATCCTGCTCTCCGACGGCTCCGCCCTCGACACCGAGCACCTGGCGCAGTCCTGCGGGATCGACAAGTGGCTCCTCGGCAAGGACCCCGCCCACCGCGAGCAGCTGGTCCGCGACCAGCGCGGTGGCGGCCACACGGTCGCCCTGGTGGCGCGCGACGCCGGCAACGCGGCGGCCCTGGCCGCGGCCGACCTCGCGTTCACCGACGACCCGGAGGCGGGCGCGGCGACCGTGCCCGCGACGCGGTCCGGGGCGGGCCTGATCCCGCACGCACGCCTGGCCGACCTCGACGCCCAGCGGGTCGCGCATGCCCTGGAGCTCGCCCGCGCCCTGCCCGGTGTCGTGGTCCGGACCCGGCTCGCCGGCGTGCTCGCCACCGGCGTCGGTGCCCTGCTCGTGGGCCTCGACCGGCTCAGCCTCATCGGCGCCGCCGGCTGCGCGGCCGTCGGCGTCCTCGCGGTGGTGCTCGTGGCGATGTGGTCGTTGGAGCGCCGCCGGCTCAGATGATCAGGCTGAGCCCTGTTCGCGGGCTCAGCGCCGCCCGCCACTCGCCGAGTCAGTCGTCGAGTCAGTCGTCGATGACCTCGGAGAGGCCGTCGGCGGTGATGGAGCGGCGTAGCCAGTCGTCGAGGACGGCCAGATCGGTGGTGGTCTCGATCCGATCCCGGATCTCCTCGGGGACCTCGATGCCGCGGGTCGTGAGCACGAGCAGGACGTCTTGGGCCTTGCCCTGGGCGATGCCCTTCGCCTCGGCTGCGCGGAACTCGGCGCTGAGCCATTGGCTCTTGTAGGGGGTGGCGGTCATGAAGTCCTCCCAGCGGGTGCGGGCGCTGCCGGCGAGGCCGGTGAGCACGATGTCATGGTAACGGAGCGCGTGGTCCGGGCCAGCCGCCTGCAGTGCCGCCGCGAGGGCCGGGAACGCGGTGTCGAGAGCGGCGTCGCGGCTGTGGGCGAGGGCCGAGAGCACCGCGAGGGCCGGACTGCGCTCGGCGGCGACCGGGTCGGTGATCAATGGGACCTGGTCGGGCGTCAGCACGAACGGGTGCAGGATATTGCTGATGCCGTCGGTCTCGAAGTAGCGCCGGTAGCGCTCCCCGACCCGCGCGACCGGACAGTAGACGAGCAGGGCCGCCGAGACGTCGAGTTCGGCCTCGACATGGGTGAGGTAGAGACGCCAGGTGCGCCGCTTCCTCCGGTCCCAGGCGCGCTGGACCTCGAGCACGATCGCCAGAACCGGACGTCCGTCCGCGTTCTCATAGACGAGGACGGAGTCGGCGTGATAGGTCGCCGGCACGGTGAGCTGGATGTCGTCGGCATGCAGTCGGGCGCGGACGTGCTCGGGGAGCTCGACGCCGAACACCTCGGTCAGCAGCTGCGTGGCCAGACCGGGGTCATGGCGGGCGAGGGCGATCGGCGCCTCGTGCTCCGAACTGGGCATGGGGCGAGTCTGTGGCCGACGCCCGACTCATCGGGGTCCTTGTCCACAGCCGCGAGCCGAACGAGCGCGGCTCAGATGATGCCCGCCGCCTGGGCGACCTCGCGATAGGCGGCGGCGAGGGAGGGCACGGTCTCGTGGGCGTTGAGACCGCTCGGATTGGGGACCACCCACAGCTCGGCCCCGGACCACAGGTCGTCCAGGGTCTCGGGCTGGCGGCCGGGGACGGCCTTGGGCACTCCGAAGGCCGTGCGGTACGCCGTGATCCCGGCGATCGCCACGACCCGCGGCCGCTCGCGGGCGACCAGCTCGGTGAGCCGGCGGCCACCGACCCGCAGCTCCTCCGCGCTCAGCTCCGAGGCCTTCGCCGTGGCGCGGTGCACGACGTTGCTGATCCCGATCCCGCGCTCGCGCATCATCGTGCGCTCCGCCTCGCCCATCCCGTCGGCCGGGTCGACCGGCTCGGTGATCACGCCGCCGAGCAGCAGGGCGGGGTAGAAGCGGTTGCCCGGGTGCGCGAAGTGGGTCTGCGTCGCCGCGGTCCACAGGCCGGGGTTGATGCCGACGAACAGCAGCTTCAGCTCCTGGCCCGGCGCGTTCGGGAGCAGGTCGGGGACCACCGCGTCGCGGAAGGACTCCAGCTCGGCGCGGGTGAAGGAACGACGGCGGCTCACGCCAGGGATCATGTCATCGTCGTGTGGATCCGGTCGCACCAGACGCGACCAGAGCCACACGACGATGACGGTGGGTCAGCACCCGGGGCAGCTCGTGCTCCGACCGGTCCAACCCCGCCGGTCGAGCAGTTGGCCGATGCTCCACGCCGTGTGGCACTGGCTGCCGAAGACCTGACCCCAGCCGAGGCGTAGGGTCTCGCGCCCGGCCACCGCGGCGTCGAGGTCGCGGTCCAGATCACCGTCCCTGGGTGCAACCGACCTCGCATCGGCCTGTGGAAGACGTGCGAGGATCGGCTCCGTGGGCGCCGAGCCGGGACCGTGGAACACCTTCATCGAGGGCGACAACCTCGATGTGCTCGCCGCCGTGCTCGACGGCAGGCCCGGCGCGGTGCCGACGGAGTACGACCTGATCTACCTCGACCCGCCCTACAACACCGGCAACGACTTCGCCTACCGCGACGACTTCAAGGGCAAGCGCGGTGCGGGCCCGGCCGGACGGCACGCGACCTGGCTGTCCTACCTGCGGCCCCGGATCGAGGCCGGGCACCGGGTGCTCGCCGAGACCGGAGCGTTGTTCGTCAGCATCGACGACCACGAGGTCGCCCACCTGCGCCTGCTGCTCGACGAGGTGTACGGCGAGGCGAACTTCCTGGCCCAGATCGTGGTGAACCTCAACCCGAAGGGCAGGCAGCTCGGCAGGGGGTTCGCGACGTCGCACGAGTACCTCCTCGTCTATGCCAAGGACGCCGCCCGGTGTGTCCTCGACGCCTCGTCCGCGCACACCGTGGTGGAGGCGGACTTCCCGGTGGAGGCGCCGGACGGCCGCCGCTACCGCCGGCTCCCGCTGCGCAACACCAACAAGCGGTTCAACCCGCTCTCCACGCCGACGCTGCACTACGCGCTGTGGGGCGATCCGGGCACCGGGCGGGTGGCGACGGCGCCGTTCGACGGGGCGGTCGAGGTCAAGCCGGTCTTCGGCGACGGCTCTCCGGCGGTGTGGCGATGGTCCCGTCCGCGGGTCGACGAGCGCCCCGACGATCTCGAGTGCCGCGTCGTCCGTGGCGCGCGGGGGGAGCGGGTCGACATCTACCAGCGCGACTGGCGACACCCGGTGGGCGGCCGGCGGAAGAAGCTGCGCACGATCTGGCTCGCCGAGGAGATCGGGTCGACGGACACGGCGGTCGCCGAGCTCAAGGAGCTGGTCGGGCACGTCTTCGAGTCCCCGAAGCCGACCGGGCTGCTGCTGCGGGTCCTCGGCACGATGCCCGACGACGCGCGGGTGCTCGACTACTTCGCCGGCAGCGGCACCACCGGCCACGCCGTGGCGCTGGCGAACGCCGCCGACGGCGGCCGGCGGACCTGCCTGTCGGTCAACTCCGCCGAGCCCACCCGGGCCGGCTCCAATGCGGAGCGCGCGGGGTACGCGACGGTCTCGGCGATCACCCGGGCCCGGCTGCGAGCCGTCGCCGAGCGGGTCGGCGGCGGGTTCGCCGAGCTCGGCGCCGAGTAGTCGGTCAGGCCGGTCAGGAGACTCCCGCGGCCTTCTCGAGCGCCGCGAGCTCGTCGTCGAGGAACGTCAGCAGTCGTTGCAGGTGCGGCACGGTGCGGCGGCAGCCGGTGAGGCCGAAGCCCATGTTGCCGGCGTAGGAGGTGCAGGTGATGTTGAGTGCCATGCCGTTGATGGGGATGGAGACCGGGTAGTTGCCGACGAGCTGCGCGCCGTTCCAGAAGTGGGGGACGCGCGGACCGGGCACGTTGCTGATGATCAGGTTGTACGGCGGCCGGACGATGCCCTGCATCCGCAGCATGGGCACCACGATGGACGGCGCGACGCCGAGCGCGCTCATCGCCACGATCTGGGCGGGCGTCATCGACGAGAGCGCCTCCTTGCCGTCCTTCATGGACTGGCTGATCGTCCGCAGCCGGTCGGCCGGGTCGGCCCGGTCGGTGGCGAGCCGGACCATCACCGAGCCGATCGCGTTGCCGCCGTCGGCCGAGGGCGTCCCGGCCTGGCGCCCCTTGAGGCCGACGGGGACCATCGACACCATGGACTGCTCGGGCAGCGCGTCGAGCTCGGTCAGGTAGGTGCGCATCGCGCCGCTGCACATGGCGAGCACGACGTCGTTGATCGTCGTGCCGGTGGCCTTGCCGACACCGCGGATCCGCTCGACCGGCCAGTCCTGGGCGGCGAAGCGGCGGGCGCCGGTGATCGACTGGTTGAAGATCGTGCGCGGCGCGGCGAGCGACACCGCGGAGGTCTCGTTGCGCAGGCCCTTGCGCAGGGTCCTGACCAGTGCGAGCGGCATCCCCGCCGCGTCCGCGCTGACGCTGAGCGCCGTGCGGACCGCGTCGCCGGGCAGGTCGGCGATCGTCCGCGCCGCGGTGGCCGCGGCGTCGACGGCCGCGGCGGGCAGTGAGTCCGGGCCATCGGAGTCGGGGGCATCGGAGTCGGCGGAGTCGGGCCGACGCCGGCGGGAGGCGCCCTCGGCGAACGGCGCGGGCATGCCGCGACGGTCGGCGTCGGAGGACAGCACGCTCGCCATCAGCCGCATCGCGGAGATGCCGTCGACGAGTGCGTGGTGGAGCTTGGTGTACATGGCGATCCGGCCGTCGGCCAGTCCCTCGATGACATGCGTCTCCCACAGCGGCCGCTCCCAGGCGAGCCGGGTGGAGTGCAGCCGGCCGACGAGCTCGAGCAGCTCGCGGACCCGACCCGGCTGGGGCAGCGCGCTGTGCCGGACGTGGTGCTCGATGTCGAACTGCTCGTCCTCGTGCCAGACGAGGGTGCCACCGGTCCGCACCGACCGGTGGGGGTGCTTGAGGAAGAGCGGCGCGATCCGCTCCGTGTCGCGCATCGCCTCGAACATCTCCCGGACGTACGCCGGTCCCGCGTCTGCCGGTGGCTCGAAGAGCTGGAGGCCGCCCACGTGCATCGGCATGTTGCGACTCTCGGCGAGCAGGAAGGCGGTGGCGGTCGGGTCGATCAGGCGGTTGCCGGGAACGGAGACCACGGAGCACCCCTTTCGTCGCAGGTGGCCTGATCCTTGCGTGTCGTGACGGGCGTCACAAGCGCTCCGAGTCGATCGCGCCTCGCGGAGGAGCAGGCGTGAGCGGCGACCCGGTGGGGTAGGAGGGCCGCACCGCGGCCGCACCGGAACGGATGGGGCTGCCCGCGACGATGGGAAATGGGCCTTGAGCAAGATCACCCCACCCGGCTGGTACCCGGACGGCGACGGCTGGGAGCGGCGCTGGGACGGCGACGCCTGGACCGACGACCGGCGGCAGATGACGCGGTTCGCACCCGCCGACGAGTCGACCCGGGCCCGCTCCACGACGCCCCCGGCCACGACGCCCCCGGCCACGACGCCCCCGGCCACGTCGTACCCGGTGCCGGTCGTGCACCCGCAGCCGTCGGTCCATCAGCCGTTCCCGCCGTCGAACCCCCCACAGTCGGCCGCCCCGCCCGCCCACCCGGCCGCGCCCGCGCCGTCCCCGGCGGCCTGGCCGCCGTCGCCCGGCACCGGCGCGCTCCCACCGGCGTACGGCGCGCTGCCGTCCGGGCCGTCCGGGCCGTCCGTCCCCTCCGGGCCGTCGGCCCCGTCCGGGCAGCGTCGCGGACGCCTCGGCCTGTGGATCGCGCTCGCCGTTCTCCTCGTCCTCCTCGCCGCCACCACCGGGGCCCTGGCGGCGCTGCGCCCCTGGGCGGAGGACACCCCGAGCGCCACCGAGGGTGGCGGGGGCGGCGGGGGCGGCGGGGCTGACGGGGCCGACCGGCCCGCCGCGATCCAGGGCGACGTCGACGTCGACGGCGACGGCAACGGCGACGCGATCTACTACTTCTCCCCGGACTACGACAGCACCCGGAAGATCACGGCGGCCAGCAACGGCACGGTCTTCACGACCAGCGAGCTCGCCGTCGAGGAGGCGAGCGAGCCCGACGAGCTCCACCTCGACTGGGACCGCGACGGCGCCAACGAGGTGCTCACCTGGTCGTTCGTCGACGACGCCAACCAGCTGACCCTGTCGTCCTCCGACCGGGAGTTCCCCGGCGACCAGACCTTCCGGCTGCAGCTGTCGTCGCTCAAGGAGTTCGGCGTGCGCATCCAGGTCCAGCCGGGCGACTTCGACGGGGACGGCGCCGTCGATCTCGCCGTCGCGGGACCCAACGACCGGGTCGTCGACGTCCAGGTCCTCCTCGGCGACGGCGCGGGCGGGTTCGCCGAGCCAGTGCGCTGGGCCGCGCTGACCAACGCCACGGTCGACTCGACCGAGATCCGCGCGGGGGACTTCGACCACGACGGCCGAACCGACCTGTGGGCACGGGTGCCGGCGGAGCGCCTGGCCGACGAGGACTACTCCGGCTACTACTCCGGCGACCAGGGCTACGCGATGCTGACCTCGACCGGGTCCGACTTCGAGGTCGGCGCCGTCTTCGAGAGCGGCATCTACGCCGACGCCTATCTCATCGGCGACGTCACCGGCGACGGCACGACCAACCTGGTCACCGTCGAGGCCAGCAGCTACGACGAGGCGCTCGAGGTCAAGGTCTACGACCTGGCCACCGGCCGGCCGCGCGAGGTCGTCGGCTTCACCGGTTCCTCCACGATCGGCAAGCGCAGCCTCCAGGGCGCCACCCTCAGCGATGTCGACGGCGACGGTGACGGCGACGTCGTCTTCGTGGTCAAGGCGCTCCAGGAGTCGAAGTTCACCGGCGTGCAGGTGATGAGGTCGACGGGGACCGCGTTCGAGCCAGCGACGGTGTGGGCCGAGACCCCGCCGTGCGACAGCGCGGACTGCCGGATCGAGTTCCCCGGCTCGTAGCCCGGCGCCGCTGGCTAGAGCCCGGCCTTCAGCTCCGCGACCACCGAGTCGACCACGGCCACGAGGTCGTTGCCGGTGCGCTCGGCGACCGCTCGCTGGCGGACGTACGACGGCCCGCGGGTCGCGATCTCCAGCACCGACGCCAGCTCCGTCGTGCAGCCCAGCCGGGCGGCGACCGGCTCCAGGCGGGGCACGAGCTCGGCGAGGTCCTCGGTGACCAGGCGCTCGCGCGAGTCGCCGTCGAGGATCACGATGGCGTCGACGCCGTAGCGGGCGGCTCGCCACTTGTTCTCCTGCACGTGCCACGGCGGCATCGTGGACAACCGCTCGCCGGCCGCGACCCGCTCGTCGAGCCAGACGACCAGGCAGTGCATGAGCGCGACGAGCGCCTCCATGTCGGCGAGCGTCGAGACGCCGTCGCAGATCCGGTTCTCCAGCGTGCCGTGCTTGATCGCCGGGCGCAGGTCCCAGCGGATCTCGCTGAGCTCGTCGATCACGCCCGTCGTGAGCTGGTCGTGGGCGAAGTGCTCGAACTCCTCCCACCGCTCGAACTGGAACGGCAGCCCGGCCGTCGGCAGCTGCTGGAACATCAGCGCCCGGTTGGAGGCGTAGCCGGTGTCGACGCCCATCCAGATCGGTGAGGACGCCGAGAGCGCCTGGAGATGGGGGTAGTAGGTGAGCAGCCCGGTCAGCACCTGCATCACGCGCTCGCGCTCGGGGAGGCCGACGTGCACGTGCACGCCCCAGATGAGCATCTGCCGCCCCCACCACTGGGTGCGGTTGATCAGCTCGGCGTAGCGGTGGCCCTCGGTGAGCTGCTGCCCGGTCCAGTCCGCGAACGGATGGGTCCCCGCGCCGTAGAGATCGAGGTCGAGGTCGTCCGCGGCGGCCGAGACGTAGCGCAGCGTGTCGCGCAGGTCGGCCATCGCCTCGCCCACCGTCGCGCAGACGCCGGTGACCACCTCGACGGTGTTCTTGAGCAGCTCCTTGTGGAGCTTGCCCGGCGTGGGCATCCGCGGCTTGGCCCGCGCGAAGAGATGGGCGGCGTCGTTGCGGAGGTCGCGGGTGCGCCGGTCGACCAGTGCGAACTCCCACTCCACCCCCAGGGTCGGCGCGGGCGAGCCGTGGAAGTCGATGCGCACGCGTCCAGGGTAGGGCCGTGCGCGGACCTGACACCATGGCGACATGGACGACCTGCGGACCCTGCACCGCACGCTCGACCTGTGCCTCAAGGTGGGGGAGGTGCTGCTGTCCTCCGGCGCCGGCGCCCCGGACGTGGTCGCGACGATGCGCGCGCTGGCCCGGGCGCTCGGCGTACGCCACACGCAGGTCGACGTCACCTTCACCTCGCTGGCGATGAGCGTCCAGCAGGGACCGGACGAGCCGCCCGTCGTGCAGCTGCGGGCGGTCACCCAGCGCGAGATCGACTACGAGGACCTCACCCGGGTCGACCACCTGGTGCGCGAGGTGGTCGCCGGTCGCATCGATCTCGAGGGGGCGCGCACCGAGGTCGCGCGGATCGTCTCCTCCGGCCACGCCCGGCCGCGGTGGGCCGCCACCTTGGGCTGGGGAGTGATGTGCGCGGGCGTCGGGCTCCAGCTCGGCGGCAACCTGGTCGTCGTACTCGTGGCGCTGCTGGCGGCGATCTGCATCGACCGGCTCCAGCTGCTCATGACGCGGCGGCGACTGCCCGGGTTCTACCAGCAGGTCGCGGGTGGCGTGGTGGCCACGGTGCTCGCGGCGCTCGGCACGCGGCTGGCCGAGCCGTGGGTGCACCTCAACGCGTCGCTGGTCGTCACCGCGAACATCATCATGCTGCTCGCCGGCATCGGCTTCATGGGCGCGATCCAGGACGCGCTGTCGGGCTTCTTCGTCACGGGCGGTGCCCGGATCCTCGAGGCGGTGCTCGCCACGGCCGGCATCATCGCCGGCGTCAGCGGCGGACTCTCCCTGTGCGCCGCGGTCGGCCTGGACATCCCGGAGCTCACGCTGCCCCGCTTCGACCTCGTGGGCGTGAGCGCCGTCGGCGTCGGCGGCGCGGTCGCGGCGGCGGCCTTCGCCTTCGCGTCGTACGCGCCCCTGCGCACGCTCCTGCCCGTCGGCGTCCTCGGCGGCATCGCCCTCGTCGTCACGCAGCTGGTGGTCGAGGCCGGGTTCGGGCGCACCTGGGCGGTCGGCCTCGCGGCCTTCCTGATCGGTCTGTTCGGCTACACCATCGGCCGCACCTTCCGGGTGCCGCCACTCGTCGTGGTGGTCTCCGCCGTCGTCCCGCTGCTCCCCGGCCTCTCGATCTACCGCGGCCTGTTCCTGCTCGGCGAGGACGGCGGCCAGCAGGCGGCCCAGGGCCTGCTCGCCATGGTGACCGCCGCCTCCATCGCGATCGCCCTGGCCTCCGGCGTGATCCTCGGCGAGTACGTCGCCCAGCCGGTCATGCGGGAGGCCCGCCGGGTCGAGGCCCGCCTCGCGGGTCCTCGCCTCGTGGGCGTCACCCGGGTCCGCCGCCGCACCCGGTCGCGGGCCCGCCTGCGCGGCGAGTGACGGCCCGCGCGGGGACCCGGAGGTTTCACCGGATGTTTGCGTGGGAGGCTTCCCACGCTTCCCGCGCCGCGGCGCGCATGCGCGAGCGTGCGGGATGCGCAACGCAGATCATCCGCCTGACTACGGGAGACAACCCATGAAGAAGACCACCCTCGGCCTCGGCAGCATCGTTCTCGCGGCTGCCTTCTCGCTCACCGCGTGCGGTGGCGCTGACGAGGGCAAGCTCGCCGAGGAGTACTGCGAGCTGGCCAAGGACGCGCAGGAGGCCGCCGAGTCGGGCGACGCCGACAAGGTCCAGAAGGC
Organism: Nocardioides segetis; assembly: GCF_051390595.1. Taxonomy (NCBI): domain Bacteria; kingdom Bacillati; phylum Actinomycetota; class Actinomycetes; order Propionibacteriales; family Nocardioidaceae; genus Nocardioides; species Nocardioides segetis. Next base: position 303,809 of record NZ_JBNINR010000006.1, on the reverse strand, counting down.
GACCGACGCCCTCCTGGAGTGGGCCGACGACAACAAGGACGAGAAGGGCGACGAGAAGGAGTTCACCGACGCCGTCAAGGACGAGTGCGGCGACGTGGCGAACCTGCCCTGATCCCTCTTCGCGTTCTCGCGAGCCGGGCTCCCGCTGTGCCAGCGGGGTCCGGCTCGTCGCATTTCGCGGGGCGCGGCGCGGGTGACGTCAGCCCGGCAAGCCCGGCAGGGTCTCGATGATCGCGGGGAGGGACGCGGTGATCACCTGGAGCAGGTCCTCGCGGGAGAGACCCGCGGGCGTGTCGCACCAGGTGAGGACGAGGTCCTCGACCATCGCCTGCCAGGCGTGGATGACGAGGCGGACCGCGGGGGTGTCGGGGAGCTCCAGGGTGCCGGTGTCGACGGTGAAGAACCGGTCGGCGAGGGCCGCGAAGGTGGTCTCGTAGATCGCCCGCAGCGCGTCGTTGCTTCCCGAGGCCGCCTTGACCAGGGAGCGGTAGCCGGCCTGGTTGGAGATGACGTAGTCGACGTAGCCGGTGAGCGAGCCGAGCAGCCGCTCGAGCGGCTCGCCCTCGCTCGGGGGAGCGGTCCGGGCGTAGAGGTCGTCGGCGGCGTGCTGCACGACGGCCTCGTAGAAGCCCTGCTTGCCGCCGAAGTAGTGGTACAGCAGCCCCCGAGAGATGCCGGCCTCCTCCGCCAGGAGGTCGATGGACAGCTCGTCGAGCGACCGGGTCGCGAGCAGCCGGACGCCGATGTCGAGCAACTGGGTGCGCCGCTCGTCCGGCGTGAGCCGGGTGCGGGAGGTGGTCGCGGTCACGCGGCCCATCCTATTGACAGATGTTCAATAGCGCCAATAGCGTCGTCCCATGAGTGCTACTCCGGGTCGCAGCAATGTCGACCACCTCATCGTCGGCGCCGGCTTCGCCGGTCTCGCCGCCGCCATCAAGCTCGACGAGGCCGGTGAGCGGGACTTCGTCGTGATCGAGAAGGACAGCGACGTCGGCGGCACCTGGCACATCAACACCTATCCCGGTGCGGAGTGCGACGTCCCGAGCCAGCTCTACTCCTACTCGTTCGCCCTGAACCCGCACTGGTCGAAGGTGTACTCGCCGCAGCAGGAGATCTGGGCCTACACCCGCAAGGTCGCCGAGGAGTCCGGCACGCTCGACCGCTTCGTCTTCGACACCGCCGTCCTCGACGCGCGCTGGGAGGAGGGGCTGCAGCGCTGGATCGTCCGGACCGAGGGACCCGACGGCGTGCAGGAGTACGCCGCCCGCACCATCATCTCGGGCTCGGGCGGGCTCTCCGAGCCGCGCCTGCCCGAGATCGAGGGCATCGAGGACTTCCAGGGCGCGATCTTCCACTCGGCCCGCTGGGACCACGACGTCGACCTCGCGGGCAAGCGGGTCGCCGTCATCGGCACCGGCGCCTCCGCCATCCAGCTCGTGCCCGAGCTGCAGCGGGTGGTCGGCCACATGGACGTCTACCAGCGCACGCCGAACTGGGTCATCCCGCGCAACGAGCGCTCCTTCTCCGCCCTGGAGCGGACGGTGTTCGAGAAGGTCCCCGGCGCCCAGCGCGCCCTCCGCTCCCTGGTCTACGCCACGCTCGAGGCCCGGGTGCCGGCGTTCGCGCGCTTCCCGCAGCTGATGCGGGCCGTCGAGCTGCAGGGCAGGAGGAACATCGCGAAGGGCATCCGGGACCCCGAGCTCCGCGCGAAGGTCACCCCCGACTACCGGGCCGGCTGCAAGCGCATCCTCATCTCCAACAGGTGGTATCCCGCCCTCGACGCCGACAACGTCGACCTCGTCACCGAGCCGATCACCAAGATCACCGGCGACGCGATCGTCACCACCGACCCCGCCACGGGCGCCACGGTGGAGCGGCCGGTCGACGTGCTCGTCGTGGCCACCGGCTTCTACGTGACCGAGCCCCCGATCGCGCAGCACATCACCGGCCGCGCCGGCCGGACGCTGGCCGACGTCTGGGACGACGGCGGCATGGCGGCGTACAAGGGGACCACGATCCACGGGTTCCCGAACCTGTTCCAGATCGTCGGGCCCAACACCGCGCTCGGCCACTCCAGCATGATCTTCATCATCGAGTCGCAGGTCCGCTACGTCGTGGAGGCCGCGAAGGCGATGCGCCGCGCGGGCCTCGCCGTGATCGAGCCGACGCAGGCCGCGCAGGACGCCTGGACCGCCGAGATCCGCCGCCGGATGCGGCCGACCGTGTGGCAGACCGGCGGCTGCGCGAGCTGGTACCTCGACAAGTTCGGCAACAACACCACCCTGTGGCCGGGCCAGACGTTCACCTTCCGGCACCACCTGAGCAGGTTCGACGTCGACAAGTACGACGTCGAGGCGGATCACCACAGCACCCAGCGAGAGGCAGTCAACGCGTGAAGAACCTCAGCAACAAGGTCGTCGTCATCACCGGCGCCGGCTCGGGCATCGGCCGCGCCCTCGCGGTCAACCTCGCCGGCAAGGGCGCCCGGCTGGCGCTCTCCGACGTCGACACCGCCGGCCTCGACGAGACCGCCGCGCTGGCCAAGGACGCCGGCTCGCCCGACGTGCGGACCGCGCGCCTCGACGTGGCCGACCGGGAGGCGTTCGCGGCGTACGCCGCGGGTGTCGCCGAGCACTTCGGCCAGGTCAACGTCGTGGTCAACAACGCCGGTGTCGCGCTGGCCGGCGACGTGGTCGACCTCGACTACCAGGACATGGAGTGGATCGTCGGCATCAACTTCTGGGGCGTCGTGCACGGCACCAAGGAGTTCCTGCCGCACCTCATCGCGTCCGGCGAGGGCCACATCGTCAACCTGTCGTCGCTGTTCGGCCTGCTCGCGATGCCCGGCCAGAGCGCCTACAACGCGACCAAGTTCGCCGTGCGCGGCTTCACCGAGGCGCTGCGCGAGGAGATGCTGATCGCCGGCCACAACGTCGGCGTGACCTCGGTCCACCCCGGTGGCATCAAGACGGCGATCGCCCGCAACGCCCGCGTCTCCGCCAAGGAGGACAAGGCGGCGACGGCCAGGCTGTTCGACGAGAAGCTCGCGAAGATGACGCCCGAGCGCGCCGCCGAGATCATCGTCAGGGGCATCGTGAAGAACCAGGCGCGAGTCCTCGTCGGCCTCGACGCGCACGCCCTGCACAACTTCCAGAAGTTCACCGGGTCGCGCTACGAGGACGTCGTGGCGCTCGTCTCCAAGCGGGTGCTCCCGGCCAAGGCGGTCTGACCTCTAGATGAGTAACTCCAAGGGATCGTGCCAGCGAGCGGCGCTCAACGCGTGCGCTGGCAAGGCGCAGGCGCGACGGCATGCTGGGTGCACGTCGAGCGTCTGCAACGCCGCCAGCGTGCGTGGTGAGCGTCGCGCAGCGTGCGAGCCCTTGGAGTTACTCATCTAGGGTCTCCCTTGTGGAGGCGGTGAACGACGGGGTCCTGGACCGGATGTGGTCGCGCAGCCGGCTCTCCCTGCGCGGCCGCATCGACCGCTGGCGCGACAAGCTGTGGGTGGTCGCGCAGTGCTCGATCGCGGCCGGACTGGCCTGGTTCGTCGCCCACGACCTGCTCGGCCACGACCTGCCGTTCTTCGCGCCGATCGCCGCGGTGCTGTGCCTGGGCACGTCCTACGGCCAGCGCCTGCGGCGCGTCATCGAGGTCATGCTCGGCGTCGCCATCGGCGTCTTCATGGCCGACGTCCTCGTCGCCGGCATCGGCTCGGGTGCCTGGCAGCTGGCACTGATCGTGTTCCTCTCGATGTCGATGGCGCTGCTGCTCGACGCCGGGATCATGTTCGTCTCCCAGGCCGCGGTGCAGTCGATCGTCGTCACCGTGCTGCTGCCGGGTGCCGGCGGCGCGTTCCTGCGCTGGACCGACGCGGTGGTGGGCGGTTGCGTGGCGCTGGTCGCCGCGATGGTGGTCCCGGCGGCGCCGTTGCGGCGGCCCCGGGAGCAGGCGGCGGCGGTCGCCCGCAAGATCGCCGAGCTGCTGCGCGCCGCGTCCGACGTCATGGTCGACGGGGAGGTCACGCACGCCCTCGAGCTCCTCGCCGACGCCCGCCGGACCGACCGGCTCATCCGCGAGCTGCAGGCCGCCGCGGAGGAGGGGATGTCGGTGGTGAACTCCTCGCCGTTCCGGGTCCGCCACCGCGAGCCGCTGCGCCGGATGGTCGAGCTGGTCGACCCGCTGGACCGTGCGCTGCGCAGCACCCGGGTGCTGGTCCGGCAGACGTCGATCACGGCCTACCGCCGGCTGCCGGTGCCGCCGTCCTACGCGCGGCTCGCGGCCGACCTCGCCGCCGCCGCCGACGCGGTCGCCGACGAGCTCAAGGCCAACCGGATCGCGATCGCCGCGCGCGACGACATCCTCGCCGTCGGCGCGGCGACCGGACAGGTGGAGCGCAGCGGCGTTCTCGCGGTCGAGGCGATCCTGTCCCAGCTGCGGGCGATCGTCGCCGACCTGCTCATGGTCACCGGCATGGGGCAGCTCGAGTCGACCGACGCGCTGCCGCCGCCACGCTGAGCCACGGATCGAGACTGAGCGGCCGGCGTACCCGCGAGAACCCGCGACGGCGTGTCACACTTCAGCCGTGAGCCAGGTGGTGGAGCAGAGCGTCGAGATCGCGGCGCCGATCGGCACGGTGTTCGCGTACGTCGACGACTTCACCACCACCAAGGACTGGATGTACGGCCTGAGCCGGATCGAGCCGGTCACCGAGCAGCTGCACGGCGTCGGCGCCCAGTACGACGGCGTGATGAAGGTCGGCGTACCGCTCAAGGCGCGGATCGTGTGCACCGCCTGGGAGCAGGACCGCCTGCTCGAGCTCACGTCCGTCAAGGGCATCGAGACGACCCAGCGCTGGAGCTTCACCGATCTCGGCGACGGCCGCACCCGGGTGGACGCGTGGATCAGCTTCACCCTGCCCGGCGGCCCGGCCGGCAAGGCGATCGCCGGCGCCGTCAAGCCCGTCGTGGGGGTCGCGGTCAAGCACTCCAGCGAGGCGCTGATCCGCAACGTCGAGCGCCTCGTCTAGAGAAGAGGGTCGCGCCGCCGCCCAACCGATCCGCGATCCGTTCCGTCAACCAGGCAACAGAGCCGGACGGAGAGGAGCAGGGTGAGCAGTATGCGGGACGAGGAGTTCGCGGCGTATGTCGCCGAGCGGCGGCCGCGGTTGTTCCGCGCGGCCTGGCTGCTGTGCGGCGACCCCCACCAGGCCGAGGACATCGTCCAGGCGGCCCTCACGCGGCTCTACGTCGCGTGGCCGCGCGTGCGCCGGGCGGACTCGGTGGACGCCTACGTGCGCCGTGCCGTCGTGAACGCGCATCTCGACGAGGGTCGCCGGCCGTGGCGGCGGGAGGCCTCCGCGGGCGAGGGGCTGCCGGAGGTCCCCGTCGCGGCCACCGCGGTCGAGGAGCACGACGCGCTGTGGACGGCGCTGCGTGCCCTGCCGCCCGGCCAGCGTCGCGTCGTGGTGCTGCGCCACTGGTGGGGACTGAGCGTCGAGGAGACCGCCGCGGACCTCGACGTCAGCACCGGAACCGTGAAGAGCCAGACCTCCGCCGCCCTCGCCGCCCTCCGCGCGGCGCTGGCCGACGACCTGACCAAGGAGACCTCATGACCGACCTGATCGACACCGATCTCGCCGCGCGCCTCGCGCATCTCACCGACGCCGCACCCGTGCCCGCGGTGCCCACCGCCGACGACGTACGACGGGGGCGCGGCCGGCTGCGGCGGCGCCGTCTGGCCCGGGCCGGTGCCGGCGGCACCACGCTCGCGGTCGCCGCGGTGACCGGCCTCGCGCTCGGAGTACCCGGGGGCCAGCAGGCCGCCGCGCCCGCGCCCGGCCCCGCGGCCCAGGTGGCTCCCCCCGTGCAGCCGCAGGCCCCGCAGGCTCCGCGCTCCGCGCCCCGGGACGCGGTCGCGGCGAAGGCCCCGGACCTCGCCCGGGCACCGGGCGACGCCGGGGTGACCCTCGCCCAGATGCTCGCCATGTCCGAGGTGCTCGACGACGACCTCGGCGGCGGACAGACGATGCACCTGTCGATCGGCACCCCGGACAGCTGGCAGGAGGCCGGCGCCGACCGGTGCGCCGCCGGCTGGGACTGCCGTGACGTCGACGTCGCCGACGCGTCGCGGGCCAAGGTCGCCTCCGCCGGCGCCACCTCGCAGGTGATCGCGGAGTTCCCGCAGGGCATCGCGGTGCTGTCCTTCACCACCGCGGACGCGTTCCCGGCCACGCTGGCGTTCCGCGACCCCAACCCCGACCCGGCCGGGCTGCGCCTGGGCGACTGACCGCCGAATCCCGGTCGATCCGGCGGGGGTGGTGATGGGACAATGGCCCTGCTGTGGACATCACCTACCCGCCGGACCTGCCGGTCAGTGCCCGACGCGACGACATCGCCGCCGCGATCCGCGACCACCAGGTCGTGATCGTCGCGGGCGAGACCGGCTCCGGCAAGACCACCCAGCTGCCCAAGATCTGCCTGGAGCTGGGGCGTGGCGCGCCGGGGGAGGACGGGCGGCCGCGGATGATCGGCCACACCCAGCCGCGCCGGATCGCCGCCCGCTCCGTCGCCGAGCGGATCGCCGAGGAGCTGGGCACCGACCTCGGCGACCTGGTCGGCTACCAGGTCCGGTTCACCGACAAGACGTCGAAGCAGAGCCGGATCAAGCTGATGACCGACGGCATCCTGCTCGCGGAGCTGCAGCGCGACCGGCTGCTGCGCCGCTACGACACGATCATCATCGACGAGGCCCACGAGCGCAGCCTCAACATCGACTTCCTGCTCGGCTACCTGCGCCAGCTGCTGCCGAGGCGCCCCGACCTCAAGCTCGTCATCACCTCGGCGACGATCGACCCCGAGCGGTTCGCCGAGCACTTCGCCGACGTCCGCACGGGGGAGCCGGCGCCGATCATCGAGGTGTCGGGGCGGACCTACCCGGTCGAGGTGCGCTACCGGCCGTTGATGGACCTGCCCGAGGACGACGACGAGGGCGAGCCCATCGTCAGGGACCAGACCGAGGCGATCGTCGATGCCGTCAAGGAGCTCTCGGCCGAGGGGCCGGGCGACATCCTGGTCTTCCTCCCCGGGGAGCGCGAGATCCGCGACACGGCCGAGGCGTTGGCTCCCCTGGGCGAAGGCATCCGCGGGGTCGACGTACTGCCGCTCTTCTCGCGGCTCTCCGCCGCCGAGCAGCACCGGGTCTTCGCGCCGGCCCGGGGCTCCCGGCGTCGCGTCGTGCTCGCGACCAACGTCGCCGAGACGTCGCTGACGGTGCCGGGCATCCGGTACGTCATCGACACCGGCGTGGCGCGCATCTCGCGCTACTCCGCGCGCACCAAGGTCCAGCGCCTGCCCATCGAGCCGATCAGCCAGGCGTCGGCCAACCAGCGCTCCGGGCGCTGCGGCCGGGTGGCCGCGGGCATCGCGATCCGGCTCTACTCCGAGGAGGACTTCGAGGCTCGCCCCGAGTTCACCGATCCCGAGATCCTGCGGACGAACCTCGCGTCGGTCATCCTCCAGATGACCTCCCTCGGACTAGGCGACATCGAGCGGTTCCCGTTCGTCGAGCCGCCCGACCGCCGCAACGTGCAGGCCGGCACCCAGCTCCTCGAGGAGCTCGGCGCGGTCTCTGCGACGGGCGAGCTGACCAAGACCGGCCGGCGGCTGTCCCGGCTCCCGATCGACCCGCGGCTGGGGCGGATGCTGCTGGAGGCCGAGCGGCTCGGCTGCGTGCGCGACGTCCTCGTCATCGTCGCCGCGCTCTCGCTCCAGGACCCGCGCGAGCGGCCCGGCGCCGACCATCCCACCGAGCGCGCCCAGGCCGACCAGCTGCACGCCCGGTTCAAGGCCGAGGGCTCGGACTTCCTCACCCTCCTCAACCTGATGAGCCACCTGCGCCAGCAGCAGAAGGAGCTGTCGGGCAGCGCGTTCCGGCGGATGTGCAAGCGCGAGTACCTCAACTACCTGCGGGTGCGCGAGTGGCAGGAGTTCGTCGCCCAGCTGCGGCAGGTGACCAAGGAGATGGGGGTGCGCCTCGAGGCGCCGAGCGACACCCCGGACGCCGACGGCATCCACCAGGCGCTGCTGTCCGGGCTGCTCTCGCACATCGGGGTGCTGGAGGAGCGCGAGAAGCGGGACAGGCCCGGGCCGGGCGCGCGCAAGGACGGCCGGCGTCCCGGCCCACGGGAGTACCTCGGCGCCCGCGGTGCCCGGTTCGCGATCTTCCCCGGCTCCGGTCTCGCGCGGAAGAACCCGCCCTTCGTCATGGCGGGCGAGCTCGTCGAGACCGGGCGGCTGTGGGCCCGCCAGAACGCCGCCATCGACCCGCGCTGGGCCGAGCGGCTCGGCGCGCACCTGGTGAAGCGGACCTACTCCGAGCCGGCGTGGTCCCGCAAACGGCAGGCCGTGATGGCTCGCGAGCGAGTGACTCTCTACGGCGTACCCCTGGTCGCCGACCGACCGGTGTCCTACGGCAAGGTCGACCCCGAGCTCTCCCGCGAGATCTTCATCCGGCACGCGCTGGTCTACGGCGAGTGGGACACCCGACACCGGTTCTTCCAGCAGAACCGCAAGCTCCTCGCGGAGGCCGAGGAGCTCGAGCACCGTGCTCGCCGGCGCGACCTCGTCGTCGACGAGCACACCCTCTTCGACTTCTACGACGCCCGGGTGCCGGAGGGGATCGTGAGCGGCGCCCACTTCGACCGGTGGTGGAAGGACGCACGGCGCCAGCAGCCCGAGCTGCTGACCTTCGACCCCGCGATGCTCACCCACGACACCGCCGACGAGGTCCGCGAGGCCGACTACCCCGAGCAGTGGTCGCTCAGCGGTGGGCTGACCTTCCCGATCAGCTACCACTTCGAGCCGGGGGCGAAGGACGACGGGCTCACCATCGACATCCCCGTCGCCACCCTCAACCGCGTCGACGACGACGACTTCTCCTGGATCGTGCCGGGCCTGCGCGAGGAGCTGGTCACCGAGCTCATCCGCAGCCTGCCCAAGGCGCTGCGGGTCAGCTTCGTGCCGGCCCCCAACACGGCGCGCGAGTTCCTGGCCGCCGTACCGCCGGGGGAGGAGGCGCTGCTCACCGCGCTCGAGCGCTACCTGCGCTCGACCACCGGCGTGCACGTGCCGCGCGAGGCCTGGGACCTCGCGGCCCTGCCCGACCACCTCAAGCCGAGCTACCGCGTCGTCGACGAGGACGGCCGGGTGCAGGGGCGCGGCAAGTCGCTGGCCGAGCTGAAGGCGCCGCTGCAGCCGCAGTTCGACAAGGCGATGGCCGAGGTCGCCGCCGACTCGGGGGTCGCCCGCTCCGGCGAGACCACCTGGGTGTTCGACACGATCCCCGCCACCGCCACCTGGACCCGCGCCGGCCACGAGGTCGAGGCCTATCCGGGGCTGGTCGACGAGGGCGCCACCGTCGGCCTGCAGGTCTTCGGCTCCGAGGACGAGCGCGACGCCCGGCACCGCCTCGGCGTCGTCCGCCTGGCGCTCCTGGCCCTCGGCTCCGCGCCGCTCGCCGGCGTGGTCGAGGGGCTCGGCAACGCGGAGAAGCTCGGGCTCGCCGGCACGCCGTACTCCGGTGTGCCCGCGCTCCTCGACGACTGCCTGCGCGCCGTCGTGGTCGACGTGGTCGACGCCCGGCCGCCGGTGCGCAGCCGGGAGGAGTACGACGCCCTGCTGGCCGCGCTCCGCCCGCACGCCGCCGCGGGCGTGCGCGACGTCCTCGCCGAGCTCCTGCGCGTGCTGGCCACCTGGCGGGAGGTCGACCGGCTGCTCACCGGCCGCGCCGACCTGCCCCTGCTCCCGGCGCTCACCGACCTGCAGGGGCAGCTCGGCCGCCTCGTGCACGACGGCTTCGTCGGCGAGGCCGGCGCGGCCCGGCTGCGCCGCTACCGCACCTGGCTCGCCGCGATGCGCGAGCGTCGGACCGCGCTCGAGACGGGCGGTCCCGCCGCCCTCATGAAGGACCGGCAGCGGATGGACGTCCTCCAGCCGCTCCAGGACGCCTATCTCGCCCGGGTCGCCGCCCTTCCGGACGGCCGCCCCGCCGGCACCGGCCTGCGCGCGATCCGCTGGATGCTGGAGGAGTACCGGGTCTCGCTGTGGGCACAACAGCTCGGCACCGACGGCCCGGTCTCGGACGTGCGGATCCGCAAGGCCCTCGACGCCCTCTGACCCGGCGCAGATTGAACTCCGGCAGGCCCCGACCCGGCGCAGATTGAACTCCGGCAGGCCCCGACCCGGCGCGGATTGAACAGCGGGAAGCGCCGACCCGGCGCAGATTGAACAGCGGGGGATGCGCGCGAAGTCAGCGCAGGGCGTAGCCGTTGACCGAGCCCGCGCCGATCGCCACGACCCCGGTCAACCCCAGCTCGACCGGGGTCGGGATGCCGTCGGTGATGTGCGAGGGACCGGTCTTGGGCGCGCCGTTGCCGACCTGCCCGGACTGGTGATCGCCCCAGGCCCAGATCCGCCCGGAGGACGTCAGCGCGTAGCCCGTGTGCTCGCCGCCGACGATCCGGCTGACCTGGGTCAGGGTGACGTTGACGGTGGGCGTGAGCTGCGGGCTCCCGCCGTTGTCGAACCCGACGTCGCCGTACCGACCGGAGCCCCAGCTGAAGACGATGCCCCCGGCCTGGATCCGGAAGCCGGCGGCGCTGCCCGCGCCGATGGCGACGGCGGCGAAGCCGGGCTGGACGTTGATCGGCTGGTCGCGGTGCGCGGCCAACCCGTGGCCGATCTCGCCCTGGTTGCCGTAGCCCCAGGCCCACACCTCGCCGGTGCCGCCCCGGCGTACATAGGCAGTCGCGTGACCCGCGGCGATGGCCGTCGCGTCGTTGATGAAGTCGACGAGGACCGGCGTCGGGGCGTCGATCCCGCTGGTGTCGTTGCCGAGCTGGCCCACGCCGCCGACGCCCCAGGAGGCGACCTGGCCACCGGCGAGGATGGCGTAGGCGTTGTAGCCGCCGGCGGCGATGGCCGTCGCCGGCGCCGGCAGGTTGACCCGCACCGGCACCCGGGAGTGGTACCCGAGACCCGACTGCCCATTGCCGAGCTGGCCGTAGCGCCCCGATCCCCAGGCCCACACGGAACCGTCGGACCTCAGCGCGTAGGCGGACTCCCGGTTGGCGGCGATCGCGGTGACGCCCGTCAGGCCGGCGACCTGCACCGGCCAGGTGCGGTCGCCCGTGCGGCCGTTGCCGAGCTCGCCGTTCTGGTTGAAGCCCCAGGCCCACACGGTGCCGTCCCCGCAGAGCCCGTACGTCGAGCGCGAGCCTCCCGTGATCGCCTGGAGACCGCGGATTCGCGGGATCTCCACGGGGGCGAGCCGGTCGGTCGAGTCCGCCGTGCCGAGGCGCCCGTGGTCGCCCTCGCCCCAGCCGTACGCCGTCGACCCCGAGGTCGCGCAGAAGGTCGGCATCGCATAGGCGACCGACACGACCCGACGCTTGCCACTGCGCTTGACGCGCACCTTCTTCTTGCTGACCTGGGGCGTGACCTGCTGATCGAAGAGCTCGATCGGCGCGGCCTTGATCTTGTAGACGCCCGGTGCCAGGCGCTTGAGGTTCGTCGACCTCGTGATGACCTTCTTGAACTTCTTCTTCCGACCGGGCTGCTTGGGCCCCTTGACGGTGACCTTGACCAGCGAGGCCGCCTCGGCGGGGTGCTGGAGCTCGACCCGCAGGCCCTTCTTGCGCTGCTGCGTGCGGGGATGAGCCGGGTCGCCCGTCACGTGACCAGGGGACGCCGTGTGGCCGCCCGGCTCGTGGCCGGGGCCGGCAGCGAGGCCCGGTGCCGTCGCGGCGGTGGCGAGTCCGGTGCCGAGCGCGGTGCCGATGCACAGCAGCGTGAGCCGACGGAGGGGGTGCGAACTGGTCATGGGGGCTCCCGTGGCAGCGCGGACGAGTTTCGACACAGTAACCGCAGTCGCATCCCTCGGCCAGGGTTCCGAGAGATGTCCGCCTCCGGGGCCCGCTGGCGGGCCGCCGCCCTTGTAACCCTTAGTTACAAGCCCGAGTGTCGAGCACACCGGACCGGGAGCGCCTCACGGCGCAGGGCCGCTCGTAGCGGCTTGATGTTGGGACCCGGGGCTGCCGCGACCCGGCGTGCTCGACTCGCCAAGTCTACGTCGTGCCCGGGGCTGCTTCCGCAAGGTCGCCGATGTCGGCGCGCTCACGCCGGCACCTCGGATCACGCCAGGCGGTGGGCGAGCTCCAGGTGGCCGGCCGCCTCGAGCTGCTCGGCGAGGGCGAGGGTACGGCGGACGTCGGCGTCGGGCACGTCGGGCAGGGTCGCCCGGCCGGCGGCGACGACCCGGGCGAAGGCGGCGGCGCGGAGCAGGACGTCGGCGAAGTCACCCTCGGCGATGCCGCGGAGCACCTCGTCGACCATCCGGCGCAGCTCGTCGGGACCCGGCGGGTCGGCGACGCCGGCGACGACGCGCGCGAACTCCGCGCGAGCGCGGCCGGCCTCGAACTGGCGGGCGACACCGGCCGGGTCGGCGTACACCCACGACCGGAGCAGGTAGAGGCGCCACAGGCAGCCGGCGAGCGTGTCGGCCGCGGCGTGGGACCAGACCTCGGCGATGGTCTCGATGCCCTCGGTCTCGGCGAGGTGGACGAGCCGCTCGGAGACGCCCGCGTCGTCGCTGGAGTGGGCGCCGCGGACCAGCAGCGCGGCGGCCCGGTCGGCGGCCTCGGTCAGCAGCGCCGGGTCGGTGCCCTGCGCGTGCTCGTCGAAGAACGCGGCCTCCCGCGGCGCGGGACGATGGTGACGCCGGTGCTCGGACACCCGATCAGCCTAGAACGGTGCCGGCGCGACGGGCGATCGGACCGGTGCTGTGACCGGCCGGTAGGGTTGCCGCCGTGGGTCGGTTCACGTGGCGGACGGGTGCGGTCGTGGTCGGGGTCGCCGTGGCGGTCCTCGTGGGCATGATCGCCCTGGCGAGCGGCACCGAGCAGAAGAAGGACCCGCACCCGACGAAGCCGCCGACGGCGACGAAGACCGAGCTCGAGTTCGGGGCGTGGGGCAGCGAGCAGGAGATCGCGGCCTACCAGACCGTCGTCGACGCCTACAACGCGAGCAGCAAGGACACGAGGGTGTCGGTCGTGTCCTGGCCGGACGCCGACGCGATGCGCGACGCCATCCGCAGCGGCGAGGCCACGCCCGACCTGTACCTCATCCCGCGCGGCGACCTGGCCGAGACGGTCGCGGAGAAGCGCAACGTCCCGCTCCTCGACCTGGTCCTCGAGCGGGAGATCCCGATCGGTGACGACTTCTCCCGCGACGCGGTGTCGGCGTTCTCGGTGGACGACGACCTCCAGTGCCTGCCGTACGCCGCCTCGCCGATGGTCATCTACTACAACACCGACCTCGTCGACTTCGCGGCGATGGACGCGGAGGGCCTGCCGACGCCGCGGGGCGAGAACACCGGCTGGAACTTCGCGGAGTTCCGCGCCGCCGCGGAGTTCGCCAGCCGGCCACGGCGCAACACGCGCGGCATCTACGTCGAGCCGACGCTGCGCGGCCTGGCGCCGTTCGTCTACTCCGGCGGCGGACAGCTCTTCGACGACGACGGTACGCCGACCCGGCTGGCGCTCGGCGAGGACGGCTCGACCGACGCGCTGCGCCAGACCCTCGAGCTCCTGCGCGACCCTCGGCTGACGCTCAGCACCGCCCAGCTCGAGAAGCGCTCCGCCCTGGAGTGGTTCGAGCGCGGGAAGCTCGCGATGATCGCCGGCTTCCGGGACCTGACCCCGCAGCTGCGGGACACCGAGGGCCTCAACTTCGACGTCATGCCGATGCCGTCGCTCGGCTCGGCGCACACGATCGCGGACCTCAACGGCCTCTGCCTGGCCCCGAACGGCCCGATGCGCACCGAGGCCGCGGCCAACGTCCTCAGCTACCTGGTGAGCGACGAGGCGCTGGCCCGGGTCGCCGAGACCGGCTACGTGCAGCCCGCCAAGCTGACCGTGGCGTTCTCCGAGGACTTCCTCCAGACCGGCCAGGCGCCGGAGCACTCCGCGGTGTTCACCAACGTGATGCGCTCGGTGGTCCTGCCGCCGCTGATGAGCCAGGGCCGCGAGCTGCGCGACCTGATCGACCCGGACATCGAGACGTTGCTGACCACGCCCGACATCGCGGACCTGCAGGAGGCGCTGCGCGCGATCGACGAGAAGTCGCGCAGCCTCCTCGACCCGGACTACGAGCCGTCGAACACGCCGTCCGGTCCGCCGGACGGGCCGCCCGAGGGGTCGGACCCGGCGTCGCCCTCGGACCCGGCGTCCGACGACCTCGGCTGACGCTTCTTCCGGCCCGCGGCCGGCGCCGACTCGGCGTCGAGGATCGCGCGGCTCAGCGCCGGCGCGGTGAGCCCGATCTGCCAGCTGCGCGCGCCCAGGCCGCGCAGCTGGTCGATGACGGCCTCCAGCAGGTCGACCGCGTCGCGGGTCGCGGGCGGCGACCACATCACCCGGCGCAGGCTGTCGGGGGTGAGCAGGTTCTCCAGCGGGACGTCGTGCTCCTCGGCCAACGCCGACACCGCGGCGCGGGCGAGCTCGAGGCGCCGCGCGGCGACCGGGTCCTTGTCGGCCCAGGTGCGCGGCGCCGGCGGCCCGTCGCCGTGGGTGACGCGTGAGGGGAGCTCGTTCTCGGGGAGGTCGGCCGCCTGCTGCAGCGCGGCGAGCCACTCGCGCGCGTGGCGCGCGGCGCCGCGCCCGTGGAACCCGGAGGTGCCGAGCAGCGCGGCGCGCGAGGTCGGCATCGCGGTGGCGGCGGCGATGATCGCCGCGTCGGGGATCAGGCGCCCGGGGGTGACGTCGCGCTCGCGGGCGATCCGGTCGCGCGTCTCCCACAGCGCCCGCACCGCGCCGAGGGTACGACGCCCGCGGACCTTGTGCAGGCCCGACGTGCGACGCCACGCGTCGACCCGGACGGTCGGCTCGAACCCGCGGACGTGCTCGAACTCCTGCCGGGCCCAGTCGGCCTTCCCCGCCTCCTCGAGCTGGCCGGCCAGCAGGTCGCGCAGCTCGACGAGCACCTCGACGTCGAGGGCGGCGTACTCGAGCCAGGGCTCGGGAAGCGGCCGGGTCGACCAGTCGACCGCGGAGTGCTCCTTGCGCAGGTGGCGGTCCAGCAGGGTCTCGACCAGTGTCGCGAGACCGACGCGGGGGTAGTTCAGCAGCCGGCCGGCGAGCTCGGTGTCGAACAGCGCGGCCGGGCGCAGCCCGACCTCGGCCAGGCAGGGGAGGTCCTGGGTGGCGGCGTGCAGGATCCACTCGGCGTCGCCGATCGCGTCGGCGAGCGGCGTCAGGTCGCCGAACGGGATCGGGTCGATCAGGCCGATCCCGGCGCCGGCCCGCTTGACCTGGATCAGGTAGGCGCGGTTGGAGTAGCGGTACCCGGAGGCGCGCTCGGCGTCGATCGCGACCGGGCCGGACCCGGCGGCGAGGTCGGCGCAGTAGGCGGCGAGTGCCGCGGGGGTGTCGATGACCGGCGGCAGCCCGTCGGCCAGGGTCAGCAGCTCGGCCGGCTGCTCCTCCGGGGTCGGCTGCTCGGTCGGTGAGTCGGTCATCAGCTCCCGCTGCCTCGCTGGCCACGCCGGGACGGCATGACCGCGATCCCGTCCGGCACCGGCTCGAGGCCGCCGGCGGTGCACATCAGCTCGCCCCACGCCTCGGCGTGGCTGGCGAGGTCGTCGGGGTCCACCGGCGTCCACGACGCGCGGATCTCCAGCTGGGCACTGCCCGGCTCGCCGGCCATCGTGCCGTAGCTCTCGGTCGCCACCCGGGTGACGGTGCCGGAGACGGCGACGTGCTCGGCGCCGTGCGAGGTGAGCGCGTCGGTCAGCCAGGTCCACCCGACGTCGGTCAGCAGCGGGTCGGTCGCCAGGTCGTGGTCGATCTCGGCCCGGCAGTAGGCGACGCAGCGGAAGGTGCCCTCCCAGGCGTCGTTGCCGGCGGGATCGTGCAGGAGCACGAGCCGTCCGGTGGCGACCTCCTCGTCGTCCACCGTGACGTCGGCGGACAGCGCGGCGGCGTACGGCGCGATCCGCTGGGGCGCCGGCATCTCCTCGCAGAACACCTCGGGGCGGAACGACGCGGCGCGCAGGCCGGCCACCGCAGCGGTGAACTCGGGGGGTGTGCCGGCCGCGCCGGACCCCTGGTTCATCTCCTGGCGGGCGACCATGAGGCCACCCTAGGACCACAGGGGCGGATCGATGTGCGTCCCACGCCGTTCGCCTGAGACCCTGACCCTGTGACCGCCCCACTTGCTGACAGTGCACTCCTCAAGGCCGCCCGCGGGGAGGCGGTGCCCCACACGCCCGTGTGGTTCATGCGGCAGGCGGGCCGCTCGCTCCCCGAGTACCTCGCGGCCCGTGAGGGCGTCGCCATGCTCGACGCCTGCGCCGACCCGGAGCTGATCGTCGAGATCACGCTGCAGCCCGTGCGTCGCTACGGCGTCGACGCGGCGATCTTCTTCTCCGACATCGTGCTGCCGCTGAAGGCGGTCGGCGTCGACCTCGACATCGTCCCCGGCGTCGGTCCCGTCGTCGCGACGCCGGTCCGCACGCTGGCCGACGTCGAGGCGATCCCCGATCTCACTCCCGAGCAGATCCCGTACGTCACCCAGGCCGTCCAGGGCCTCGTGGGCGAGCTCGCCGGCCTCAACGGCGGCACGCCGCTCATCGGGTTCGCGGGGGCGCCGTTCACCGTGGCCTCCTACCTCGTCGAGGGCGGGCCGTCGAAGGAGCACGCGAAGACCAAGGCGCTGATGTTCGGCGCTCCCGACGTGTGGGACGCGCTGATGCGCAAGATCGCGGGCATCTCCGCGGCCTTCCTCGAGACCCAGGTCGCGGCCGGGGCCTCGGCGGTGCAGCTGTTCGACTCGTGGGCGGGCGCGTTGACCCGCGACGACTACGTCCGCTACGTGCAGCCGCACTCCGCCGGCGTCCTGGAGCGGGTCGGCGCGCTCGGCGTGCCGCGCATCCACTTCGGCGTCGGTACGTCGAACCTGCTCGACCTGATGGGCGAGGCCGGTGCCGACGTGGTCGGTGTCGACTGGCGCACGCCGCTGGAGCGCGCGATCCCGCTCGTCGGCGACCGCTCGGTGCAGGGCAACCTCGACCCGACGCTGGTGTTCGCGCCGACCGAGCTGATGACCCAGCGCGCGGCGTCGATCATCGAGGCCGGCCGGTCCGCGCGCGGCCACATCTTCAACCTCGGCCACGGCGTCATCCCCAGCGCCGACCCGGACCAGCTCGCCCGGCTGACCGAGTTCGTGCAGTCCTACCCGCTGGACTGAGCGGCTCGCTCCACGCGGCGAGCGCACAGTCGGGGAAGGGTCCGCCCCGCGACGGCAGCGTCGCGACGGACGGCGCGGGCCGGTCAGGAGCCGCCGGCCTTCTTCGCCGTCTTCCTGGCCGGAGACTTCGTCGTGGGAGCCTTGGTCGCGGCCGGCTTCGGCGGCGTGACCTGGCCCTTGAGCCCCACCCGCTGCCGCTCCTTGTCGACGACGAGGAAAGGCTGGGCCTCGACGAGCGGCAGCAGGGTGTCGAAGCCGTAGCGCTTGGGCTCGAAGGCGCTGAACAGGCGCCGCAGGTTGGCCCCGAGCGAGCTCAGGTTGGCCCAGCCGTCCTCGCCGGCCGCGTTGTTGACCGCGCGGGTCAGCAGGCTCTGGAGGTTGGGCAGGTCGGGCGCCTCCTCGGCCTCGTCGGGCTCGTCCGCGGGCGCCGTGTCGACCGTGCCGAGCAGCTCCAGGAGGAGGAACTGGTCGCAGGCCTCCTGCAGCGCCCGCGGCGTCCGCTCGCGGCCGACCCCGTAGACGGTCTTGCCGGACTCGCGCAGCCGACTCGCCAGCCTGGTGAAGTCGCTGTCGCTCGACACGATCGCGAACCCGTCGACGTTGCCCGAGTAGAGCAGGTCCATCGCGTCGATGATCAGCGCCGAGTCGGTCGAGTTCTTCCCCCGGGTGTAGGCGAAGGTGTGCTCGGGCGAGATCGCGTGCTTGTTGAGCTTGTCCTTCCAGCCCTTCATGTTCTCGCCCGACCAGTCGCCGTACGCACGCTTGACGGTCGTCCGGCCGAACTTCGCCAGCTCCTCCAACAGCGGTCCGGCGTACTGGTGCGAGACGTTGTCGGCGTCGATCAGGACGGCGATGCGCAGGTCGGACATCCACCCATCATGTCCGAGGAGGAGGTCCGACCTCAGGAGGCGGCGCTGGACGTGGCGCCGGACGCCCGGTACTCCGCTGCTCGAGCGGTCAGCGCCGCCTGCAGATCGCGCACGGGCAGCGGCTGCTGCAGCGCCTTGCGCTGGCGCAGCTGGAGGGTGAGGAAGGTCTGGTCGCCGGCGATCGGGCGCGCCTCGATCATGCCGACGCGGTGCAGCTGGTCGCCGATCACCGCGTAGTCCGGCAGCACGGTGACGCCGGCGCCTCCGGCGACCAGTGCCTTGCCCATCTCGGCGCCGTCGGTGCTCTGCGCGGCCGGCGGGACCTCGGGCCCGAACACCCGGTGGACGTAGCGGTGCATGATGTAGCCGGGTCGCATCATCACGAACCGCTCCTGGCGCAGCTCCTCGATGGTGACCTGCGGGCGGGCGGCGAGCGGGTGCCCGGCCGGCAGTACGGCGACCGGGCGGCCGTGCAGCAGGTCGATCCCGTCGAGGCCGACCGGCGCGTCGTCACCGTCGAGGACGTTGACCAGGCCCAGGTCCAAGGTGGCCTCGGCGAGTCCCTCGTCGATCTGCGACTGCTGGAGGGTGAGCATCTCGACCGTCGTACCTGGGTGGCGCTCCTGGAACGCGCGGACCGCCGGGATGAGCAAGGTCGAGGTGGCGGCGTGCACGGTGCCGACCCGGATCACCCGGGAATCGGTACGCCGGTCACCGGCCGCGTTGCGCAGCCGCTCGACCGCCGCGAGCACGTCGGACATGTAGGGGAGCAGCTCGCGGCCCTCGCGGCTGATCCGGGCGCCCGAGCGGCGGCGGTCGAGCAGGGTGACCCGCAGCTCCCGCTCGAGCTTGGTGAGCGCCTCGCTCAGCGCGGGCTGGGAGAGGTGGAGGCGCTCGCTGGCCCGGCGCAGCGAGCCGTGCTGTGTGACGGCCGCCAGGTACTCCAGCTGTTCGATGCGCATGGTGTCGCCCCTCCACGTCGGACGATGACGCCGGGGTCCGGGTGCTCGTGCGGTCCTTGCCCGTGCCTCAAAGTCGAGTAATACTGTAGACAAACAGTATCACGGGTCGGGCTCGTCGCGATCCCGCTCCGGTACGACGGTCGCGAGGCCGCGATCCGGGCTCACGCAGCTCCGGCGCGGCCTCGGGGCCGTCGGCGGGCGACCAGCCAGGCCGGGACCCCGATCAGGGCCACCAGGGCCAGCCACGGCACGAGGAAGCCCACGACGACGAGCACCGTGCCGAGGCCGTCCACGAAGGCGTCCCAGCCCTTCGCGAGCCCGCCGAGGAAGCCGTCGGCCGTGTCCTCGTCGGGCTCGTCGCGCGAGCTCGAGCGCTCGATGTACACGCTCACTGTGGACATGCTGGTCTGGTCGGCCAGCCAGCGCTGTCGGGACTCGAGCGCGTCGAGGTCGCCCTGGCGGCTCGCCAACTGGGCCTCGATCGCGACGATCTGCTCGATGCTCGCGGCCCGGGCGAGCAGCGCCTCGATCCGCGCGACGCTCTTGCGCTGCGCGCGGATCCGCGCGTCCACGTCGACCACCTCGGCGGTGACGTCCTCGCCGTTGGTGGTGGTGCCGGTCGGCGTCGCGACCTCCTCGAGCGCGCTCACCACGTCGTCGAACCGGTCGCTCGGCACGCGCAGGACCAGTCGGGCCGTCGTCAGCTCGCCCTTCTCCCCGGTCGTGGTCTCCTGCTCGCCGATCGTGCCCTGGTGGGCGTCGGCGACGGCGCGCACCCGGAGGCGGGCGCGAGCCACGTCCTCGGCCTCCAGCGACACGGTCCCGGTCGAGATGACGGCCGGAGCCGACCCGGCGGACCCGGTCGACCCGGCCGAGCCGTTCGCGTCGGCCGCGTCGGCCGCGTCGTCACCCGCGGGCACGGCGGCCGGAGCCTCCGCGTCGGCGTCGCCCGAGCCGCCCGAGCCGCCGGAGTCGTCCGAGCCGCTGCAGCCGGCGAGGCCGGTGAGGCCGACGAGGCCGACGAGGGCGACGATCGTGGCGAGGACGAGGGAGGTACGACGCGGTGGAGTGTGCATGGCACTGGGACGCCGCGCCCGTCCGAGCGGTTCCCCCGTGCTGAGGTCCGGCCAGCCCGACCGGGCTGGACATCAGCGTCTAGAGCAGACCCTGGGCCTTGAGGGAGAGGTAGTGGTCGGCCAGCGCGGGCGGCAGCTCCCCGGCGTCGGCGTCGACCACGTCGACGCCGAGCCGCACCAGCATGTCCCGGGTCCGCGCCCGGCGCTGCAGCTCGTGGGCGGCGGCCGCGGCGGCGTAGACGTCGTCGACCGTCGGCGTGACGCCCGCCGTGCCGTCGTCGTCGGCCAGCTCCGCGAGCCGGTTCAGCTCCGGGTCGCGCACCGAGGCGATGACGACGCGATGGTGCCGGACCAGCACCGGCAGGACGGGCAGCAGGCCGTCGGCGACGGCCGCCGGCTCGAGCGCCGTGAGCAGGACGACGAGAGCGCGCTGCCGGCCGAAGCCCTGGACGGCGCCGGCGAGCAGGTCCCAGTCGGCCTCGACCAGGGTCGGGTCGAGGTCCGCCATCCGGTCCTGCAGGCGGGCCGCGACGTCGCGCGTGCCGTGCAGCCGCTCCCGGGCGCGGATCCGCCGGTCGCCGGCCACGAAGTCGATCCGGTCGCCGGCCCGCGCGGCGAGGGCGGCGATCAGCAGGGCCGCGTCCATCGCCGCGTCGAGGCGCGGCATGCCGTCGGTCTCGGGCTCGCCGGCGGCGCGGGCGACCCGCCCGGCCGAGGTACGGGAGGTGTCGAGGACGAGCACCACCCGCCGGTCGCGCTCGGGCTGCCACGTGCGGACGACGACGTGGGCGCTGCGCGCGGACGCGCGCCAGTCGATGGAGCGGACGTCGTCGCCCCGGACGTACTCGCGCAGCGAGTCGAACTCGGTGCCCTGCCCGCGCACCCGTACCGCCGCGCGGCCGTCGAGCTCGCGCAGCCGGGCGAGCCGGGAGGGCAGGTGCTTGCGCGACTCGAACGGCGGGAGGGCCCGCACCGCGCCCGGGACGTCGTAGGTCCGTTGCCGCGCGACCAGGCCCAGCGGGCCCCAGGAGCGGACCGTGACGCCGTCGGCACGCAGGTCGCCGCGGCGGCGGGGGAGGAGGGGCGTGCTGAGCCGGCGCCGGTCGCCGGGCGCGAGCCGGATCCGGGCCCGGTTGTCGCGGGCGCCCGCCGACGGCTGCCAGGCGTCACGGACCTGCAGGTGCAGCCGGCGGCCGGTGCCGGCGACCACGAGGTCGGAGGACGCCGGGTCGCCGAGCCGGACCGACCCGGGGGAGCGTCGGGTGATCGCGGCGAGCGCGGGCGACGGCGTGAGCGCCAGGTCGAGACCGACCAGCAGCAGCACCCCGAGCAGCCAGAGCCAGACCGTGCCCGCCTGCGGGCGCAGCACGACCGCCACCAGCCCCAGGAGGAGCAGCAGCGGGACGCGGCCGGAGATCACCATGGCGTGCGGCGTGCCCTCAGCGCGGGACCGGGACGGAGGCGATGGCGGAGGCCAGAACCTGGGCCACGTCGACGCCCTCGAGCTCGGCCTCCGGCCGGACGCCGAGCCGGTGGGCCAGCGACGCCTGGGCGAGGGCCTTCACGTCGTCGGGCGTGACGAAGTCGCGGCCCGACAGCCATGCCCAGGCGCGGGCCGCGCGCAGGAGCGCGGTCGCGCCGCGCGGGCTGACGCCCAGCGACAGCGACGGCGACTGCCGGGTCGCCCGCGCGATGTCGACGATGTACGACGCCACCTCGGGCGAGACCTGCACCCTCCGGACCGCGGCCTGCCCCGCCTCGACGTCCGCCGCGTCGGCCACCGGGCGGACCCCCGCGCCGGCGACGTCGCGCGGGTCGAAGCCGTCGGCGTGCCGGGTGAGGATCGTGATCTCGTCCTCGCGGGGCGGCACCGGCAGCACCACCTTGAGCAGGAACCGGTCGAGCTGGGCCTCCGGCAGCGGATAGGTCCCCTCGAACTCGACCGGGTTCTGGGTCGCCGCGACCAGGAACGGGCGCGGCAGCGGCCGGGTGACGCCGTCCGCGGAGACCTGGCCCTCCTCCATCGCCTCCAGGAGCGCCGACTGGGTCTTGGGGGGCGTCCGGTTGATCTCGTCGGCGAGCAGCAGGTTGGTGAAGATCGGGCCCTCGCGGAAGCTGAGCTCGCCACCCCCGGCTGCGTCGATGACCAGCGAGCCGGTGATGTCGCCCGGCATCAGGTCCGGGGTGAACTGCACGCGGCGGGTCCGCACGTCCAGGCTCTGAGCGAGGGTCCGCACGAGCAGCGTCTTCGCCGTGCCCGGCACGCCCTCCATCAGCACGTGGCCCCCGCACAGCAGCGCGACGAGCAGGCCGGACACCGCCGCGTCCTGGCCGACCACGGCCTTGGCGACCTCCTGGCGTACGGCGAGCAGCCGCTCGCGGACACCGGCCTCGTCCGCCGTCGCGGCCGGGGCCGCCGGGGTGGCCGGGACGGCGGGGGCGGGGGTGCTCGGTGGCGGGGGCATCTGGGTCATGAGCGTCGTACCTCTCTCCTCAGCTGGGCCAGGTCCTGCGCGAGCCGGACCAGGTCCTGGTCGCTCGCGGGTGGGGTCTGCTCGTCGTCGAGCAGCGGTGCGATGTCCTCGACGGGGGTGCCGAGCTGGTGTGCGGCGGCCGCGGCGACGGCCGCGGCCGGCGCCCCGCGGTCGAGCCGGAGCCGGCCGGCCAGGTCGGCGCGGGTCGCGGTCCGCAGCGCCCGGGCGGCGTGGGCGCGATCGCCGCTGCGGCGATACATCCGGCCCCGGCTGCGTGCGGTCTCCACCGCGCGCACGACGACCGGCAGCGGCTCGGTCGAGAGCGGGCCGAGCCGACGGAAGCGCCACAGCACCAGGGCCACACCGCTCAGGGCCAGCACCCACAGCCCGGGACCGATCCAGTCGGGCACCAGCGAGCCGAGCGTCACGGCGTCGTCGCCGACCGCGTCCGCGGCGTCCGGGACGTACCAGACCAGCCGCTCGTCGTGGCCCAACAGCCGGAGCGCGACGGCCGCGTTGTCGGCGCGCGTCACCTGGTCGTTGGTCAGCGCCTCGCCCGCGCCGAACAGGACCAGGCCGTCGACGGGGCGCACCAGCGCGCCGTCCTCGGTGGGGAAGCACCCGTCGCCGGCGTACGACGTCGCCTGGTCGACCGCGAGGGTCAGTCCGTCCAGACCGACGCCCGCGACACCGTCGGCGCACCGGGCCGCGACGCCGTCGTCCTCGTCGGCCGGGACCGGCAGCGAGCCGAGTCCGGGGTCGATCTCCTGCAACAGCGCGTGACCGGGCTCGACCAGCACCACGCGGCCCGCCGCGGCCGTGTGGTCGCGCAGTCGGGCGAGCGTGCTCGGCGCGAGCTGGTGGGTGTCGGTCACCACGACCGTGGTGTCGCGGTCGACCGTCGCCTGCTCGAAGGCGTCCGCCGAGCGCGCGATGGTCACGTCCACGCCCTGGTCGGCCAGCACCCGGGCCACGGCCTGGGCGCCCTCGGGGCCGGGGTTGCGGGGGTCGGCCGTGCCGGGGTACTGCGCGGTGCCCCGCGCGGTCCACACCGCGACCGCGAGCGCGAGGACGATCGCGGCGGCGACCGCCACCCGCATCCGGGGCCGGCGCACCGGGGTCGCCGCGGTCACCGGTGGACCGTCCGTCCCGCGAGCGCGTCGTCGAGCGCCAGCAGCTCGCCGGCCTGGTCCGGGCTCGCCGGCCGCTCGCCGTACAGCACGCCGTCGAAGAGGTCCGCGCCGTGCAGCACGGCGGCGCGGTGCTCCGGGAAGACGGCCACCAGAGCGCCGGCCAGCTCGTGCGCCGTCGCCTGGGGCAGGTCCTCGATCCGCCCGCGCTCGACCTGGCGCACCGCCGCCGCCCGGAACGCGTCGACCAGGGCGCTCGTCGCGTCGCCGGCCGCGAGGGCGGCCTCGGCCCGGGCCCGCAACGCGTCGGCCGTGATCACCTCGCCGGTCAGGGCGGGGGCGCTCGCCGGCTGCCCGGCGGCCGTCCGCCGGGCGCGGCTCACCAGGAACAGCACCGCGCCGACGAGGAGCAGCACGACGAGGATCGCCGCCGCGGCGGCCAGGCCCGACGAGCCGGACGCGGCGTCGACCGTGCTGGAGATCAGCCGGTCCAACCAGCGACCCAGCCGGTCGACGATGTCGTCTTGGTAGTACTCCGGCCGCACCAGCTCGCGGCGCAGCTCCCCGCGCGCCTCGTCGCCGCTCGGGTCCAGCGGCGGCTCCAGCGCCACCAGGAGCGCCGGGATCATGCCGCGCCCCGGCGAGGTGCGTGCGGCCTCATGCGGGAACGATCCCCGCCTCGCGCATCAGCTCGACGTCGAAGGCCTCCTTGCGCATGCGGAGGTCGACATACTGCACCGACGTCACGGCGGCGAGGAAGGGGGCGACGAAGGCGTTCTGGATCACCAGCGCGACCGCCTGGGTCACGATGAGCAGGAGCGCGGCGTACTCCGGCGCGGCGAAGGCGGCGACGTTGCCGATGATGCTCACCGGGAAGGTCAGCAGCCCGCCGGCGAACTGCACCATGAGCACGGTGAGCAGGGCGATGCCGAAGGTGCGCCAGTACTGACGGGAGGTCAGCGACCAGCCGCGTCCGATCGCGTCGAAGACCCCGACCGGCTCGAGCATCAGGGCGGGCACCGGCAGGTAGTAGAAGCGGATCCACAGCCAGCAGCACAGCGCGATGAACGCCGGCACGGTGACCACTCCCCAGAGCACGACCGGCAACGGCTCGCCGCCGACGGCCGCCACGACGACCACCCACAGCAGCACGTAGGCGGCCAGCAGGAGCAGGAAGGCCACGTTGATCAGCAGGGTCAGGCCGAGCAGGCGCCAGCGCTTGCCCCGGGTGGCGGCCCACGCCTCGCCCAGGCCGAGCCGCCGACCGACGGCCGCGGCCCGGGTGACGTGCGCGACCATCCCCGTCACGAAGACGACCCCCACCTGGGCGACCACCAGGGACACCAGCAGCGAGCCGTACGCCGCGAGCAGTCCCAGCGCGTCGGCGGTGCTCGCGTCGGCCTCCAGCTCGCCGGAGGCGTCGACCGCGATGCCGACGGTGAAGGTCAGCACGACGGTCACGATCACCGGGATCACCATCGCCACCGCGGTGACCAGCACCGCGGCGCCCACCGTCGCCTTCGGATTGAACCGGATGATCCGAAAGGCGCCGTCATAGATGTTGCCCAGGCTCAGCGGACGCAGGGGGAACGCGCCGGGCTTGTGCGCCGCCCCCAGCAGCAGCCCGGGTGCCGGGCGCGGTGCCGGTCCGGACGGGTACGGCGCCCAGCCCGCCGGAGCCGGACCCGGTGCCCCGGGCGGGGCGGCGGGAGGGGGCGTCGCGCCGGGCGGCGGGTAGGAGCCGCCCGGGGGCGGCGGCCCGGGATCGGCGGGCGGCGGCGCACCCGGGGGCGGGTACTGCTGCGCGGGGCCGTCGGTCATGCGCGCCATCCTTGCATCCGCGACCCCGCGGAACCCGGGGGCGACGCCCCCGCGTGGGGACCGGCCGCCGCAATTTGGTGCGCCCCGCGAACTCTGCCAAGATGTTCCGGTTGCCCCGGGCAGGTCGCCTGAGGTACGCGCTAGATCTTGACTACTGAATCGTGCCTCCCCAGCGGAGTGATCGGCCCCCGGGCCCGATCCGTGCCGCGTGGAGCGTGAGCGGTCGTCGGGTCTGAGCTCGTGCCGCACGCCGCCAAGGCCGAGTCAGCCGAGAACAACAGCTCCGCTTCCCCCTCCGGGAGACGCGTGTGCCCGCACCAGGTGCGACACGCCCGACCGCGGGGGTCGGAGCCCAGGACCCAGAGTCGTACGACGAGTAAGGACGAGAGAGACCTATGGCGGGACAGAAGATCCGCATCAGGCTCAAGGCCTATGACCACGAGGTGATCGACACCTCGGCGCGCAAGATCGTGGACACGGTCACCCGTACGGGTGCGAAGGTCGCCGGCCCGGTGCCGCTGCCGACCGAGAAGAACGTCTTCTGTGTCATCCGCTCGCCGCACAAGTACAAGGACTCGCGCGAGCACTTCGAGATGCGCACCCACAAGCGGCTCATCGACATCATCGACCCCACGCCGAAGACGGTCGACAGCCTCATGCGCCTCGACCTGCCGGCCGGTGTCGACATCGAGATCAAGCTCTGAGGTTCGAGACATGACTATTGAGCGCAACGTGAAGGGACTGCTGGGCACCAAGCTCGGCATGACCCAGCTCTGGGACGAGAACAACCGGGTCATCCCGGTCACCGTGGTCGCCGCCGGCACCAACGTCGTGACCCAGGTCCGCCAGCCCGAGCCGGACGGCTACAACGCCATCCAGATCGGCTACGGCGAGATCGAGGGCCGCAAGGTCAACAAGCCGCAGGCGGGTCACTTCGCCAAGGCCGGCACCACCCCGCGCCGCCACGTGGTCGAGATCCGCACCGCCGACGCCAGCGAGTACACCGTCGGCCAGGAGCTGCCCGTCGACACGTTCGAGGCCGGCCAGGTCATCGACGTGACCGGCACCAGCAAGGGCAAGGGCTTCGCCGGTGTCATGAAGCGTCACGGCTTCGCCGGCGTGAGCGCCTCGCACGGTGCCCACCGCAACCACCGCAAGCCGGGCTCGATCGGCGCGTGCGCCACGCCCGGTCGCGTGTTCAAGGGTCTGCGCATGGCCGGTCGCATGGGTTCCGACACCGTCACCACCCAGAACGTCACCGTCCACGCCGTCGACGTCGAGAAGGGCATCGTCTTGATCAAGGGCGCCGTTCCCGGCCCCAAGGGCGGTCTCGTCGTTCTCCGCACGGCTGCGAAGAAGGGCTGATCATCATGGCCAAGACCGTCTCCGTCGAGCTGCCCGCCGAGATCTTCGGCGCCGAGCTCAACATCCCGCTGATGCACCAGGTCGTCGTGGCCCAGCAGGCCGCCGCGCGCCAGGGCACGCACGCCACCAAGACCCGCGGCGAGGTCCGCGGCGGTGGCAAGAAGCCCTACAAGCAGAAGGGCACCGGTCGCGCCCGCCAGGGCTCGACCCGCGCGCCGCAGTTCGCCGGCGGTGGCACCGTCCACGGCCCGCAGCCGCGCGACTACAGCCAGCGCACCCCCAAGAAGATGAAGGCCGCCGCCCTGCGCAGCGCCCTCTCCGACCGGGCCCGCAACGAGCGGATCCACGTCGTCGAGGGTCTCGTCTCCGGCGACAAGCCGTCGACGAAGGCCGCGCTCGCCTCGCTCTTCGAGCTGACCGACCGCCGCAAGTTCCTCGTCGTGCTGGAGCGCACCGACAGCCTCACCTGGCTCTCGCTGCGCAACGCGCCCGAGGTGCACATCGTGGCCGTCGACCAGCTCAACACCCGCGACGTCCTCGTGAGCGACGACGTGGTGTTCAGCAAGGCCGCGTTCGACCTGTTCGTCGCCGGTGGCACGACCACGCCCGCGGAGGAGAACAACTGATGAGCACCCTGCACAAGGACCACCGCGACGTCCTGATCGCGCCGGTGGTGTCGGAGAAGAGTTACAGCCTCCTCGACGCCAACAAGTACACCTTCCTGGTGCGCCCGGACGCCAACAAGACCGAGATCAAGATCGCCGTGGAGAAGATCTTCGGCGTGAAGGTCACCTCGGTGAACACGCTCAACCGTCCGGGCAAGGTCCGCCGCACCCGCAACGGCCTCGGCAAGCGCAAGGACACCAAGCGCGCCATCGTGAGCCTGGCCGACGGTCACCGCATCGACATCTTCGGAGGTCCGGTCTCCTGACCGGGCTAGGTAGAGGAATCTGACATGGCAATCCGCAAGTACAAGCCGACCACCCCGGGCCGCCGCGGCTCCTCGGTGGCCGACTTCGCCGAGATCACCCGGACCACGCCCGAGAAGTCGCTGACCCGTCCGCTGCCCAAGAAGGGCGGCCGCAACAACCAGGGCCGGATCACCACCCGGCACCACGGTGGCGGTCACAAGCGTGCCTACCGCATCATCGACTTCCGTCGCTACGACAAGGACGGCGTGCCGGCCAAGGTCGCGCACATCGAGTACGACCCCAACCGCACCGCGCGCATCGCGCTGCTGCACTACGCCGACGGCGAGAAGCGCTACATCGTGGCGCCGAAGGACCTGACGCAGGGCATGCGGGTCGAGTCGGGCGTCGGTGCCGACATCAAGCCGGGCAACAACCTGCCGCTGCGCAACATCCCCGTCGGTACGACGATCCACTGCGTCGAGCTCCGCCCCGGTGGCGGCGCCAAGCTGGCCCGCTCGGCCGGCAACAGCGCGCAGCTCGTCGCCCGTGAGGGCTCGCGCGCCACGCTGCGCCTGCCCTCGGGCGAGATGCGCTACGTCGACGTGCGCTGCCGCGCCACGATCGGCGAGGTCGGCAACGCCGAGCAGTCCAACATCAACTGGGGCAAGGCCGGTCGGATGCGGTGGAAGGGCAAGCGCCCGACCGTCCGCGGTGTGGTCATGAACCCGGTCGACCACCCGCACGGTGGTGGCGAGGGCAAGACCTCCGGTGGTCGTCACCCGGTCTCCCCGTGGGGCAAGCCCGAGGGCCGCACGCGCAAGCGCAAGGCCAGCGACTCCCAGATCATCCGCCGCCGCAAGTCCGGCAAGAACAAGCGCTGAAGGAATTAGACGATGCCTCGCAGCCTGAAGAAGGGCCCCTTCGTCGACGGCCACCTGCTCAAGAAGGTGGACGCCGAGAACGAGAAGGGCACCCACAACGTCATCAAGACCTGGTCGCGTCGGTCCATGATCATCCCCTCGATGATCGGCCACACGATCGCGGTCCACGACGGGCGCAAGCACGTCCCGGTCTTCGTGTCCGACTCCATGGTCGGTCACAAGCTCGGTGAGTTCGCGCCGACCCGCACCTACCGCGGCCACGTCAAGGAAGACCGGAAGGGACGCCGTCGATGAGCACCACTGAGCGTCACCGCACCAGCGCGCGTCGCGAGTCGCTCCTGGGCGACGAGCCCGGCGCGTTCGCGACCGCCCGCTTCGTGCGGATCACCCCGATGAAGGCGCGCCGCGTGGTCGACCTGGTCCGTGGCCTGCCCGCCGACGAGGCGCTGACCCTCCTGCAGTTCGCGCCGCAGGCGGCGTCCGAGACCGTCTCCAAGGTGCTGGCCAGCGCCGTCGCGAACGCCGCGACGACCGAGGGCCTCGCCACCGGCGACCTGGTCGTCTCGGTCGCGCGGGTCGACGAGGGGCCGACGATGAAGCGCTGGCGTCCGCGTGCGCAGGGCCGGGCCACCCGGATCAACAAGCGCACCAGCCACATCACCATCGCGGTCCAGCCGGCCGACGTCGTCGCGAAGAAGGGCAAGAAGTAATGGGTCAGAAGATCAACCCGAACGGCTTCCGCCTCGGAATCTCGACCGACCACAAGTCGCGTTGGTACGCCGACAAGCTGTACAAGTCGTACGTCGGCGAGGACGTCGCGATCCGCAAGCTGCTCAGCAAGGGCATGGAGCGGGCCGGCATCGCCAAGGTCGAGATCGAGCGCACCCGCGACCGGGTCCGCGTCGACATCCACACCGCGCGTCCCGGCATCGTCATCGGTCGCCGTGGCGCCGAGGCCGACCGGATCCGTGGCGAGCTCGAGAAGCTCACCGGCAAGCAGGTCCAGCTCAACATCCTCGAGGTCAAGAACCCCGAGATCGACGCGCAGCTGGTCGCCCAGGGCGTCGCCGAGCAGCTCTCGGGCCGCGTTCAGTTCCGCCGCGCGATGCGCAAGGCCATGCAGACCTCGATGCGCTCCGGTGCCAAGGGCATCCGGATCCAGTGCTCGGGTCGCCTCAACGGCGCCGAGATGTCGCGCACCGAGTTCTACCGCGAGGGCCGCGTCCCGCTGCACACGCTGCGTGCCGACATCGACTACGGCTTCTACGAGGCCCGCACGACCTTCGGCCGCATCGGCGTGAAGGTCTGGATCTACAAGGGCGAGGTCGCCGGCACCCGTGCCGAGCGCCAGGCCCAGGCTGCCGCCCGCGCCGGCGTCCCCGGTCGCGGTGGCCGCCCCAGCCGCGGTGGCGACCGTCCGACCCGTGGGTCGCGCGGTGACCGCCCGAACCGTTCGGACCGCAACTCGGAGGCTCCCGCTGTGGAGGCCAACCCCGAGGCCACGGCGGAGCCGACCACCGCAACGACCAATGAGACGGGGGCCTGACCCATGTTGATGCCGCGTCGCGTCAAGCACCGCAAGCAGCACCACCCGAAGCGTCGGGGTGCGGCCAAGGGCGGTACGTCGCTGGCGTTCGGTGACTTCGGTATCCAGGCGGTCGAGGGTGCGTACGTCACCAACCGCCAGATCGAGTCCGCTCGTATCGCCATGACCCGCCACATCAAGCGTGGCGGCAAGGTCTGGATCAACATCTACCCGGACCGTCCGCTCACCAAGAAGCCCGCCGAGACCCGCATGGGCTCGGGTAAGGGCTCCCCGGAGTGGTGGGTCGCCAACGTCAAGCCCGGCCGCGTCATGTTCGAGCTGTCCGGTGTGCCGGAGGACATCGCCCGCGAGGCGATGCGCCGTGCGATCCACAAGCTGCCCATGAAGGCCCGATTCATCACGCGAGAGGCTGGTGAGTTCTGATGGCGAACGTCATCCGCGCCCACGAGCTGGACGAGCTCAACGAGGTCGACCTCGAGGCCAAGCTGCGCGAGGCCAAGGAGGAGCTGTTCAACCTGCGCTTCCAGGCGGCCACCGGTCAGCTGGAGAGCCACGGCCGGCTCCGCACGGTCAAGAAGGACATCGCCCGGATCTACACCGTGGTGCGTGAGCGCGAGCTCGGCATCCGGACCGCTCCGGCAACGGACGAGGAGAACTGATGAGCACGGAGTCCAACGAGGGCAACGAGACCGCTCAGCGCAACGCCCGCAAGACCCGCGAGGGCCTCGTGGTCAGCGACAAGATGGACAAGACCGTGGTCGTGTCCGTCGAGGACCGCGTCAAGCACGCCCTCTACGGCAAGGTCATGCGCCGCAACACCCGGCTCAAGGCCCACGACGAGCAGAACGACTGCGGCGTCGGTGACCGCGTCCTCATCATGGAGACCCGCCCGCTGTCGGCCACCAAGCGCTGGCGCGTGGTGGAGATCCTCGAGCGCGCCAAGTAGTCCACACGTTCGGCCAGGCTCGACCCCTCCGCGTCCGTCGCGGTGAGGGCCCGAGAACCGGCACGACAACCAGGAGAAATCGATGATTCAGCAGGAGTCGCGACTCAAGGTCGCCGACAACACCGGTGCCAAGGAGATCCTTTGCATCCGGGTGCTCGGCGGCTCCGGCCGTCGCTACGCCGGCATCGGCGACGTCATCGTCGCCACTGTCAAGGACGCCATCCCCGGCGGCAACGTCAAGAAGGGCGACGTCGTCAAGGCGGTCGTCGTGCGCACCGTCAAGGAGCGGCGTCGGCCCGACGGGTCCTACATCCGCTTCGACGAGAACGCGGCGGTGATCCTCAAGAACGACGGTGAGCCCCGCGGCACCCGCATCTTCGGGCCGGTCGGCCGCGAGCTGCGGGAGAAGAAGTTCATGAAGATCATCTCGCTCGCGCCGGAGGTGCTGTGATGGCTGCCCGCAAGAAGTCCGAGCAGGTGCGCAAGAAGCCCAACCTGCGCGTCAAGAAGGGCGACACCGTCAAGGTCATCGCCGGCAAGGACAAGGGCGCCGAGGGCAAGATCATCAAGGTCCTCCGTGAGGAGGAGCGCGTGATCGTCGAGGGTGTCAACCGGATCAAGAAGCACACCAAGGTCGTCGACCAGGGTTCGCGCTCCGGCAACACCGGCGGCATCATCACCACCGAGGCCCCGATCCACGTGTCCAACGTGATGCTGGTCGAGGGCGACGGCGTGACCAAGGTCGGCTACAAGCGGGTCGACGTCACCAAGCGCCGCCCCGACGGCTCGGAGTACAGCTCGACGCGCAGCGTCCGCGTCTCCCGCAAGACCGGGAAGGAGATCTGAGATGAGCGAGTCCACCATCGAGAAGGTCACCCCTCGCCTCAAGACCAAGTACCGCGAGGAGATCCTCCCGGCGCTCAAGGCCGAGTTCGAGATCGCCAACGTCATGCAGGTGCCCGGCCTGACCAAGATCGTGGTCAACATGGGTGTCGGCGAGGCCGCGCGCGACTCGAAGCTGATCGAGGGCGCGATCCGCGACCTCACCGCGATCACCGGCCAGAAGCCGGCGGTCACTAAGGCGCGCAAGTCCATCGCCCAGTTCAAGCTGCGTGAGGGCATGCCGATCGGCACGCACGTCACGCTGCGCGGCGACCGGATGTGGGAGTTCCTCGACCGCCTGCTGGCGCTCGCGCTCCCGCGCATCCGTGACTTCCGCGGTCTCTCGCCGAAGCAGTTCGACGGCCGGGGCAACTACACGTTCGGTCTGACCGAGCAGGTCATGTTCCACGAGATCGACCAGGACAAGGTCGACCGCCAGCGGGGCATGGACATCACCATCGTCACCACGGCGACCAACGACGAGCAGGGGCGCGCGCTGCTGAAGCAGCTCGGCTTCCCGTTCAAGGAGAACTGAGTCATGGCGAAGACTGCGCTCAAGGTCAAGGCGGCCCGCAAGCCCAAGTTCGCGGTGCGCGGCTACACCCGCTGCCAGCGCTGCGGCCGGCCCAAGGCCGTCTACCGCAAGTTCGGCCTGTGCCGGATCTGCCTGCGGGAGATGGCTCACCGCGGCGAGCTGCCCGGCGTCACCAAGTCGAGCTGGTAATACCCAACAACGTTGCAGGTCCGCGCGCCGTGAGCGGGCGGAAACCACAGCAGAAGGAAACACATCATGACGATGACTGACCCGATCGCAGACATGCTCACGCGTCTGCGCAACGCCAACCAGGCGTACCACGACGCGGTGACCATGCCGTACAGCAAGCTCAAGGAAGGCGTCGCGGAGATCCTCAAGCAGGAGGGCTACATCACCTCCTACGCGGTCGCCGACAACGAGAACGGCGTCGGCAAGCTGCTGACCGTCACCCTCAAGTACGGCCGCAACCGCGAGCGCTCGATCGCCGGTGTCCGCCGGATCAGCAAGCCCGGTCTGCGGGTGTACGCCAAGCACACCGGTCTGCCGAAGGTCCTCGGCGGCCTGGGCGTGGCGATCATCTCGACCAGCCAGGGTCTGCTGACCGACCGCCAGGCCAACCAGAAGGGCGTGGGTGGGGAAGTCCTCGCCTACGTCTGGTGACAAGGGAAGGAGAGAGAAGAACATGTCGCGCATCGGCAAGCTCCCCGTCCCGGTCCCGGCTGGGGTCGACGTCCAGATCGACGGCGCCGCGGTCACGGTCAAGGGCCCGAAGGGCACCCTGACCCACACCGTCGTGGCTCCGATCACCGTCGAGAAGGGCGAGGGCGTCCTCGAGGTCAAGCGCCCCGACGACGAGCGCCTCTCGAAGGCCTACCACGGCCTGAGCCGCACGCTCATCAACAACATGGTCGTCGGCGTGACCGAGGGCTACGAGAAGAAGCTCGAGATCGTGGGCGTCGGCTACCGCGTCCTGGCCAAGGGCCCGACGCAGCTGGAGTTCCAGCTCGGCTACTCGCACCCGATCATCTTCGACGCCCCCGAGGGCATCACCTTCACGGTGGAGGGCCCGACCAAGCTCGGCGTCGTCGGCATCGACAAGCAGCTGGTCGGCGAGGTCGCCGCCAACATCCGCAAGCTCCGCAAGCCCGAGCCCTACAAGGGCAAGGGCGTCCGGTACGCCGGCGAGCACGTCCGTCGCAAGGTCGGAAAGGCTGGTAAGTGACCATGGCGATCACCCTCAAGCACCAGCGGAACCTCTCGGCTCGCGCCAGCTCCAAGCTGCGCCGCCAGATCCGCGGCCGCAAGAAGATCTCCGGCACCGCCGAGCGTCCGCGCCTGGTGGTCACCCGGTCGAGCAAGCACATCACCGCCCAGGTCGTCGACGACCTGGTCGGCAAGACGCTCGTGTCGGCCTCGACCCTCGAGGGCGACCTGCGTGCCTTCGACGGCGACAAGACCGCCAAGGCGAAGAAGGTCGGCGAGCTCGTCGCCTCCCGTGCCAAGGAGCAGGGCGTGGAGTCGGTCGTCTTCGACCGCGCCGGCAACAAGTATCACGGTCGCATCGCGGCCCTGGCAGATGGCGCCCGCGAGGGCGGCCTGACCTTCTGACCGCGAACAGGACTGAGGAGAGATCATGAGCGGACCCCAGCGCGGACAGCGTTCGGGCGGCGACCGTGGTGGCCGTGGCGGCCGCGACGGTGGTCGTGGCGCCGAGAAGAGCCAGTACGTCGAGCGCGTCGTCGCCATCAACCGCGTCGCCAAGGTCGTGAAGGGTGGTCGTCGCTTCAGCTTCACCGCCCTCGTGATCGTCGGTGACGGTGACGGTCTGGTCGGCGTCGGCTACGGCAAGGCCAAGGAAGTTCCCGCGGCGATCGCCAAGGGCGTCGAGGAGGCGAAGAAGAACTTCTTCCGCGTCCCGCGCGTCCAGGGCACGATCCCGCACCCGGTCCAGGGCGAGAAGGCGGCCGGTGTCGTCTTCCTGCGTCCGGCCGCCCCCGGTACCGGTGTCATCGCCGGTGGTCCGGTGCGCGCCGTCCTGGAGTGCGCCGGCATCCACGACGTGCTCAGCAAGTCGCTGGGCTCGTCCAACCAGATCAACATCGTGCACGCGACCGTCGCGGCGCTCCAGATGCTGGAGCAGCCCGAGTCGGTGGCGGCGCGGCGTGGTCTGCCCGTCGAGCACGTCGCCCCGGCGGCGCTGCTGAAGGCCAAGGCCGAGGGCGAGGCCGCCGCGGCCGCCGCCAAGGCATCCGCGCCCGAGGCGGTGACGGTCTGATGGCTCAGCTGAAGGTCCAGCAGACCAAGTCGAAGATCGGCACGAAGGCCAACCAGCGCGAGACCCTGCGCAGCCTGGGCCTCAAGCGGATCGGCGACGTCGTGATCAAGGAGGACCGTCCCGAGATCCGGGGCATGGTCCACACCGTCCGTCACCTGGTGACGGTCGAGGTCGTCGGAGGCGAGTGACTATGACGCTCAAGCTGCACCACCTGCGCCCCGCGCCGGGCGCGAAGACCGCCAAGACCCGCGTGGGTCGTGGTGAGGGATCCAAGGGCAAGACCGCGGGTCGTGGTACGAAGGGCACCAAGGCCCGCTACCAGGTCCCGGTCGCGTTCGAGGGTGGCCAGATGCCGCTGCACATGCGGCTCCCGAAGCTCAAGGGCTTCAAGAACCCGTTCAAGGTGACCTTCCAGGTCGTCAACCTCGACCGGATCAGCGCGCTGTTCCCCGAGGGTGGCGACGTCACCCCGGAGACGCTGGTCGCCAAGGGCGCGGTCCGCAAGGGCCACCCGGTCAAGGTGCTCGGCCAGGGTGACCTGACGGTCAAGGTCGCGGTGAGCGCGGACGCGTTCTCGGCCTCGGCCAAGGAGAAGATCGAGGGCGCCGGCGGGACCGTCACGGTCCTGTGACGACGCTGCGAGGGGCGCGTCGGACTTGGGGGAACACCCGGTCCGACAGCGCCCCTCGTTCGTCTCCGCCGTCAGCGTGCCGGCCGGATCGCCCGTCTTCATCGGCGTACCGGACCGGCGGCTGTGTGCCCCCTGTTAGGCTTCCCCGCGGCCACAAGGCCAGCGATGAGAGAAGAGGACCCGCGTGCTCACCGCGTTCGTGAACGCCTTCCGGACCCCGGACCTGCGGCGCAAGCTGCTGTTCGTCCTGTTGATCATCGTCATCTTCAGGGCCGGGTCCCAGATCCCGGCACCTGGCGTGCACGTCTCCAATGTGGAGAAGTGCATCAAGGTGGTCGAGGAAGGCAGCAACGCCAGTCTCTACAGCCTGGTGAACCTGTTCTCCGGCGGAGCGCTCCTCCAGCTGACGATCTTCGCGCTCGGCATCATGCCGTACATCACCGCGAGCATCATCCTGCAGCTGCTCGTCGTGGTGATCCCGCGGCTCGAGGCCCTCAAGAAGGAGGGCCAGGCCGGCCAGACGAAGATCACGCAGTACACGCGCTATCTCACCCTCGGCCTCGCGGTCCTGCAGGCGACCGGCATCGTCGCGCTCGCGCGCACCGGCAACCTGCTGCAGGGCTGTGACAGCTCGCAGTACCCGCTGCTGCACTCCAACAACACGCAGACCTTCCTGGTGCTGGTCGTGACGATGACGGCGGGCACCGCGGTCATCATGTGGCTCGGTGAGCTCATCACCGAGCGCGGCGTCGGCAACGGCATGTCGATCCTGATCTTCACCCAGGTCGTCGCGACCTTCCCCGCCTCGCTGTGGCAGGTCAAGATCAGCCAGGGCTGGTGGACCTTCGGCATCGTGGTCATCATCGGCCTCGTCCTCGTGGCGGCCGTCATCTTCATCGAGCAGGCGCAGCGCCGGATCCCGGTGCAGTACGCCCGCCGGATGGTCGGCCGCAAGATGTTCGGCGGCAGCTCGACCTACATCCCGCTCAAGGTCAACCAGGCCGGCATCATCCCGGTCATCTTCGCCTCGTCGCTGCTCTACCTGCCGGCGATGGCCGTGCAGTTCAACCAGGAGAACCCGAACCAGTTCATCCGGTGGGTCAACGAGTACCTCGTCGACCAGGGACACCCGATCCACATGGCGGCGTACTTCCTGCTGATCATCTTCTTCACCTACTTCTACGTGTCGATCACCTTCAACCCGCAAGAGGTGGCCGACAACATGAAGAAGTACGGCGGCTTCATCCCCGGGATCCGGGCGGGCAAGCCGACCCAGGACTATCTGTCCTACGTCCTGTCCCGCATCACGCTGCCGGGTGCTCTCTACCTGGGTCTGATCTCGCTCGTACCGCTGATCGCGTTCGTGTTGATCAACGCCAACCAGAACTTCCCGTTCGGTGGCACGTCCATCCTGATCATGGTCGGCGTCGCGCTCGACACCGTGAAGCAGATCGAGAGCCAGCTCCAGCAGCGCAACTACGAAGGATTCCTGCGTTGAGGCTTCTGATCATGGGCCCGCCGGGTGCTGGCAAGGGCACCCAGGCGAAGGCGGTCGCCGACCACTTCGGCGTGCCGGCCATCTCCACCGGAGACATCTTCCGGGCGAACGTCGGGCAGGGCACGCCGCTCGGCATCGAGGCCAAGCGCTACATGGACGCGGGGGAGTACGTCCCCGACGAGGTCACCAACAACATGGTCCGGGACCGGATCGCCGAGCCGGACGCCGAGAAGGGCTTCCTGCTCGACGGCTACCCGCGCACCCTGGCCCAGGTCACCGAGCTCGACGAGATGGTCGAGAAGACCGGCCACCGCATCGACGCCGTCCTGTGCCTGACCGTCGACCGCGAGGCCCTGATCAGCCGGCTGCTGAAGCGGGCCGAGATCGAGGGCCGCGCCGACGACAACGAGGACGTCATCCGCCGCCGGCAGGAGGTCTACGTCGAGGAGACCGAGCCGCTGATCGCTGTGTACGCCGAGCGCGGCCTGGTCGTCTCCGTCGACGGCATGGGCGAGATCGACGAGGTCCAGCAGCGGATCTTCGACGCCCTCGACGACCTGCCGCAGTCTTGATCTGCCCGAGCGTGTCGCAGACGGACCTCGCCGCCCGGGCCTCGCACGCTCGACCCACGGGCTTCGGTCCGTGCGGCTTCGCCGCCGTGCGCCACGCTGCCGGGCGTGGCCGGGGCCGGTTCTCTAGGGCGGCCTGACGGTGTTCTTCGGCCAGCACCGGATCGAGATCAAGACCCCCGAGCAGGTGCGGTCGATGCGCGCGGCCGGCCTCGTCGTCGGGCGCACGCTCGCGCGGGTGCGTGACGCGGTCCGGCCCGGTGTCACGACGGCG
Organism: Nocardioides segetis; assembly: GCF_051390595.1. Taxonomy (NCBI): domain Bacteria; kingdom Bacillati; phylum Actinomycetota; class Actinomycetes; order Propionibacteriales; family Nocardioidaceae; genus Nocardioides; species Nocardioides segetis. Next base: position 265,864 of record NZ_JBNINR010000006.1, on the reverse strand, counting down.
CAGCTCGACGCCCTCGCCGAGGCGAGCATCCGCGACGAGGGCTGCGTGCCGTCGTTCCTCGGCTACGGCGAGCCGCCGTTCCCGGCGAGCATCTGCGCCTCGGTCAACGACGAGGTGGTGCACGGCATCCCGGGTGGGCGGGTCCTCACCGAGGGCGACGTCATCTCGATCGACTGCGGCGCCATCGCGTTCGACGACGCCGGCCAGGGCTGGCACGGCGACGCGGCGACGACCGTCGCCGTGGGACCGGTGCGCGACGACGTCGCGGAGCTGATGCGGGTCACCGAGGAGGCGCTGTGGCGCGGGCTCGCGGCCGCGCGCAGCGGCGGGCGGGTCGGCGACATCTCGCACGCGGTCGCGTCCTACGTCCACGGCGAGGGCGCCTACGGCATCGTCGACGGCTACACCGGCCACGGCATCGGCACCGCCATGCACATGGAGCCCGACGTGCCCAACGAGGGCCGCCCCGGTCGGGGCCCGCGGCTGCGGGAGGGCATCGCGCTGGCCGTCGAGCCGATGATCACGCTCGGCGACCCGGCCACCGACGTCGCGGCCGACGCGTGGACGGTGGTGACCTCCGACGGCGGCTGGGCGGCCCACTACGAGCACACCTTCGCCCTCACGGAGCGGGGGGTCTGGGTGCTGACGGCCGAGGACGGCGGGCGCGCGCGTCTCGAGCAGCTCGGTGCCGCCTACGGCGGCGACTGACCGCGAGGTCCCCTCCCCAGCGAGGCGATGCGACCGCGCCGGACCGGAATCCGGGGGAGGATCCGGGGGATCTCTGGTGAGACCTGCATAACTTTCGGGGCATTCCGGCGTTGTCCGCGTTTTTTCCCACGTACCGTCTCCTCCGGGACATAGGGAGGGACATACCGTGGGAGAGGTACGCCCGCTTCAGGGCGGGAGCATGCGTCGTTGGGTTGTGGGAGGCCTGGCGATGCTCATGACGATGTTGAGCGCGCTGATGGTGGTACCGCCGTCGTCGGCGGCGCCGGAGTCGCTGCAGATCGACAAGTCGGTCGACAAGACCGCCCCCGCACCGGGGGAGACGTTCACCTACCAGATCCAGGTGCGCTGCTCGGAGGACGACTGCCTCGACGCGCAGGTGGTCGACGAGCTGCCGGACGAGCTGGTCGGGTTCGCGATCCAGAACGTCTCGTTCAGCCCGAACCCGACCACGGTGCCGCGCACCGTGACCTGGCAGCCGGGCGGGGGAGCCAGCCACCCGGCCACCGTCGCGGCGGGCACGAGCCTCACCGTCGACCTCCAGCAGCCGACGGACGGTCCGGTGGGCATCGGGCTGCAGGCCGGCACGACCTACACGATCTCGATCTCGCTGAAGGTGCCCGACGACTACCCGCCGGGCCGCAGCGGTGACATCGTCAACACCGCGCGGGTCACGGCGTCCAACGCCAACACCAAGACCAGCAGCGCCACGATCAACGTCGAGGCGCCGATCACCACCGGTGTCGCGGTCGACAAGACCTGGATGCCGAGCAGCCAGTCGTTCAACCCCGGCGCGGAGTCGACGATCGGTCTCACGGCGCGCAACTCCAGCAACGTCGCGGTCGACCGTCTCACCCTCCAGGAGCCGAAGAGCGCTCCGGACGGCGCGGTGGAGCTCGACTCGAGCAACCCGTTCACCATCACCGACTTCGCCGGCTTCGGCGATGTCGCGCTGCCCGCCGGCTGCACGACCGTGCGCGTCGACGCCTACGTCCGCACCGCGGGCACGTGGAGCTGGGTCGAGGGCGCGGACGCACCCGCGAGCAGCCCGCTGGGCCTCCCCGCCGGCGTGACGAACGCCGAGGTCGGCGGCATCCGGGTCACCTGCGACGGCACCGTCGCGCCCGGACAGCGCATCGAGCTCGACCTCGACCTCACCCAGCGCGCGACCGACCGCGACGACGGCGACGACCTGTCGACCGACGAGCACCGCGTGGACAACGTGACCACGGGCTCCGCGGCGCTCGCCGGCCAGCCGACCGTGCGCGACGACGGCCAGGCGTCGTACGTCGTCCGCCCGGCGATCCCGTCGGTCGAGGCGAACAAGAACATCTCGCCGGACAGCATCACCGCGGGGCAGGACGCCCCGGCGACGATCACCGGCACCAACGGCGGCGTGCCCGTCACCAGCCTCACCGTCGCCGACCTCGACTTCTTCACCGACGAGGTCACCTTCGACGGCTTCAGCGGCCCGCTGACCTGGCCCGCCGCCGCGACCGGTGCCACGGTCACCTACCACCTGCTCGCGGGTGGGACCGAGGAGCGGACCGTGGGCGCCGGCCAGGTGCCGAGCGCCCCGAGCGCCAAGATCTCCGGCTTCGAGATCACCTGGACCGGCCCGATCGAGGCCGACGAGACCGGCGGCGCGGCGTTCACCATCGCCACCACCGAGGACGCCACCGACGGCGCGGCCGAGGTGACCCTGACCAACAAGGTCGACGTCGAGGTCAAGGCCTCGAACGGTCTCACCGACACCGACAGCGACACCGACACGCTGCGGGTCGTCGACCCGGCGATCACCGCCACGCTGGACAAGGCGGTGCGGCCGGGATCGGCCGTCGCCCCGGGCCAGTCCGTCATCTCGTCGCTGAAGGCCAACGTGATCGCCCACGGCGACGGCGCCGTCGTCCACGACATCGTCGTCGAGGACGTCGTCGGCACGGGGAACGCCGAGTTCTGGGAGGCCTTCGACCTGGTCTCGATCGCGCCCACGCAGGTGCCGGCCGGCACCACGCTGACCGTCGAGGTGCAAGACACCGACGGCACGTGGCACGAGCTGGTCGTGCACGGCCCCCAGCCCGAGGCGACCGTGCTGCGGCTCGACGCCGCCGCCACCGCGGCCGCGCTGGGCACGTCCGGCCTGGACCGCGACGACGTCCAGGGCATCCGGTTCTCGTTCCACAACAGCACCGGCTTCCCGAGCGACGTCACGCTGACGCCGAACCTCGAGTTCGAGGCCCGCGGCATCCTGCGCGGCGGCGGCGACGTCACGCCCGGGCCGGACACGCCGACGCGGTACGTCAACGCGGCGACGGTCACCGCCGACGGCGAGTCGGCCGGCGGCAACGCCCTGCACGGCGCCGACGGCGACGAGGACGCGGGCACGATCGTCACCGACGACAGCGGACCCGGACCCGGTGTCGACATCGAGAAGAGCTGGAGCGACGCCGCGGTGGACGCCCAGTCGGGTGACCGCGCCACGACCCACCTCGACTGGAACGTGAGCAAGGGCCTCTCGCCCGTGCGGATCAGCGACGGCGCGGCCGACCCGGCGACGACCCCGGTCGGGGCGACCGTGTACGACGCCTTCGACCTGGTCCGGATCGACCCGGTCGGAGCGTCGGCCACGCCGTACTCCACCGGCTGGTACCTGCGCTACGACACCGTCACGGAGGTCGCCCTCTACGACGGCAGCACGTGGGTCGTCGTCCCCGCCCCGGGCGGCTCCTGGCGCGCGCCGGACGGCGGCTTCAAGGGCTACGACCTGACGCCCGCCCAGCGGGCGTCGACCACCGGCGTGCGGATCGTGGTCGAGGAGACCGCGGCCGACACCGCCCGGCGCGAGGCCGCCCAGCAGGCCGGCAACGCGTTCGACCCCTACGCCCCCGACCCCGGCACGGGCGTCGGCGCCGGCAGCACCGACCGCCGGTTCTCGCTGGGCTGGCAGGTGCGCGACAAGGCCCGCTCCGACGGGGCGTTCGTGGTCGCCGACCGCGACTACAACACCGCGGACGAGGGCGTCGTCGAGAACGACACCGAGCTGCGCGGCACGCCCGTCGGCGGCGGCACTCCCGTCACCGACACCGCGGCCGACACCATCCAGATCCTCGACCCCGAGCCGGTGGTCGCCGTGACCAAGGCGGTCACCCCGACGGCTCCCGTGCACGTGCCGCCGGTGGGCACTCCCGCCCAGGACTACCCGACGGCGACCTGGGTGCTCAAGGGGAACAACGGGTCGACCGCGCGGGCGTCGTACGTCCGCCTGACCGACCCCGCGACCTGCACCGACACCACCGTGGCGGACTGCCAGAGCAGTGCCGACGCGACGGGTGCCACCGCGGACCCGTTCGACCTCGATGCCGACCACCTCGGCAGCGCGTCGCGGCCCAACCCGCTGGAGCGCTTCGACGTCACCGGCATCACCATCACCGCGTCGAAGCCGGGTCAGATCGACCAGGCGGCCACCGTGGTGTGGCTGCTGCGCTACGACGAGGCCACGCGGACCTACTCCTCGGAGCGATCGACCATGGCCGCGGTCAACGGCGGAGTGAGCGACCCGGGCAGCATCGTCGGGATCAGCGTGACCTTCCAGCACACCGACCCGGCCACGTCCGGCGGCACGATCACCCAGGACAACGACCTGACGATCAGCCTGCAGACCCGGCTGCGGCCGACGCTGCGCAGCACCGGCGCCGACCAGGTGCTGCGGGCCGGGGACACCTTCGACGTCGTGAACCGTGTGTTCGCGCAGTCGTACGACCCGATCGCGGGCACCGGGGTCAAGACCGGTGACGTCGCGGACGCCACGTTGGTGCTGACCGGGGGCCTGGTCAACATCACGCCGACCAAGACGATCACGCCGAGCCTGATCAACGAGCCCAAGCCCGACGTACCGGTCACGGTGACGCTCGGCGCGAACCAGGGCTCCGACCCGCGCAGCACGCTCTCGCCCCAGCAGGTCGTGATCGAGGACCAGGCCAAGTCGCCGGAGTTCTGGAACACCTTCCGCTTCACCGGCTTCCACCAGTTCTCCTACCCGGCGAGCGTCGACCGGATCAGGGTCGACGCCTGGGACGGCACCCAGTGGGTGATCGGCACGCCGGCGGAGCTGCCGCACCTGCCCGACGGCATCTCGCCGGCCGACGTCCAGGGCGTCCGGGTCACGTTCAGCCGAGCCGACGGGCAGCTGTTCTCGTCGACGGTGCCGGCGCCGAACTGGGCCGTCGCGGCCACGTTCGGGGTGCGCCTGCGCGAGACCTACCGCGACTCGGGCGACCCGGTCCGCTTCGACGGCGAGATCACCAACACGCAGACGTCGTCCTCGTCGCGGCCCGACGGCAACGACGCCGGGCCGAAGGACGCGAGCGCCACGATCGACCTGTCGCCCGGCACGCGGGAGATCGCGGTCCGCAAGCTGACCAACGACGGCACCCGGCTGGCGTCGGTCGGTGAGCTGGTGCCGTTCGACCTCACCATCGAGAACGCCGGCACGGGCTATCTCACCCTGACCGACCTGAAGGACGTCCTGCCGCCGGAGCTGCTCTACACCGGCGTGCCGCCCACCTTCACGGCCGACCCGGCGGGGACGCTGTCGGACCAGGTCACCGTGACGCCCGAGTCCGGTGGATCCGTCCTGCGGTTCACCTGGCCCGGCGACGGCGCACGGATGCTCCCGGGCGAGGTCTTCCGGATCCGGCTGCAGCTCGAGCTGCAGCCCGGTCTCGGCAGTGGGGAGAAGGCCACCAACACGATGACGGTGCGCACCGAGGAGACCCTGACCTCGTGCCGCAACGTCGTGTCCAACGGCGGCCTGACCGACGACTGGTCGAACGACAAGCAGACCTGCGGCACGTCCGACTTCGTCGGCGCGGTCGACGGGCCGAACCTCTACACCGTCAAGGGCGTGCGCGGCTCGCTCGACGGGGCGTTCGACCCGGCCAACCCGGCCGCGACGTGCAGCCCGACCCTGGCCGCGACCGGTGGCTCCTACTACCGCACGCCCTGTGTCGCCAACAGCCAGGTCGACGGGACCGACGACTGGGTCCTGCACAGCGTCAACGCCGGCACGGTCACCATCGACGAGATGACGGTCTTCGACCAGCTCCCGGTGCGTGGCGACCTCCAGCTGGTGTCCGGCAACGCCCGTGGGTCGGCGTTCCGTCCGCAGCTCGTGGCCGGCTCCCTGCAGGTCCACGCGCCGGCGGGCACGACCCAGCGCATCGAGGTCACCACGAGCGCCGGCGTGTGCGCCGGCACCTGGAGTGGCCTGCCCACCCAGCCGGTCTGCGAGCAGAACGGCGAGGCGTGGACGGTCGCCGACGGTGACACCGACTGGTCGGAGGTGACCGGCATCCGCGTCCACCTCGACTTCCGTACGACGCCCCAGGGCTCGCTGCGGGCCGGTGAGGCCGTGGACGTCACCTTCTCCACCACGAACGTGATGGCCTCCGACACCGACGCCAGCGGGGTGCCCCGCACGGTGCCGGCCGACGACCTGCTGGCCTGGAACCAGCACGGCATCAAGTTCAAGTACACCGACCGGAACATGTTCCGCCAGATCGCCCCGAGCCGGGTCGGCGTGCACCTGCGCACCGGTTCGGTCCGGCTCCGCAAGGAGATCACCGGCCCCGCGGCGTCGTACGCACCGGACCTGATCCGGGTCGGCGCGCAGTGCGAGGCCGGAGGGGTGCCGCTCGACCTCGGTTCGGACGAGGAGCTCGCCCTGCGCCGGGCCGGCGACTGGCTCGCCGTGATCGAGGGCGTGCCGATCAGCGCCAACGGCAGCTCGTGCACCTTCGACGAGCAGGGCCCGCTCGGCCGCTGGGGCGAGACCTCGCGGTCCGGCACCCCGGTGACGGTGGACGTCGAGGATCCGGACACCGTGCCGACCGAGACGATCACCAACGACTACCGGTTCACGGGACTGTCGGTGACCAAGCGGGTCCAGACCCCGGCGACCGGCACCTCCTTCGGGCCGTTCACCTTCACCCTGAGCTGCACGTCGATCACGGGTCAGGACGTCACCTTCGACGACGCCGGCACCACGGAGCTGGAGTTCACCCTCGAGGAGGGCAAGACCTTCACCGCCCCGGCCGACCGGATCCCGGTGGGCGCCGCCTGCGAGGTCACCGAGACCGACCGGTTCTTCGCCGACCGGATCGTCGTCACCGGTGACAACGTCGCCGACAACGGCGACGGCTCGGCGACGGTCACGCCCGGCACCGTCCCGGCCGAGGTCGAGGTCACCAACGCCTACGACGCGGGCACCGTGACGCTGGAGAAGAAGGTCGACGGCGACGGCGCCGCCCGCTACGGCACCGGCACCTTCACCTTCCAGATGCAGTGCACCTACCGCGGCCAGACGCCGTTCGACGACACCATCCGGCTCGCCGCCGGAGCTTCGCGCACGGTGGGACCGTTCGCCGTCGGCACGACCTGCACGGTGAAGGAGACGGGCACGGGCGGCGCGACGTCGAGCGTGCTCACGCCGGCCGACGGTGTCGTGAAGGTGCCGGCGCCCGCCCAGGACGCCGAGACCAGCCGGGTGTCGCTGACCGCGACCAACACCTTCCGGCTGACCTCGCTCGACGTGACCAAGGAGGTCGTCGGTGACCCCGCGGCCCCGGGTGCGAAGGGTCCGTTCCGGGTCGCGCTGGCCTGCACCTGGCTCGTCGACGGCCAGCGGGTCGCGTTCGACGTGCCCGGCGGCGCGGAGCGCGTGCTCGCGAAGGGCAACGGCTACCGGGCGTCCTACCAGGAGCTGCCGTCGAGCGCCGCCTGCACGCTGAAGGAGACCAAGGACGGTGGTGCGGCGTCGACCTCGATGACCGCGAAGGTCGCCGGTCAGGTCGTGAAGTCGCGCAAGGCGACGATCCCGGTCGACCTCACGCCGACCGGTGGGCCGGGGGAGGCCTCGGTCCGCGTGGTCAACACCTTCGACGCCGTGGCCGCCGGAGGTGAGGAGCGCGGCGGCGCCGGGCTCCCGAACGCCGGCGCGCCGTACCGACCCTGGCAGCTCGTCCTCGGTGGACTGCTCGTGCTGGCCGGCCTGCTGAGCGTGCTCCGCAGTCGGCGTCGCCCGGGACGTCATCTAGGCTGAGAGGCATGGCGCGGGATCCGATCACCCCCGCGGCGCTCGCTGCTCGCCCGATGCTCTTCGCGTCGGGCGAGCAGGCGTACGTCGCCCACGAGGTGCGTCGCACCCGGATGACGCCCGACGGCGCCGACCCCGCCTGGGCCGACCAGGTCGTCGCCGATCTCGGGCCGGGGGAGCGCGCCCTGTGCGCGCTGTCCTTCGCCGCCGGCGCGCCGGGGCTCGCGCATCTGGTGGTCGGCTCGGAGCACGCCCTGCAGCGCCCGGACCGCGACGACTCGGTGCGGCGGACCTACGAGGTCACCGAGTTCCCGACCCCCGACGAGTACGCCGCGATGGTGGCCACCGCGCTGGAGCGGATCGCCGACGGCGACCTCCACAAGGTGGTGCTGGGCCGGTGCCTCGACGTCGTCAGCGACCCGCCCCTGGTGCCGGCGGAGATCATCGACCGACTCCTGACCACGCGGCCCGGCCGCTACGTCTTCAGCGTCCCCCTGGTGTCGGGCGGGGACGGCGCGGCGCCGACCGACGGACCGATCCTGGTCGGCGCCAGCCCGGAGCTCCTCGTGCGGCGGGTCGGCGCGGAGATCTCGTGCACCCCGCTCGCCGGATCCGTGCCCCGCGCCGACGATCCCGACGAGGACCTGCGCCGGGCCGGTGAGCTGCAGCGCTCGGCCAAGGACCTCGCCGAGCACGCCTTCGTCGTCGAGGCGATCGTGCACGCGCTCAAGGACGTCTGCGTCGAGATCGAGTACCCCGCGACGCCCGAGCTGCTGTCCACCGACACCGTGTGGCACCTCGCCACGCCCATCCACGCCCGCCTCGCCGACCCGGTCGACGGGCCGAGCGCCCTGCGCCTGGCGCAGCTGCTGCACCCGACGCCGGCCGTGGGCGGCGTACCGACGGCCGCGGCCAACGCCGTGATCGCCGACCTCGAGGGCGACCTCCGCGACTGGTTCGCCGGCTGCGTGGGCTGGGTCGACCGGCACGGCGACGGCGAGTTCGCGATCACCATCCGCGCGGCGGTGATGGACGGCCCGCGGCTGCGGCTGTTCGCGGGAGCCGGCATCGTCGCCGGCTCCGATCCGGCCTCCGAAGTCCGCGAGACCGGGGCCAAGCTCGCCACCATGGCCCGGGTCACCGGCCTGCCCTGAGCGGCCCGCCCGTTCGGCGGGCGTGGGGCCCGTCCGGTGACGCTCGCGACGCGGCGCATCGGTGGATGCAGGCTCAACGCAGCTGGCTGCGCATCAGCGCGATCACGAGCGCGCGGTTGGGCAGGTCGTCGTCGGTGCCGGTGACCAGGCGGCGCTCCACACCCGCCGCGCTCTGGTGATGGACCACGATCGCGTGGTCCGGCCGGCTCCAGGTCACGTCGACCAGCGTGCTCCACGGGCCGCTGCCGCGCGTGCCGCGGTAGCCGTCGGGCCGCAGGGTGACGTCGCCGATCACGACCTCCCGCCCGGCCCGGAGCTCCGCCATCGCCCTCGCGTGCTGCACGGTGCAGGCCCTCAGGTACGCATGGTGGTACGCGGCCGCCATCTCGTCGGTCACCTCGAGCATCGAGATGTGGCGTTCGCGGTCCGGGACACCGATGCGCCAGTCGATCGTCGGGTTGCCGAGGAGCCAGCCGTCCTCGTCGTACTCGCCGCCGACGGTGTCGATCCGCGCGCTCGCCCACGGCACGGCGTACCACCCGCGGGCGCCCTGGGGCAGGACCAGCCCGTGGTCGTAGACCTGCACGGCGCGGTGGCGCTGCTGGGCCATGTCGACGAGCGTGGCCACCAGGACCAGGAGGGCGAGCAGCCCGACGGCCCCGCTCAGCACCGCTCCGACGGCCGCGCCGCCGCCGTCGGCGCGCAGGCTCAGCAGCGTCCCGGCCGCACCGACGGCGACGAACGCGCCGGACCAGCCGACCACCTTCGTGGAGGCGGACACGTCGATCGGCACCCCGCCGCGCCACTCGCCCAGCCCGTGCCTCGCCGCCAGCTCGGCCAGGGCGCGCCCGGGCTCGGGCGTCGCTCGCGACCACGTGGCCGCAGGCACCGCGGGCGTCTCGCCGCCGGGCCAGGGCGTCGGCGCGTCTGTCATGCGAGGCAGGGTAGCCGTCACGGCGACCGGGCCGATTGGACCCGGTTGGCCCGGCGTGCGAGGATTCCGCGCACCAGGGGGGAGTACTCCTTCGCTGCGGGCTCGTCATCACGAGCGGTCGATGTCGCCCGCTCCGGTCCCGTAGGCTGCCCGTGGCGCCACCGGCGTCGGCAGCGGAAGAGACCTCGGGCGATCTGTCGACGCATCCGCCCCTGAAGGGACACCTCTATGGACGTGACCAGCCTGGAATGGACGATCACCATCGCGGTGACCGTCGGAGTCCTCCTCTTCGACGTGTTCGTGATCGCCCGCGATCCGCACGAGCCGTCGATGAAGGAGTGCGCCATCGCGCTCTCGATCTACGTCGGCGCGGCGGTGGCCTTCGGCGTCTTCATCCTCCTCCACCACGGCCACGACTACGGCATCCAGTTCTACACCGGCTGGCTGACGGAGTACTCCCTGTCGATCGACAACCTCTTCGTCTTCATCATCTTGATGTCGGCGCTCAAGGTGCCCCGGAAGTACCAGCAGGAGGCGCTGCTCGTCGGCATCGTGCTCGCGCTCATCTTCCGCGGCATCTTCATCGCTCTCGGCTACGCCCTCATCGAGAACTTCAGCTGGATCTTCTACGCCTTCGGCGCCTTCCTGGTCTACACCGCCTACGGCCTGGTGAAGTCCTACGGCAGTCACGAGGACGAGCACCCCGAGGACAACGCGATCGTGGCCTTCACCCGGCGCCGGATGCGCGTCGGCGACAGCTGGCACGGCCTGAAGCTGTGGTACCACGAGAACGGCGTCCGCTTCGTCTCGCCGATGCTGATCGTCATCATCGCGCTGGGTGTCACCGACATCCTCTTCGCCCTCGACTCGATCCCGGCGATCTTCGGCATCACCCAGGAGCCCTACCTGGTCTTCACCGCGAACGTCTTCGCGCTGATGGGCCTGCGCCAGCTCTACTTCCTGCTCGGCGGCCTGCTGCAGAAGCTCGTCTACCTCTCCCTCGGCCTGGCGTTCATCCTCGCCTTCATCGGCGTCAAGCTGGTCCTGCACGCCCTGCACGAGAACGAGCTGCCGTTCATCAACGGCGGCGAGCACGTCAAGGTCTGGGACATCCCGTCGCTGTTCAGCCTGGGCGTCATCATCGCGACCCTGGTCGTCACGGCGGTCGCGAGCCTGTGGAAGTCCTCGCGCGGCGGCGACGACCACGTCGCGGACCACGTGACCAGCCCGCGCGACCCGGCCGACGTCGACGACACCGCGGGTCCCGACTGGCGCTGATCGCACCGCCGGGAATGTCGAGGCGGTCGAGCGCCTTGGGCCCACGATGACTCTCGCGCTCTCCGTCCTCGACCTGGTCCCCGTCCGCAGCGACCAGGCCACGGCCGACGCCCTCGCGGCGACCCTCGACCTGGCCCGGACCGCCGACCGGCTCGGCTACCGCCGCTACTGGCTGGCCGAGCACCACAACATGCCGGCGGTCGCCGCCACCAACCCTCCGGTCGTGATCGGCCTGGTGGCGTCGGCCACCGAGCGGATCCGCGTCGGCTCCGGGGGCGTGATGCTGCCCAACCACGCGCCGCTGGTCGTCGCCGAGCAGTTCGCCCTGCTCGAGGCGGCCTTCCCGGGGAGGGTCGACCTCGGGATCGGCCGGGCGCCCGGCACCGACCCGGTCACCAGCTGGGCCCTGCGCCACGGGGCCGGCGGCGTCAGCGACGAGGCGGTGGCCCGCTTCCCGGAGTACGTCGACAACGTGCTCGCCATGATGGAGCCGGCCGGCGTCGGCCTGGCGCTGCGCGGCTCCCAGCACGTGCTCAAGGCCACCCCCGCCGCCCGGTCGGTGCCGGAGATCTGGCTGCTCGGCTCCTCCGACTACTCCGCCCGGCTCGCCGCCGAGAAGGGCATGCCCTACGTCTTCGCCCACCACTTCTCCGGCTCGGGCACGGCCGAGGCGCTCGAGCTCTACCGCTCGACCTTCCGGCCCTCGCCCGAGGCGTCGCGGCCGCGGACCTTCCTCACCGTCAACGCCTCCGTGGCCGACACCGCCGACGAGGCGCACCGGCTGGCGCTCCCGCAGCTGCTCCAGATGCTCGCCCTGCGCACCGGTCAGCCGCTGGTCGCCCAGCGCACGGTCGAGGACGCCGAGACGATCGTCGAGGCCGGCCTGCCCGAGGGACACGAGGCGCTCATCGACGCGATGCGCGAGCGCTGGGTGATCGGCGACGCTGCCGCAGCCCGCGCCGAACTGGCCGACCTCGCGGCGTCGTACGGTGTCGACGAGGTGATGGTCAACCCGGTCGGCGGCGCGCTGCGGGGCACCGACCCGCGCACCTCGCCCGCTCGCGAACGGACCCTGGAGCTCCTCGCCGGCTGAGCGGTGCGGCTCGCCGATTTAGAGATCGTTGGCGCCAGCACATAGACTGGCGTGTCGGTCCAACGTGGGTTCTGTGTGTGGTGCACGGCCCACGAGGTCCACTCGGCCGCCCGCGGGCGTCCGAGAGGTTCCCGGGCCACCGGTAGCACGCAACATTCCCGAGCAGATTGTGAGACATGGCGAAGAAAGAAGGCGTCATCGAGATGGAGGGCTCCGTCGTGGAGGCCCTTCCGAACGCCATGTTCCGAGTCGAGCTGAGCAACGGCCACAAGGTCCTCGCTCACATCAGCGGCAAGATGCGTCAGCACTACATCCGGATCCTCCCCGAGGACCGCGTGGTGGTGGAGCTCTCGCCGTACGACCTCTCCCGCGGACGGATCGTCTACCGCTATAAGTGAGCCGCCGGCTCACTTCTCCGCCACTAGCAAGAAAGGGCTGACATGAAGGTCAACCCGAGCGTGAAGAAGATCTGTGACAAGTGCAAGGTGATCCGTCGCCACGGCCGCGTCATGGTGATCTGCGAGAACCCGCGCCACAAGCAGCGGCAGGGCTGAGTTGGATGGTCCGAGCGTGTCGCCTGTCGGAGGCTGCGCACGGACCCTTCGGGCCCATGCTTGCCTCCGACGCGCTGCGCGCGGGCGACACGCTGCCGGACCGCGGTCGAGTTCGTCTCGGCCACAGGAGGCCGGCGGCAAGACAACTGAATACTCATCAACGTGATCGCTGAGGCCGCAGGGCCGAATCACCTCCGGAGCGGATGGCCGGAGCTGGGCACGACGAGCAACACCGCCCGGATGCATCACGACCAGACCACCGTGACTGTTCGAAAGGGAAGCCACCATGGCACGCCTCGTCGGAGTCGACCTGCCGCGCGACAAGCGCATCGAGGTCGCACTCACCTACATCTACGGCATCGGCCGTACCCGCGCCCAGCAGCTGCTGGAGGCCACCGGCGTCAGCCCGAACCTCCGCGTCCACGAGCTGGGTGACGAGGAGCTGGTCAAGCTCCGCGACGAGATCGAGGCGAACTTCAAGATCGAGGGTGACCTCCGTCGCGAGGTTCAGGCCGACATCCGCCGCAAGATCGAGATCGGCAGCTACCAGGGTCGCCGTCACCGCATGGGCCTTCCGGTCCGCGGTCAGCGCACCAAGACCAACGCTCGCACCCGCAAGGGCCCGAAGCGCACGGTTGCCGGCAAGAAGAAGGCCAAGTGATCTGAGCCCCCGGGCTCGACACTGCCTCTCACACCGACCAGCTTTCTCAAGGAGATAACGCATGCCTCCCAAGGCTCGCGCGGGCGCCAAGAAGGTGCGCCGCAAGGAGAAGAAGAACGTCGCTCAGGGCGAGGCCCACATCAAGAGCACGTTCAACAACACGATCGTCACGATCACCGACCCGACCGGTGCGGTGATCTCGTGGGCCTCTGCCGGCACCGTCGGCTTCAAGGGCTCCCGCAAGTCCACCCCGTACGCCGCTCAGATGGCCGCCGAGGCCGCGGGCCGTCGGGCGATGGAGCACGGCATGAAGAAGATCGACGTCTTCGTCAAGGGCCCGGGCTCGGGTCGCGAGACGGCGATCCGCTCGCTGGGTGCGATCGGCCTCGAGGTCGGCACCATCCAGGACGTGACCCCCGCCCCGCACAACGGCTGCCGCCCGCCGAAGCGCCGTCGCGTCTGACCTGAGGACTTGAAGGAGATCTGAGATGGCCCGTTACACCGGACCCCTGACCAAGAAGTCGCGCCGCCTCGGCGTCGACCTCGTGGGCGGCGACGCCGCCTTCGAGAAGCGCCCCTACCCGCCGGGCCAGCACGGCCGCGCGCGGGTCAAGGAGAGCGAGTACCGCAACCAGCTGCAGGAGAAGCAGAAGGCCCGCTTCACCTACGGCGTGCTGGAGAAGCAGTTCCACCGCTACTACGAAGAGGCCGCCCGTCGCCAGGGCAAGACCGGCGACAACCTGCTCCAGCTGCTGGAGTGCCGCCTCGACAACGTGGTCTACCGCGCCGGCTTCGCCCGGACGCGCCGCCACGCCCGCCAGCTGGTGACCCACGGTCACTTCCTGGTCAACGGCAAGAAGGTCGACATCCCGTCCTTCCAGGTCACCCAGTACGACATCATCGACGTGCGCGAGAAGTCGCTCGAGATGACGCCGTTCATCGTGGCTCGCGAGACCCACGGCGAGCGGATCGTCCCGGCCTGGCTCGAGGCGCTGCCGTCGCGGATGCGCATCCTGGTGCACCAGCTGCCCGTGCGCGAGCAGATCGACATGCCGATCCAGGAGCAGCTCATCGTGGAGTACTACTCCAAGAAGTGATCGCGAGCCCGTCCCGGTCGCCCTCCGACGCGTGAGGGCACCGGGGCGGGCAGCGTCATCCGCAGTCCCTCTTCTCCATTCCGCACCACGTCTGGGTCCTCATATAGCGGTCGGCCCGGAAAGGAACGAAACAAGTGCTCATCGCACAGCGCCCCACCCTGTCGGAGGAGACCGTCGACCAGTTCCGGTCGCGCTTCGTCATCGAGCCGCTCGAGCCCGGCTTCGGCTACACGCTCGGCAACTCGCTGCGTCGCACCCTCCTCTCCTCGATCCCCGGTGCCTCGGTCACGAGCATCAAGATCGACGGCGTCCTCCACGAGTTCTCGACCATCGAGGGCGTGAAGGAGGATGTCACCGAGATCATCCTCAACCTCAAGGGCCTCGTCGTCTCCTCCGAGCACGACGAGCCGGTCACGATGTACCTGCGCAAGTCCGGTGCCGGTGACGTCACGGGTGCCGACATCGCGCCGCCGGCCGGCGTCGAGGTCCACAACCCCGACCTGAAGATCGCCACCCTCTCCGACAACGGCAAGCTCGAGCTCGAGCTCGTCGTGGAGCGGGGCCGCGGCTACGTCTCCGCCGTGCAGAACAAGGGCGCCGACAACGAGATCGGCCGGATCCCGGTCGACTCGATCTACAGCCCGGTCCTCAAGGTGACCTACAAGGTCGAGGCCACCCGTGTCGAGCAGCGCACCGACTTCGACAAGCTCGTCATCGACGTCGAGACCAAGCCGTCCATCCTGCCCCGCGACGCCATCGCGTCGGCCGGAAAGACGCTGGTCGAGCTCTTCGGCCTGGCCCGCGAGCTCAACGTCGAGGCCGAGGGCATCGACATCGGCCCGTCGCCCGTCGACGAGCAGCTCGCCGCCGACCTCGCCCTCCCGGTCGAGGACCTGCAGCTGACCGTCCGGTCCTACAACTGCCTCAAGCGCGAGGGCATCCACACCGTGGGTGAGCTCATCAGCCGCTCCGAGCAGGACCTGCTGGACATCCGCAACTTCGGCGCGAAGTCCATCGACGAGGTCAAGGCCAAGCTGCACGAGATGGGCCTGTCCCTCAAGGACAGCGCCCCGGGCTTCGACCCGTCGGCCGCCCTGGCCAACTACTCCGACGACGAGGACGACGACGAGTCGTTCATCGAGTCCGAGGAGTTCTGAGTCTGATGGTGTGAGGCTGTCGCCCGTCGACGAGGCCCGCACGGGCGCTCGCTGCGCTCGGCCCGCGGGCCCTCGTCGCCGCGGCTTCGCCGCGGGCGACACCTCACACCGCGGTTGGCTTCCGTAGGACCACCGTCGGACTGGCGGCAACACAAGTGAAGATGGTGTGAGGCTGTCGCCTCTCGGGTGACTCGCCCGGACCCTTCGGGCCCAGGGTCGTCACCCGATGCGGCTTCGCCGCCGGGCGACACCTCACACCGCGGTTGGCATCCGTAGGACCACCGTCGGTCTGGCGGCAACACAGCGCAACAGCAGTAGCGCAGCATCCAGCAGCACCCGCCGGGGCGGATCCGTCCCGGTGACCGAATCCGGTACCTGACACGGCCGGACCTAGCACCCGGTACCTCATACGGCCGGGCAGGAAAGCGAGAAACGCAATGCCCAAGCCCAAGAAGGGCCCCCGCCTCGGCGGCGGCGCCGCGCACCAGCGCCTCATCCTGTCGAACCTGGCCACCGCGCTCTTCGAGCACGGCCGGATCACGACCACCGAGGCCAAGGCGCGCACCCTGCGCCCGTACGCCGAGAAGCTGATCACCAAGGCGAAGAAGGCCCACGCCGGCGAGAACCCGCTGCACCAGCGCCGCGAGGTCCTCAAGGTCATCCGCGACAAGGGTGTCGTCCACACCCTCTTCGAGGACATCGCCCCGACCTTCGCCGAGCGTCCCGGTGGCTACACCCGGATCACCAAGATCGGCAACCGTGCGGGCGACAACGCCCCCATGGCCGTCATCGAGCTGGTGACCGAGGCGTACGCCCCGACCGCGTCCACGGCGAAGGCTCCGGCCGCTGCCCCGGCGCCGGCCGAGGAGCCCGCCGAGGCCGAGGCCGCCGAGGCCGAGGCCACCGAGGTCGAGGAGACCGAGGCCGCCGAGGTCGAGGGCACCGAGGCTGACGAGACCGAGGCCCCCGAGGCCGAGGCGGAGGTCGCCGAGGAGGCGCCGGCCGAGGAGTCCGCCGAGGACGCCGACAAGGCCTGACCAGGTCCACCGGATCGGCCCGTCGCGTGCGAACGCGACGGGCCGATCCGCATTTCAGGGCCCCGCGGGGCCTGGTCAGTACGGGTGCCCGGCGACCCGACCGCGCGGCCCGTGACGGTCGATGAGGAAGCAGAGCACGCCGGTGAGCAGCACGGGCACGGTGAACCAGGCCCAGAAGATCGCCCAGGCGCCCAGCAGCGCCCCGGTCCCGTCGCCCGGCACCAGATCGGTCACCAGGTGTCCGACGTCGAAGCGCACGACCCACTGCACCACGGCGACGGCCACGAGCGCGACCAGGCCGACCGGCCACACCCGTCCCTCGCGTCGGGCGACGCCCCAGGCCGCGACCTGGACCACCGCGATGAACGTCGCGCCACCGGCCATGAGGACCTCGAGGTCGCGGACCGACGTGAAGTCCGCGGTCCGGAGCACGATGTCCAACGCGATCTGGACGGGGACCATCGACCCGGCGACGAGCGCGGCGGCCAGGCGTCGACCGGGGGTCCGGGCGGCGAGGGCCACGAGGCCGCTGAAGAGCAGCATGAGGACGACAGTCAGGCTGATCCCGAGGTTCTCCGGCATCGGGCCACGGCCCTGGGTGGCCAGCCAGCCGGGCGCCAGGTAGAGCACGAGGTCGGCCAGGAGCAGGACGCCGAGCAGGACCAGCGGCAGGGAGTCCGGCATCGGCGCGCGGCCCGCTCGGTCCCGGGGCGGCGGTGGCGGCGGTGGTGACGGTGCTGGCGGTGGCGGCGGAGACAGGGCCATGTCCTCATCCTCCCGACGGGTGCCGGCGGCAAACCCCGGCGGGCGGGGGGTGGGGCCGTCGCGACTCGGTGGACGGGCTCGTCGGTCCGTAGACTGGGCGCCATGACGATCGACCTGGGAACGCCGCGCCTGCTGGAGGACGCCGAGCGGGAGGTGCTGCTCGCCGACCCGCGCGGCTACTGCGCCGGCGTCGACCGCGCCGTGGTCACCGTCGAGCAGGCGCTGGACCTCTACGGCTCGCCGGTCTACGTCCGCAAGCAGATCGTCCACAACAAGCACGTCGTGTCGAACCTCGAGTCCCGGGGCGCGATCTTCGTCGAGGAGCTCGACGAGGTCCCGGCCGGCGCGACCGTCGTCTTCTCCGCCCACGGCGTCTCGCCGGCGGTGCACCGTCAGGCGGCCGAGCGCGAGCTGAAGACGATCGACGCCACCTGCCCGCTGGTGACGAAGGTGCATCGCGAGGCGGTCCGGTTCGCCCGCGAGGGCTACACGATCCTGCTCATCGGGCACGCCGGGCACGAGGAGGTCGAGGGCACCGCGGGCGAGGCCCCGGACCAGACGATCCTGGTCGAGCACCCCGACGACGTCGACACCCTCGAGCTGCCCGAGGGCGCCAAGCTCGCCTGGCTCTCCCAGACGACGCTGAGCGTCGACGAGACGATGGAGACCGTCCGCCGGTTGCGCGCGAAGTTCCCGCAGCTCGAGGACCCGCCCAGCGACGACATCTGCTACGCCACCCAGAACCGCCAGGTCGCGGTCAAGGAGATCGGAGCAACCGCCGACCTGGTGATCGTGGTCGGCTCGGCCAACTCGTCCAACTCGGTGCGCCTGGTCGAGGTCGCGCTCGAGGCCGGCGCCAAGGCGTCGTACCGGATCGACGACGTCTCCGAGCTCGACGAGTCCTGGCTCGACGGCGTGCGCTCGGTCAGCGTCACCTCGGGGGCGTCGGTGCCCGACCACCTGGTCCAGGAGGTGCTGGGCTATCTCGCGGAGCGGGGCTATCCCGACGCCCGTCCCGTGCAGACGGCCGAGGAGACCCTGGCGTTCTCGCTGCCCAAGGAGCTGCACCGCGACCTCAAGGCCGCGGGCCGGGCCTGAGCATGGCGCGCTACCTCGACGTCCACCCGGACAATCCCCAGCCGCGGCTGCTCCAGCAGATCGTCACGGCGCTGCAGGACGACGCGCTGATCGCCTATCCGACCGACTCCGGCTACGCCCTCGGGTGCCGGATCGGCAATCGCGACGGCCGCGACCGGATCCTGCGCATCCGGGGGCTCGACGACAAGCACCACTTCACCCTCGTGTGCCGCGACTTCTCCCAGCTCGGCCAGCTCGTCCACGTGGACAACGCGGCCTTCCGCGCCATCCGGGCCGCGACGCCGGGGCCCTACACCTTCATCCTCCCGGCGATGCCGGAGGTGCCCCGCCGCCTCCTGCATCCCAAGAAGCGCACCGTCGGGGTCCGCATCCCCGAGCACACCTTCGTGCAGGCGCTGCTCGCCGAGCTGGGCGAGCCGTTGCTGAGCTCGACCCTGATCCTTCCGGGGGAGACCGAGCCGCGCACGATGGGCTGGGAGGTCAAGGAGGACCTCGACCACGACGTCGACATCGTCGTCGAGGCGGGGGAGACCCCGGCCGAGCCCACCACCGTCGTCGACTGGTCCGAGGGTGCGCCCGAGGTCGTCCGCCGGGGCGCGGGCGACCCCGACCGCTTCTAGACCGTGTCCGTCATCGAAGGGAATCTCGTGAAGTACGTCGCCGCCGCCGTCTTGTCCCTCGCCCTCGTCGTCGGTCCCGCGGGCGGTGTCTCCACCGCCGACGGCATCGACACCGCAGGACCGGCCGCCACCGCCGGGGCCGCCGGGGCCGCCGAGCGGCAGCGTGCGGGCTCCGACCGGGCCAAGGTGCTCAAGACCGCCAAGGCGGTGCGCCAGCACCGCAAGGCGACCGGCGCCGCGCCCGACGACGGCTACGCCAACGCCGCCCTGGTGACCTCGCCCAAGGTCGGCTACCTGCGTGTCGGCGTGAAGCAGTTCTGTGTCTTCACCCAGGCCGCGCGGAGCATGAGCGGCAAGAAGGCCGCGTGGTTCTACGACTCGAAGCGCAAGCGGGCCTTCCGCGCCACCCGCAACGCGGTGCGCGGCTCGCACTCGGCGTGCGGCAAGGCCGCCCGCATCCTCCAGCAGCAGGTCGTGCAGACCCGCGTCGACAACGCCGTGGCCGACGCGATCACCGCCGCCGGAGTGGTCCGCGCGGTCGCCGCCGGCGGGCCCTACCCGACCGGGGCGGGCGACATCGACCTGCTGCACTTCGAGAAGACCTACGGCGTGAGGTTCGCCAAGGGCAACCGGATCGCCGGCTACGGCACCAGCGGCTACGGCGCGTCCTTCCAGATCTGCATCGCGCACCGGACCGGCCCGTGGGCGCTGTACCAGTCGTTCACCGACACGGTCGAGACGGGGACGAAGAAGGCGCGCTGCGGCTCCCACGTCGGCCCGATGTGACGTCCCGAGGAACGCCCCGAGCTGTAACTACCTGTCCATGTCACTCCCCAACCGGTCTACGGGTCAGGTAGCAGCAAGAACAGGTAGTTACAGCTCGGCGGGGCTCGAACGGCTCAGGCCCGGCGGCGGTCCACGAAGGAGCGGCGCAGTGCCAGCAGGCCCAGGCACGCGGCGTACCCGAAGCCGAGGGCGATGCCGTGCCGGGACAGCCCGGAGATCGCGGCCTGCGCGACGCCGTCGTCGGGACGCGCGATGCTGGCGCGGTCGCTGAGGGCGAGCAGCACGATCACGAGCGCCATCGCCAGCGGCGGCAGCACCCCGACGGTGAAGAAGTCGCGCGGGCGCACGGCGAGCGCGGCCCCCACGCAGATCGTCACGAACGCGAGGTCGAAGAACAGGCCGAGGCGCTCGGAGAGCATCAGGTCGAGCACCGTCGCGGTGAGCAGCAGGGCGACCGCGAGGGCGACCACCTCGCGGCCGGGACGCCGGCCCTCCTCCCACAACGTGGTGGAGGCCGGTCGGGGGCGCTGGGGCGCCGCGCTGCTCACCCCTCCACGCTAGGCCATCCCTCCGACCGAATCAGGGACTGAGCCGGCGACCGCTGGCCGTGTCGAAGACGTGCGCGGCTCCCGCCGGCACGGCGACGTGCAGAAGATCCTCCGGGCCGACGTGGCCGCGGGAGGGCAGGCGCACGGCCACCGGGACGGTCCGATCGCCGAGATCGGCGGTGCCGTGGGCGAAGCCGTCGGAGCCGAGCTCCTCGACCAGGCCCACCCGGACCGGTACGCCGGCGCCGGGGGCGACCAGCGACCAGGCCTCCGGGCGCACGCCGACGGTGACCTCCGGGGTGAGGCAGGCGCGGGTCGCGGGGTCGATCGGGACAAGATGCCCGCCGAGGGTGAGCCCGTCCGGGCCGACGTCGGCGGCCAGCAGGTTCATCTGCGGTGAGCCGATGAAGCCGGCCACGAACAGGTTGGCCGGGCGGTCGTAGAGCGCGAGGGGCGCGTCGACCTGCTGGATCTCGCCGGCGTTCATCACCGCGACGCGGTCGCCCATGGTCATCGCCTCGACCTGGTCGTGGGTGACGTAGACGGTCGTGACGCCGAGCTCGCGCTGCAGGCGGGCGATGTCGCTGCGCGTCTGGACCCGCATCTTCGCGTCGAGGTTGGACAGCGGCTCGTCCATGCAGAAGACCTGGGGGGAGCGGACGATCGCCCGGCCCATCGCGACGCGCTGCCGCTGACCGCCGGAGAGCTGCTTGGGCTTGCGGTCGAGCAGCTCGGTGAGGCCGAGGAGGTCGGCGACGCCGGCGACCCGACGCTCCCGCTCCGCGCGCTCGACCTTGGCGATCCGCAGCGCGAAGCCGAGGTTCTCCCGGACCGTCTTGTGCGGGTAGAGCGCGTAGCTCTGGAAGACCATGGCGATGTCGCGGTCCTTCGGCGGGAGCCGGGTGACGTCGCGGTCGCCGATGAGGATCCGACCGGCATCGACGTCCTCCAGGCCCGCGAGCATCCGCAGGGTGGTGGTCTTGCCACAGCCCGAGGGGCCGACCAGGACGAGGAACTCGCCGTCCTCGACCACGAGGTCGATGCCGGGGACGGCGGGGGCGTCCGCGGCGGCGTACCACCGCTGGGCGCCCTCGAAGGTGATGCTGGCCATCGCTGCTCCTCGCTAGATCCGTGTGACCTGGATCGCATTCTGCCCTTGCGAGGGTATATGTAAGTGTGCTGAACTAACAAACATGTCCTGGCGCAGCCCGACCACCCGCTCGCCCCGCGAGCGGATCAAGCTCGACCGGGCCGACTCGCGCCGGCACCACCGCTCGATGCTGCTCCAGGAGCTGTTCGCCGCCGGCCCCGCCAGTCGCGCCGACCTCGCCCGCACCAGCGGGCTGACCCGGGTCACCGTCTCCGACCTCGTCGCCGAGCTGCTGGCGGAGGGGCTGGTCGAGGAGCTCGGTACGCCGAGCGAGAGCCGGGTCGGCAAGCCGCCGACCCTCGTGGGCCTCGTGGCCGACGCCAAGCACGTCGTCGCGATCGACCTCTCCGTCGACGACCAGGTCGCCGGGGCGGTGCTGACCCTCGAGGGGCAGGTCGTGCTGCGCGACGCCCGGCCCCGCGGAGGCCGGCTCGGCGCCGACGCCGTCGCCCTCGTGCGGGAGTTCGCCGCCGATCTGATCGCGCGCAGCAGCCGTCCCCTGCTCGGCGTCGCCGTGGCCACCCCCGGCGTCGTCACGCCCGACGGCGTCGTGCTCGACGCGCCGAACCTCGGCTGGCACGACCTGCGCCTGGCCGACGACCTCGCCGCCGCGCTGGACCTGCCCGTCTACGTCGCCAACGACGCCAACACCGCGGTGATGGGGGAGTTCGTGTTCGGCAGCCGCGGTGAGGGCGGCCTGCTGCTGCTCCGACTCAGCACCGGCCTCGGCGCCGGACTCGTGCTCGGCGGCGCGCTCCTGCACGGACAGGGCGGGGCCGCCGGGGAGATCGGCCATGTCCAGGTGGACCCCGAGGGTCCGCTGTGCGGCTGCGGCCGTCCGGGCTGCCTCGAGACCTACCTGGCCGTCCCGCGGCTGCGCCGCGAGCTGGCCGCTGCCCCCGCCGGCGGCGCCGACGCGGTGCTGGCCGACGCGGGGGACCGCCTCGGCCAGGCGCTGGCGCCGGTCGTCGCCACGCTGAACCTCGGCGAGGTGGTGCTCAGCGGCCCGGCCGACCTGGTCGAGCCGCTGGCCCGCGTCGCCGAACAGGCGGTCCGGGACCGGGTGATGCCGGTGTCGGCCCAGCAGTTCGTCGTCCGTACGTCGTCCCTGGGCGACGACGGGGTTCTCGCCGGGGCCACGGGCGTCGTGCTCGCCGGCGAGCTGGGGGTGTCCTGACCGTGAGGAAGACCGAAGGGAAGCAAGCGGTGCGATACAACAAGACACAGGCGCTCAGGAGCGCGGCCGTCGTGGCGGTCACCGCCCTGCTGGGCGTGACCAGTGCATGCGGCTCGGGCGACGGTGACGGCGACGAGTCGGGCGGTGGCTCGGGCAAGACCGAGATCGTGGTCTGGCTCAACGGCGCGGACACGCCCGACGAGGCGCGGGCCTGGCTGAAGGACACGTTCGAGGACGAGCACCCCGACGCCACGCTGACGATCGAGCAGCAGGAGTGGGAGGGGCTCGTCGAGCGCCTGACCACCGCCCTCACCTCGGCGGACCAGACCCCCGACGTCGTCGAGGTCGGCAACACCCAGGCCGCGACCTTCACCACGGTCGGCGCGTTCAGCGACCTCACCGGCGACCTCGACAGCCTCGGCGGCGACGACCTGCTCCCCGGCTTCGTCGAGGCGGGCTCGGTGGACGACAAGACCTATGCGGTGCCCTACTACGCCGGGTCGACGTACGTCTTCTATCGCAAGGACCTGTTCGAGAAGTCGGGCATCACGGAGGTCCCCGCCACCATGGCCGACTTCGTCGCCGCGGCCAAGAAGCTCAAGCAGGACAGCGGCCAGGCAGACTTCTCGGGCTACTGGCTGCCCGGGAAGGACTGGCGGGACGGCGCGGCCTTCCTGTGGGACGCCGGTGGCGACTTCGCCGCACCCGACGGCGACGGCTGGAAGGGCACCTTGTCCTCACCGGAGTCGATCCAGGGCCTCGAGACGTTCCAGGACCTCTACACCTCGGCGTCGGGCGCGCCGGCCGACGCCAACGAGTCGGACCCGGTCACGCCGTTCTGCGCGGGGAAGATCGGCATGATGTCGCGTCCCGGGTGGGTGCACGGCATGCTCACCGACGAGGAGAGCGGCTGCCCGGAGCTGGCCGAGCAGGTGGGCGTCTTCGCGCTGCCGGGCAGTGACGGCGAGCCCGCCCCGGTGCTCCTCGGAGGCTCGAACATCGCGATCTCCGCGAAGTCCCCCCACCAGGATCTCGCGCGCGACGCCGTCGAGCTGATGCTGAGCGAGGACTTCCAGACGATCCTCGCCGACGCCGGCCTCACGCCGGCCCGGGAGTCCTACGCCAGCAAGCTCGGCGACGACGAGTTCGCCCGGGCCACCATCGAGGCCGCGTCCAACGCCAAGCTCACCCCGCCGGCCGCCAGCTGGGCGACCGTCGAGGGCAAGTTCGTGCTCGAGGACCTCTACAGCCGGATCGCGCAGGGCGGCGACGTGAAGAAGCTCGCCGCGGAGGCCGACGAGCAGATCGACGCCGAGCTGAACTGATCGGATCTGCCCCAGCGTGTCGCGCCCGGTGCGCGCCGCCGAGCCTGCGTCGCACAGCAGAGCATGATGGTGTGCGCCAGGTCGCCGGCGCGCACCGGACGGCCTCGCCGCCGTGCGCCACGCTGCCGGGCTGAGGACGGGAGGATCTGATGGGTCGCCGTAGCCTGCCGCTGGGACTGGTGCTGCCCGCGATCGCGCTGCTGGCCCTGGCGCTCGGCTACCCGCTCGTGCGGCAGGTCGTGCTGTCGCTGCAGGAGTTCGGGCTCGCCCAGCAGTTCGGGCAGCCGCCGGAGTGGACCGGCCTGGCGAACTACCGCGCCCTCCTGACCGACCGCGGGCTGTGGGTCGTGGTGCTGCGCACCGTGGCGTTCTGCTTCGTCAATGCCGGCCTGACCTTCGCGCTCGGGCTCGGCCTGGCGTTGCTGATGGCCCGGATGAGCAGGCCGGTGCGGATCCTCGCCCAGTGCGGGCTGCTGCTGGCGTGGGCGATGCCGGTCGTCGCGGCGATGACCGTGTGGCAGTTCCTCTTCGACACCGAGTACGGCGTCGTGAACTGGCTGCTGACCCAGGCCGGCGGCGACTTCGCCGGCCACGGCTGGCTGCTTGAGCCGTGGTCGTTCTTCCTCGTGGCGACGATCGTGGTGGTGTGGATGAGCGTCCCGTTCGTCGTGTTCACGCTCTACGCCGCGCTCACCCAGGTGCCCGAGGACGTGCTGGAGGCGGCCGAGATCGACGGTGCCGGCACCTGGCAGCGCTTCGTCCACGTCGTGCTGCCGGCGATCCGGCCGGTGCTGCTGGTGGTGCTCCTGCTCCAGGTGATCTGGGACCTGCGGGTGTTCACCCAGATCTACACGCTGCAGAAGGCCGGCGGCGTCAGCAAGGACACCAACCTGCTCGGCACCTACATCTACACCCTCGGCATCAAGGGCGGTGACTTCGGCACCGCCGCCGCGGCTGCGATGTTCATGCTGGTGCTGACGATCGTGCTGACCGCGCCGTACGTCCGGCTGATGGTCAAGCAGGAGGAGGACTGAGCACATGGCCCGTCGTACCCCCACCAGCGTCCGCGTCGGCGCCGACCTGATCGGGATCGTGGTCCTGCTGGCGTGCGTGTTCCCGGTCTACTGGATGGTCAGCCGGTCGTTCCTGCCGCGCAACGAGATCAGGGGCGAGGACCCGGTGCTGTTCCCGTGGGGCGGCACGCTCGACAACTACCGCAGGATCCTGGGCGACGACGACTTCGCCGACGCCATGGTCACCAGCCTCAGCGTCACCCTGCTGACGGTGGCGGTGGCGATCCTGTTCGCGTTCCTGGCGGCCGTCGCCGTCAGCAGGTTCCGCTTCCGCGGCCGGCGCACCTTCATCCTGACCCTGCTCCTCATCCAGATGATCCCCGCCGAGGCGCTGTTCATCAGCCAGTACAAGATGCTCGACGGGATGGGCCTGCTGAACTCCGTCATCGGCCTGACCCTGGTGTACGTCGCCAGCGTGCTGCCGTTCACCGTGTGGACCCTGCGCGGCTTCGTCGACGGCGTGCCGCGTGACCTCGAGGAGGCCGCGATGATGGACGGCTGCTCCCGGGTCCAGGCGTTCTTCCGGGTCACGCTCCCGCTCCTGGCACCGGGGCTGGTGGCGACCGGGGTCTTCGGGTTCATCCAGGCGTGGAACGAGTTCACGCTCGCCGTCGTGGTGATGACCGACCCGGCCAAGGAGACGCTGCCGGTGTGGCTGGTCGCCTTCACCGACGCCCGCAGCCGCGGCGTCGACTGGGGCGCCATCATGGCCTCCTCCACGTTGATCACGATCCCGGTGATCGTCTTCTTCCTCATCGTGCAGCGCCGGATGGTGTCCGGGCTGACCGCGGGCGCGGTGAAGGGATGAGCGCCCCGGGAGAGGCCGCCGAGCGGGTGGCCGAGCTGGCGCTGCGCGTGCAGCTGGCGTCCTTCGCCGGGACGTCGCTGCCCGGCGACTGGGCCGCGCTGCTGGCCGAGGGGCTCGGTGGGATCTGCCTGTTCGGCTCCAACCTCACCGGTGCGACGGCGGACGCGGCCGCGTTGGTGCGCGCGATCCGGGAGGTGCGCGCCGACGTGCTGGTCGCGACCGACGAGGAGGGCGGCGACGTCACCCGGCTGCACACCCGGTCGGCCAGCCCCGTGCCCGGGGCGGCGGTGCTGGGCGCGGTGGACGCGGTCGCCCTGACGCGCCGGGTCGGAGCCGCGGTCGGGGCGGAGCTCGCCGCGGTCGGGATCGACCTCGACCTCGGTCCGGTCGCCGACGTCAACAGCAACCCGGACAACCCGGTGATCGGCACCCGCAGCTTCGGTGCGGACCCCCGGCTCGTGGCCCGCCACGTGGCTGCGTGGGTGGCCGGCCTGCAGTCCGCCGGCGTGGCCGCCTGCGTGAAGCACTTCCCGGGCCACGGCGACACCGCGCAGGACAGCCACCTGACCCTGCC
Source organism: Nocardioides segetis (assembly GCF_051390595.1). NCBI lineage: Bacteria > Bacillati > Actinomycetota > Actinomycetes > Propionibacteriales > Nocardioidaceae > Nocardioides > Nocardioides segetis. The sequence goes on along the minus strand of NZ_JBNINR010000006.1, from coordinate 239,156 downwards.
GACGCTCCCGGTCGCGCTCGAGGTGGCGCGCTCGCGGGAGCTGGTGCCCTTTGCCGCGGCGGTCGAGGCCGGAGCGGCGTCGGTCATGACCTCGCACATCGTCGTCCCCGAGCTGGACCCGTCCGCGCCGGCCACCTTGTCGGCGCCGGTCCTGGGGCTGCTGCGCACCGAGCTGGGCCACGACGGCGTGATCGTGAGCGACGCGCTCGACATGGCCGGCGCCTCGGCCTCCCGCGGCATCCCCGCCGCCGCCGTACGCGCGCTCGCCGCCGGCTGCGACCTGCTCTGCCTCGGCCCCGACAAGCCGGCCGCGCTGGTCCGCGACGTCCAGGCGGCGATCGTCGCCGCCGTCGCGTCGGACCGGCTCCCCGTCGGCCGGCTGGCCGACGCGGCGGAACGGGTGGCCGGCCTGTCGCGCCGGGCGCGGGCCCGGGCCGCGGGGGTGCGCGAGACGACCCTCGACGCGGACGTCCTGGCCGACGCGGCACGGCGGGCCTGCCGGGTCGAGGGGCCGCTGCCGGACCTGACGGGCGCGGCGGTGGTGAGCATCGAGACCGAGGCGAACATCGCGGTGGGCGCCGGTCGCTGGGGACTGGACCCTGATCTCGTCGTGATGGGCGGCGATCCGCTGCCGGCCGGGCCGGTCGTCGTCCAGGTCCGCGACGCGCACCGGCGCCCGGAGGTCGCGGCCGCCCTGGCCGCACACCCGGGGCCGATGGTGGTCGTCGAGTGGGGCTGGCCCGGGCCGCGGACCGGGTGGGAGGACGCGCCGCACGCGCGGATCTGCACCCGGGGCAACGGGCAGCCGTCGATCGCGGCGGTGACACGGATCGTGGGAGAGGCAGGACTGCACAGGTGAGCGACCTGCTCATGGGCCTGGACATCGGGGCGACCAAGATCCTCGGCGTCGTCACGTCGGCCGACGGAGAGGTGCGGGCGTCGCTGCGGGTGACCAGTCCGACCGGCGGCGACCAGGTGGTGGCCGCGGCGGCGGAGGTCGTCGAGAAGCTCCGCGCGTCGGCCGGATCCGCGGGCAGCGGCGACGGAGACTCCGGCGATGTCGGCGTTGTCGGCGATGTCGTCGGGGTCGGCATCCCCGGCCTGGTCGACGTCGCCCGCGGGACGGTGCGCCACGCCGTCAACCTGGGCGTCGCCGACGGCTTCCCGTTCAGCGAGCGGCTCGGCTCCGCGACCGGCGCCCGGGTGGTCCTCGACAACGATGCCAACGCCGCGGCCCTCGGCGCGGCGACCCTGCTGGGGGAGCGCGACCTCGGCTACCTCAGTCTCGGGACCGGGCTGGCCGCGGCGCTCGTGCTCGACGGGCGCCTGCGGCGCGGCTCGCGCAACGCGGCGGGCGAGATCGGGCACATCCCCGTCGATCCCGCCGGACCGCGCTGCGAGTGCGGGCAGGTCGGCTGCCTCGAGACGGTCGCCTCCGGCTCGGCGATCGCCGCGCTCTGGCCGGGCGACGGACAGCCCGCGGCTCAGGCCCTCTTCGACGCGGCAGCGGCCGGCTCGGCCGACGCCGCCGCGCTGCGGGACCGGTTCGCGGCACGGGTCGCGGACGCCGTACGACTGGTCGCGCTGACCGTCGACCCGGCCGTGCTCGTCCTCGGGGGCGGGGTCGCCCACGTCGGCGAACGGCTCCGGGTCGCCGTCGCGCACGCGCTGGCGGAGCAGGCCGCCGCGTCGCCGTTCCTGCGCTCGCTCGACCTGCCCGGCCGGCTGCGGCTCGCGCCGCTCGACCGGCCGGTCGCCGCGCTCGGCGCCGCGCTGCTGGGGGCGCGATGAGCGGGCTGCGCGTGGTCGGCGGCTCGGTCGACGTGGCGATCGTGGACGGTGTCGTCGCCGGCGCGGCCGCGGACCTCCCCGCGGACCTCCCGCGGTACGACGCCTCGGGGCTGCACGTCCTGCCCGGCTTCCTCGACCTGCAGGTCAACGGCGCGGCCGGTATCGACCTCACCCGCACGCCGGAGCGGCTGTGGGAGGTCGCGGCGGCGCTGCCCGGCCACGGCGTGACGGCGTTCGTGCCGACCGTGATCACGTCGTCCCCGGCCGCGCGGACGACGGCGCTGGAGGTGCTCGCGGCCGGTCCGCCCGCCGGCTGGGCGGGCGCGTGGCCGCTCGGCCTGCACGTCGAGGGCCCGATGATCTCCGCCGCCCGCAAAGGCGCGCATCCCGCCTCCTGGCTGGCGGCACCCGCCCCGGAGCTGATCGCCGGCTGGTCGCGCGCGGCCGGTATCGCGATGGCCACGATCGCGCCGGAGCTGCCGGGCGCACTCGACCTCGTGTCCGCCCTGGCCGAGCGGGGCGTCGTCGTCGCGGTCGGGCACACCGAGGCGAGCGCGGAGCAGGTCCGCGCCGCGGTCGAGCACGGCGCTCGCGCGGTCACCCATCTGGGCAACGCGATGCCCGCGCTCGCGGGTCGGGAGCCGGGGCCGGTGGGCGCCGCGCTGGCCGAGCCGCGGCTGGTGGCCGGCGTCATCGCGGACGGGCACCACCTGCACCCGGTGACGCTCGCGGCCTACGCCCGCGCGCTCGGCCCCGACCGGCTGCTCGCCGTCACGGACTGCACCGCCGCGCTGGGGATGGCCGACGGACCGGCGCGGTTGGGGGACCAGCACGTCGTCGTCCGCGAGGGGACGGTGCGGCTCGCGGACGGGACGCTCGCCGGGTCGGCGGCGTCGCTGCCGGAGTGCCTGCGCGTGCTCCGGGCCGCGACCGGCTGGTCGCTCGGCGAGGTCGTCGGCTGCTGCACCGCGGTCGCCGCCGACCTCGTCGGCGACCCGTCCCGCGGCCGCCTGACCCCGGGCGCGCGCGGCGACCTGACCCTCGTCGACGACGACCTGAGAGTGGTCGCCACGGTCGTCGGCGGCCGGGTGCTGCACGGAGGGGAGCGCTGATGGAGATCGTCCCGCTGGACTCCGCCGAGGAGGTGGGCGCCCTCGGCGCGGACGTCGTCGAGACCGCCGTCCGGGGCCGCCCCGGGGCCGTGCTGGGCCTGGCCACGGGCTCCACCCCGCTGCCCACCTACCGCGAGCTGATCCGTCGGCACGCGGCCGGATCCGGGCCGTCGTACGACGCGGTGCGGTGCTTCACCCTCGACGAGTACGTCGGCCTCCCGGCGGGCCACCCGGAGAGCTACCGGGCCACCATCGCCCGCGAGCTCACCGACCCGCTCGGCATCCCGGCCGAGCGGGTGCAGGGGCCCTCGCCCGACCCCGGCGGGCTCGCGACCGCGGGGGAGCGCTACGAGGAGGCGCTCGTCGCCGCCGGCGGCATCGACCTGCAGATCCTCGGCATCGGCTCCGACGGCCACCTCGCGTTCAACGAGCCCGGCTCGTCACTCGCGTCGCTGACCCGGATCAAGACGCTCACCGAGGAGACGCGGCGCGACAACGCGCGCTTCTTCGGCTCGGTCGACGACGTCCCGCGCCACGTGCTCACCCAGGGACTCGGCACCATCCTGCGCGCCCGCCACCTGCTGCTGCTCGCGACCGGCGCCGCCAAGGCGGCCGCGCTCGCCGCCGCCGTCGAGGGCCCGGTCTCCGCCTCCTGTCCCGCGTCGGTGCTCCAGCTCCACCCGCACGTCACGGTGCTGTGCGACGGCGCGGCGGCAGCCGGGCTGGCCCGACGCGAGCACTACCGGGAGGTGTACGACGCCAAGCCGGCCTGGCAGGGACTGTGACGGTCCCGCGCTGATCAGTCCGCGAGGTCGACGACCACCGGTGCGTGGTCCGACGGGGCGCCGGCGTACGCCGCAGGGTCGCGCTCGTCGCGGTCGATGAACGCACCGGTCACCCGATCGGCGAGCGCCGGCGAGCCGAGGACGAAGTCGATCTTCAGCCCGCGGTCGCGCTCGAAGCGCTGGCGGTAGTAGTCCCAGTAGGTGTAGCCGGGAGCGTAGGAGCGGGTCACCTCGGCCCAGCCGCCGTCGAGGAAGGCCTGGAAGGCGGCGCGCTCGGCGGGCGTGACGTGGGTGGAATTCTTGAACTGGGCGACGTCGAAGACGTCGTCGTCGGTGGGGCAGATGTTCCAGTCGCCGACGAGGGCGGTCGGCACGTCGAGCCAGGCGGTCGCGGCGGCGCGCAGCCGCGCGAGCCAGTCCAGCTTGTAGACGTAGTGCGGGTCGTCGGGCTTGCGGCCGTTGGGGACGTACAGGCTCCAGATCCGGACGCCGCCGCAGGTCGCGCCGAGGGCGCGGGCCTCGACGTCGAGCGCCTCGCCGAAGCCGGGCTGCTCGGGGAAGCCGAGGGTGACGTCGTCGAGGCCGACGCGGCTGATCAGGGCGACGCCGTTCCACTGGTTGAGGCCGTGGGCGGCGACCTCGTAGCCGCGTGCCTGCAGGCCCATCAACGGCAGTTGGTCCTCGCGGGCCTTGGTCTCCTGGACGGCGAGCACGTCGACGTCGTGCCGGTCGAGGAAGGCTTCGACGCGGTCGATCCGCGTGCGCAGGGAGTTGACGTTCCAGGTGGCCAGTCGCACCGGCCAACCTTAGATGAGCCTAGTCTGCTGAGATGGACCGCGTACGGCGGGGAGCCGGCCCGGCAGGCGTCCTCGTCGCCGTGCTGGCCGGTGCGATCGCGGGCGCGATCGCGGGCGCGATGGCGGGCGCGATGGCGGGCGGGTTCCCCGACCTCCACGTCTACCGGTACGGCGGCGACGCGGTCCTGCACCAGGCGCGGCTCTACGACGCGGACGACCCGGTCACCGGCTACCCCTTCACCTACCCGCCGTTCGCCGCGCTGGTGATGGTCCCGCTCGCGCTGCTGCCGAGCAGCCTCGCCGCCACGGTGTGGACCGGTGCCTCGACGGCCGCGCTCGTCGCCGGCATCGCCGTCGTGCTCCGGGCCCGGGGCACGCCGACCTCGCCGTGGCTTGTCGTGCTCCTCGCCGCGGTGGCCCTCGCCCTGGAGCCGGTGTGGCAGACGCTCGCGTTCGGGCAGGTCAACCTGCTGCTCATGCTCGCCCTGCTCGCCGACCTGCTCGGCCCATGGCGGCGCTGGTCGGGGGTCCTCGTGGGGATCGTGGCCGGCATCAAGCTGACGCCGCTCGTCTTCGTCGTGCTGCTCGTCCTCACCGGTCAGCGGGCCGCGGCGATCCGGGCGGGCGCGGCCTTCGGCCTCACCGTGGTCGCCGGGTTCCTCGCGCTGCCGGACTCCGCGGCGGCGTACTGGAGCGACGGGCTCCTCGACGCCCGCCGCGTGGGGCCCCCGGCACTGGCCCACAACCAGTCGCTGCACGGCGCCCTGACCCGGCTGCTCGGCGAGCCCGTGCCGATCTGGCTCTGGCTCGCCGTCGCCGCGCCCGCCGCCCTCGCGGTGCTCGGGGTCGCGGCCCGTTGGTGGCCCCGGGACCGGCTGCTCGCCATTGGCCTGGCCGCCGTGGCGATGCTCGTGGCGTCACCGGTGTCGTGGTCGCACCACTGGGTGTGGGCGGTGCCGATCGCCCTCGCGCTCGGCGAGCGCAGCCGGCCGGCGGCGGTCGCCTGGACCGCCGTCTTCGTGGCCCGGCCGATCGTGTGGCCGCCGTGGGCGGCGGGGCGCGAGTACGACTGGCGCTGGTTCGAGCATCTCCCGGGCGATGCCTACCTGCTCGCCGCGCTGACCGTCGCGGTCGGCGCCGCCCTCGCGTTGAACCGCCGGCCGCGAGACGCCGTACCTCTCCACGGGAGGTGCGGATGACCCCGGACCCGGCGACGGCCATGCAGGCGCTGCACGACGACCACGCGTCGGCGCTGTGGGGCTTCTGCCTGCACCTGACCGGCAACGACCGGGCGCGGGCCGAGGACGTCGCGCAGGAGACGATGCTGCGTGCGTGGCGCAACGCCGCGGTCCTCACCGAGTCCCGCGGCTCCGTCCGCTCCTGGCTGTTCACGGTCGCCCGCAACATCGTGATCGACGAGTGGCGCACCCGGCGCGGGTACCGCGAGTTCGCGACCGCGGACCCGCCGCCGGGCGAGGTCGCCGACGACGGCACCGACGAGCTCCTGCTGTCGTGGGTCGTCGCCGACGCGCTGCGCCGGCTCTCCGACGACCACCGGGCCGTGCTCGTCGAGTGCTACTACCGCGGGCGCTCGGTCGCCGAGGCCGCTCGCCGCCTCGATATCCCCGAGGGCACCGTGAAGTCCCGCACGCACTACGCCCTGCGCGCCCTGCGGCTGATCCTCGAGGAGACGGGGGTGTCCTCGTGAACCAGGGCGACCGGAGCTGCGCGTACGCCCACCTCGACGGGGTCTACGTCCTCGGGGCGCTGGCGGCGGGCGAGCGAGCGGACTACGAGCGGCACCTGCCGGGGTGTGCCGACTGCTCGCGCGCACTGCGCGATCTCGCCGGCATGCCGGGGCTGCTGGGCCGGGTGCCGGCGGATGTCGTGGAGCAGCCGCGGCCGGCGGACCCGGTGCCCCCCACGTTGCTCCCCGCGGTGGTGGCGCAGGTACGCCGGGCGCGGGGGCGGCGTCGCGCGACGGTCCTCGCGCTCGTGGCCGCGGCGGCCGTCCTGGTCGTGCTCGGGGCGGTCGGCATCGGCACCGCCCTGCGCGACGACGGCCCGGACCGGGCCGCGGACCTCGCGGCCGCCCGGCCGATGAGCAGCCTCGGCACCGCGTCGTCCGGCTGGGTGTCGCTCACCGAGCGTCGCTGGGGCACGCGGATCGACCTGACCTGCACCTACCAGGGCGGCCTGGCCGGCCGGACGACGTACGTCCTCGTGGTGCGCGCGGCCGACGGCCGCACCGAGCAGGCCGGTTCCTGGAGCTCGGAGCCGGGCCGGGAGGTGCGGGTCACCCTGGCGACGTCGATGCCGCCCGAGGAGATCGCGTCGGTCGAGGTGCGGACCGCGTCGGGCTACTCAGTCCTTCGCCTGACGCGGTGAGCCGAGCCAGCCCTCGGCGTACGCCGCCGCGGCGGCCGCGACCACGGCGAGGATCTCCGAGAGCGCGGCGACCCACGCGTACCAGCTGTCCCACGTCGTGTGGATGCCGAACAGGCCTCCGGTCGTCGCGATGACGAACGCCGCGAGCGTGGTGGCCCCGAGCCCGGCGAGCAGGAGGAGGGGCACCCAGCTCCGCCAGGCCACCACCAGGACCGCGATGACCGCCCCGGCGACGACGTTCACCACGAACAGCGCGCCGACCGTGCCCTGGTCGCGCACCCCGTCGAACCACAGGTAGAGATGCACCGCCGCGCTCACCACGGCCGCCAGTGCACCGATCACGCGCATGCCCATCGCCCACTCCGATCGTCTGGTTCGCTCCTCGGAGAGGAACACGCGTCCGCCGCCCTGCCGGTTCACTCGCCGACTCAGCCGGCTCGCTCAGCCGGGTCGGTCGGCCGGCCCGTACGCCGTGAGCAGCCGGTTGCGGAACGCGTCCATCCGCCACACCGGCGCGTCCGGTCCCGGGCGGATCCCGGGCTCCCACCCCCAACCCTCGATCCGCCGGATCACGTCCGGGTCCTGGGCGAGCACGGTGACCGGTACGTCGCGGCCGGGGTCCGCGCCGCTCACGAAGGAGTGCGGCTGGTGGTCGCCGGCGACGATGACGACGCGGTCGGGGTCGGGGAAGGTCGTGAGGAACGAGATGAGGGTCCGCCAGGTGTAGCGCACCGACGCGGCGTAGTTGCGCTGGGCGGTGCTCGGGTGCCGGTCGCCGTCCACGGCGGCGTCGCCGCGCTCCGGCATGCCCGCGAACACCGTGCCGTCGCCGACCTCCGGCCACGGCACGGGCTCCGGCACCGGCGCCCAGGGATGGTGGCTGGAGACCAGGTCGATCTCGGCGAAGACCCGGCGCCGGGAGCCCGGCGTCAGCTCCGCACGGCGCAGGTGGTCGAGGGTGTACTGGTCCGGCATCGAGGCGTAGCCGAACTCCGGCCCCCGGTAGCCCACGTCCCGGGAGTCGTAGAGCCGGTCGAAGCCGTAGTATGCCGCTCCCTCGGGCCAGTCGCGCGTGTTGGCCGGCACCGAGAACACGGTGCGCCACCCCGCGCGGTCGAAGGCCGCGGTCAGGCTGAGCCGGTCGCTGTCGAGCAGCTGGCGGTAGCGCCGCTCGCTGTCGGCCCACAGCCCGGACTGCAGCGTCGCGTGCGCGAGCCAGCTGCCGGCGCCGAGGGTCGGCGAGGTGAGGAAGGCGCTGCGGGCGTCGTACCCGGCCGCGGCCAGCTCGCGGTCGCCCTCGGCGAGGAGGTCCACCACGGACGGGGCGAACCAGCTGTCCCCGAGCGCCACCCGGCCGTAGCTCTCGAACCACACCAGCAGCACGTCCTTGCCCCGCAGGCCCGCGAGCAGCCGGTCGCCGGGCGTGCTCGCGAAGGCGTCCTCCCGGATCGCGCGCGCGAAGACCGCGGTGTCGCGGCGGTCAGCGCGCACCTGGCCGACGGTGTCCACGACCAGCCCGGCCGAGCTGGCGGCCGCGACCCGGTCGACCGGGCCGCCGAGCGCGGCGCAGACCACCCAGACGGTGCCCAGCGCGACGACCGTGCGACCTGTCGTCCGTGGGTGCCCCGCCGCGACGTGGACGACCCGCAGCGCGGCGGCGGTCAGCAGTACGACGAGGCCGCACGCCAGCACCACCACGCCCAGGACCAGCAGGGCGGCCGGCCCGGCACCGTGGGTGTCGCGGACGACCTCGTAGCCCTTGGGCAGGTAGGACCAGTCGCCGAGCACGTGGAAGGGCCGGTCCAGGTAGACGTCGAAGCCCCGACCGAGGCCGCGCAGGACGGCGAGCGCCGCGACCACCACGCCGAGCAGGACCGCGACGAGGCGCCGGCCGCGTGCGGGCAGCACGACCGCCAGGCATGCGAGAGCCAGCCCCTCCACCGGGATCCGTACGACGTCCGCGGGCCCGATGCCGTCGGCGAGCCGTGGTGGCGCGAGCGCGACCCAGAGGACCACGATCGCGGTGGCCGTCACCGGGCCGGCCGGCACCGGAGGCACCGCAGGAGCGGCGGCGTGCCGGTGCCGCCACTGCCACACGATGTCGTGCCCGAACGACTCCACCAGCAGGAGGAGGGCCGCCGCGAGGGCCGTGCGGGCGGCCACCTCCGGGAGCAGGGCGGACGCCGCGACCGTCAGGACGACACCCTGGACGGCCGCGACGACCTTGGCCCAGAAGCGCGGCGGTGTCGGCCGGCGCAACCACGGCAGGGCCCAGCCCGCCATGACGTACGCGTAGCGCAGGGCGCCGATCGCGAGGACCCACCAGCCGAGCCGCGGCGCCACGTGGACGCTGAGGACGGCGATCAGGAAGGCGTCGGTCTCCATGTCGAAGCGGGCGCCGAACGCGCTCGCCGTCCCGGTGCGGCGGGCGACCTGGCCGTCGACGGCGTCGAGCAGCAGCGCCACGGTGCTGACGGTGACCAGGACGGCGGTCGTCCGCCCCGACCACGGCTCCCCGAGGCCGCGGACGACCAGGACCGCGACGACGCAGGCCAGCGCCGCGCGCACCGCGGTGACCCGGTCCGCGGGACCCAGGGCGTCGAGGTGAACCCGATCCATCGCGCCTCCGTGTCCTCGGTGGTACAGACTGCTACGACGAGCGCTGGACACCGGTTCAATCGGACGGACGGAAGGAGTCCGCGGTGGTCGACGAGGCCCGGGCGTACTGGATCGCCGAGCCGGGGCGCGGCGAGATCCGGCCGGTCGACCTGCCCGAGCCCCGCGCCGGCGACGTGCTGGTCCGGGCGGTGCGCTCGGCGATCAGCCGCGGCACCGAGTCGCTCGTGTTCGCGGGCCGGGTGCCGCCCGGCCAGTACGCCGCGATGCGGGCGCCGTTCCAGGAGGGCGACTTCCCGGGGCCGGTGAAGTACGGCTACCTCAGCGTCGGCGTCGTGGAGCGCGGGCCCGCCGAGCTGGAGGGCCGCACCGTCTTCTGCCTCCACCCCCACCAGACGGCGTACGTCGTCCCGGCGACCGCCGTGGTCCCGGTGCCCGACGGGGTGCCCGTGAGCCGCGCGGTGCTGGCGGGGACCGTCGAGACCGCCGTCAACGCGCTCTGGGACGCGCCGCCGCTCGTCGGCGACCGGATCACGGTGGTCGGGGCGGGCCTGGTGGGCTGTTGCGTCGCGCGACTCGCGGCGGGGGTGCCGGGGACGCGCGTGACCCTCCTCGACACCGACCCCGGTCGCGCGGCCGTGGCGACCGCGCTGGGGGTCGGCTTCGCCGCGCCGGGCGAGGATCCGGGTCCGGCCGATCTGGTCGTGCACGCCAGCGCGACCGAGGCCGGACTGCGCCGTGCCCTCGAGCTGGTGCGGCCCGAGGGCACCGTCCTCGACCTCTCCTGGTACGGCGACCGGCCGGTCAGCCTCCCCCTGGGCGAGGCCTTCCACTCCGCTCGGCTCACGCTGCGCAGCAGCCAGGTCGGCGCCGTCGCGCCGGCCCGGCGGGGCAGCTACCGCCATCGCGACCGGCTGGCGCTCGCGCTCGACCTGCTCCGCGACCCGGCCTTCGACGTCCTGCTCACCGGCCGCTCGGCGTTCGGCGAGCTGCCCGAGGTGATGGCGAGGATCGCCGCCGGCGCGCTGCCGGGCCTGTGCCACTCGATCGACTACCAGGAGCCGTGATGTTCAAGGTGACCGTCCGCGACCACATCATGATCGCGCACAGCCTGCGGGGCGAGGTGTTCGGGCCGGCGCAGCGCCTGCACGGCGCGACGTACGTCGTCGACGCGACGTTCGCCGGTCCCGACCTCGACGCCGACGGGATCCTGGTCGACATCGGCCGGGCGGGCGAGGTGGTGCGCGAGGTGCTCGGACGCCTGCACTACCGCAACCTCGACGACGCGGAGGCCGACGCGGAGGCCGATGCGGGCCTCGCCGGCCAGAACACCTCGACCGAGGTGCTCGCCCGCTGGGTCGCCGACCGGCTGGCGGCCCGCGCCACGGCGGGCGACCTCGGGCCGGGCGGCCGTGCCCTCGCGGGCATCGAGGTGACCCTGCACGAGTCGCACATCGCGCGGGCGAGCTACGAGCGGACACTGTGACGGTCCACTTCCTGGTGCCCGACGGCATCGACGACCCGCGACACCCCAGCGGCGGCAACCTCTACGACCGCCGGCTGGGTGCCGGGCTCGCCCGGCTGGGCGTGCGGGTGCGGGAGCACCGTGTCGGTGCCACCGGCCCCGGCCCCGTCCTGGCCGGGCTGCCCGACGGGGCCGTCGTCCTCGTCGACGGGCTGATCGCCTCGACCACCACCGCTCTCGTCGACGCGAGCGGGCGGCTCCGGGTCGCCGTGCTCCTGCACATGCCGGGGTCCGGACCCGCCGAGCCCGCCGTCCTCCGCGCGGTCCACGCCGTCGTGACGCCCAGTGCGTGGGCCCGCCGAGAGGTCCTCGCGCTGGCGGTGCCCGCCGAGCGGGTACGGGTCGCGCCACCGGGTGTCGAGCCGGGACCCGTCGTCCCCGGCACGGCCGGCGGCGGGGACCTGATCTGCGTCGGGCCGGTCACCCCCGCCAAGGGGTACGCCGACCTGCTCGCCGCGCTCGCCGAGGTCCGTGACCTGGCGTGGCGGTGCCGGTGGGTGGGCGCGCTCGACCTGGCGCCGGCGTACGTCGCCGGACTCCGCGCGCGTGCCGAACGGCTCGGCCTCGCCGGCCGGATCGAGCTCACCGGCCCCCTCCCGCCGTCCCGGCTCGACGCGCTCCGCTCGGTGAGCGACCTGGTCGTGGCCCCCTCCCGCCGCGAGTCCTACGGCATGGCGCTCGCGGAGGGTCTGGCCCGCGGCCTCCCCGCGATCGCGACCGACGCCGGCGGTCACCCCGAGGCGCTGGGCAGGGCGGCCGACGGGGCGCTTCCGGGGGCGCTCGTGCCGGTCGGCGACCCGCACGCGCTCGCGGCGGCGCTGCGAGAGTGGCTGACCGACGACCGCCTCCGCGACCGGTGGCGGCGGGCCGCCGCATCGCGCCGGCAGCGCCTGGGTACCTGGCGGGAGACCGCGGCCGCGGTCGCCGACGCGCTGAACCGGATCGGTCCCGGACCCGTAGTCCCGGTCAGCGGGAGGAGGTAGGCCATCGACAAGGCGACGCTCTGGGCAGGGGTCCGGCTGCTCGCGGCCGCGACGATCCTGGTCCTCCTCGCGGTCCGGCTCGGCGCCGAGCCCTTCGTCGACGGGCTGCGGCACACCGACCCCCGTGCCCTCGCGGCCGCCGTGGCCATCACGGCGGTGACGACCGCGTGCTGCGCGGGCCGATGGAGCCTGATCGCGCACGGGCTCGGCGTCGGGATCTCCTTCCGGGCGGCGTACCGGACCTGCTACCGCGCCCAGCTGCTCAACGCGACGCTGCCCGGCGGCGTCCTCGGCGACGTACACCGCGGCTACCGGCACGGCCGCGACTCCGCCGCCCTCGGACTCGGCCTGCGCTCGGTGGCCTGGGACCGGGGGAGCGGCCAGCTGGTGCAGGCCGGGCTCGCCGGCGCCGCCGTACCCCTGCTGCCCGGCCCCCTGCGGGGTTGGGCCGTCGCCGCGCTCGCCGCGCTCCTCGTCCTCGCCGTGGCGATCGTCGCGGTGGCGCGGCGCGAGGCCGTCGCGGCCCTCGGGCGGGCCTGGCCGGGGGTGCTGCTGCTGTCGGCGGTCGCGGCGGGTGGCCACGCGGCGGTGTTCCTGGTCGCCGCCCGCGCCGCCGGGGTCGACCTGGCCGCGCCCCGGGTGCTCGCCCTGGCGTTCCTGGTCCTGCTGGCCTCGGCGCTCCCGGTCAGCATCGCCGGCTGGGGACCGCGCGAAGGAGCAGCGGCCGCGGTGTTCGCCGCCGCCGGCCTCGGCGCGGCCACCGGAGTCGAGGTCGCCGTCGGGTACGGCGTCATGTCCCTCGTCGCGACGCTCCCGGGCCTGCTGGTCCTGCGCGCGCCCCCGGTGCCCGCGACGGTCCGCGCCCCGGAGGGAGGCAGCGCATGGGCGAGCGCCCCTACGTCCTCCTGAGCTGCAGCATCTCGCTCGACGGCTACCTCGACAGCGCCGGCGAGGGCAGGCTCCTGCTGTCCAACGACGCGGACTTCGACCGCGTCGACGAGGTGCGGGCCGGATGCGACGCGATCCTGGTCGGCGCGGCGACGGTCCGCAACGACGACCCGCGCCTGCAGATCCGCTCCGCCGAGCGCAGGCGTCGCCGGCTCGCGGCCGGCCGGCCCGCCGGGCCGGTCAAGGTCACCGTGACCTCGCGCGGCGACCTCAGCCCCGCTGCCCGCTTCTTCGCCCTCGGCGACGCGGAGAAGCTCGTCTACTGCCCGGCCGCGACCGCCGGCGAGCTCGAGACCCGGATCGGCCACCTCGCGAAGGTGGTCGCGCTCGGCGCCGAGGTGCGGATGGCGGACCTGGCTGCCGACCTGGGGTCCCGCGGGGTGCGGCGGCTGATGGTGGAGGGCGGCGGATCCGTCCACACGCAGTTCCTCACCGCCGGGGTCGCCGACGAGCTGCACCTCGTCGTGGCGCCCTTCTTCGTCGGCGACTCCCGGGCCCGGCGCTTCGTCGGCGACGGCGGGTTCCCCTGGTGCGCGGGCAACCGGGCGGAGCTCGTCGAGAGCCGCGCCATCGGCGACGTCGCGTTGCTGCGCTACGCGCTCTCGGACCGGTTCGAGTGCTGAGCGGCACGGGAGTCCGTGGCTCACATTCGTGCAGCCGCGGACCCTGCTCCTTTCTGAGCCGCAAGATCTCTTGTCGACGGTGGGGTGGCGGCGTTTCGATGTGCGCGCACCACCCCTTCCATCGAAAGGTTCTTGCATGTTGTCTTCTCGGGTCCACAAGATCTCCGCCGGAGTCGCGTGCCTCGTCGTCGCCCTTGCGGGCGCGGCCGTGTCGACCTCCGCAGGTGCGAACAGCACCGCGGACGTGCCGACGTTCCGTGAGTTCGAGTCCTCGACGTACGTCGATGTCGACGGCGCCTACGTCGTCAACGGCGACGAGGCCATCAGCACCAGGGCCGAGCTCCGCCGCTTCTACGCCAGCATGGTCGGCTCCAGGAAGACCAAGGACGACGGCCTGGTCGTCAACACGGTGAGCGGCCGTGACGACAGGTGGAGTGCCACCCAGGCCGCCAACCTGACCTACTGCGTCAGCACCCGCTTCGGCACCCGCCATGCCGACGTCGTCGCCGCGATGAGCGCCGGCGCCGGACTGTGGGAGGCCGCGACGTCGCGGATCAACTTCGTGCACGTGCCCACCCAGGACGGCAGCTGCACCGTGCGCAACAACAACGTGCTGTTCTCGGTCGAGCCGGTCAGCACCTCCCAGTACATCGCGCGCGCCTTCTTCCCCAGCACCCCGAAGCGCCAGCGCAACGTCCTGGTCGACGACTCCATCTGGACCTCGGGCACCTGGGAGCCCGGCGACATCCTCGGCCACGAGCTCGGCCATGCCCTCGGCTTCCGGCACGAGCACACCCGCCCGGAGTCGGGGACCTGCTTCGAGGACAACAACTGGCGGCCGCTGACGCCGTACGACGCGGCGTCGATCATGCACTACCCGCAGTGCAACGGCAGCTCGGCCGACCTGGAGTTCCAGGCGTCCGACGCGGCGGGAGCCCGGGCCCTCTACGGCTCCTGACCGGCACGGCGGCGTGGACGGGGCTCTCGCTCGGGGGACGCCCCGCCCACGCCGCCGCTGCGGCGATGCGATCGGCGATGTGAGCGGCCGGGCCGGGCGGCCATAGAATCGCCCCCCGTGGCACTCACCATCGGCATCGTCGGTCTCCCCAACGCGGGCAAGTCGACGCTCTTCAACGCGCTGACCAAGAACGACGTCCTCGCGGCGAACTACCCGTTCGCCACCATCGAGCCCAATGTGGGCGTGGTGGGCGTGCCCGACCCGCGCCTGGCGAAGCTCGCGGAGATCTTCGGCTCGGAGCGGCAGCTGCCCGCGACCGTCGAGTTCGTCGACATCGCCGGCATCGTCCGCGGCGCCTCGCAGGGCGAGGGGCTCGGCAACAAGTTCCTCGCCCACATCCGCGAGTCCGCCGCGATCTGCCAGGTGACCCGCGTCTTCCGCGACGAGGACGTCACCCATGTCGACGGCGAGGTCAACCCCGGCAACGACATCTCCACCATCCAGACCGAGCTGATCCTCGCCGACCTCGAGACGGTCGAGAAGGCCGTCGTCCGGCTGGAGAAGGAGGCGCGCAAGGTCAAGGAGCTCGCCGCCAACCTCGAAGCCGCCAAGGAGGCCAAGGAGGCCCTCGAGGCCGGCACGCCGATCATCGCCACCGCGATCGACCGCACCCTCCTGCGCGAGCTCTCGCTGCTCACCGCCAAGCCGTTCATCTACGTCTTCAACTGCGACGCCGACGAGCTCCAGGACGACGCGCTCAAGGAGCGGATGCGCGAGCTCGTGGCCCCCGCCGAGGCGATCTTCCTCGACGCGAAGTTCGAGTCCGAGCTGATCGAGCTCGACGACGAGGAGGCCGCCGAGTTCCTCGCCGAGGCCGGCGTGACCGAGCCCGGTCTCGAGGTCCTCGCCCGGGTCGGCTTCGACACCCTCGGCCTCCAGACCTACCTCACCGCCGGCCCCAAGGAGTCGCGCGCCTGGACCATCCCCAAGGGCGCCACCGCCCCCGAGGCCGCCGGCGTGATCCACACCGACTTCCAGAAGGGCTTCATCAAGGCCGAGGTCGTGTCCTTCGACGACCTCGTCGCCGCCGGGTCGATGACCAAGGCCAAGGAGGCCGGCAAGGTCCGGATGGAGGGCAAGGACTACGTCATGGCCGACGGTGACGTGGTGGAGTTCCGCTTCAACGTCTGAACCCGCAGGTCAGAGGCGCGGGCGCAGCCCGGTCGAAGTCCACGCGTTCGGCCGCTGGCGCGAGCACACGCGCTCGCAACCTGGCGTCCATCGATCGTCGGAGGACTCGCCTAGACTCTTTGCCATGACCGCGAGCCGTGACGAGTTGATCCACCTGATCGCGGGCCTCCCCGACGATCAGGTCGAGGTCGTGCTCGCGGACGTGCGGCGCTTGGCTTCCGAGAAGCCGCGGGGGGAGTGGCCGCCAGCGTTCTTCGGCGCTGGCGTGGTGAAGGACGGTCGCACTGACATCGCACGGAACGTGGACGAGTACCTCGCCGAGGGCTTCGGCCGTCGGCGCTCGTGATTCTCTGCGACTCGGGTCCGCTGATCGCGGCTGCGGCCATCAACGATGCCGACCATCACGCCTGCACGGAGCTGTTTGGTGGTCTGCGGTTGGCAGGCCGTCGGTTGCTCGTCCCGCAGACCGTCGTCGCTGAGGTCGGCTACATGCTGGCCAACTGGCTGAGCACTGAAGTCGAGGCGATGTTCCTAGACGCGGTCGCTGCTGGAGACTTTGAGGTCGTCAGCCTGACCTCCGTGGACTTCGCACGCATGGCTGAGTTGGTGCGCCGTTACGACGACCTGCCGCTGGGCACGACCGACGCCTCGGTGATCGCCCTGTCCGAGCGTCTCGGGATCGACGAGGTCGCAACGCTCGATCAACGGCGTTTCGAGTCGTGCGTCCCAGCCATGTCGAGGCGCTCACGCTGCTCCCGGACGGGTGAGGACCGCGTCCGATACGGTCCGCCCACCTTCGATCAGCCTCCGCGGACACCTGTCGGTGCGGCGCGCAGCAGCCCGATCTGTCGTGATCTGCTGAGAGAATCCCGGCATGCAGACCAACCCAGAGCACGAGGCCGTGTACGACGCGGTCCGCGCGATCGAGCCCGGCGCCGTGATCACCTATGGCGACCTCGCCGAACGCGTCGGACGGTCGCGAAGCAGTGCCCGCATGGTGGCGACCATCCTCGGTCGCCGGCCCGAGCCTGGGAACCCGGACACCGACATCCCGTGGTGGCGGGTCGTACGAGCTGACGGCGCCCTGCTGCCGTTCGATGCCGAGATGACACCCGAGCGGGTGGAGTGGGTCGCGTGGGCCAAGGACCGGCTTGCGCAGGAAGGCGTCGGCTTCACCGACGACGGCCGCGTGGCGAGCATCGCCGGGCGGCAGAGGGCCCGCAGCAGCGCAGGCGGCGGCCGGGCGTCCAGGGCACGCAAGGTCCGCGATCCCGAGCCGTGCTACCGGCACCAGACCGTCCAATACTCCTGCCGGGACTGTGCTCCTCCCGCCCGTTAGCCGGTTCGCCCGCGCGGTGTCACGATGACCCGAGGAGGCTGCGATGTCCCACCCCCTGGCGAAGATCCGCCGTCTGTTCGAGCTGATCGAACCGATCGCCACGATCAGCTTCTCCGAGAGTGTCGACCGCGCGTTCCGGGAGGTCGGGATGCGCAACTTCTGGGACGGCTACTTCGCCGGCCGGGCCGCGCCACTGGGGCGGGCGCCCGCGGAGGTCGTCCACGCCGTGTTCTACAACTTCGCCGAGGGGGAGGTGGCCCGCCACATCCCGTGGGTGTGGGGGCGGATCAGCCCCGAGGAGGCGATCGCGCTGCGTGAGCGTGCCAGCGCCGCCGCCCTGCGCCACAAGCTCGGCACCCTCGCCGAGGACGCCGGCCTGCGGAGGGTCGCTGACCTCGCCGCCCGGGCGGCGCTCAGTGCGCCGACCGACGGTCGTGTCCTGTACGCCGGTCTCCGCGGCATCGAGGTGCCGGACGAGCCCGTCGCGCGGCTCTGGCACGCGTGCACGCTCCTGCGCGAGCACCGCGGAGACGGCCACATCGCCGCCCTGATGGCCCACGGCATCGGCGGGATCGAGGGGCACGCGCTCCTCGCGGCCTCGTTCGGCCTCACCCTCGAGACCTTCGGTCGCACCCACCACCTGCCGAAGGCTCGGTTGGACGCGGTCACCTCCGCCCTGGCCGAGCGCGGACTCGTGGACCGCGTCGGCGCTCTGACCACCGCCGGCCGGGAGACCAAGCAGCGGATCGAGGACCTCACCGACAGCCTGGCGGCGGCGCCCTACCTGGCGCTGAGCCCGGCCGAGATCGACGAGCTCATCGCCGGGCTCGAGCCCGTGTTCGCCGCTGCGTACGAGCACGTGCCTCTCGACTCCTGACGCGACGTGCCGGTCACGAGCCGGGCGCCGACGGCGATGCGTCGTGCAGCAGGTTGTCCACCGAGTGGCGCAGGGTCTGGTCGGTCAGCTCTCCGGCGCTCGACACCGTGGTCAGGTGCTCGGCGATGTCGCGGACCTTCATGTTCTTGCCGCGCGACCACCAGCGCAGCATCGCGAAGGCTTGGTCGGCGTCGAGTCCGTAGGCCAGCATCAGGCTGCCCTTGGCCTGTTCGATGGTGGCCCGATGCTCCGCCGAGGCCGCGACCGCCTCCCGGGCCTCCTCGCTCGCCACCTGGGCGAAGTCGTCGGTCAGGTCGATGTAGTAGCCGTCCAGCTGTGCGACGGGGACCTCGGTGTCGACGTCGCACACGCCGCCTTCGCACACGAGGACGACGCGGCGCTCCACGCCGTCGTCGGCGTCGAGGCGGTAGCAGACGCTGAACGGCTCACCCCTGGTGGTCGCCTGACGGAGGGTCCGGGCGACGTGGTCGCGGTCGTCGGGGTGCACGGCGCCCAGGACGCGTTCGGTCGTCGGTTCGACGCCGTCCGGATCCGTGCCGTGGATGCGGAAGACCTCGTCGTCCCACTTCCACGTGCGGGTCACGACGACGTAGGCGAAGCGGCCGACGCGCGGAGAGCCCGACGGCGCATCCGGCTGTTCGACCACCATGTGCCCCTCCACCGCTCGTCCCGCGCACCGTCCGCCGACCCGAGTGGGATCCTCTCGGTCATCGCATAGCAAATGGAAGCACTGCTCATCGCTCGCGGGAAGGGCCCCGAGCGCCGGAGTCTTCGTCTGGCGGTGGGGCGACCCCAGCCGGTCTTCTGGAGCCCACCTCCCCGACCAGGGCCTCGCCGACACGAAACCCGGATCCGGGCCCGTCGGTCGACTTCCTCTCCGCTACCCGCGCAGATCGTGAACAGCCCGGCAGTCCGACGTAATGTGGAGTGCGAGGCTCCGGCCGCACGTCCGGTGCGGCGGTGGGCGCGACGAGAGGCGGCGCCATGGGTGCGCCCACGTTCCACTACCCCCACAGGTACCCCGATGCGCTGGGACCGCTGCGCCTGCGGTTGACCGAGGTACGGCATCCCGCCCTCGTCGACGGTCTCTGGCTGCCCTATAGCCGCGACCTGATCCGCGAGGGAGCGCATCTGGTCGACGAGTTCCCGGCACGCCGGGGTCGTGTCGACCGGATTGCCTACGCCCCGGGTGACTGGGAGGCCGCCGCGTCGGAGATCTTCACCCGGCACGGTCGGGTCAAGGCAGGTGCTCTTCCCGAGGCACGGGGGCGCGGAGTCGTCCTGATCCGTCTGCACACCTCCGAGGTCCTGCGGATCCGGATCGTCTGGCCGGCCCGGGGTGCCGCCGAGGTGGTCGTACGGGACGTCTCGGCGGCGAGCCCGGCAGGGCCCCCTGGGACCGCGCGGTAGCCTGGAGGGTGACTGGTCGCCCTGAGGCCTCCATCCGGACACCCGGACCGGTCGAGAGGTGGTCGTCATGACGACGCCAGGCACTCCCGTCCCTTCTCTCCCGCTGACCGAGGACTCGGCCACGAGCCGGCCCGGCTCCGCACGACAGCCCCTTCGACTTCGGATGAACCACACGCAGGGAGCCGACTGTCTCGACGGAGGCTGGTGGCCGCAGAGCCGTGATCTCGCCGTGGAACTGGCCGATCTGGTCGACCACTTCCCGCCCGGCTACGGGCAGGTCGTGCGGGCGCTCTTCTCCCCACCTGACTGGGATCCGGCTCCCCGGCGAGTGCTGGTCGCCGGAGGCTTCGTCAAGGTCGGATCGTTCCCGCGCGACGACACGCACCTCATCGAGTTGAAGACCTCGGAGCGCACGGTGCTTCACGTTCTCGTCGTACCCCCGGGGTTCAGCGACGACCAGGGGGACGAGGCGCTTCTTGCCGCTGCGACGTCCGGGAACGCCCATTCCGCCGGCGATCTGCTGGCTGCGGTCTCCGAGCATCCCGACATCGACCCGGCCGACCACTGGGAGGACGACGGAGGAGCCTGGTGGGGCGAGGGGCGGGCGGCCCCGTCCTTCAGGGCGTCGGCCGGTGACGAACGGTGAGGTTCCTCGTCGAATCCGGGGCGGCAGGTCGCCCCGCCTGGTGGCTCATCGACGGCGAGGGGCTCGTCATCGCCTGGTCCGGTACGACCTTCGCCAGCCTGGCTGTCGCCGACCACGCGGCACACCGGTTCCGGGTGGAGCCGGAAGGCCGGGAGTACCGCGTGCAGGAGCGCGGCGTGGACTCGTGGCGCTGGAGCGCCTGGGATGCGGCGGGAGAACGAGTGGCTGTGTCGGCGGACTGGTTCGCCACCAAGGCCGCGGCCGTCGATGCCGCTCGGCGGATGGGAGACCGGGCGGGCGCCGCCATCGGGCCGTGATGTCCTCGGAGCCTGGCCGCGCCGCGACGAGCCTCGTCTGTGGCAGCCCCCTGTGGTGGGGGCTCCGGCTCAGACCGCCGCCGGCGCGACCCCGCCGCCCAGGGGCACGACGAGGGGGCCGCCGGTCACCGGGTCCGCGATCAGGACGTTGGGCAGACCGAACACCTCCTCGACCAGAGCGGAGGTGATCACCTCCGCGGGCGGGCCCTCGGCGACGATCGCGCCGTCCTTCATGGCGATCAGGTGAGTGGCGTAGCGCGCGGCGTGGTTGAGGTCGTGGAGCACCGCGACCAGGGTGCGCCCGGCGCGGTTGAGACGGGCGAAGAGCTCGAGAAGCTCGATCTGGTGGGCGATGTCGAGATACGTCGTTGGCTCGTCCAGCAGCACGACGGGCGTCTCCTGGGCGAGCACCATCGCGACCCACACCCGCTGCCGCTGCCCGCCCGACAGCTCGGCGACCGGCCGGGCGGACAGCTCGGTCGTCTGGGTGGCGGCGAGCGCGTCGGCGACGGCCGCCTCGTCCTCGACCGACCACGGCTGCAGCAGTCGCTGGTGGGGGAACCGGCCGCGGGCGACGAGCTCGGCGACGGTGATGCCGTCGGGGGCCAGCGAGGTCTGGGGGAGCAGGCCGAGCCGGCGCGCCACCTCCTTCGGCCGGTACGACGCGATGTCCCGGCCGTCGAGCACGACCTGCCCCGTGCGGGGGGAGAGCAGGTGGGCGAGGCCGCGCAGCAGCGTCGACTTGCCGGAGGCGTTCGGGCCGATGATGACGGTGAACGACCCGTCCGGCACGGCGACGCTCAGGTCGGTGCTGATCACCCGCCGGTCGTAGGCGAGCTCGACACCGCGCGCCTCCAGCGGGTGCCCCCGTCGCGCACCGTCGGTCCGGTCCGTCATCTCCACCTCCGCAGCTCGCGAACGATCATCCACACCAGGAAGGCCCCGCCGAGCACGACCGTCACCACGCCGGCCGGCAGGGTCACCGGCAGCAGGTGCTGGGCCACGAAGTCCGACACCAGCAGCAGCCAGCCGCCGAGGAGCGCCGTCAGCGTCAGGGGCAGGTACGGCGTCCCGGCCGCGCGCCGCGCGATCTGGGGTGCGGCGAGGGCGATGAACGCCACCGGGCCGACGACCGCGGTCGCCACGCAGACCAACGCCACGCCGAGCAGGACGGCCGCTGCCTGTACCCGTCCCGGCCGCAGGCCGAGGGCCGCCGCGGCGTCGTCGCCGAGGTCGAGCTGGCGCAGGCCCGGCGCGAGGACCGCGCAGGCGGCGAGGAGGAGCGCGACGCAGACGCCCGCGCCGAGCACCTGGCTCCCGGTGACGCCGTTGAGGGTCCCGGCACCCCAGGCAGAGGCGAACATCGCGGTCTCGACCTCGATCTGGAGCAGCATCCAGGTGTTCGCCGAGGCCAGCATCGCCGAGATGGCGATGCCGACGACGATGAACCGGAAGCCCTGGATCCCGTCGCGGTAGGCGAGCAGGTAGATGAGCGCCGCGGCCGCGGCGCCGCCGAGGACCGAGCCCACCGTGACCTGTGCCCACGACGTGCCCACGAGCAGCACCGTCAGCAGCATGCCGGTGAACGCGCCGCTGGACAGCCCGATGATGTCGGGGCTCGCGAGCGGGTTGCGGGTGAGCGTCTGGAACAGCGCGCCGGACACCGCGAGCGCCGCGCCGAGGACGACGGCCGCGACCACCCGCGGCAGCCGCCAGTCGAGGACGACGGTCGGGGCGAGCCCGTCGCCGGCGCCGCGGAAGACGTCGACCACCTCGCGCGCGCTGAGGGAGAAGTCCCCGGTCATCAGGGCCAGCACCGAGGTCGCGGCGAGAGCGGCCGCCAGCGCCGCGCCCACGAGGACGCCGCGGACCCGGACGACGGCGTGTGCGCGACCGGTCCCCAGGCGCAGGCGCCGGTGGCCGAACGCCACGCGCGGCGTCGTGCTCACAGCGCCGACGCCTTCCGGCGGCGGACCAGGACGACGAGCATCGGGGCGCCGACGAACGCGGTGACGACGCCGACGGGCATCTCACCGGGCATCACGAGCAGCCGTCCCGCGACGTCCGCGACGAGGAGCAGCGTGGGCGCGAGCAGCACCGTCCCGACCAGGATGGTCCGCTGGTCGGGCCCCAGCGTCCACCGCACGACGTGCGGGACCATCAGTCCGACGAAGGAGATCGGGCCGGCGACCGCGGTCGCCGATCCCGCGAGCAGGGTCACCGCGCCGATCACCAGCAGTCGGGTGCGATGCACGTCGACGCCGTGGCTGCGGGCGAGATCCTCGCCCAGCGCCACCGAGTTGAGCCCGCCGGCGACCACGACGGCGAGCACCAGGCCCAGGGCGACGAGCGGCAGCACCGGCACGAGCACGTCGAGACCGCGACCGAGCACGGTGCCGGCGTTCCAGCTGCGCATCTTCTCGAAGGCCGTGGGGTCGCTCAGGCTGAGCCCGGTCGTGATCCCCGAGAGCACCGCGCCCAGCGCGACGCCGGCGAGGGTGAGGCGGACCGGGTCCGCCGCCCCGCGCCCGGTCGAGCCGATCACGTAGACCGCGGCCGTCACGGCGAGGGCGCCGGCGAAGGCGAGCCAGACGTAGCCGGTGATCGACTGGATGCCGAGGAGGCTCACGCCGAGCGCGACGCAGAACGCGGCCCCGGCGTTGACGCCGAGGATGCCCGGGTCGGCCAGCGGGTTGCGGGTGAAGGCCTGCATCAGCGCGCCGGCGACGCCGAGGGCGATGCCGACCACGAGGGCGACGATCGTGCGCGGCACGCGCAGCTCGCGGACGACATAGCGGGTCTCGGCCGTGCCGCCGTCCCCGAGCGCGGCCAGGACCTCGCCCGGGCTCAGCGGGTTGGAGCCGACGGCCAGTGACAGCACGACCGCGACCCCGAGGGCCGCCGCCAGGCCCAGCAGCCAGCCCGGGCGCGGGCCGGGCGCGGAGCGTGGTCGGACGGCGGCCTCGGGGTCCGGTCGGTGGTCCCGGTCGAGGGGGAGGTCCAGCGTCATCGAGGGTCGGTCAGCGCCCCTCGGCCAGGATCGACTCGATGTCGTCGAGGACGGCCTGGCCGCCGAGCGGTCCCACCCCGGCGATCCAGTAGGAGAAGTCGACCAGGTGGGGATCGGGGAAGGCGTCGGCGTTGTCCTTGACCGGCGCGGGCAGCGTGTCCGGGTCGGAGGGGTCGGTGCTCGTGACGAAGACGTGGTCCCCCTTCGCCTCGAGGATCCGCTCCGGCGAGACGTCGACCGAGATCGAGCCCGCCCAGTCCCGCTCGGGGATCGTGAACCCGACGCACTCCAGGGTGCTGCCGGCGAAGGACGTCGGGCCGTAGATGCTCAGCACCGCCTCGTCGCGCGGCCGGACCAGCTGGGCCGTGGTGCCCGCGAGCTGGAACTCCTCGGCGATCGACGCGCACCGCTCGTCGTAGGCGTTGAGCAGGGCAGCGGCCTCGTCGGGCTTGTTCAGGGCCTCGCCGACGAGCTTCACGTTGTCCTGCCAGGGGTCCTCCTGGGTGGCCATGAAGACGGTCGGCGCGATGTCGCTGAGCTGGTCGTAGAGGTCGGAGTGGCGCGACTCGGTGCCGATGATCAGGTCGGGCTCCTGCGCGGCGATCTTCTCCAGCGACGGCTCGGTCACCGTGCCGACGGCCTCGATCGCCGCCGCGTCCTCGCCGAGGTACGACGGCACACCGGTCTCCTCGCTGGCGACCGCGGTGCCGACGGGAGTGACGCCGAGCGCGACGGCGGTGTCGAGCTGCACCGGCTCGAGCACGACGACGCGCCGCGGGTCCTCGGGGACCGCGGTCGTCCCGCGCGCGTGGGTCACGTCGTGCGCGGGGCCGGCGTCGTCCGCGCCGTCGTCCTCCGACGAGCACGCGGCGAGGGAGAGGGCGGCGACGGCGGCGGCCGCGACGAGGGCGAGTCGCTGCGCGGGGCGGGCGGCGATCGGGGCGCGGGACATGCGGATCCTTCGGGTTCGAGAGCCGGTGCGATGGCCGCACGGCGTGGCGGGAAGCCGCGCGGGAGCGTCACCGCAACGGCCGCACCCACGCTAGAGGTAAGGCTTGCCTCAGTACCACGGGGTAAAGTGACACATCATGTCCCGATCCCGACACCGTCCGGCGCTCGTGTGAGCCCGCGCACAGCGCCTGTGGCCGTGCTCACCAAGCACCTGGTCGAGGAGGCCCCGAGGTCGATCGGGTGGCACACGCACCGCAGGCACGAGCTGCTCTGGGGGTTCGCCGGAGTCCGCACCGTCGAGACCGACGGCATCGCCTGGACGCTGCCGCCGACCGCGGGCCTGTGGGTGCCGGCCGGGGTCCGCCACGCGGGCTTCGCGGGGGCCGCCGCGCGACACCACTACACGCTCTTCGACGCCACCCGCTTCCCCGACCGCTGGGGGCGGCCCGTGCTGGTCGCGATGCCGCCGGCGGTCCGCGAGCTCCTGCTCCATCTCCGCGACGCCACGCTCAGCGCGGGGGAGCGGGACGACGCGGAGCGGGCGGTGATGAGCCTGCTCAAGCCCATCGAGGGTGCCGGGATCGCGCTGCCGACGCCGACGGACCCGCGGGCGCGGGCGGTCTCGGCGGCGCTGGTGGAGGACCCGGCGGACCGGCGTACGACCGAGCAGTGGGCCCACGAGGTCGGCGTCTCCGGGCGCACCCTCGACCGGCTCTTCGCCAGCCAGACCGGGATGAGCTTCACCCGGTGGCGGGTCCAGGCCCGGGTCCGGGCGGCGGTGGTGCTGATGGCCGACGGGCAGACCGCGACGGCGGTGGCGCACCGCGTCGGCTACCAGACGCCCAGCGCCTTCGTCCGGGCGTTCCGGCAGGCCACGGGCACGACGCCGCGCGCCTACGTGGCGGCGCTGCGCGACCGGTCGCCGACCTGATCCACCCCCGCTGTAGGTTAGGTCTGCCTAAGCCGGGCGCGGGTCCCGGCCGACACGAGCGAGGAGCCTGCGGTGTACGGAGAGGTCGTTGCGACGGAGCGCCTGACGCCCCAGCTGGTGCGGGTCGTCCTCGGCGGTCCCGGGCTGGAGGAGTTCGTGCTCGGCGAGGACGCCGACCAGTACGTCAACTGCTTCTTCCTCCCCGAGGCGGCGCCGTACCCGGTGCCCTTCGACGACGAGGCCGTGCGCGAGCTGCCGCGCGAGCAGCGGCCCTACCCGCGCCGGATCACGGTCCGCGCCTGGGATGCGGAGCGCCGCGAGCTCACCCTCGACATCGCCGCCCACGGCGACGTCGGGTACGCCGGGCGATGGGCCGGCCGGGCACAGGTCGGCGACCGGCTCCAGTTCCGGGGGCCTGCCGGCGGCTACCGGCCGCACGAGGACGCCGACGCCTATCTGCTCGTCGGCGACGAGAGCGCCCTGCCTGCCATTGCCACCTGTGCGGAGGCGGTGCCCGCCGGGCGCCCGGTGGTCGCGGTCGTCGAGGTCGAGGACGCCGCGGGCGAGGTCGAGCTGACCTCGCCCGGCGCCCTGGAGGTCCACTGGGTGCACCGCGCGGGCCGGCACGACGGTCTGGACGACCTGCTCGCCGAGGCCGTGGCCGCGCTGCCGCGTCCGACGGGCGTGGTGAGTGCGTTCGTGCACGGCGAGGCGGCCGAGACCCGGGCGGTGCGGCGGGTGCTGCTGCGCGAGGGAATCGTCGCGCAGGAGCGGCTGTCCTGCTCGCCGTACTGGCGCCGGGGGATGGACGACGAGGCGTGGCGCGCGGTCAAGGCGGCGTGGGTGCGCGAGGTCGCGGCCGAGCCCCTCGACTGAGGCCGGGTGCCGCCGGTGAGACCGGGTTCCCGTCTTGACTTAGGTTCGGCTAACCTACGTCCATGATCGTCTGCCAGTGCCGCGTCGTCACCGACCGTGACGTCGACGCCGCGCTGGCCGAGGGGGCGCGGTCGGTCGGGTCCGTGTGCCGGTCCACGGGCGCGGCGCAGGACTGCGGCTCCTGCATCTTCTCGGTGAAGGCGCTGGTGCAGCAGCACCACGAGCGCGAGTGCGCGCACCTGCGGGCGGACGGCGCCGCGAGCTGACCGGCGGGCCGCGTCGGCCGTGCGGTCCGTGCGGTCCGTGCGGTCCGGGGACCGCCAACTGAGTCTGTCCTCACCCCGGGTGGGATGTGCCAGCATCGGCCGCAGGATCCCCAGCCGGAGGTGCGTCATGCAGCCAGTCGATCCCCGCGTCGTGGAGCTCCTCAACGAGGCGCTCACGTTCGAGCTCACGGTCACCAACACCTACTTCCTGCACGCCCGGATGCTCGACAACTGGGGCCTGCCGAAGCTCGGGAAGGTGTTCTACGACCTCTCGATCGACGAGATGCGCGACGCTGACGACCTGATCAACCGGATCCTGATGTTCGACGGGCACCCCAACGTCCAGCGGCTCCACGCCATCCAGGTGGGGGAGACCGCCGAGGAGATGCTCGACCTCGCCCTGGCCAGCGAGCGCGCCGCGGTGGCGCAGTTCAACGCCGCGGCGGAGGAGTGCCACCGGCTTGGCGACCACGGGACCGCCGCGGTCTTCGAGGAGATGGTCCGCGACGAGGAGAAGCACGCGGACTGGTTCGAGAGCCAGATCGACGCCATGGGCCGCGTCGGCGTCCAGCAGTACCTCGCCCAGCACGTCGCGGCCGGCGAGGGTCCCGCCTAGCAGCCACATCGAGGGCGGGGCGACGAGCATCGACATCCTGGGCCCGCTGACCCGGACCCACCGCCGGATCAAGAACTGCTGCTCGACCGCACCGCCGCCTGATCGCCGTCAGGGGTGAGGGCACGCACGGTCTCAGGATGCCGCACGAGGGGCGGCTCCGGCGTCGCTAGGGTCGGAGCGTGGCCGTGACCCTCGACGAGATCCTCGTCGCCGACCCTCCCCACGCCTGGCGCGACGCCGGGTTCACCGTCGACGACGACGGCAGCTGCCGGGTCGGGACCGTCCGGATCCGCCTGGTGGGCCGGGAGCGTGGCACCGGCATCGTCGGCTGGTCGCTGCGCGGCCTGCCCGGCGACCCGGCCGCGACCGACGTAGACGGCGTCCCGACCACGTCGTCGACCGTGCCACCGCCCGCACCCGCGACCCACCCCAACACGGTCACGCACGTCGACCACGTCGTGCTGCTCTCGCCGGACCTCGCCCGGACGCGGGCGGCGCTGGAGGGCATCGGGCTCGACGTACGGCGCGAGCGCGACGGTGTGCTCGGCGGGAATCCCGTGCGGCAGCTGTTCCTGCGTCTCGGCGAGGTGATCCTCGAGGTCGTCGGCTCACCCGACGAGACCGGGGAGGAGCCGTCGACGCTGTGGGGCCTCACCCACACGGTGGCCGACATCGACGCCGCCGCGGCGGCGCTCGGCGAGCACACGTCGCCGGTGAGGGACGCGGTGCAGCCGGGCCGGCGGATCACCACCGTGCGCCACCGCGACCTCGGCATGTCGGTGCGCACCGCGCTCATCTCGCCCCACGTGCGGCGAGCTTGATGCGCAGGGTCTCGGTCGTCGGGAGCTCGGGCACCGGCAAGAGCACCCTGGCGCGCCGGCTCGCCGCGGCGCTGGACGTCGAGTACGTCGAGCTCGACAGCCTGTTCTGGGGTCCGGACTGGTCGCCGGCCACCGCGGACGAGCTGCGGGACCGGACCCGGGCCGCCATCGCCGGGGAGGCCTGGGTGGTCGACGGCAACTACCAGAGCAAGCTCGGGACCCTGGTCTGGGAGCGTGCGGACACCGTCGTCTGGCTGGATCCGCCCCGCTGGCGGGCGATGTGGCAGTCGATCAGCCGCACCGCCCGGCGTGCTGCCACCCGGCAGGAGCTGTGGTCGGGCAACCGCGAGACCTGGCGCGGGCTGATGTTCTGGCGCGGCGCCGACTCCGTCGTGTGGTGGGCCTGGACGACGTACGCCGGCACCCGGGAGCGGTACGCCGCCGCGATGGGGGCCGCCTCCGCATCGGGTCCGGCCTGGCACCGCCTGCGCACCCGCCGCGAGGTCGCGCGCTTCCTCGACGCCGTCAGGGACGGCGCTGGAGGACCACCCAGCCGAGCGCCACGCCGAACCCGGCGATGATCGGGCCGATGATCGAGAAGGTCTCGGACGTGGTGTCGCCGATGACGCCCCACGAGAGCAGCGTCCAGTAGCCGCCGATCAGCAGCAGCAGGATCGCCGGAGGCAGGCCGAACAGCAGCTTCTGCCAGCGCGGTCGCGCGCCGTAGCGATCCTGGTCCACGCCTCGCAGGCTACTCGGCGGTGCCACCGGCGCCAGGACCGGGGCGAGGGTCGGCCAGGGGATCCGGGCGGGTGCCGAGCCCGGACGAGGTCAGCCCCTCGCGAGCCGCACCGCGACCAGGACCATGGTCGCCGCGATGCACAGCTCGAGCACCTGCCAGGCGCGCGGACGCGCGAGGAGCGGGGCGAGCAGGCGGGCGCCGAACCCGAGCCCGCAGAACCACAGCACGCTCGCCACCGCCGCACCGGCGCCGAACCACCAGCGGCCGGCGGGCTCCCCACCGTCGTGGACGGTGGCGACGGACCCGATGAGGAGCAGGGTGTCGAGGTAGACGTGCGGGTTGAGCCAGGTCAGCAGGACGGTGCGGGTGACGACGCCGCGTCGGGCCTCGGTCGTCCCGCCCGCGGCGGCCGCGAGGGACTCCGGGCGCGTGGCGCGCCGCAGGGAGCCCGCGGCGTACCAGAGCAGGAAGGCGACGCCCAGCCAGCGCACCACGACCAGTGTCCAGCCGGCCCGGTCGACGAGGGCGCCGACCCCGGCGATGCCGGCCGCGATCAGGACCGCGTCGGATGCGGCGCAGACGAGCACCACGACGCCGACGTGCGAGCGGAGGAGACCCTGGCGCAGGACGTAGGCGTTCTGGGCGCCGATCGCGACGATCAGGGACGCCGTCGTCACGAGGCCGGCGAGGGTGGGGGCGAGCACCCTGCGAACCTAGGTCCGCGCCCGTGTGAAGGACAGCGAATGTTCCTGTATGAACCTAAGCCACGCTTAATATGAGGGATGCGCTTCGACCCGGCCCAGCTGGAGACCCTCGTGGCGATCACCGAGGAAGGCACCTTCGAGGCGGCCGCCCGACGCCTCCACGTGACGGCCAGCGCGGTGAGCCAGCGGGTCCGGGCGCTGGAGCAGGCGGCCGGCCAGGTGCTGGTGCGGCGTACGACGCCCGCGACCGTCACGCCGGCCGGGGAGCCGCTGGTGCGCCTGGGCCGCCAGCTGCGGCTGCTCGGCGACGAGGCGGCCGCGCGTCTGGGCGGCGACGAGGTCCTCGACCTGGCCGTCGCGGTCAACGCCGACTCGCTGGCGACGTGGTTCCGCCCGGTCCTGGCCGCGGTGGCGCGGCGGCCGGGGACCGCCCTGCGGCTGCACGTCGAGGACCAGGCCTACTCCGACGACCTCCTGCGACGCGGCGAGGTCCTGGCCGCTGTCACCGGGGAGCCGCGGCCGGTGCAGGGCTGCGCGGTCGAGCGACTCGGCGGCCTCCGCTACACGGCCTCCGCCGCGCCCTGGCTGGTCGAGCGGCACCGGCGCGGCCGGGGCGTCGACTGGGCGGCGATGCCGCTCGTGGTCTACAACGAGAAGGACCACCTGCAAGACGACCTGCTCGCCGCGCACGGAGCGGGGCGCCCGCCCGTCGTGCACCGGGTGCCCAGCACCGCCGACTTCCACGAGGCGATCCGGGCCGGTCTCGGCTGGGGGATGCTCCTCGATCCGCAGCTCGCCATGAGCATGGCGGCCGGGGAGGTGGTCCGGCTGCCGGGCGCCCGGCCGGTCGTCGTCCCGCTCTTCTGGCAGCGCTGGCGCCTCGACAGCCCGGCGCTGGGCGCGCTGAGCGAGGATGTGCGCCGCGCGGCGCGCGCGGGGCTGCGCTGAGCCGTCAGGCCTCCGCGGTGGCCTTGATCCCTGTCAGCGTCTGCCGCATGCCGTCGCGCAGCGCGGCGGTGAAGACGTCCATGCCGCCGAGGAAGCCCTCGGTGAGCTCGCGGGAGAGGTCGGAGATGCCGTCGGGCGTCGAGCGGCGCTGCGTGAGCAGGGTGCCGTCGCCCTCGGCGCGGAGGTGGAAGGACCACACGGCCCAGTTCTCCTCGATCCGGAAGGCGATCTCCTCCTCGGGCAGGAAGCGGACGATCCGGGCGTGCGTGGTCCACTCCAGCTCGCCGTGCCGGTTGCGGTTGGTGAACGCCGCGCCGTCGCCGAGCTCGGCGCCCTCGGCGAGGCGGGTCGAGGTGACCTGGGGGCTCCACTCGGCCATCCGCCGCACGTCGCTGACGAGCGCCCACACCTGCGCGGGCGGCGCGTCGATCCCGATCGAGTCCTCGAGCTGCTGGTCCATGGATCCTCCCGCCATGTCTGCGACCGGTCGGTCGCATTTCCGGTCACGGTAGTCCTGCGCGGCCTTTACGTCCAGTCGGTCGTATAAACTGCGGGACATGGCGGAGCAGGCGGCACGGCCGGACGGGCGCCGGGTGCGGGGGGACGCGACCCGCCGGCGCGCGGCCCGGCACGCCGCGGATCTCGCCACCACCCGCGGCCTCGACTCGATCTCGATCGGCGGGCTGGCGAGCGCCACCGGTCTCAGCAAGAGCGGCATCCTGACCGTCTTCGGCACGCGCGAGGCCCTCCAGGTGGCCGCGGTCGCCGAGGCCCGCCGGGTGTACGCCGCCACGGTGATCGAGCCCGCCTGGGGTGCCGAGCCCGGACGCGCGCGGCTGCGGGCGTTGCTCGACTCCTGGGTCGCCTACCAGCGGGCGGGCGTCTTCCCGGGCGGCTGCTTCGTCGCGGCGACCTCCGTCGAGTTCGGCCACCGGGACGGCCCGGTGGCCGACGCCGTGCGCCGTCTCAAGCGGGAGTGGCTCGACCTCCTGGAGGCCGAGCTGGCCGTCGCGGGCTCCGCCGACCCTGCCGACGACGCCTTCCGGATCGACGCCTATCTCGGTGCCGCCGACGCCCGACGCCGGCTGTTCGACGACGACGCGGTGCTCGACCGGGCGCGGACCCTCGCCCTCGCCGTGATCGGCTGAGCGGGCGGCCCGAACTCCTCTAGTCTGGTCGTGATGAGCACGGAGCCGGCCGTCGGGCCGGGCGCCGCCGTCACGGTCAACGGAGCCGCCCGGGCGCTCGTCGGCGCCCGGCCGCCGCTCACCGCGCTCGACTGGCTGCGCGGCGTCGGGCTCACCGGGGCCAAGGAGGGCTGCGCCGAGGGGGAGTGCGGCGCCTGCGCGGTCCTCGTCGCCCGTCCGGGCACCGACGCCGCGACCGAGTGGACCGCGATCAACAGCTGCCTGGTGCCGGCCGCCGCGCTCGCCGGGCAGGAGGTCGTCACCGCGGAGGGCCTCGGCACGCCGTCGGCGCTGCACCCGGTCCAGCGCGAGCTGGCCGTGCGCGGTGGCTCGCAGTGCGGCTACTGCACGCCCGGCTTCGTGTGCAGCATGGCGGCCGAGTACTACCGCCCCGGCCGCACGGCCTTCGACCACCACGCCCTGTCCGGCAACCTGTGCCGCTGCACCGGGTACCGCCCCATCGTCGAGGCCGCGGACGCGCTCGGCGCGCCGGGCGCCGACGACCCCCTCGCGTCCCGTACGACGGCGCCCCCGCCCGCCGTCCCGCCCCACGCGGAGCCCGGCTGGGTGCGGCCGGCCGGCCTCGACGACGCGCTCGCTCTCCTCGCCCGGCCGGGCGCGGTCGCCGTCGCCGGGTCGACCGATCTCGGCGTCGAGGCCAACCTGCGCGGATCCCGGCCGACGCTGCTCGTCGCCGTCGACCGCCTCGACGAGCTGCGCGGGCTGTCCGTCGGCGCCGACGTCGTCGAGATCGGCGCGGCGCTCACGCTGAGCGAGGTCGAGCGTCGGCTCGCGGGGCGGATCCCCTTGCTGGATGCGGTCTTCCCGCAGTTCGCGTCGCGGCTGATCCGCAATGGCGCGACATTCGGCGGCAACCTCGGCACCGGCTCGCCGATCGGCGACCTGGCGCCCGCCCTGCTCGCCCTCGATGCCGACCTCGTGCTCGTCGGCCCCGCCGGCGAGCGGACCGTCCCCCTGACGTCGTTCTTCACCGGCTACCGCCGGTCGGTCCGGCAGCCCGGCGAGCTGATCGCCCGCGTCCGGGTGCCCCTGCCGCAGGCCGCCACGACGTCGTTCCAGAAGATCGCGAAGCGCCGCTTCGACGACATCTCCTCGGTGGCGATCGCCTTCGCCGTCGACGTCGACCCGGACGCGCGCGTCGTGCGGCGGGCCGCCATCGGCCTCGGGGGAGTGGCGGCGACCCCGATCCGCGCGACCGCGGCCGAGCAGGCCCTCGTGGGCGCGGCCTGGACGCCCAAGGGCGTCGCGCCCGCCGCTGCCGTGCTCGCCCGAGCGGGCACCCCGCTCGACGACCACCGCGCGAGCGCGGCCTACCGCCGGGCGATGCTCGGCCAGGCCCTCCCGCGCCTGCTCGCCGAGGAGCCGGGAGCGGGGACGTCATGAGCGTCGGGGAGGCCCGCCCGCACGAGGCGGCGGCGCTGCACGTCACCGGCCACGCGCTCTACACCGACGACCTCGCCCTGCGCGCCCCGCGGCTCCTGCACGCCCACCCGGTCACCGCACCGCTCGCTCATGCCCGCGTGACCCGGCTCGATCCCGCGCCGGCGTACGAGGTCCCCGGCGTGGTTCGGGTGCTGACGGCGGCCGACGTCCCGGGCGCCAACGACTCCGGCACCAAGCACGACGAGCCGCTGTTCCCCGACGAGGTGATGTTCCACGGCCAGGCGGTGGCGTGGGTGCTGGGCGAGACCCTGGAGGCCGCGCGGCTCGGCGCCGCGGCCGTCGACGTCAGGTACGACGCTCTGCCGTCGCTCGTCACGATCGCCGACGCGATCGCCGCCGACTCCTTCCAGGGCGCGCGCCCGACGATGACCCGCGGCGACCTCGACGCGGGATTCGCCGCCAGCACGCGGGTGTTCGAGGGCGTCACCGAGTTCGCCGGCCAGGAGCACTTCTACCTCGAGACGCACGCCTCCCTCGCGCAGGTCGACGACGACGGCCAGGTCGTCGTGTCGTCCAGCACCCAGCACCCGACCGAGACCCAGGAGATCGTCGCCCACGTACTCGGCCTGGCCGGCCACCAGGTGACCGTGCAGTGCCTGCGGATGGGCGGCGGATTCGGCGGCAAGGAGATGCAGCCCCACGGCTTCGCCGCGGTGGCGGCCCTCGGAGCCACGCTCACCGGCCGTCCGGTGCGGGTCCGGCTCACCCGGCAGCACGACCTCACGATGACGGGCAAGCGCCACGGGTTCCACGCGACGTGGCGGGTCGGCTTCGACGACGACGGCCGACTCCAGGCCCTCGACGCGACGCTCACCTCCGACGGCGGCTGGAGCCTCGACCTCTCCGAGCCGGTGCTCTCGCGCGCCCTGTGCCACATCGACAACGCCTACTGGATCCCGAACCTGCGGGTCGCCGGCCGGATCGCCCGCACCCACACCACCTCCCAGACCGCGTTCCGGGGCTTCGGCGGCCCCCAGGGGATGCTGGTCATCGAGGACGTCCTCGGCCGCTGCGCCCCCGCGCTCGAGCTGGCCCCGGAGGAGCTGCGCCGGCGGAACTTCTACGTCGACGGTCAGACGACGCCCTACGGCCAGCCGGTGCGGCACGCCGAGCGCCTCGACCGCGCCTGGCAGCAGGTGCTCGACACCAGCGAGTTCGCGGTGCGGCGCAAGGAGATCGAGCGGCACAACGCCGCCGACCCCCATCGCAAGCGGGGCCTGGCGATCACCCCGGTGAAGTTCGGGATCTCCTTCAACTTCACGTCCTTCAACCAGGCCGGCGCGCTCGTGCACGTCTACAAGGACGGCTCGGTCCTCATCAACCACGGCGGCACCGAGATGGGCCAGGGCCTGCACACCAAGATGCTGCAGGTCGCCGCCACCGCGCTCGGCCTGCCGATCGAGCGGGTCCGGCTCGCCCCGACCCGCACCGACAAGGTGCCCAACACCTCCGCCACCGCGGCCAGCTCCGGCGCCGACCTCAACGGCGCCGCGGTCAAGGACGCGTGCGACCAGATCCTCGCGCGGCTCGTTCCCGTGCGCGAGCGCTGTGGACCGGCCGCGTCGTGGGAGGACGTCGTGCGCACGGCGTACCTCGACCGGATCCAGCTCTGGGCCGCCGGCTTCTACCGCACCGCGGGCCTCTCGTGGGACGCGACCACGATGACCGGCACGCCGTTCAAGTACTTCGCCTACGGCGTCGCCGCCGCCGAGGTCGAGGTCGACGGCTTCACCGGCGCGTACGAGGTCCGCCGCGTCGACATCGTCCACGACGTCGGCGACAGCCTCTCGCCGCTCGTCGACCGCGGCCAGGTCGAGGGGGGCTTCCTCCAGGGCGTCGGCTGGCTCACCCTCGAGGACCTGCGCTGGGACAGCTCGGACGGGCCCGGCCGGGGGCGGCTCGCGACGCAGTCCGCGTCGACGTACAAGCTGCCGAGCCTCTCCGAGCTCCCTGCCGACCTGCGGGTCGCGCTGTTGGAGCGGGCCACCGAGGACGGCGTGGTCTACGGCTCCAAGGCGGTCGGCGAGCCGCCGCTGATGCTGGCGTTCTCGGTGCGGGAGGCGCTGCGCGACGCCGTCGCCGCTTTCGGGGTCTCGACAGGCTCGGCCGGCACACCGGTCGTGCTGGCCTCGCCCGCGACCCCGGAGGCGGTCTGGTGGGCCATCGAGAGCGTGCGGAGGTGAGCACCAGGTGAGCATGGACTGGCTGCGCGCGCTCCAGCTCCTCCGCACGACGCGGACGCCGGGTGTGCTCGTCACGGTGGTCGAGGTGCACGGCCACGCGCCCCGTGCGGCCGGCGCCAAGCTCGTCGTCGCCCCGACGCGGACCTGGGGCTCGATCGGCGGCGGCAACCTCGAGGAGACCGCCGTCCGTCGGGCGCGGGCCCTCCTCGACGACCCGGACGCGACCGCCGTCACCGAGCGCCACGACCTCTCCGACCGGGCGCCCGCTGAGCACGGCGTGCAGTGCTGCGGCGGGCGGGTGACCCTCCTCTACGAGCCGGTGCCGGTGCGGCGCTCGGTCGCGATCTTCGGCATGGGGCATGTCGGCTTCGAGCTGGCCCTGCTGCTCAGCCGCCACGATCTCGAGCTCCACCTCGTCGACTCCCGGGCCGACCAGCTCGCCGACGCTCGGCTCGCGCCGCTGATGACCGGCCCGGCCGACGTCCGGGCGCACCGGGTGCCGGTCCTGCCCGAGCTCGTGGTCGCCGACCTGCCCGTCGGCACCGACGTCCTCGTCCTGACCCACGACCATGCCGAGGACCTGGCCCTGCTCGACGCGCTGCTCCGATCCGACGCGCCGGCGTCGATCGGGCTGATCGGCTCCAGCGCCAAGTGGGCGCGCTTCCGCACCCGGCTCGCCGAGCTCGGCCACGACCAGGATGCGATCGCGCGGGTCCGTACGCCGATCGGGGCGCCCGGCATCGCCGGCAAGGAGCCCGCCGCGATCGCGCTGGCGGTGGCCGTCGCGCTCGTGCGCCGCTCGTCACACCAGGTGTGAACCCGGCGGTTCGTGGTAAGGGTTCACGGGCCAGCTGGTCTGGCTCCACCGCCTGTGAGTGCGCCCCGGCGCAGATGAGGACCCGCCCCGATGAACCAACCCCCTCCCGGTACGCCCCCGTTCGGCCAGGGCGGCCACCCGCCGCCCCCGCCCGGACAGCCTCCGTACCAGCAGAGCTGGACGCCGCCGGCGGGTCCCCCGCCGAGGGGATCGGGGACGGGGCGCACGCTCGTCTGGCTGGCGGCCGGCCTGGTGCTGGTCCTCATCGTGATCGGCGTCGTCGCCCTCGTGGTCCGTGGTGGCGACTCCGCGGACTCGGACGACAAGGCGGGCGGCGGCGACCGGCAGACGTCGTGCGAGACCTACGCCGAGGTGGTGTGGAGCAGCGAGATCTGGGCGGCGACCGACTTCGACCCGGAGAAGCTGCAGGAGATGTACGACGCGGCGCTCGCCGACATCCGCGACGACGAGATCGAGGAGCTGGTCTCCGCGGAGGCCTCCGTCGTGGTGTCGTACTACCGGGCGGTCGGTGAGTGGAAGCAGTCCATGATGGACGCCCTGGGGCGAGGGGAGAGGCCGGAGACGACGCTGCCCGCCGAGCTCACGGCGCAGCAGGGCGAGATCCCCCGCGCTCAGGGCGCCGTCATCGAGGCCTGTGCGGACGTGCTGCCCCAGCGCGACGACGACGCGCCCGTCCCGCGGGTCACCGCTCCGACGCTGGAGAGCCCGAGCTGGATGGACGAGGACTGATGGCGGGGCAGCACCCGTACCCGCCTCGCCCGCCGGCACCTCCCCGGCGACGTGGCTTCCCCTGGCTGGCGGTGCTCGGCGCCGCGGGCCTGGTGCTGATCCTGGTGGTCGGGATCACCGTGGTCCTGGTGGGGCGCGACGGCGACGACGACGCGCCGCCGGACCGCCGGAGCAGGGCCGATGAGCTGCGCGAACGCCTCCTGGAGGACGCGCGCGCGGAGCTCCCGACCACCGCGGCCGTCGAGAACGAGGTCCCGGGCTACGACCACACCACGGTCGTGACCGGTGTCGGCACCGAGGCCGAGCTCACCCTCCCGGCCAGCTACGACGCCGACGTCGCCGACCCCTGGCAGGGCGCCGCCGGCAAGATCGAGGTGTACGCCGACGCGGCCCTGACCCGGCCGGTGCCGGTCGAGATCCTCCCGGACGTGGCCTCGCCGAGCTCCGATCCGCACCTCGCCATCACGCCGATCAAGCTGCGCCGTACCCACATCACCCGTGAGGACGGCCAGGCGACCGGCACGCTGGCCGATCTGGGCACCTTCTGGAACCTCAACCCCACGGTGTTCGTCGTCCAGTACCTCACCCCGGACGGCGCCCAGCGTCCCCGCCCGCTGGTGACGGAGGTCCACTTCGAGGCCGAGACGCCGGCACCGACGCAGATCTCCTCCGAGATCACCGGGCAGGGCGACGCGGTGCTGCGATGGTCGCGGGTCCCCGAGGCGAGCGAGTATCTCGTGGTCCTGCAGCAGCGGCGAGGAACGCTCACCGACACGGTGCGCGTCGTCGGGAGGACGACGGAGACGACCTGGTCCACCGCCGCGACCGAGCGGTGCCTCCGCTCGTCCTGCCGGCAGAACGAGATGCTGATGCTGACCACCGTCGACGCGTCGACGATGCTCGGGCTGCCGCACCTGGTCGCCGAGAAGGTCGACGCCCGCCTCGGCGTCATCGCGGTCGTGGACCGGCAGGCGTCGGCGATGACCCCGATCGACTTCGGCGGTCTGGAGGTGCTCCCCGTCCGGTCCGACCGGAAGTGGGACGCCGGCGCGGACATCGCCGGTCGCGGCGTGGCGGCCCTGCCGAGCCGGTTCCTGTTCGTGTCCATCGACGGCTCGACCCGGGCGACCGGTGCCTTCGTCGACCGGGCCGAGGTGCGTCGCCGCGGACCCGACTGGGTGGTGCCGCTGCGCGGTCAGGGGACCCGGCTCGTGGACCCGGTCCGCATCCCCGCCGCGGCCGTCGACGACATCGATGCCGCGGTCGCGACGTTCAACGAGCGCGCCCAGCGCGACTATCCGCCCGCCGGCCTGCGCGAGACGGGCATCGTGATCCGCACCGACCTGCCGCAGCAGCCCAGCCCGGAGCTGCCGCCCCCGGACTACCCGGTCTTCGGCAGCAACGAGCTCACCCGGTTCATCGCGGGCCAGCTCATCGCCGGCTCGACGGCCATCGACATCTCCGAGTTCCTCGACCAGCCGGGAATGCCCGACTACGCCGACGCACTCCACGAGGCCGTCTACCAGAACCCCTACGCCATGGCCTACTTCGACCAGTTCTCGTTCGACGGCACTGTCATCCATGTCGAGGCGGCGTACCCGCCGGCCGAGAAGCAGGCCCGGCAGGCCAAGATCGCGGACGCCGCCGAGGCGGTCGTGGACAGCCAGATCTCGGCAGGGATGAGCGTCTCCGAGAAGGTGAGCGCCATCAACCGCTACCTGGTCGACCATGCCGACTACGACGACGCGGCGATCGCCGCGTCCGGGAAGTACCGCTCCGACATCCCGGCCGACTATCGCTACGCGTGGGAGACCGACGGCACCCTCGTGAACGCCCTGGGGGTGTGCATGAGCTACGCCTACGCCTTCCACGCGGTCGCGGAGGAGGCCGGCCTGGAGTCGGTCGTCGTCTCGGGCGAGCTGGCCGACGGCGGCGGCCACGCGTGGAACAAGGTCAAGATCGGCGACAGCTGGCGCGCGGTGGACGTGACCTGGAACGACCCTGGTGGGGCGTGGGCCGCCTCGTCGGGCACGCGGTACCTGATGATCCGCGACGGGGAGTTCACCGGCAGCGCCCTGCGCACCGAGCGGGACACCTGGATGGCCGACGCCTACCTGAGCCAGTACGCCACCCGGTGACCCGCGGGTCAGTAGGCGGTGCGGGCGGCGTTCGCCAGCCAGGCGTCGAAGGGCGCGGCGGCCTCGGCCGTCGCCACCTGCGTCACGGGCATGGTCCACTCGGTGCGGGGCCGGTCGAAGAGCTCGTAGAACGCGCGGTCGTCGAAGCCGCCCCGGGCGGCGTCGTCGCGGTCCGCGGCGTAGACGACCCGGTCGAGACGGGCCCACAGCGAGGCCGAGACGCACAGCGGGCAGGGCTCACACGACGTGTAGAGCGTGCACCCGCCCAGCTCGAAGGACGCCAGCGCGGTGCAGGCCGCGCGGATCGCGACCACCTCCGCGTGCGCGGTCGGGTCGAGGTCGCGGGTGACCCGGTTCTGGCCCTCGGCGACGGCGACCCCGTCCCGCACGATGACGGCGCCGAACGGACCACCGCCCTCGGCGACGCTGCTCGTCGCCAGCTCGACGGCGTGCACCAGCCAGGCCTGCTCGCTCATGGCGCCATTCAACCGCGTGCGGGTCGCCCCTGCGACGCGACGAGCCGATCCATGACGCGGCGCAGCGCCTGGACGACATGCTGCGCGGAGCGGCGGCGCAGGGTCTCCGGCCGCGCGAGGACGTCGATCGTGCGGCTGGTGCTGAGCCCGTGCAGGGGGCGGAGCACCACGTCGTCGTACGGATGGGCGGAGGTGTAGCGCGGCACCAGGCCGATGCCGGAGCCGGCGGCGACGAGAGCGGCGACGGCACCGTAGTCGTTGACCCGGTGGACCACGTCGGCGCTGCGCCGGGTGAGCGCGGCGACGGCGGTGAGCACGTCGTCGGGGGAGTAGCCCACCCGGCTGGTGACCCAGCGCTCGCCGACGACGTCACGCGGGCGCAGCCGGTCGCGGGCCGCCAGCGGGTGGCCGGCCGGGAGTGCCACGTCGAGCGGTTCACGGGCGAGCGTCACGACGTGCAGGTCGTCGGTCGGCCAGGGCGGGCTGTGCTCCATGCGGTGGGCGAGCACGAGGTCGTACTGCGCCGTGAGCGCCGGGAAGTCCCGCTGGGCGACGTCCTCGTCGGTCAGCCGGAGGTCGGGAGTGTCGGGCCGGTCGGCGCCGGCGCCGAGCTCGCGCAGCAGCGGGCCGAACAGTGCCTGGCCGGCGCTGTGGAAGCTGCTCAGGGTGACCGTGCCGCCCGGTGCCTCCTCGAACTGCTCGACCGCCGTACGCGCCGCCGCCATCGCGTCGATGACCCCGGCGCCGGCCCGGGCCAGCACCCGGCCGGCATCGGTCAGGGCGAGCACCCGCCCGTCGCGCCGGGTCAGCGGGGTCGCGAACTGCCGCTGCAGCGCGGCGAGGTGCTGCGACACCGCGGACGGCGACACGTGCAGCGCCTCGGCCACGGCGGTGACGCTGCCCAGGGCGCCGAGCTCGCGCAGGATGGTGAGCTGGTGGACCTCCACGCCGCCAGCCTACGGTGAAGCGATCACTTAACCGACGCTGCAGGAAGACCCCGTTGCTCTGCACGGTCCTCCGGCGCTGCAATGGAGCCATGAAGGCGCTCTTCAAGGCCGAGGCCGGTCCCGGGCTCGCGCTCGTCGACCGCCCGGACCCGGTCTGCGGACCGGCGGACGTGGTCATCCGGGTGCTGCGCACGGGCATCTGCGGCACCGACCTGCACATCCTGCGCTGGGACGAGTGGGCCGCGGGCGCGGTGCGGGCGCCGCTGACACCGGGACACGAGTTCTACGGCGAGGTGGTCGAGGTCGGACCGCTCGTCGACGACGTGGCGGTCGGCGATCGCGTCTCCGGGGAGGGCCACATCGTCTGCGGCACCTGCCGCAACTGCCGCGCGGGCCGCCGCCAGATGTGCATCCGCACCATCGGCCTCGGCGTGCAGCGCGACGGCGCGTTCGCGGAGTACCTCAGCCTCCCGGCCAGCAACGTGTGGGTGCACCATCCCGACGTCGACCCCGACCTCGGCGCGATCTTCGACCCCCTCGGCAACGCCGTCCACACCGCGCTCGCCTTCCCGCTGGTCGGCGAGGACGTGCTCGTCACGGGCTGCGGTCCGATCGGGCTGATGGCGATCGCGATCGCCCGCCACGTCGGCGCGCGGTACGTCGTCGGCACCGACGTCAGCCCCGCGCGGCTGGAGCTGGCCAGGGCGATGGGAGCCGACGCGGTGGTCGACGTGTCGGCCGGCTCAGTGGCCGACGTCCAGCAGGCGCTGCACATGCGTGAGGGCTTCGACATCGGCTTCGAGATGAGTGGCGCGCCCTCGGCGCTGCCGCAGATGATCGACAACATGAACCACGGCGGGCGGATCGCCATGCTCGGCTTGCCGAGCGCGCCGTTCGCGATCGACTGGGGCAAGGTCGTCACCCACATGCTGACCCTCAAGGGCATCTACGGTCGCGAGATGTTCGAGACCTGGAACGCGATGGGCGCGATGCTGCAGTCGAGCGGCACCCTGCGCACGGCGATCGGCTCGGTCATCTCCGACCGGCTGCCCGCCGCCGCCTGGGAGCGGGGATTCGAGATCGCGGCGTCCGCCGGGGTCGGCAAGGTCGTGCTGGACTGGACGGAGCTGTGATGTACGGGAACCTCAAGGACCACCTCGCCGCGGAGCTCGACGGCATCGAGCGGGCCGGGCTCACCAAGCGCGAGCGCGGCATCCGCGGCCCCCAGCAGGCCGAGATCGTCGCGGACGGCGCGGAGGTGCTCAACTTCTGCGCCAACAACTACCTCGGCCTCGCCGACGACCCGCGGCTGGTCGCCGCCGCGCGGGACGCGCTCGACACGTGGGGCTACGGCATGGCCAGCGTGCGCTTCATCTGCGGCACCCAGGAGCAGCACCTCGAGCTCGAGCGCCGGCTCTCCGACTTCCTCGGCACCGAGGACGCGATCCTCTACTCGTCGTGCTTCGACGCCAACGGCGGCGTGTTCGAGACGCTCTTCGGGCCCGAGGACGCCATCATCTCCGACGCCCTCAACCACGCCTCGATCATCGACGGCATCCGGCTCTCCAAGGCCCGTCGGCTGCGCTACGCCAACCGGGACCTGGCGGATCTGGAGGAGCAGCTGAAGTCCGCCGCCGACGCGCGCTTCCGGGTCGTCGTCACCGACGGCGTCTTCTCGATGGACGGCTACCTCGCGCCGCTGCGCGAGATCTGCGACCTCGCCGAGCGCTACGACGCCCTGGTGTTCGTCGACGACTCGCACGCCGTCGGCTTCATCGGCGCCGAGGGGCGCGGGACGCCGGAGCTGTGCGGTGTCGCCGACCGGGTCGACATCTACACCGGCACCTTCGGCAAGGCGCTCGGCGGCGCGTCCGGTGGGTACGTCGCCTCCCACCGCGAGATCGTC
Organism: Nocardioides segetis; assembly: GCF_051390595.1. NCBI lineage: Bacteria > Bacillati > Actinomycetota > Actinomycetes > Propionibacteriales > Nocardioidaceae > Nocardioides > Nocardioides segetis. The sequence continues at coordinate 197,096 of NZ_JBNINR010000006.1, read as the reverse complement.
GCGCTGCTGCGCCAGCGCTCGCGGCCCTACCTCTTCTCCAACACGCTCGCCCCGTCCATCGTCGCCGGCACGCTGCGCGCGCTCGACCTGGTCGAGGGCTCCGGCGAGCTGCGCGAGCGGCTGCGGGCCAACGCCGCGCTCTTCCGCTCGCTGATGGCCGACGAGGGCTTCGACCTGCTGCCGGGCGAGCACCCGATCGTGCCGGTCATGTTCGGCGACGCCGCGCTGACCGCGCGGGTCGCCGAGGAGATGCAGCGGCACGGCGTCTACGTCACCGCGTTCAGCTTCCCGGTGGTGCCGCGCGGCGAGGCCCGGATCCGGGTCCAGCTCTCCGCGGCGCACACCGAGGACCAGATCCGCCGCTGCGTCGCCGCCTTCGTCGCGGGACGAGAGGCGGCCCAGGCCTGACGCTGGGACCAGGAGTGCCGCCTGTCGAGTGGATAGACAGGAAGATCTCCTGTCTAATGGGGTCTATGACGGACATTCTCTCTCTCGTGGACCGTGATGACCCCCGCGGCGGCGCCGTCGTGGCGCAGCCGGCCTGGCGGACCCTGAAGGAGGCCGTCGAGGAGATCCGCGGCTGGCAGCGCGCCGACGGCTCCGTCGACCTCGAGGCCGCCGGGGCGCCCGCGCGGACGACCCTCGCCGCCGCCGTGGCGAGCGTCGTGACCGCCGTCGAGGAGCTCTCGCCGCTGCTGCCGCACGACGCGGACTACCACCGCGCGCTGGTCGCCGACCTCCGCCGCTGGGCCGACGCCGGGTTCGGCGTACCGGACTTCCTCGACTCGCTGCTGGCGTTCGAGCCGGCGCGCGAGCGCACCGACGGCCGCCAGCACCTCGTGGTCTTCCCGATGTACACCCAGAACGGCAACCCCGACCGCAACCTGGAGGCCGTCGTCTTCCGGATGGTCTGGCCCGACTGGCTGGCCGAGCTCGAGGCGACCCGCTACGACAACCCGCTGTTCTGCGGCATCACCTTCGAGGACTTCACCAGCGGCTACGACACCAACTCGGCCGTGCTCTTCCCCGAGACCGTCGCGGTGCGCGAGGTGCCCGAGCGGTTCAGCTGGGGCGCGATCTTCTGCGACCGCGAGGCCGCCCGCTTCCGCCGTGTCAGCAGCGCCGCCGTCGAGCTGCTCGGCGTCGACCTGCCCGACGAGGTCCGCGGACTCATGGACGACCAGCAACGAAGCCAGGACGCGTTCGTGCTGTGGGACATGATCCACGACCGCGCGCACAGCCACGGCGACCTGCCCTTCGACCCGTTCATGATCAAGCAGCGCCAGCCGTTCTGGATGTACGGCCTCGAGGAGCTGCGCTGCGACCTCACCGCGTTCAAGGCGGCCGTCGAGCTCGAGGCCGAGGGAGTCGCCCAGGCCGCCGACGTGCAGCACGCGATCCTGCTCGACCGGATGTTCCGGTTCCCGGTCACGGGGGAGCGCAGCCGCAACTACGACGGCCTCGGCGGCCAGCTGCTCTTCGCCTACCTCCACCAGCACGACGCGATCCGCTGGACCGACAACACGCTGCGGATCGACTGGGCGCTCGCCCGGGAGGCGACGCGCGCACTGTGCACGGAGATCGAGCAGCTCTACCGCGACGGCATCGACCGGCCCAAGCTGGTGCACTGGCAGGCCGGCTACGCACTGGTCAGCCGCTATCTCGCCCCGCACCCCGCGTCGAAGTGGGCGCGCGGCGCCGACGCCCTCGACCTCACCAAGCAGCCCCGCGAGCTCGTCGACGATGTGCTCCCCGACGAGTTCCCGTTGAGTATGTTCTTCGAGGCGCTGGCGAAGAAGCTGAAGAACGTCATCGCGGAGACGCGCGGCATCCGGGCCGCGGCCTGACCGAACGGAGCACACCCCCTGTGGCCGAGACCGCCGCACGACGCCGGCACGACCCCGACGCCCGCCAGTTCGCCAGCGACAACTACGCGGGGGTGCACCCCGAGGTGATGGCGGCGCTCGCGCTCGCCAACGGCGGGCACCAAGTGTCGTACGGCGAGGACGCCTACACCGACCACCTCCAGGTGCTGATGGCCGACCTGTTCGGGAGCGGCGTCGAGGCGTACCCCGTCTTCAACGGGACGGGTGCCAACGTGATCGGCCTGCAGGCGCTCACCGACCGCTGGGGCGCGGTGATCTGCGCCGACACCGCGCACATCCACAGCGACGAGGGTGGCGCGCCGGAGCGGATGGGCGGGCTCAAGCTGCACACCGTGGCGACGCCCGACGGCAAGCTCACCCCGGAGCTCGTCGACCGCCACGCCTGGGGCTTCGACGACGAGCACCGCGCCATGCCGCAGGTCGTCTCGATCACCCAGTCCACCGAGCTGGGCACGCTGTACACGCCCGACGAGATCCGCGCGCTCGCCGAGCACGCCCACGGGCTCGGTCTGCGCGTCCACCTCGACGGCTCCCGGCTGGCGAACGCGGCCGCCGCGCTCGGCGTACCCGTGCGCGAGTTCACCTCCGACGCGGGCGTGGACGTGCTCTCCTTCGGGGCCACGAAGAACGGCGCACTCGGTGGCGAGGCGGTGGTCGTCCTCGACCCCGGCGGCGTCAGTCACCTCAAGCACCTGCGCAAGCTCTCGATGCAGCTCGCGAGCAAGATGCGCTTCGTCTCGGTGCAGTTCGAGGCGCTGCTGGCCGACGGGCTGTGGCTGCGCCTCGCGGGCCACGCCAACGCGATGGCGCAGCGGCTCGCCGCCGGTGTCCGCGAGATCGACGGCGTCGAGATCCTCCACCCGGTCCAGGCCAACGGCGTCTTCGCCCGGCTGCCCCACGACGTCAGCCGGCGGCTGATGAAGCGGCACCGCTTCTACTTCTGGGACGAGGCCGGCGGCGACGTGCGCTGGATGTGCTCCTTCGACACCACCGAGGACGACATCGACGCGTTCCTCGCCGCGCTGCGCGAGGAGATGGGCCGCTAGCCCGGCAGGTCCTGGCGTCGCATGGCGAAGATCCAGCGCCGGTGCGGGTGCTCGCTGACCGACCACAGGCAGCCGGTCTCGGGCCACCACACGAGGTCCTCGGGACCCGGCGGCGTCGCCCAGCGGTGCTCGCGCAGGGTGCCCGGCAGGCCGACGTACACCGATCCCGGCCGGTGCGGTCCCCGCGAGCGCGTGATGACGTACCTGCCCTCGACGGCGGCGACGCCCTGCATCCGCGGCACGCCGCGGTCGTCGACCTCGGGGACTGAGCGCCCGTCCGCGGCATGGCGGGGGAGACCGGTGTCGAGGTCGATCGCGAACCGCGCCATGCGGCGGGTCTGCGCCGGGGAGCCGTACTCGCCGATCACCAGCGCCGGCTCGTCGTGGCTGCGATCGAGCGTGAGGAAGGAGTAGCGCAGGCGCTCCACCCCCTCGTCGTGGCCGCCCTGCTGGGCGAACCGGACGGGGAGCACGTAGCGGTGCCCGAAGGTGCGGTAGGACGACCCGGCGGGCACGCGCATCACGTCGCCGACATGCGCGCTGTGGAGCCCGGCGCCGGTCGCCGCGACGTGCAGGTAGTCGCCGTGCCACACGATGCCGCCGGCGTGCACCCGCAGCGGCCGGAAGCCGGGTCGGCCGTCGTCCAGCGTCGGCATCACCAGGAGCACGTGGCCGTAGCGGCGGCGGACGAGGTCGACCACGCTGATCCGGGAGCCGCCGGCACTGCGGGCGTACCACGAGGTCACCAGCACGTCGTGCCCGCGCCGCTCGCGGAAGCCGGTCTGCGCGGAGGTGGTGATGCCCTGCGGGTACCAGTTCCGGTCGCGGCGGTCGGCCGCCTCCCACGTCCAGGCGCCGCTGACCTTCAGGCCGAGCAGCCGGGGGTGCGGCGCGAACGTCCGCCGCAGGCGTAGCGGGAGGTCCGGCGCCATGCCCACCATCCCGACCCGGCCCCCGCCGTCGGAGGTCAGGGCGGCGGCGAGCGCCTCGATCTCGTCGCCGTTCTCGGCCGTGCGGGTCAGGTGCAGTCCGGGCACGATCGCCACGGTAGCCGAGACCGCCGTCGTCGCTCGGCGGCCGAGGCAGGAAGCCGCCGCGGACGAAGGAGGAGTCGGCGTCGTTCCTGGGGTTCGAGGGCCGGTCGCGCTGGGGAGGGGTGTGCGCATGCTGCGGTGGGGTGGCCGGGCGGGTTGGGAGAGGCAGCGACGGGGGGCGGGGAGGGGGGTGGGTAAGTGGTCGGGTTGCGGTTCGGTGGGCGGGACGTCCGGCGGGACCGGGCTGATGTCGTTCCTTGTTGCTGGTCGTGCTGTGAGAGATGTCTGGGGGCTGCGGTCGGGTGCATGGTTTCGTTCCGAAAGGCAGCGACGGGGAAGGCCGGGAGGGTGGCTGGGTTGGGTTGCCGGCTGCGGTTGTGGCGACGGTCGGGGGCTGGCGTGCGTCAGTGACACGTGCGGCAGGTCGGTGTGGGTCGCTGACCTGCCGTAGGTGTCACCGGCTCATCTCCCACTGGTCGAGAGGTCCTTCCGCGGTGCCTCGGTCGAGTGGGTTTCCCTTGTGCACAGGCGGGTTTGCGACGCTCGTTTGTGTCGTGGGTGGGTGGGAGTATCCAGTCATGGATCTCGGAACCCGCGCCCCGTCGACAGCAGTCCTACTGTCGCGGCTGAGCGCGGGGATCGAGGCCCGCAACCAGCTCCTCGTCGAGGAGTGGGCCGGGATCGTGGAGTGGGCGAGCGACCACGTCATCGCTGGTCCCGAGGGGGTCGCGACCCTCACCGAGGGCTACCTCGACACGGGTGTCCCGATCGCCGGCGCGGGTGCACCCCTGGTGTCGGAGTTCCCGTTGATGGAGCTCATCGCGGTCCTCGGCCGCACCCCGGATGGTGGGAAGGCGTATGTCGGGCGGGTCATCGAGTGCGCCTGGCGCCTCCCCCACGTCTACGACGCCGTCATGGCCGGCAAGCTGGCGCCGTGGCGGGCCGAGCGGATCGCCGACCTCACCCGACCCCTCTCCGCCGACGCCGCGGCGTTCGTGGACCGGCAGCTGTGGGATGCCTCCGGCGTGGGGTGGGCCCAGCTCGAACGACTCGTCACCGAGGCGGTGCTGCGGTTCGACCCCGAACACGCCGAAGCCGAACGACGCAAGGCCGCGGACCACCGGCACTTCGACATCAGTGAGGTCGACGACCACGGCCTGGTCCACCTCGACGGACTGCTGGACGCCGCCGACGGGCACGACCTGAACCTCGCGGTCGCCCGGCGTGCCGAGACCCTCGCCCGGCTGGGTGACGGCTCGTCGTTGGATGTGCGGCGGTCCAAGGCCGCCGCCGAGCTCGCCCGCCACGACCTCGCCCTCGACCTGTTGATCCCCGACCCCGACACCGGAGAAGTCGTCGACACGGTCCCGGGACGCAAGGTCGTGCTCAACGTCCACATCACCGACACCACCCTCACCAGCGACACGCCGGCCGACCTGGCTGGCTGGAACCCGGTGGGTCGGTGGGAGGAAGGCCGGTGCCCGATCACCTCGGCCCAGATCCGCGAATGGCTCCGCGCCCGGCACACCACCATCATCGTCCGCCCGGTCATCGACCTCGCCGACCATGTCCCCGTCGGGGCGTACGAGATCCCCGAGCGCCACCGCACCCGGGTCACACTCAGGGACCACACCTGCCGGTTCCCCCACTGCACCCGCCCCGCCCAGCGCTGCGACCTCGACCACGCCCGACCCCACGCCGACGGCGGAGCCACCTGTCCCTGCAACGAAGTGCCGCTGTGCCGGCGCCACCATCGGGCGAAGACGCACTCGACCTGGCGCTACGACATCCCGACGCCCGCGACCTACCTGTGGACCAGCCCCCACGGTCACCGGTTCCGCGTCGACCACCGCGGCACCCACCCCGTCCGCGCCACCCCGCGACCGGACGAGTAGCCATCCCGCCCCGCACCCGCCCGACGCACGTCCTGGCGGGCGTTCGGCGCGCCCGGATCTGGGAGGATGGGCGCATGCGGGGCATCTTCTTCGACGAGGACGACGCGCGGGCGGCCGCGCTGGTGCTGGTGCGGGGCGGCTTCTCCGCCGAGGTGCTCCGCGAGCGGCTCGCAGGCGAGGACGACGACGAGGACCATCCGTGGGCCGTCGTCACCGACGCCCCCGAGATCCAGCTCGAGATGCTCGTCGAGACGTACGACGGGTGGCTGGACCACGACGACGAGGACTCCGCGGCACCGGAGACGCCCACGAAGGCCGGCTTCGCACTGCCCCTCCCCGACGCGCCGAAGCGGATCAAGCGTCCGGAGTGAGGCTGCCGGTGCTGGTCTGCGGCCGGTGCCGGGCTACGTGCCGGACGCGCAGCCGAACGGGCCGTCGCGGCGGATGAACGCCTGGACCATCAGTGCCCGCTCGGCGAAGACGGCCTCGGCCCGGACGGCGGTGCCGTCAGCGCTGACGTGGACGTCCGCGTGGTGGTCGTACAGGTCCGGCCAGGTCTCCAGGAGGTCGGCCAGGGCCTCGGCGTCCTCTTCCGCGCCCTTCTCGTCGGAGAACTGCCGGAGTGCCCACGCCGGCTCGTCGGCGGGTACGAACACGCCCAGGCCGGCGGCGCCGCAGGGAGCGTCCAGCGTCAGCGCGGCGTACTCCAGGGCGTCCTGGTCGTCCGCGTGGTCGAGCAGGTCGTCGAAGCGGCCGGCGTCGGCCAGGGAGTCGGCGTCGTCCGCGACGACGTCGAGCAGCGCGTCGACGTCGGGGCCGGACACGATGACCTCCTCGTCGCGATCCAGCGCGAGGCTGACCTCGCCCGCGGTGAAGGTGGGCCGCTCCCGCGGTCCGGAGCGCTCGTAGCCCGCCTCCTCGAGCGCGGCGGCCACGACCTCGACGTCGACATCGTCGGAGATCTTCCACACCCGAGCGGGCGGGTCGGGTTCGTCGCCGCTCGCCGACGCCGCCCACTCGATGTCGGCGTCGGTCAGGCCAGCGTCGGTGAGGACGCTCGTCGCGGTGTCCGGCTCGGCCCGGTAGGCCGGGTCGGCGAGGGCGGCCCGGTCCAGGAAGGCGACGGCGGTGGCGTCGGCGGGGAGGTACTCCAGCGCCTCCTCGAGGCGCGAGCTCCCGTCGAGCAGGGCGCAGCCGGAGAGCGAGGCGCCGGCCAGCACCGGGACGAGTGCCGTGGCCAGCGTCAGGCGCCCGCGGATCCGCATGGGGCCCATCATTACGCTCGTGCTCATGAACCCACCCGCCGCCCACCGGCTGCTCCTCGTGCACGCCCACCCCGACGACGAGTCGATCGGCCAGGGCGCCACGATGGCGAAGTACGTCGCGCAGGGCCGGGGCGTCACGCTGGTCACCTGCACGGCAGGGGAGATGGGCGAGATCCTCGTCCCCGAGCTGGAGCACCTCGCCGCCGACCGGGAGGACCGGCTCGGCGAGCACCGGCGCGGGGAGCTGGCCGAGGCGATGAAGGCGCTCGGCGTCACCGACCACCGGTTCCTCGGCGGCTTCGGCACCTATCGCGACTCCGGCATGAAGTGGCACGAGGACGGGCACGCCGTGGCGGCCGACGACGTCCACGAGAACGCCTTCTGGCACGCCGACCTCACCGAGGCGGCCGACCACCTCGTCGCCGTCATCCGGGAGGTGCGCCCGCAGGTGCTGGTGACCTACGACGAGTTCGGCGGCTACGGCCACCCGGACCACATCCAGGCCCACCGGGTCGCGATGTACGCCGCTCAGCTCGCCGCCGCGCCGTCGTACCGCCGCGACCTCGGCGAGCCCGTCGAGATCGCCAAGATCTACTGGGGCGCGATCTCGGAGAGCCGGATCCGTGAGGGGCTGCGGCGGATCCGCGAGGCGGGCGACACCACCACCTTCGAGGGCATGGACCCCGACGGCGACCTGCCGCCGATGTTCCGCCCCGACGAGGACATCTCCTGCGAGGTCGACGCCAGCGACCACGTCGAGCAGAAGCTCGACGCGCTGCGCGCGCACGCCACGCAGATCACGACCGACGGCCCGTTCTTCGCCCTCTCGAACAACCAGGGGGCGCAGGCGTTCGGGCGCGAGCAGTTCCGGCTGGTCAAGGGCACCCCCGGTCCGCTCGACCCGGAGACCGGCTGGGAGACCGATCTCTTCGCCGGCATCCCGGAGCGGTGAGCGCGCGACCGGTCCGCCCTCTGGTCGCTCTCGCCTGTCTGATCCTGGGCGCCGGGGTCGGCCTGGCGACCGTGCTGCTCCACGGCTACGGCTGGGGCCTGGGTCTCGGCATCGCCGCGACCGCGGCCACCCTGGTGGCCCTGCCCGGCGGCTGGTGGCGGCGGTTGCCGTTCGCCCTCGGCTGGACCGCGATGCTCGGGGTGGCCACGGTCCAGCGTCCCGAGGGCGACTACGTGGTGGCCAGCGACGCCGCGGGCTACCTCCTGCTCGCGACCGGCGCCGTCGTGCTCGGCGCCGGCTTCGTGGGCCTGCTGGACCGCCGCGCCGCGGCTGAGGATGCGGACCGGTGAGCAACCCCTCCTTAGGATGACGCGTGTGACCTTCTGGGACTCTGACACGGGTGGCGGCTCCGCCGGCAAGGCCGAGCGGCCGGGCGGCAGGATCGTCCTCGTCGTCATCGTCCTGCTCGTGCTCCTCGCGGGCGGCGGGTACGTCGCGGCGCACGCCGTCGCCGGCGACAAGGTGCCGACGGGCACCTCGATCTCGGGCGTCGACGTCGGCGGGCTCACCCGCGACGCGGCGATCGAGAAGCTCGAGGAGGCGTTCGGCTCCCGCGCGGACACGCCGATCTCGGTGAGCGTGGCGCACCAGGGCCGCGCCGGCGAGGCCAACGACGCGAAGGTCGAGCCGGGTGACATCGGCCTCGCCATCGACTACGCCGCCTCGGTCGACGCGGCCGGCGCCGGCGACTCGTGGAGCCCGGCGCGCCAGTGGGACTACTTCACCGGCGGCGGCGACGTCGACGCCGTCGTGGACGTCGACGAGGACCTGCTCGACGAGAAGCTCGCCGAGCTCTCCGAGGGCCTCGGCACGCCGCCCCAGGACGGCACGGTCACCTTCACCGCCGACGGCGTGCAGAGCACCCAGCCGCAGGCGGGCCAGGAGGTTGACCGCGGCCAGGCCCGCGCCGCGATCACGGAGGCGTTCCTGGCGGGGGAGACCGCCGTCGAGCTCGAGGTCGCTCCGGCGCAGCCGGACATCGACGCCGCTGACGTCGCGGAGGCGCTCGAGGCCTTCGCGAACCCGGCCATGGCGAACGCGGTGAGCCTCCAGTTCGGCGAGAACGACGTGAGGCTGACGCCGCGCAGGTTCGCGCCCGTGCTGTCGATGCGGCCCGAGAACGGCAAGCTCGTCCCGGCCGTGGACGAGGCGGCCCTCGCCGAGCTGGTCAAGGGGGCCACCGCCGACGGCCAGCCGGTCGACGCGACGGTGAAGCTGAACAAGAAGGGCAAGCCGAAGGTCGTCCCGGCCAAGCCCGGCGTCACCTTCGACCCGGCCGAGGCCGCGCAGGTCTTCCTCGGCCTGCTGACCGCGCCCGAGGGATCACGCAGCGGGCCGGTCACCGCGCAGGTCGCCGACGCCGCCTTCACGACCCAGGACGCCGAGAACCTGGGGGTCGTCGAGAAGGTGTCGGAGTTCTCGACGTACTACCCGCACGCGGACTATCGCAACGTCAACATCGGCCGTGCCGCCGAGCTGATCGACGGCACCCTCCTCAAGCCCGGCGAGGAGTTCTCCCTCAACGGCATCGTCGGCGAGCGCACCGCCGAGAACGGCTTCACCGAGGGCTACATCATCAGCAACGGCATCCTGCGCAAGGACCTCGGCGGCGGGGTCTCGCAGATGGCCACGACGGCCTTCAATGCGATGTTCTTCGCCGGCCTCAAGGACATCCAGCACAAGCCGCACTCGTTCTACATCGACCGCTACCCGGTCGGTCGCGAGGCCACGGTCGCCTGGCCGACGGTCGACCTGCGCTTCCAGAACGACACCGAGTACGGCGTCCTCATCCACGCCTTCGTCGTCCCGAGCACCTGGTCGCGCCAGGGCAAGGTGACCGTGCAGATGTGGTCGACGAAGGTCTGGGACATCGAGTCGACGACGTCGAACCGGTACGCGCAGGTGCCGCCAGCGACCCGGACGCTGACCACACCCGACTGCGAGCCCCACACCGGTTGGTCCGGCTTCCAGGTCGACGTCACCCGCATCTTCCGCAAGGCCGGCGAGTCCGCCGTGGACCACACGGAGAAGTTCCACACGGTCTACACGCCCTCGGACACGGTGAAGTGCGAGCAGCCGAAGCCGCCCCCGGCCGGGAGCCCGGACCCGGGCGACGGCTGAGCCCTTCGCGCGACTCACCAAGCACTTGCTTGGTAGCATGCCGTCATGACCCCCGTGATCGAGGGCTGGTTCACCACCGGTGACGAGCCACGGCTGCTGGCCTCCCGCTGCACGACCTGCGGCAATCTGGTGTTCCCGCCGGTGGCGTCCGGCGACGGCGCGGCCGCCTTCTTCTGCCGCAACCCCGCCTGCGACGGCCGGGAGCAGGAGAGTGTCGAGCTCGCCCGGCGGGGCCGGGTGTGGTCGTACACCGACGCGCAGTACCAGCCGCCGGCGCCGTACGTGCCGCGGACTGACCCGTTCCGGCCGTTCGCGCTGGCCGCGGTCGAGCTGCCCGAGGGGATCGTGGTGTTGGGGCAGGTCGCCGACGGCTACGGCGTGGCCGACCTCGAGGTCGGTGCCGAGGTGGAGCTGGTCGTCGAGACGCTCGACGTCGACGAGACGGGGGAGCGGACCATCTACCGCTGGAAGCCGGTCCCTGGTCAGGAGGCGACGGCATGAGCGTGGTGATCGCGGGTGCGGGCATGCACCCCTGGGGCAAGTGGGGTCGTGACTTCACGGAGTACGGCGTGCACGCGGCCCGGGAGGCGTTGAAGGACTCCGGTATCGCCTGGTCGGACGTGGACCTCGTCGTGGGCGGGGAGACCGTGCGCAACGGGTATGCCGGTTACGTCGCCGGGTCGACGTTCGCGCAGGCGCTGGGCTGGAACGGCGCGCGGATCGCGACGTCGTACGCCGCGTGCGCGACCGGGGCGCAGGCGATCGACACCGCGCGGGCGCGGATCCTGGCCGGGATGAGCGAGGTCGCGCTGGTCGTGGGGGCGGACACCACGCCGAAGGGGTTCCTCGCGCCCAATGCGGGGGAGCGGTGGGGTGACCCTGACTGGCTGCGGTTCCGGCTGCTCGGCATGACCAACCCGGCGTACTTCGCGCTCTACGCGCGGCGGCGGATGGATCTGTACGGCGCGACCTCGGAGGACTTCGCCGAGGTCAAGGTCAAGAACGCCCGGCACGGGCTGGCGAACCCGTATGCGCGGTTCCGCAAGGAGTCGTCGGTGGCCGAGGTGCTCGCCTCGCCGATGGTCTGCGACCCGTTGCACCTGCTCGACATCTGCGCGACCTCCGACGGCGCGGCCGCGGTGGTGTTGACCAGTGCGGAGTACGCGAAGAAGCACGGCATCGCGGCGCCGGTGACGGTGGCGGCGGTCTCGACCGTGACGCCGACCTTCCCGAACACGGTCATCGACATGCCGCTGCTGGCCACCGACTCCTGGTCGGTGGTCGGGGTGGGGGAGCGGACGTTCAAGGAGGCGATCGGTCAGGCGGCGTACGAGGAGGCGGGCATCGACCCTGCCGATGTCGACGTGGCGGAGGTCTACGACCTGTCCACGGCGCTGGAGCTGGACTGGATCGAGGACCTCCAGCTGTGCAAGCGCGGCGAGGCCGAGGCCCTGCTGCGCGCCGGGGACACCGCGCTCGGCGGCCGGATCCCGGTCAACCCGTCGGGAGGTCTGGCCTGCTTCGGCGAGGCCGTGCCCGCTCAGGCGATCGCGCAGGTCTGCGAGCTCACCTGGCAGCTGCAGGGTCGCGCGGAGGGCCGGCAGGTCGAGGGCGCGACGGTCGGCATCACCGCCAACCAGGGCCTCTTCGGCCACGGCTCCTCGGTGATCCTGTCCGTCTGAGCCTGCTGCTCAGCTCCCCGGCGGGAGGATCTCCCAGACCACGTGCTCGCCGGCGAGGCCCTTGAGCTCGACGGCGTCGCGCTCCACGAGCGTGAGGGCCGCGGCGTCGTCGAGCGCCTCGCGGACGGCGTCGCTGGCGAGGATCTCGCCGCCGTGGGCGTGGCTCGCGACGCGGGCGGCCATGGCGACGTTGCGGCCGAAGTAGTCCCCGTCCCGGGCCACCACCTGGCCGGTGTGGATGCCGATCCGCACCAGGATCGGACCGTGGCGGCGCAGGGTGAGGTCACGCGGCAGGTCGCGCTGGATGCCGAGCGCGGCCCGGCAGGCGGCCTCGGTGTCGCGGAAGGCGACCATGAACCCGTCGCCGGCGGTCTTCACCACCTGGCCGCGGTACTTCTCGATCTGGGTCCGCAACACCCGGTCGTGGGCCGCGAGGACCTTCACCCAGGTCGCGTCGCCGAGCCGGTCGTTGAGCGGTGTGGAGTCCTCGATGTCGGAGAAGAACAGGGTGACCGTGCCGTCCGAGGCGGCCATGTTGAGGATGTCGGCGCGCTCGTCGTCGCTCGCCCAGCTCTGGAGATCCTCGACGGTGCTCTGGATCAGGCCGGTGATGCCGTGCGAGCGGACCTTCGACGCGGTCCGGATCACCCGGCGTACGGCGCGCTCGGCCGAGTTGGCGGGCGGCGGCGGACGCAGCGCGGCGTCGAGGTCGGACTCGAGCTGGGCGACGTGCGTCCGGGCCTCGGCGAGCCGGTCCTGCAGCCGGACGCGGTCCCGGGCGAACAGCACGACCAGGCCGAGCAGGCCCGCCACCAGGAGGCACAGGAGCACGACGACGACCGCCACGTTCGACAGCGTAGGGGCAGCGAACCTCTTGCGGACCGCAGTAGCGTGAGACGGTGACCACTCCGGTTCCCACGCCCGCTCCCACGATCAGCACCCTCGGCGAGCTGCGCGCCTCCGGCCACCGGCACCAGCACCTGCGGGCCGAGCTGCGCAACAACCTGCTCGCCCGGCTCGCGGCCGGCGAGGACCCCTGGCCGGGGCTGCACGGCTTCGAGAGCACCGTCATCCCGCAACTGGAGCGGGCGATCATCGCCGGCCACGACGTCGTCCTCCTCGGTGAGCGCGGCCAGGGCAAGACCCGCCTGCTGCGCACCCTCGTCGGGCTGCTCGACGAGTGGACGCCGGTGATCTCCGGCTCCGAGCTCGGCGAGCACCCCTACGACCCGGTCACCGTGACCTCCCGGGCCGCCGTGGCATCGTACGGCGACGACCTGCGGATCTCCTGGCGCCACCGCGAGGAGCGGTACGCCGAGAAGCTGGCCACGCCCGACACCAGCGTCGCCGACCTGATCGGCGACGTGGACCCGATGAAGGTCGCCGAGGGCCGCTCGCTGGGCGACCCGGAGACGATCCACTTCGGGCTGATCCCCCGCTCCCACCGGGGGATCGTGGCGATCAACGAGCTGCCCGACCTGGCCGAGCGGATCCAGGTCGCGATGCTCAACGTCATGGAGGAGCGCGACATCCAGATCCGCGGCTACGTCCTGCGCCTGCCGCTGGACGTGTTCGTCGTCGCCTCGGCCAACCCCGAGGACTACACCAACCGGGGCCGGATCATCACGCCGCTCAAGGACCGCTTCGGCGCCGAGATCCGCACCCACTACCCGAAGGCGCTCGACGCCGAGATCGCGGTCATCCGGCAGGAGGCCGACCTGCTGCCCGACCGGGTCGACGTGCCCGACTTCCTCGTCGAGATCCTCGCCCGCTTCACCCGCAACCTGCGCGAGTCCAGCGCCGTCGACCAGCGCTCGGGCGTCTCCGCCCGGTTCGCCATCGCCGGTGCGGAGACCATCGCCGCCGCCGCGCTGCGCCGCGCGACCATCGAGGGAGAGGACCGGGCCGTCGCGCGGGTCGTCGACCTCGAGACGGCGGTCGACGTGCTCGGGGGCAAGATCGAGTTCGAGTCGGGCGAGGAGGGTCGCGAGACCGAGATCCTCACCCACCTGCTGCGCACGGCGACGGCGGAGACCGTCCGCGAGCGCTTCCGCGGCCTCGACTTCGCGCTGCTCGTCGACGCGATCGAGGAGGGCGCGACCGTCGTGACCGGCGGCCAGGTCACCGCGCGCGACGTGCTGGCCGGACTGCCGGTGCTGGGGGAGTCGGACCTCTACGACCAGGTCTGCGAGCGGGTGAACGGATCCGGCGGCGGGCGCACCGACGGCGAGCGCGCCGCCGCGATCGAGCTCGCGCTCGAGGGTCTGTTCCTGGCCCGCAAGATCGGCAAGGACTCCGACGGGGTGGAGACGGTCTATGGCTGATCCCTCCCCGTTCCGCGTCCGGGTCTCCTCCGGCACCCTCCGCGACCCGGTGGGCGACGGGGTCGTGCTTCCGCACGCCTGGACGGAGGAGGGCGTGCTCGCCGGGCCGGTGACCAACGGCGCCCAGGTGCTCCACCTCGCCGTGGCTCTGTGCGTGCTCAACGACACCTATCGCGAGGCCCGACGGCTGGAGGTGCCGGTCGACGGTGTCCGCGTGACCGCCGACGGCGGCTTCGACGACGTGTGGACCTCCACCGGGATCGCCTACGACATCGCCCTCGACACGACGGCGCCGGCCGAGACCGTGCGGTTGCTGCTCGAGGTCGTCGAGGAGGTCGCCGAGATCCCGCGGGCGCTGCGCGAGGGCGCCGACGTACGCCGGGTGCTGTCGTGAGCCGCTATCGCAGGTACGACGGCGGCGATCCGCTCGCCCCGCCCGTCGACATCGCCGAGGCCCTCGACGCCATCGGCGAGGACGTGATGGCCGGCTACAGCCCCGAGCGCGCGATGCGGGAGTTCCTGCGCCGCGGCGGCCAGGACCAGGCCGGTCTCGACGATCTCGCCCGCCGCGTGGCCGAGCGCCGCCGTGAGCTGCTGCAGCGGCACAACCTCGACGGGACGCTCAACGAGGTGCGCGAGCTGCTGGAGAAGGCGGTGCTCGAGGAGCGCAAGCAGCTAGCCCGCGATGCCATGATGGACGACGGCGACCGCGCCTTCCGCGAGATGCGGCTGCAGAGCCTGCCCGACTCGCCGGCCGCGGCGGTCACCGAGCTCGGTGACTACGACTGGCAGTCCCGCGAGGCGCGGGAGGCCTTCGAGCAGATCAAGGACCTGCTCGGTCGCGAGCTGCTCGACCAGCGCTTCGCGGGGATGAAGCAGGCGCTCGAGAACGCCACCGAGGCCGACCGGCAGGCGATCGACGAGATGCTCTCCGACCTCAACGACCTGCTGGAGAAGCACGCGGCCGGCACCGACACCCAGCAGGACTTCGACGACTTCATGGCCAAGCACGGCCGGCACTTCCCGGAGAACCCCCAGGACATCGACGAGCTCCTCGACACGCTCGCGCAGCGCTCGGCCGCCGCGCAGCGGATGCTGAACTCGATGACGCCCGAGCAGCGCGCCGAGCTGATGCAGCTCTCGGCGCAGGCCTTCGGCTCGCCGGCCCTGATGGCGCAGCTCGACCGGCTCGACCAGAACCTGATGTCCCTGCGCCCCGGTGAGGACTGGGGTGGCTCGGAGCAGTTCGGCACCGGCGACTCCCCGACCACCGGCCTCGGCCTCGGCGACGGCACCGGGGTCCTCCAGGACCTCGCCGACCTCGACGCGCTGGCCGACCAGCTGGCCCAGGGGTACGGCGGCGCGCGTCTCGACGATGTCGATCTCGACAAGCTGGCCCGGCAGCTCGGCACCGAGGCCGCCGTCGACGCCCGCAAGCTCCAGGAGCTCGAGAAGGCGCTGCGCGAGTCGGGCGCGATGGAGCGCGGCTTCGACGGCGAGCTGCGGCTCACCCCGAAGGCGATGCGCCAGCTCGGCAAGGCGCTGCTGCGCGACGTCGCGCAGCGGATGTCGGGTCGACAGGGGCAGCGCGACCTGCGCCAGGCCGGCGCGGCCGGAGACCTGTCCGGGGCGACCCGACCGTGGGAGTTCGGCGACACCGAGCCGTGGGACCTGCCGCGGACCATGCTCAACGGCGTGCTCCGTCGGGCCGGCGAGCCCGGCGGACCGCTCCTGTCGATCGACGACGTCGAGGTCGCGGAGACCGAGGCCCGCACCCAGGCCGCCGTCGCGCTCTGTGTCGACACCAGCTTCTCGATGGCGATGGACGGCCGGTGGGTGCCGATGAAGCAGACCGCGCTGGCCCTGCACACCCTCATCGGCTCTCGCTTCCGGGGCGACAGCCTGGAGCTGATCGGCTTCGGGCGACACGCGCAGACGATGCGGATCGAGGAGCTGACCGCGCTCGACGCCCGCTGGGCCAAGGGCACCAACCTGCATCACGCGCTGCTGCTGGCCAACCGTCACTTCCGCAAGCACGCAGGCGCCCAGCCGGTGCTGCTGATCGTGACCGACGGCGAGCCGACCTCGCACCTGGAGTCGAGCGGCGAGGTGTACTTCTCCTACCCGCCGCACCCGATGACGATCGCCCTCGCCGTCCGCGAGCTCGACAACGCCCGCCGGCTGGGAGCACAGACGACCTTCTTCCGGCTCGGCGAGGATCCCGGTCTCGCGCGGTTCATCGAGTCGATGGCCCGTCGCGTCGACGGCGCGGTCATCGCCCCCGAGGCCGGTGACCTCGGCGCCGCCGTCGTCGGCTCTTATCTCGGCTCGCGCCGGGGCGGGACGGGCGGTCCCGGTGGCTCCGGGCCGGGCACCTACGGCGACTGGTTCGGCTCGCGCGGGTTCTGGGTCGGCTGAGCGGCCGCCGCTTGAGCGCGGATCCCGGGGCCGCTGTGGACAACCCGCGCCGCTCGTTTCCCGGCCCGGCCCGTCGGGCAGCCGACGGTGCATGAACCCGCACCCCACCCCACCGGCCCCGTCATGGCCGTGATCCTCGACGTCCCGTACGCCGTCCTCCGCGCCGCCCGCGAGAGCTGGGACCTCGCCGGCGACGAGCTCGACGGTGCCTGGCGCCGGCTCGCCCGGGCCTCGACGACCGACCTGTCCGCCGCCGTCGCGGCCGCGGTCCGTGGCTTCGCCGAGCCGTGGGCCGACGAGCTCAAGGCGGCGGCCGCGCTGGCCGCCGCCCATGCGGAGGAGTTCGTCTTCTTCCACCGCAGGCTGGTGATCGTCGACCGGGCCCAGGCCGAGCGGCTGCGCTCGCTCCTGCCGTGGGCCGAGCACGACGCGTCCGTGCGGGTGGTGAGCGGACCGTGACGACCGTCCCGGTGCCCGCCCACGTGCCCGCCTGCCCGTCCCTCGAGTCGCTGCCCGCGGGCGCGCAGGATCTCGCCACCGACCTGCGTGCGGCCACGATCGCGGTCAAGAACGTCCAGGGCCGGGCCGCGGCCGTCGCGGCGCCCGCGTGGACGGGAGACACCGCCGACGCCCACGACCATGCGGCGACCCGGTTCGCGACCAGGCTGGAGGCAGGCGAGGCCGCGCTCGACCGGGCGGTCGTGGCGGCGGACCGGTTCGGCGAGCGGCTGTCCGCGCTGCTCGGCCGACGCGACGACCTCGCCGAGCTCCGCGCCGCGCTGAACACCGAGATCGACGTCCTGGCCGCCGACGTCGTCGCCGCGGCGATCGGGGACGACCGCCACGTCGAGCTCCGACAGCGGGCCGGCGAACTCTCGGCGCGGGCCGCGGACCTGCGTGCCGGGATCGCCGCGTGGGAGCAGGCCGAGGCGGACGCCGAGGCGGACCTGGTGGCCGCGCTCCGCTCCGTCGACGATGTCGGCCAGGGCGCGGCCGCCGCCGTGGCCGCGGGTCGTCCCGGCGCCGCCGACCTGGCGCGCCGGCTCCGCGCCCTGGCCGGCGATCCCGTGGCGCTCGCCGCGTGGTGGCGCAGGCTGCGCAGGGCGGAGCGCGAGGCGCTCACCACCGAGCACCCCGAGCTCGTCGGCAATGCCGGCGGGCTGCCGGTGGACGACCGCGACGAGGCCAACCGCGGCCAGCTCGCCCGCGACCTCGACCTCTACGGCCAGCGCCGTGACGACGGACAGCTGACCCGCGGGGACGAGCGGCGGTGGGCGAACGCGACCCACGTCCACGAGGCGCTGGAGGAGTACCGCGAGCTCCGCGACCCCGCGACCGGCACCCGGCTCACCGAGCTGATCGCCTACGCCCCGGGCCTGCACTCCGGCGACGGTGGCGTCGCCGTCGGCTTCGGGGACCCCGACACCGCCGACCACGTCTCCGTCAACGTGCCGGGCCTGACCACGGACTCCGCCAGTCTGTCCGGCAACCTCGACAAGACCCTCGCCCTCCACCAGGCCGCGGTCGCCGAGGACCGCGGCAGCGTCGCCTCCGTCCACTGGGCCGACTACGATGCCCCGAGCGGCCATCCGCTGGACCCGTTCGACCCGTTCGGGCAGCTGGACTTCGCGAGCGTCGCACTGCCCGGGAAGGCGGAGGCCGGCGGCGACCGGCTCGCCGACTTCGTCGACGGCATCCGCGCCTCCGACCAGGGCCCGCCCGCCCACCTGACGGCGATCGGGCACAGCTACGGCTCGACGACCCTCGGTCATGCCCTCGCCGCCGGCCTCCCGGTCGACGACGCGGTCCTGCTCGGGAGCCCGGGCGTTCCCGCCGCCGACGCCGACGGGCTCACGGGGGCCGACCTGTGGGTCGGCAGCAAGGACCGCGACCCGGTCACCCTGCTCGGCGGCGGGCCCCTGGGCCACGACCCGGCCGCCGCCGGCTTCGGCGGGACCCGGTTCGAGACCGGCGACGGCGAGCTGAGGGTCGAGGAGCTGCTCGACAACCACACGTCCTACTTCGAGGGCGCCTCGCTCGACAACGTCGCCCACGTCGTCGCGGGCGCCGGCGACGAGGTGACCGAGCAGCCCCCGCGCGGAGCGGAGGGGAGCGCGCACCTGACCCTGCCGGAGCTGCTGGTCGCGTCGAGCGCGGCGAGCGCCGGTCACGGCCTGGCCGAGGCCGGCGCCTGGCTCTGGGAGCACACGACCCTCGGCGGGTTCCGGTGATCGGGTCGCCGTGGAGGGCGACGGCCCCGAGCGGGATCCTGACCCTGGTGACGGCCGCGGCGGCTGCGGCGACCGGGTGCGGCGGTCCCGCCGACAGCACCGGCGCGGTCGCGGTCGAGGCCGTCGTGGCGGAGGTCGACCGGGTCCTCGGCGACCTGGTGCCCGATCTGGTCCGCGCGCTGCGGCTCGACGGGGCGCGCGGCAGCCGGTCCTTCACGATCTGCGGAGACCGAGCCGCGCCGCGCGGCGTCGTGGTCAACACGTTCGTGCGCTTCGGCTCCTCGTCCTCCGACCTGACGCGGGCGGAGGCCACGGCCACCGTCGCGGTCCTCCTCGACGCCGCCGGCTGGACGATCGACGATCCCGCCAACCGGGCACTGCTCACCGCCGACAGGGGGCGGCTCGAGCTGCACGTCACGATCACACCGAGCCTGGTGCAGCTCGACCTCGGCTCAGCGTGCGTCGCGACACCCGACCTGGTCGCCCGTGCGTACGACGACCGGCCGGTCGCCGACCTCGCCCTCTCGGTCCCGGACCGCACCGGCTCGTAGAGTTCGGCGGCGTGGGGGACCTCAGCCTGACCGTCGTCGCGCTCCTCGCCCTCGCCGCCCTCGCCGCGGGGTTCGTGGACGCGGTCGTCGGTGGCGGCGGCCTGGTGCAGCTGCCGGCGCTGCTCCTCGGCCTGCCGGGCGCGAGTCCGGTCCAGGTGCTCGCGACCAACAAGATCGCCTCGGTGTGCGGCACCGCGGTCAGCTCGCTGACCTACTACCGCCGCATCGGCCCCGACCCGCGCACCTTCCTGCCGCTCATGGCGCTCGCGCTCGGCGGCGCGTTCGGCGGTGCCCTGCTCGCGTCGCGAATCCCCCGCGAGGCGTTCGAGCCGATCGTCCTCGTCGCACTCGTCGCCGTCGGCGGATACGTGGTGCTGCGCCCCCAGCTGGGGGAGCGGACCGCGCTGCGGTTCGCCGGCCACCGTCACCTGGCCGCCGCGATGGGCGTCGGGTTCGTGATCGGCTTCTACGACGGCATCCTCGGGCCGGGCACGGGCAGCTTCTTCGTCTTCGCCCTCGTCGGTCTCCTGGGCTACGACTTCCTGCAGGCCTCGGCCAAGGCCAAGCTGGCGAACTTCGCGACCAACCTGGGCGCACTGCTGCTCTTCGTGCCCAGCGGCGCGGTGCTGTGGGACGTCGGGCTGATGATGGGCGCCTGCAACCTGGTCGGCGGCTACCTCGGCGCCCGCACGGCGGTCGCCCGCGGTGCCCGGTTCGTCCGGGTGTTCTTCATCGCGGTGGTGAGTGCGTTCGTGGTCCGTATCGGCGGCGGCGTTCTCGGGCTGTGGTGAGCGCCCGGGACACGTCCTAACCTGAGGTCATGAGCATCCCGGTGGATCCCGCGGACCTGCGCCAGGCCCTGGCCGACTTCGGCAGCGGGTACCTGCTGTCGACGTCGTCTCCCCAGGTGAAGGTCGTGACCGTCGACCCGGTGGCCGGCGACGACGGCACGCTCCGCATCGCGGGGCCGGGACGCGGGACGCTGCGCAACCTCGCCGAGAATCCCGTCGTGACGGTGGTGTTCCCACCCCGGCAGCTCCACGGCTACACGCTCCTCGTCGACGGCACCGCCGCGAGCGAGGGCGAGGATGTCGTCGTCACGGCGACCACGGCGGTGCTGCACCGTCCCGCCGCCCACGCCGACGGACCGCTGCCGCCCGAGGGCTGCGGCCACGACTGCGCGCCCGTCGGATGAGCCCGTTCTGGGTCACGGCCTTCCTCGACAACGCCGCCGCGCACCACCAGGAGAGCGTCGGCTTCTGGCAGGAGGCGACGAGGTACGCCGTCTCGCCGCCCCGCGGCGACCACGACGAGTTCGCCTCGCTCCTGCCGCCGGACGGCGACCCCTACCTCAAGGTCCAGCGGCGTCACGCCGGTGCGGACCGGATCCACCTCGACCTCCATGTCGCCGACCCGCTCGCCGCGGCGGACGCCGCCCGGGTCGCGGGGGCCACGGTCGTCGCCGACCGCGGGTACGTCGTGATGGCGTCGCCGGCCGGCCTGGTCTTCTGCTTCGTCGACCATCCGGCGTCGCGCCGGCCGGCCGCGACGGTGCACGGACCGGGATCGGTCGTGCGGGTGCGCCAGGTCTCGATCGACGTGCCGCGGGCGTCGTACGAGCGTGAGCTGGGCTTCTGGGCGGCGGTCACCGGTTGGCGGCAGCGCCTGTCCACGGTCACCGAGGACTTCCGGTTCCTCGACGCGCCCGAGGGGCAGCCGCTCGGCCTGCTGCTCCAGCGGCTCGGCGCCGACGACACCGGCGACGTGCGCGCGCACCTCGACTGGGGCACCACCGACCGGGCGGCGGAGACCGAGCGCCACCTCGGGCTCGGGGCGCGGGTGCTCGCACAGCACCGGCTCTGGACGGTGCTCAGCGACCCGGTCGGCCGGGTCTACTGCCTCACCGACGGCGACCCGCGTTAGTCACTCGCCGGGGTGAAGCCCGGCAGGAACTCCTCCATGATCGCCCGGAACGGCGCCTCGGCCTCGAGCTGGCTGAGCACCCCGACGCCGCCGAGCCAGGTGCGGTGGATGAGGACGTAGGACGGGGGCAGGTTGAGCTTGATGCTCACCGTGTACGCCGGGTCCTTCGGGTTGTTGATCCGCTGGAACTGCTCGCGCATCCACTCCCGGCTGAACCGGAAGCGCTCCACCAGCGTGGGGTCGACGAAGGGGGCGAGGTAGTCCATCAGGAGCTGCGGGTCGATCCGGATCCGGTCCTTGAGGAACCCCTCGTCGCGCAGTCCCGCGATCAGCGCGTCGCCGTCGCCGGCCGCGCACAGGGTGATCAGCCGGCCCATCGGCTCAGGCAGCCCACGCTGCGGCAGCCGCGCCACGGCGCCGTAGTCGAGGACGCCGAGCCGGCCGGGCGAGCCGTCGCCGGCGGGGATCACCCGGAAGTTGCCGGGATGCGGGTCGGCGTGGAGCAGGCCGGTGCGGGCCGGGCCGGAGAAGAGGAACCGGGTGAAGATCTCGCCGTAGTGATCGCGCTCCTCGGCCGTCCCGTCGGCGATGACCGCGGCGAGCGAGCCCGTCGAGTCGAGCCACTCGGTGACCAGGACGCGCTCACCGACCGCGACGACGTCGGGTACGACGATGTGGGGGTCGTCGCGGAACGCCCGCGCGAACTCCCGCTGGGCCTCGGCCTCCAGGGCGTAGTCGAGCTCCTCGCGGGCGCGGGCCTGGACCTCCTCGACGAGCGGCTTCATGTCCACGCCGGGGATCAGCGGGCCGATCGCCCGCGCGGCCCGCGCCAGCGTGCGCAGGTCCGCCATGAGGGCGGCGCCGGCGTCGGGGTACTGCACCTTGACGGCGACCCGCCGACCGTCGTGCCACAGGCCCTCGTGGACCTGCCCGATGCTCGCGGCCGCGGTCGGCGCTCCGTCGAGCCGGACCAGCCGCTCCCTCCAGTCGGCGCCGAGATCCTCGGCGAGCAGGTCACGGACCGTCTGGGTCGGCATCGGGGGAGCGGAGTCCTGGAGGCGGGTGAGCTGCTCGCGGTACGGCGCCGCCATCTCCTCCGGCAGCGCCGACTCGAGCACGGACAGTGCCTGGCCGAACTTCATCGCTCCGCCCTTGAGCTCGCCGAGCGTCCGGAACAGCTGCTCGGCCGTGCGCTGCTGGATCTCGCTCATCACCGCTTCGGCGGGAGCCCCGCCGAGGCGCCTGCCGAACCCGACCGCGGTGCGGCCGGCGTACCCGAGGGGCAGCGCCGCGAGCCGCGCCGTGCGCGCCGCGGCCTTCCGGGGGAGGTCAGCCATACCCTCAGTCTGTCAGGTGCCCCGGCGGCGGAGATCGGCGTCAGGGTCCGTCGCCACGAACACCTCAGGTCGCCCCGTCGGCCGCCGATCACCGCAGTGACCGCGGGCCGCGCGTTCTCAGATAACGCATGCCCCACGCTGCGGCCGTGTCACAGGCCACATCCCGGCGGTCCAACTCGTCCCCCCACGCGCCGGACATCGCTCAGGAAAGCACCTAGCGTGTGAGCCGATCAATGGGACACGCCTGGCTCGATCCGTGGGAGGGAAGAGCCGGTGCAGAGGCTGGAGGGGCCTTCTTCATGGCTGTATTCGCTGACCGTTCTTCCGGCATGCCGTCAGGACGGTGGGACGCCTACCGGCGCGTCGGCGTCCGGTTCCTGGCCCTGGCCCTGATGGCCGGGGGCATCAACATCGGCGTCGGACTGTCGCCGGCCACCGTGCCGGCGGCCCAGGCCGCCACGATCACGATCGGCCAGGTGACCGCGCAGATGAGCGATCACGCCCCGACCAGTGGCAACTGCATCCGGTACGCGCCGACCAACACCCCGACCAGCTCGGCCTACGTGACCTCGTCGGGCGAGGCGCGCACCGCCCACGGCTACAGCAACAACTGCCCGCAGAACCTCAACACCGGCACCCAGAGCGCGGTCGGCGTGGTGCCGACGGCCGCCACCACCGCCCAGGACGGGACGCCCTTCCTGCTCGGCAAGGTGACCCACTACAACAACCCGGTCACCACCAGCGATGACCGCTTCACCGGGAAGATGAGCTTCCGGCTCGCCGGTGTCACGGGCGCCAACACCTTCACCTGGGACTGGACGCTGTGGGAGACCTCGAACAGCCAGTGGAGCTGTCCCTCCGGGTGGTGGAAGGGCAGCGGCAACTGCCTGGACCAGATCAAGTTCACCAGCGCGATCAGCCAGCAGACCGTCACCATCGGCGGCGCCGGCTACCGCCTCGCCGTCGACGGGTTCCGGGAGCCCGCGTCGAACGGCACCTGCCCCGCCACGCCGGGCAGTGCCACCTCCGACGAGTTCCTCACCAACGAGAACGCCCAGACCTCCGCCTGCATCTACGTCAGCCTGGTGCAGGTCCGCAGCCTGAAGATCGTGAAGAAGGTCGTCGCGCCGTCCGGTGTCTCCGTGCCCAACACGTCCTTCGGGTTCGGCTCGACGTCCAACCGCACCGGCTCGCCGTGGGACGCGGGCTCCTTCAGCCTGACCTCCAGCTCGAGCACGTCCGACTCCACGACCAAGGAGCTGCTGCAGACCGAGTCGGTGTCCGTCACCGAGACCGCGCCCAGCGGCGCCGGCAGCGACCGCTGGGCACTGACCGGCATCGCCTGCGTCGACGGCACCGGTGCGACGGTCCCGCAGGCGGCGTACGACCTCGCGGCCCGCAGGCTCGACCTCACCAACGTCCCGGCGCCGGCCACGACCGCCGCCGGTCCGATCGTGTGCACCTTCACGAACACCTACACGCCCAAGGGCACCCTGACCCTGGTCAAGTCCGTCCAGAACAACGGCGGCGGCAGTGCGAACCCGGCCAGCTTCACCCTGACGGCGACCGGGCCGACGACGATCTCGGGCACCGGCGGCTCGGCGGCGATCACGTCGCAGCGCGTGAACACCGGCAGCTACGACCTCAGCGAGACGGGCCCGCTCGGCTACGTCAGCCAGGGTTGGTCGTGCACCGGCGGCACCGGCAACGGTGCGAACGGCTCGGTCACGGTCGGTGACGGGCAGAACGTCACCTGCACCGTCGTCAACCGCTACCGGACCGGCACGTTCACGATCGCCAAGACGGTCGCCGACCCGGCCAACGGCTTCACCGGTACGGCGAGCACGCCGTTCACCGGCACCTACAACTGCGGCAGCGGCGATGTCGCGTTCTCGGTCTCGACCGGCACCGTCTTCACGTCGCCGGCCATCCCCGTCGGCCGGACCTGCACCGTCACCGAGACCCAGCCGACCGGCAACCTGAGGAACCCGTCGTACTCGTGGTCGGCGCCCACGTACGCCGACAACGGCGTCACCATCGCCGACGGCACCAGCCCGACGGTCCGGATCACCAACACGATCACCCAGGCCACGGGCTCGATCCGCGTCGTCAAGACCGTCGCCCCGCGCGCCGGCACGCCCGCCGGCGGCTACACCGGTGGCGAGGGCCGGGTCTTCCCGGTGACCTACACCTGCTCGCTGCCGGCCGCCACGGTCGTCGCGTCCGGTACGGTCGACGTCACGCCGGGCACGCCGGCCGTCGTCGCCGGCGTCGCCGCCGGCGCCACCTGCACGTTCACCGAGACCCAGACCGCGAAGCCGGGCGACTTCGCCGACGGCTCCTACGGCTGGGACGGCAACGCGTTCGCGCCGGCGAGCATCACCGTCGCGGCCGGCCAGACCACGTCGACCACCGTCACCAACCACTTCAAGCGCGACCTGGCCGACCTTGTCCTGAAGAAGGTCGTCCAGGGCGGCGGGTACGTCGGCAGCGGCACGCCGTTCGCCGTCACCTACGACTGCGGCAACAACCCGATCACCGTGAACCTCGCGGCGAGCGGTGCCCAGAGCCAGCAGACCGTCTCGGTGCCGGCCAACGTGAACTGCACGGTGGTCGAGACCGCCCCCGCGGGCGACCTGCTCGCCCCGTCGCACGAGTGGGGCACGCCGTCCTATGCCGGCCTCACCAACGGCGTCGTCGCCGTGCCGGCCGGCGGCTCCAGGACCGTCACCGTCACCAACCCGACGGTCCCGGTCCACGCCCAGCTCTCCGTCACCAAGGCGATCGCGCCGACGGCGCTCGCCTCGGGGGTCGCCTCCGGCACCACCTTCCCCGTCACGGTCGCCTGCGACCGGCCGGCCAGCGGCGGCGGCGCGGACTACCAGCACACCTTCGACCTCGCCGTCGGGGACACCGCCACCACGCCGGACCTCCCGGTCGGGACGTCGTGCACCGTCACGGAGACCGCACCGAGCGGCTCGACCGGACTGGTCGACGAGTCCTACGTCTGGGACGGCGCGCCCGCCCCGGTCACGAAGACGCTGAGCACCAAGGACACCACGGTCGGCGTCACGGTGACCAACAAGCTGAAGCGCGCCTACGGCGACCTGGCCGTCACCAAGGCGGTCGACGGGATCGACGGCGTCAACGGCGCCGGCACCACGTTCTCCGGGACCTGGTCGTGCGTCTACGGCGGCGACGCGCCCGTCACCGGCACCTGGCAGCGCACCGGCGCGGGTGCCGCCGCGGTCAACGGTCCGACCGGGTCGATCCTGCTCGGCTCGACCTGCACGATCACCGAGAACACCCCCTCGCCGGCCGCACCCAGCGCCACCGACGCCTCCTACGTGTGGGGCGCCGAGACGATCACCCCGGCGAGCGTCAAGGTCACCAAGGCGAACCCGACGGCCTCGTTCCGCGTGACCAACCCGGTGCGCCGGATCACCGGGTCGTTCGCCGTCGGCAAGGTCGTCACCGGCGGAGCCGCCGGCACGGCGTACGCCGACCAGCCGTTCACCTTCGACTACTCCTGCACCCCCGCCGGCGGCGGAGCCGCGGTGACCGGCACGCTGGACGCCCGCGCCGGCCAGACGACCGGTCTGCCCGCGGGCGTCGAGATCCCGGCCGGCAGCTCCTGCACGGTCACCGAGGGCGCCAACCCGGCGCCGATCGACCCCTACCGCTGGGACGACGGCGTCACCTTCGCCGTCACCGGCGCGACCGGCTCGCCCTCGGGACGCAGCGTCGCGTTCACCACGCCGGCCGACGGCGGGCCGGTCACGGTGCAGGCCACCAACACGATCAGCCGCCGCGACGCCGAGGTCACGGTCGCCAAGCGGGTCGTCGACCCCGACGGCGGGTTCACCGGGGCGGCGAGCACCACCTTCGAGGTGTCGCTGACCTGCGCCGGCACCACCTACGGCCCACGCGAGGTCACGGCGGGCGCCGAGGCGACCTTCACCGTGCCGCTCGGCGCGACCTGCTCGGCGAGCGAGGCTCCGATCCCGGCCGGGGCCGGCCTGGCCGACGCCTCGTTCGCGTGGTCGACCACCCCGGACATCGCGCCGGCCTCGGTCAAGGCGACCGAGGGCTCCTCGCCCGCGATCACGGTGACCAACACCGTCGAGCGGGTGCGCGGTGCGGTCGACCTGACCAAGATCGTCGACGAGGCCGGGCACTCCGGCGTCCTCGACGCCGACCGCACCTACGCCGGCACCTGGTCCTGCACCTACGACGGACGCTCCGTCGGCGGCACCTGGACCGTGGACGGCGCGGGCGCGGCCACCCTGACCGGGCCGGCCGACGCCGTCCTGGTCACCTCGCGGTGCACCGCGACGGAGGACGACCGCGGTCCGGTGGCCGACGATCCGTCGTACGTCTGGGCGGACCCGGTGCTCACCGGCGTGGAGGTGAGCGCCGCCGGGCCGAACACGATGACGGTCACCAACACGATCGAGCGCCGGACCGGCGGGCTCCTGGTGACGAAGCAGGTCACCGGCGAGACCGACGGCTACGGCCGCACCGAGGCCGACTTCACCGTGGCCTACCGCTGCTACCTCGCCGACCCGGCGACCGGCCCCTTCTTCGAGGGTGAGGTCCAGGTCGTCGCCGGTGCCGCCGCGGTGCCGTTGGCGGCGGGGATCCCGCGCGGCTGGACCTGCGAGGTCCGCGAGACCGCGCCGTCCGCCGACCTGCTGCGCGACGCCTCCTACGCCTGGGGCGAGCCGACCCTCGAGATCGACGGCGAGGAGACCGACACCGTCGAGATCGACGCCGACAGCGCGAGGGTCGCGGTCGACAACCCGGTCACGCGGGTCACCGGCGACCTCGAGATCCGCAAGGCCTACGGCCCGGGCGTCGTCTCGGGCGTGGTGGACTCCGGCACCGACTTCGGCGGCGACTGGTCGTGCGTCTACGACGAGGGCGAGGCGACGGAGGAGACCTTCTCCGGCACCTGGCGGGTCACCGGCACCGGCGACGCCACGCTCACGCCCCACCCCGACCTGCCGCTCGGCACGGTCTGCTCCGCGACGGAGGACGCGCTCGACGACGACGACCTCACCGACACCTCCTGGCAGTGGACCGCACCCGAGGTCTCCGGGCCGGTCACCGTCGGGGCGGCGACGCCCGCGCTCGTGGTCACCAACGACGTGAAGCGGGTCCACTCCGACCTCACCGTGGTCAAGGAGTACGCCGGCCCCGCGGCCGCCCTGCCCGGCGGCACCACCGTCCAGGGCGCCTGGAGCTGCTCCTACGACACGACGGTCGTCGGCCAGGGCCGCTGGGAGCTGCCCGCGACCGGCGGCGCGGTACGGGTCGCCGGCCCGGCCGATCGGATCCCCGCGGAGTCGGTCTGCACGGTCACCGAGGACACCCCGGACGACGCCGACCTCGCGGACGGGTCCTACACCTGGCTCGCTCCGGTCCTCGCGCCGGACGGCGGCGTCGTGACCCTCACCGCGACCGGTGGGCAGCAGGTGACGGTCACCAACGACGTCGCACGCGTCTACGGGACCCTGGCGATCACCAAGGAGATCGCGGGCGGCGAGTCGATCGACGACGACCTGACCTTCACCGGCGGCTACCGCTGCACCTACGCGGGCGACGACCCCGTCACCGGCACCTGGACGGTCACCGGCGCGGGCACCTTCACCGTCGGCGGCGTCCTGGTGGGCTCGACCTGCACGGCCACCGAGGACACCACGGTCCGGCCCGCGCCGGTCGCCGGGGACCCCTCGTTCGTCTGGCAGGCGCCGGTCGTGGCGCCCGACGCGGTCACCGTCGGGGCCGGGAGGACGGTCACCCTGACCGTCACCAACACGGCGTCGCGGACCACGGGTGCCTTCGCCATCACCAAGGCGCTGACCGGCGCGACGGCGGGGGAGCCCGCCGGCCAGACCTACACCTTCGACTACTCCTGCGTCGCCCGGAACGGCGACAAGGTCGAGGGCACCTCCGACGCGATCGCGGCCGGCGGGATCTGGAACGCGCCGGACGTCCCCGTCGGGAGCGCCTGCACCGTGGGCGAGAACCCGCTCCCCGCGCTCGGCGACCCCTCCTACGCGTGGGCCGCGCCGGCGTACGACGTCGACGGGGTCGACGAGAACGGCGTCAGCACCGGGCCGGGCGGCGTGACCTTCACCGTCCCCGACGGCGGGGCGGCGGTCGTCGTCACCGTCACCAACGAGCTCCAGCGGCACACCCGTGCCGTGGAGGTCGCCAAGACGGTCTCCGGGACGAAGGCGGGCTATGTCGGCGGCGACTTCGCCGTGGACGTGACGTGCACGCCGGTCAGCGGGGCCGAGATCACGCGGACCCTGACGGTGTCGCCGACCACGTCGGGGACCGTGAGCGACGTGCCGATCGGCTCGACCTGCACCGTCCAGGAGCAGGCGACCCGGCCGGCACTCGCCGACCCGTCGTACCGCTGGGGCACGCCGACCTACGCCCCGTCCGGCCCGGTGAGCGTCACCGCCGGCCAGGGACCGGTCCGGGTGACGGTCGACAACCCGATCAGCCGGGTGTTCGGCACCTTCACCGTGAAGAAGGCGCTGACCGGCACCGGTGTCCCCGCGGGCGTCCCACAGGGCGCCACCTACCCGTTCGACTACGCCTGTGACGTGCCCGGCGCCGACGAGCCGGTGACCGGCCGGATCGAGGTGCCCGTCGGCACGGCGACCGAGTACGACGGCCCGCGGCTGCCGCAGGGCAGCACCTGCCGGCTCACCGAGCCCAGCGAGGACCTGCCGGCTCCGGAGCGTGGCTACGCGTGGGGCGAGGTCGGCTACACCGTCGACGGCGACGCCGCCGGCTCGGGTCGCGACGTCGACCTGACCATCGGCGCCGACACGACGGTCGCGGTCGTCGCCACGAACACGCTGCACCGCACGCCGGGCGGCTACCGCGTCGCGAAGACCTCGGACCCGGGCTCGGGCGCGGTCGTGGCCCCCGGGGACGTGATCACCTACACCCTCACGATCACGCCGGACGGCACCAACCCGGTCGACGACGTGGTGGTCGTGGACGATCTCGCCGAGATCGCGCCGTACGCCACCGCGGTCGGCGACCCCGTCGCCAGCCGGGGCACCGCCGTCGTCGACGGGCAGGAGATCCGGTGGAGCGCGGGGACCGTCGACGGCACCGAGCCGCTGACCCTGACCTACCGGTACCGGGTGGACGCCGCCGCGGTCGGCGTGGAGCTGCGCAACGTGGCCTCCGCGACGGGCGAGGTGCCGCCGACCACGTGCGAGCCCTGCCAGACGACGCACGAGACCAAGGCGGAGTGGGAGCTGACGAAGTCGGCCGACCCGGCCTCGGGCTCGCGGGTCTCGCCGGGCGACACGATCACCTACACGCTGACGGCCACCAGTCGGTCCCGCAAGAGCGCGGTCGCCGGCATCGTCGTGGAGGACGACCTGACCGCCGTCCTGGCCCACGCCGCGCTCCAGCCGCTCGGCACACCGAGCGCGGGCAGCGTGACCCGGACGGACGACCGCCTGGTGTGGCGAATCCCGTCGCTGGCGCCGGGAGCGGTCGCGACCCTGCGCTACACGGTGGTCGTCAACAGCGGCGCCTGGGGCGTGACCCTGCGCAACGTGGTCAGCGGCACCGCGGAGGAGACGCCGCCTGCGTCCTGCCCGAAGGTCGGCAGCCCGGCTCGGGTCGCGGACCTGTGCACCACCGAGCACACCACGCCTCCGGGCGAGGTCGGCGGCGTCGAGGACGGCGGCGGCACGAAGGGCGGCGGCGACCAGGGCGACGTGGACGGCGCGACCGCGCTGCCCGACACCGGCAGCTCCGCCGGCCTGCCGTGGTACCTCGTCTCCGGCGTGCTGATGCTGCTGTGCGGCGGCTACCTGGTCAGCCGCAACGCCCGGGACCGGAAGGGCACCCACCGAGCCTGAGTCCTCCGGTCCTGGTCCGCGGCGGCCCGTTGCCACCGGCAGCGGGCCGCCGTCGGGGCCGACCCCTCAGGCGGGGAAGGGGATGCCCGTGTTGGCGTGGCAGCGGTAGCCGTGCGGGACCTTGTGGAGGTACTGCTGGTGGTGCGGCTCGGCGTAGTAGTACGCCGGCGCGGGGGCGATCTCGGTGGTGATCGCGCCGTAGCCGCGACCGGCGATCTCGTCGCCGTACACCCGGGTCAGCTCGCGCGCGGTCCGCTCCTGCTCGGGGGTCGTGTAGTAGATCGCCGAGCGGTACTGGCTGCCGATGTCGTTGCCCTGGCGCATGCCCTGGGTCGGGTCGTGGACCTCGAAGAACCGCTTGACCAGGTCGGCGTACGAGACGCGGGCGGGGTCGAACACGATCCGGACGGCCTCGGTGTGGCCGGTGCGGCCGCTGCAGACCTCCTCGTAGGTCGGGTTCGGGGTGTGTCCCCCGGCGTACCCGACGGAGGTCGACCACACGCCCGGCACCTGCCAGTAGATCTCCTCGGCACCCCAGAAGCAGCCGAGGCCGAAGATCGCGACCTCGAGGCCGTCGGGGACGTCGTCGGTCACGAGCGGGGTGTGCAGCACCTCGTGCTGCGCCGGGAGGGCGAACGCCGGGGCGGGGCGGCCCGGCAGCGCCTCGGCGGGGGAGACCAGATCGGGCGTGCGGCGGGAGAACATGCCCCCATTCTCTCCCCGCCGGCAAGAGCGCCCGGACGACTCAGCCGTGGGCGGCGCACCAGGTGTCGCGCTCGGCCGGCCTCGCCCGGAAGACCGTGCGGATCAGCTGGGCCTGGAGCGCCGAGTACAGCTCGATCTCCTTCTCCACCAGCCGCCGCGCGGCAGGCTTCTTCGCGAGCACGAGCGCCTCGGCGTGGCGCCAGACCATCTCGCGCCACCCGCGCATGATGACGCCGGCCACCGCCTCCTCGGCCGTGCCGGCGTCGATGTCGTCGAAGGTCGGGTCGAAGCGGGCCGCCTCCTCCGCGAACACCGGGGCGTAGAGGCCGTCGAGCCGGTTGTTGTAGCGGTTGTGGTCCTGCTTGTGGCTGCCGGCGGGCCCGGAGAGGCCGACGGCGGCGAGGACCCGCGGGAAGTCGCTGTTGATGTGGGCGTTCATGGCGAGCAGGAAGTTGCCCAGGCCGCTCATCGCCCGGTCGTCCTCGGCCTGGAGCGCGATCCGCCAGGCCGTGGGGATGCCCGTGCGCTCGCCGGCCTCCCACCGGCCGGTGGTGTCGAAGTACATCTCGGCGAACACCGCGTCCACCCGGTTCAGCCAGGCCCGGTCGTCGAAGTAGCCGCTGCGCACCGCGTCCCGGACGTTCTCGGTCACCCGGAGGTAGGCCAGCGAGAAGATCGCGCTGTGCGAGCAGCTGCTCGCCAGCCCCGCGAGCCGGGCCTCCATCCGCGCGACCACGTCGTCGATGCACGCGTCGGCGCCGTCGACGCAGACGTCGCCGGTGTACGGCGTCGCCGGCACCGGGATGGGCGCGAGTAGCCCGACCAGCCCGTCCAGCGGTGGCAGGAGCAGGCCGCGCAGGGGATCCGGGTCGTCGTCGTACCCGGCCGCGGAGGCCGGCGGCGCGACCAGCGCGCCGAGCGCGAGCAGGCTGGGCAGGACGACGGCGGCCAGGAGCCGGGTGAGGGCGGTCACATCCCGAGAAACGAGCGTCTGCTCGCTCTGGTCACGTCGACCCGCTCACCTCAAGGCGTCGAGTAGCTCGCCGTCCTCGATGTAGAACAGCTCAGGGCACGGTGCCAGAGGGTGGGCGGCGGCCTCGGCGGCTGCCGTGTAGATCAGCTGACCGAGTCGGAGATCTGGATTCCGACGCCATGCCTCGGCCACGGCAGCCAGGACGTCGTCAATCCGCTGAGGGTCGCGCATAGATCGAGCGTAGGCAGTTGGGGAGCGTCGTGCCACGAGGTTTCGACGCAGCGGATTCTGTCGGCCTCGGAGTGTTGGCGGCGGACGACTCCAGGAGCACCTGCTGCATGCGCCTGAGTAGGCTCGTACGGTGAGCGCCAACGACATCAACGGGGACAGCAGCGGGCACATCGACGAGCACCTGGCCGGCGCCGGCTTCGAGACGCGGGCCATCCACGCCGGCTATCGGCCCGACCCGACCACCGGTGCGGTGATCCCGCCCATCTACGCGACCTCGACCTACGCCCAGGACGGCGTGGGAGGGCTGCGGAACGGCTATGAGTACAGCCGCTCGGCCAACCCGACCCGGACCGCGCTGGAGTCGACGCTGGCGGCGCTCGAGGGCGGGGCGCACGGCTTCGCCTTCGCGTCCGGCCTGGCCGCCGAGGACACGCTGATCCGTGCGCTGTGCCGGCCCGGCGACCACGTCGTGCTGCCCAACGACGCCTACGGCGGCACCTTCCGGCTCTTCGACAAGGTCGCCACGGCCTGGGGGATCGAGCACAGCCCGGCTCCGGTGACCGACGTCGACGCCGTCCGCGCCGCGATCCGTCCGGGCACGACCCGGCTGGTCTGGGTCGAGACCCCCACCAACCCGCTGCTCTCGATCGGCGACATCGAGGCGCTCGCCGCGGTCGCCCACGACGCCGGGGCGCTGCTCGTCGTGGACAACACCTTCGCGTCGTCGTACCTCCAGCAGCCGCTGGCCCTCGGCGCCGACATCGTCGTCCACTCGACGACGAAGTACGCCGGCGGCCACTCCGACGTCGTCGGGGGAGCGCTCGTCGTGGACGATGCCGAGCTCGCCGAGCGGATCGGGTTCCACCAGAACTCCATCGGCGGCGTGGCCGGCCCGTTCGACGCGTGGCTGGTGCTGCGCGGACTGAAGACGCTCGCGCTGCGCATGGAGCGGCACAGCGACAACGCCGAGAAGGTCGCGGACTTCCTCACCGGTCACCCGGCGGTCGGTCAGGTGATCTACCCCGGGCTGGCCGACCACCCGGGGCACGCGGTCGCGTCGCGCCAGATGCGGCGCTACGGCGGCATGGTGTCGTTCCGGGTGAAGGGCGGCGAGGAGCAGGCGCTCGCCATCTGCGCCGCGACGAAGGTCTTCACGCTCGGCGAGTCGCTGGGCGGGGTCGAGTCCCTCATCGAGCACCCCGGTCGGATGACCCACGCCAGCGTGGCGGGCACCGACCTCGAGGTGCCGGCCGACCTGGTCCGGCTCAGCGTCGGCATCGAGACGGCGGAGGACCAGATCGCCGATCTCGAGCGCGCGCTGGCCGCCACGACCTGAGCGCATCATCTAGCCTGACCGGGTGACCAGCGAGGAGCCGACCGAGCCCGCCACGTCGGGGGAGCCCGACGCGTCGACCGAGTCCGAGCAGGACCACGCGGTCGAGGAGGCACGCGAGGACGAGCCGCCCCTGGGGCCCGACGAGGGGGAGCGGGAGGAGCGGCTCTTCCGCCGGTTCGCCCACCAGTGGGCGCTGGCCCGCGAGGAGCGGGAGGAGCGGCGGCACGAGCCGCCGAGCTTCGCGACCGGTCCGTCCAACCTGCGCCGGGCGGAGGTGCCCTACGGCCTCGACCTGGCCGCCGGCTGGGCCTGGCGGCTGCTCCTCATCGCGGGTGCCGGCTACCTGCTCATGTGGCTGGTCGGCTACTTCGCGGTCGTCACGGTGCCGCTCGCGGTGGCGCTGCTGATCAGTGCCCTCGCCGCGCCGTTCGTGCACCTGGTGACCCGGCTCGGCGTCCCCCGCGGGCTGTCGGCGCTGCTGGTCGTCATCACCGGCTTCGCGGTGGTCGGCGCGTTGCTGACCTTCGCCGGTCAGCAGGTCGCGGCCGGCGCCCAGGACCTGGCCGACTCCACCGTCAAGGGCCTGCAGGAGATCCGCGACTGGCTCAAGGACGGGCCTCTCAACGCCAGCGACTCGCAGATCAACGACTGGATCAAGAGCGCCCAGGACATGATCCGCGAGCGCTCCCAGGACGGCGAGGTGGTCACCCAGGTCACCGAGGTGGGCGCCGCGGTCGGCCACGTCGTCGCGGGCTTCTTCATCGCGCTGTTCGCGACCTACTTCTTCCTCGCCGACGGCGACCGGATCTGGTCCTGGATGGTCCGGCTGGCGCCGCGTGCCGCGCGCGAGCGGGTCGACAGCTCCGGCCGGGTCGCCTGGCTCTCGCTCGTGCAGTTCGTGCGCGCCACCGTGATGGTCGCGCTCGTCGACGCGATCGGCATCGCGATCGGCGCGGCCATCTTGAAGGTCCCGTTCGTGCTCGCCATCGGCGTGCTGGTCTTCCTCGGCGCCTTCGTGCCCATGATCGGCGCGACGATCGCGGGCAGCGTGGCCGTCCTGGTCGCGCTCGTCGACCAGGGACCGGTGACCGCCCTGCTGATGCTGGCCGTGGTGATCGGCGTGCAGCAGGTCGAGGGGCACGTGCTGCAGCCGTTCCTGCTCGGGCGCTGGGTGTCGGTGCACCCGCTCGGCGTGATCCTCGCGATCGCCTGCGGCGTGCTCGTCGCCGGCGTCGCGGGTGCGCTGGTCGCCGTACCGCTGGCGGCCGCGGCGAACGCCGTGGTCCTCCACCTGGCCGAAATGGCCGAGCCGCCGACCCCGGAGGAGGCCGGCGGCTCGGGGGAGGAACGTCAGCCGGCGTAGGGCCGTGCGTCGAGGATGATCACGGTCTGCTGCTTGCCGTTGACCTCGTAGGAGACGGTCTCGCCCTTGCTCCGGCCGTTGATCGCCTGGCCGAGCGGCGACTGCGGCGAGTAGACGGTGAGGCCCTCGGGCTCGATCTCGCGCGCGCCGAGGAGGAAGGACTCTGCCTCGTCGTCGTCATCGCCCTCGAACTTGTAGGTCACGACCATGCCCGGCTCCACGACGCCGTCGTCCGGCGGCGTCTCGCCGACCTCGGCTCGGCGCAGCATGTCCTTGAGCTGGAGGATGCGGGCCTCGTTCTTGCCCTGCTCCTCCCGGGCGGCGTGGTAGCCGCCGTTCTCCTTCAGGTCACCCTCGTCTCGCGCAGCACTGATCTCGGCCACGATCTCGGCGCGCCGGGGTCCCTGGAGGTGTTCCAGCTCCGCCTGCAGCTTCTCGTAGGCGTCCTGGGTCAGCCAGATGGTGTTCTGACCGCTCTGGTCGGTCTGCGTCATGGGTGCTCCTGTACTGCTCGTCGCGTACCCCTGCGGGTGCATGAACGTTCGAGTCTACCGGTAGCGCGGCTGTCCGGCGGCCTTGCAGCCGAGCCACTCGACCGTGGTGGCACGTCGCTCGGTGCGCACGGTGAACTCCTGCACGGCGCCGTCCTCACGGCTGGGCGTGACGCTCAGCTGGCCCATGACGGCCTTGTCGTGGGAGATCGCGCGGGCCACGCAGGTCGCGTCGACCGGGCCGTCGCCGTAGGACACCCGCACCTTGATGGTCGCGGTGTGGTCGTCGACGATCGTGAAGCCGATCTCCTCCGACGAGACCGCCGGGTTGGCGTGGAAGAGCATCGCCCACAGCAGCCAGCCGAGGAAGGAGACCACGACCACCCCGGCGCCGACGACCAGGGCCGTGCGCCGGGCGCGCGAGGGCGCGCCGTAGCGCTGGGTCAACGACGGCGGCACGGGTCCGGGGCGCGGGCTCACCGATCCATGATCCCATGCGCCCCCTCCCTACGATGGGGGGCATGCCCACCACGCACGCACCCGTCACCGACCGCTCCGGGCTGCGGTTGATGCACGTCCACGCCCACCCTGACGACGAGTCGAGCAAGGGCGCCGCGTCGACGGCGATGTACGCCGCGCAGGGCGCCGACGTGCGGGTGGTCACCTGCACCGGCGGCGAGCGCGGATCGATCCTCAACCCGAAGATGGACCGCCCCGAGATCCTCGAGAACATCACCGAGGTCCGCCGCCAGGAGATGGAGCGCGCCCGCGACATCCTCGGGATCTCCCAGTCCTGGCTGGGCTTCGTGGACTCCGGCTGGCCGGAGGGCGACCCGAAGCCGCCGCTGCCGGAGGGCTGCTTCGCGCTGGTGCCGCTCGAGGAGGCGACCGAGCGGCTCGTGCGGCTGGTGCGCGAGTTCCGTCCGCACGTCATGACGACGTACGACGAGCGCGGCGGCTACCCGCACCCCGACCACATCCGCTGCCACGAGGTCGGCGTCGCGGCATTCGAGGCCGCTGGCGACCCCGACCGCTTCCCCGACGCCGGCGCGCCGTGGCAGCCGCTGAAGCTCTACTACCACCACTCCTTCAACCGGCCGCGGATGCAGGCCCTGCACGACGCGATGCTCGAGCACGGCCTGGACTCGCCGTGGGGCGAGCGCCTGAAGGAGTGGACGCCGGAGCCGGAGTGGGACGCGCGGATCACCACCCGGGTGCCGTGCGCCGACTACTTCGGCGTGCGCGACCAGGCGCTGCTGGCGCACGCCACGCAGATCGACCCCGACGGGCACTGGTTCGCCATCCCGCGCGAGATCCAGCAGGACGTGTGGCCGACCGAGGACTACGAGCTCGTGGCCAGCCACGTCACCTCGCCGACCCCGGAGGACGACCTCTTCGCGGGCGTCACCCCGGATGCCTGAGCGGCGCGCCGCCTGAGACACTGAGGTCATGCACGCTGCCGTCGCGAACGTCGTCCACGCCGCCTCCACGGGGCTGCTGTTCGCCAAGGACGAGCCGGTCGACCAGGACACGAACATCGTGGCCGGGTGGACGGCGCTGTGGATCTTCCTCGCGCTGATCGTGGCGGTCGCCCTCATCGGCTGGGCGCTGACCCGCAGCCTGCGCACAGCCGACCGCGCCAAGCAGGCCGGTGTCTACGGGGATCCCGCGGCCGACGACGCCGGTGAGGCCGGCGACGACAGGGGCCCGGACGCCGGTCCCGACAGCGGTCCCGAGGGTCACGCCAGCAGGTAGCCGCCCACCAGGGCCAGCATCTCGTCGAGCAGCTGCTCGCGGGTGACCAGGGCGGGCTGGTCGAGCACCCAGCGCATAGCGAGGGCCTCGACCGCGAGCACCACGACCCAGGCCGCGACGGCGGCATGGGGGCGGTGGCTGGTGTCGGGACGCGCCGCGAGGTAGGTCGCCACCAGCTCGCGGACCCGGCGCTCGAGGGCGGCGCGCCGCTCCCGGCTGCGCTGCACGGGCAGCTCCTCGGCCACGACCCGGAGCAGCTCGCGGTCGGCCTCCAGGGCGGTCACGAGTGCGTCGGCGGTGTCGCGCACCATCGCGGGGCCGAACTCGCCGATCCGGTCGGCGAGGGAGGCGGCGACCCGCTCGGCGACCTCCTCCCAGTAGCGGTCGATGACGACGTCGAGGATGGCGGCCTTGTCGGGGAAGTACTGGTAGAGCGACCCGGGGCTCACGCCGGCCGCGGTCGCGACCCGGTTGGTGCTGAACGCGTCGTAGCCACGCTCGACGAGGACGGCCCTCCCGGCGGCGACGATCCGCTCCACCATCTCCCGGGACCGGGCCTGCTGCGGGGCCTTGCGCACGGCAGCAGGGTAGGGCATTTGCGAATTGAATGCGAGCAATGGCTCGCGTCACGATGAGGGCATGAGCACCGACGTGGCCCCGGTGGCCGGCGACCCCCGTGAACGTCCCTACCCGACCCGGTTCCGCGCCGGCGGCGAGCGCAATCGCCGGCTCGGGCGGCCGCTCAAGCTGGCTGGGCGCGTGCGCGGCGTCGACGAGGCGCTGCTGGACCGGATCGGCCGCGCGATGTTCGAGCGCGACGAGCTCGGCGCACGCCTCGCGGACGCGATCCGTTTGCGAGGGGAGGCTCCCGGTCGGGTCCGGATGGACCAGTTCCGCCGCGCGCTCGAGGGCGGGCTCGCCGCCGTACCGGACGCGCCGCCGGCGCTGCAGGAGTTCTTCGCCGAACTCGAGACCGACCCGGAGTGGCTCGATCGCGACCTGGTCGAGGAGGGGGCCCGGGTGTTCCGGCGCCTGGGACAGAACGCGCAGGACGTCCTCCTGCAGCTGTCCCTCGTGGGCGGCTACCGGTTCGGCGGACCGACCGACCTCCTCGTCGCGACCGGCGGGCTGACGGGCAGCCAGACCCTGCGCCGCCTCGCCGAGACGCAGAAGTGGGGCGCCAGCCTCACCGACCCGCACTCCCTCCTGCCGCCCCGCGACGGGCAGGCGCCCGGCGAGGGCTGGCGGCTGACCGTCCACGTGCGGCTCATGCACGCGCTGGTGAACCACTCCTTCGAGGACACGTGGGACACCCCGACCTGGGGCCTCCCGATCAACCAGGCCGACCAGGCGTCCACGCTGGGCCTCTTCGACGGCGTCCTCATCATCGGCTCGCGTGCCCTCGGGGTCCCGGTCTCGCGCTCCGAGTCGCAGGCGCTCATGCACCTGTGGAAGTACGTCGGGTGGCTGATGGGCGTGCATGCCGACTTCCTCGTCGACGACGAGTGGGAGCGGCACCGCATCGACTACCACGTGCTGCTCGCCCAGGGACCGATCACCGAGGCCGGACCGCAGCTGGCCCGTGCCGTCGTCGAGGCGCAGGCGCTGCGACACTACCCGGGCTGGCCGGCGCCGCTGCAGCCCCTGCGGGCCCGCTACGAGCGCGAGCGCCTGCTCTCCATGCTGACCGTCTTCCTCGGACCCGAGAGCATGCGCGAGTTCGGTCTGCCGCTGCGCCCGCCGTGGGCGCACGGCTACCTCCTCGCCCTCAACACGCTGCGGTACCGCGTCCTCAAGCACCTCCCCGGCGGCCGCGACCGGCTCGCGCGGTGGGGTGGACGGCGGGCGCAGTGGCTGCTCGACAGCTACTTCCAAGGCGACCGGGAGGGCGTCGGCGAGCTCAGGGCGTGATCCCGAGCTCGGCCGTCGACAGCGGCAGCACGGCCCCATCAGCGTCCCAGCCGTGCCAGGCGAGCCGCGACGGCGCGCAGCCGTCGTCCTGGAGACGGACGACGTCGCCGCGGTCGGTCACCAGCACCAGCTGCGGTGCCGTCCCCGGCGCGGCGCAGCTCTCATCGGTCCGGCGGTCGGGGCGGCCCCAGGCGTCGTCCACCATCCGCAGCTGGCCCGCGTCGAGCGGGGTGGCCTCCTGGTCGTCGACGCGGCACACGCCCCCGCCGACGATCCGCTCCCGGCCGGGACGGGCGACGTTCGGCACCTGCGGCACGCCGCAGGTCAGCGGGCCGTCGTACGCGTGGCGATAGGCGCGGTCGTCGCGCTGGGCGTCGAGGGCGTCGAGATAGGTCCCGACGAGGTGGCCGCCGTCGACCTCATGGCCGGCCACGGTGACAGGGGAGCAGGCGCCGGCGGCGACGAGCACCGAGCGGCCGTCGGCGTAGGTGAACTGCAGCGACTGCCGGTCGCTGACCACGCTGATCGCCGCGCAACGGCCGGGGTCGAAGTCGGCGGTCGCCGCCACCCGCTCCGCCAGGTCCTCGACCTCGACGAGGGCGTCCAGCGCCGCCAGCTCGGCCAGCGTCCCGGGGGCCGGGTCGGGGCCCGGGTCCGGGCAGAGCCGGACGGCGGTCACGCCGGCGAGGCTGTCGACCTCGGTGACCGCGTCGGTGGGCTCCGGCAGCGGCGCCGGGCACGCGGGGACGCCGTAGGGGTCGCGGGGCGGGTCCGTGGCCATCCGGTCCCGGTCGTCGCCGCGGGTGCCGATCACGGCTCCGCCCGCGACACCGGCGAGCACGAGGACGGCGAGCCCGGCTCCGACCGCGCGGCCGCGGTCGCGTCGCCGTCGTGCGGTCGCCGCCAGGGCATGCGGCTCGAACACCGGCGCGTCGTCGGGGACGGCCCGCTCCAGCAGGTCGCGCAGTCGCTCACTCATCGCTCTCCTCCAGCAGTCCGGACTCGCGCAGGCTGCGCAGGGCGCGCGACGTCTGGCTCTTGACGGTGCCGATGCCGATGCCGAGCGCGGCGGCGGTCTGCGCCTCGGTCAGGTCGTCGAAGTAGCGCAGGACCACGACCGCGCGCTGGCCGCGGGGGAGCCGGGCGAGCGCCGCCACGACGTCGTGCCGCAAGCCGAGGTCGGCGTCCGCCGAGGCGCCGGCCTCGGGCAGCTCCGACGTCGGCAGCTCGCCGTTCCAGCGGCGCCGCCACCAGTCGGTGTACGTCGTCACCATGGTGCGCCGCACGTAGGCGTCGACCGCCGCCGCGTCGGCGATCCGGTCCCAGCGCCGCCAGCACTTCATCAGCGCCGTCTGGACCAGGTCCTCGGCCCGGTGCCGGTCCCCGGTCAGCAGCCAGGCGCTGCGCCACAGGGCCCGGCCGCGGGCGGCGACGTACTCGTCGAACGACGGCGTTCGGCCGGTCGCCTCGTCGTCGAGCACGGGTACAGCGTCGCGCATTCCTCCACCTCCAGGAGGCAGGACGGGCTGACGGCGCGAAAGGGTTGTCGCCCGGCCGGTCCTGCTCGCCGATCAGGCTGCGGCGTGGTTGAGGACCAGCTCGGTGACCGCGAGGTCGACCCGGGTGGGTGTGTCTTCTCTGGTGGTGGGGGTGATGCGTCGGGTGCCGGTGGGGTCGATGAGGTAGTGGGCCCCGTGGGGATCGCGCCAGATCACGATCCCGGGGAAGGGATGTCGGGCTTCCCAGCCGGCGTGGGTCTTGATCCGGTGGTGGGTGCGGGTCAGCGGGGCCAGGTTGTCGATGCTGGTCGCCCCGCCCTCGGCGTGGGGGACGGCGTGGTCGAGGTCCATGCGGCGGCTGGTGTTGGCGGCGAACGGGAACACGTCGGCGGGGTGGATCAGGTGCACCGCCTCGCGCAGGCGGGCGGGGATCTCGTACGCGTCGACCGCCGCGGTACCGGGCAGGTCGATCACCGGGGTCACGCGGACGTTCGCTCCCGCGTCGCCCAGGAGTTGCACGATCCGGCCGAGGGTGACCGGGCCGTGGCCCTCCAGACGGGCGATGGGTGAGTCGGCGTACAGGTGCAGGTAGACCGTCGCCCGCACCTTCACCGGCCCGATCTCCTCGTCGAGGTCTTGGTGCGCGGCGGGGTTCAACAACAACGCCGCGGCGGCGACGCGTCGGTCGTTGGAGTCGGCGTCGGGCAGCTGGTCCTTCAGCTTCTCGGCGAGGGCGGTGATGGCGGCGTCGATGCCGGCGATGGTGAGTATGTCGGCCTTGATGGTGAAGGTGGCCATGCCGTGCTTGTTGACCCGCGACATGCGGGCGCACCGTTCCTTGGCTGCCGCTTCCTCCCGGGCGCGGGTGAGTTCGGGTGCTGCGGCGGCGACCTTGCCCTCGACGAGGGTCTCGAACCGGGTCCAGGCCAGGCGCCCGTCGGCGACCTCGTGCACCTCGCCGTCGACCCAGGCCGCTTCCTCGGGTGTGAGGTGACGGGTGGCGTCGGCGACATGGCGGGCATGCGGCACCCGCACGGTGCCGGCCTGCACGCCGGCCCACAGCTTGGGGAGGCGGAGGTGGAGGTCGACCGCGTCGGCGATCAACCGCCGTGCGCCGTAGGGACTGGTCTGGATCCGGGCCCCGAACACCGCGGCGGCGTGCTCGGTCACCAACGGGGTGCCCGCGCCACCCGCACGACGAGCCCGGGACCGGCCCCGCCGATCCGAGGGTGGGAGCCGGTCGGGGTGGTGCAGCACCGCCCACTGGTACGCCGCCCGCAGCACCTGACGCTCGGCCTCGAGACGCGCAGCGTGTTGGTGCTCGACGAAGTCGAGCACCCCCGCCACCGACAGATCCCCGAGATCCGTCACCGCCTCTTCGCTGACCATGCCCCCACCCCACATGAGGGGTCCGACACAACCCTCCTGCGGACATGACAACGGCGCCGGTCCCGGAGGACCGACGCCGTTGACCGACGGATGTCGGTGCTCAGCCCATCGCCGCCTGCTGGCAGGTGCCCTGCGCGTCGGCGAACAGCTGGCCGTCGGCGGGGTCGATGCCGGCGGCGTTGCCGTCGGCCAGCGCCTGCAGGGTCTTCGCCGACGCCTCGTCGTAGACCTCGTCGATGAAGCAGGAGACGACCTTCTCGACGATGTCCTCCGGCATGTCGATGCCGGTCTGCTCGCCGGTGTCCTTCACGACCTCGCTGTAGCCGGCGACGACGTCCTCGCGCGACGGCTTGTCGCCGTCGGCCTCGGAGGCGTCGTCACCCTCGGTCGGCTCGTCGCTCTCGGTCTCGCCGGCGTCGGTGTCCTCGGTCTCGGTCTGCGAGGTTTTCTCCTCGGTGTCGGGCTTGTCGCCGTCGTCGCTGCCGCACGCGGTCAGCAGTCCGGAGAGTCCGACGGTCGCCGCCAGGAGCAGGCCGGGGATTCGGGTGCGCATCTTCTTCGTTGTCTCCTCAATCGGATCGAGACCTCCCTCTGGTGGGGCCTCACCGGGACTGTCCTACCCATCCGCGCCGGGGCAAACCTCGTGACTTCCTCCCGCCGGTCGCCGGGACGCCCCGGCGGTGCGCTGTCGGCGCCGTGTGGAAGGTTCATCCCGTGGCCCGCCCGACCCGTCCCGATGTCCCCGGCCCCTATGTCGCGCGCCTGCGCGCGATCCTCGCCCGGCTGCCGCAGTGCCGCGAGGAGGACGCCTGGGTCGGGGTGCGCTGGCGGGTCGAGGGCACGACGGCCACCGTCGCCCATGTGTTCGGCGGCGA
Organism: Nocardioides segetis; assembly: GCF_051390595.1. Classification (NCBI taxonomy): domain Bacteria; kingdom Bacillati; phylum Actinomycetota; class Actinomycetes; order Propionibacteriales; family Nocardioidaceae; genus Nocardioides; species Nocardioides segetis. Next base: position 153,939 of record NZ_JBNINR010000006.1, on the reverse strand, counting down.
GGACCAGCTGTTCCGGATCACCTTCCGCGCCGAGCCGGAGGAGGTGATGGCGTTCCAGCACCTCGGGGCGCCGTACTTCAAGGCGGAGTGGGGCGGCAATGTCGTCGGGATGCTCATCGACGACGACACCGACTGGGAGGAGCTGCGGGAGCTGCTCACCGACTCCTTCTGCCTGCAGGCGCCCCAGCGGCTCGTCGACCTGGTCGACCGGCCCGGTGCGACGGCCTGAGCGGCCCGCTCAGCCCTCGGCCGAGCGCGACCACGCCTGGTCGTCCGCGTCGACCGCGGCCCACCGCGGGATGAGGAACAGTCCGGTCGCCTCGACGGCGGCGTCCGCGCCGGGGACGCCGATCGACGCCTCGACCGTGATCTTGCGCCCCTCCTCGCCGGCGATCCGCGCCTCCATCCGGACCGGGCCCAAGGGCAGCGGCCGGCGGTAGCGCAGGGTGAGCGTGCCGGTCATGGTGAGCCGCTTGAAGCCGCTCGCGGTCTCGCCCATGATCTGGTCGAGCATCAGCGCGGAGACACCCCCGTGCACCATCCCCGGCGGTCCCTCGTACGCCGCCCCGAGCGTCATCTCGGCGTACGCGCTGCCGAAGGCGTCGTGCACGATGTCGACCGGAGGCGCGACCGCATTGCCCCGGCCGACGACGGCGTTGCCCCAGTTCCAGCTGCGGCCCTCGGAGTTGTAGCGGACCCCCGCCGGGCCCGGCAGCTGCGCGGCCCGCAGGCGCGCGACGAGCCCGTCGACCTCCGCCCGCACCGCGGCCAGCTCCTCGTCGGCGACCGTGCTGCGGATCGTGGCGTCCACGAGGTCGCGCACCGAGTCGGCCAACGCGGAGAGTGCCTTCTCGCGACGCTCGACCTCGTCGGTCGGGATCTCGTCGTGGATGAACATCTCCAGGGTCATCCCTAGATTGTCGGGCATGAGTGAGACCGCCGACGCACCGGCCAGCCGCGCCGTCCAGACCCTCCGCGTCGACCGCACCCTCGTCATCGGACTGGATCGGCCCGCCAAGCGCAACGCCATCAACGGCGCCGTCACCCGCGGCCTCGACGAGGCACTCAACCTGCTCGAGGACGACGACGACCTGTGGTGCGGCGTGCTGACCGGCGGGCCGGAGGTGTTCTCGGCGGGCGCCGACCTCGCCGAGGGGCCGGGGGAGCCCACCGAGCGCGGCGGGATCGCCGGGATCATGTCGCGCACGCGCCCCAAGCCGCTCGTCGCCGCCGTCGAGGGGTACGCCCTGGGCGGCGGCCTGGAGCTGGTCCTGTGCTGCGACCTCGTTGTCGCCGCGCGCACCGCGGTCTTCGGCTTCCCGGAGGTGAAGCGCGGCCTGATGCCGGACTTCGGCGGCGTCTTCCGCGCCCCGCGCGTCCTGCCCGCCAATGTCGCCCGCGAGATGCTGCTGACCGGCGCGCCGATCGACGCCGTCCGCGCCGAGCGGCTCGGCTTCGTCAACCGGCTCGTCGAGCCCGGCACGACCCTCGACATCGCCCTCGGCCTGGCCGCCACCATCAGCGGCAACGCGCCCCTCGCCGTCCGTGCGGCACTGGCGCTGGTGCACGACGAGATCAACGGCGACGAGACCGCCAGCTGGGCGGCCAGCCACGCCGCGCACGAGCGGCTGCTGGCCTCCGCCGATCTGGTCGAGGGGGTCGCCGCGTTCTTCGAGCGGCGCGAGCCGCGCTGGGCGGGCCGCTGACCCGCGCCCGCACGACGGCATTTCAGGGGTTCCGGGGATCCTCGGCGCCCCGCGCTGCCAGGATTCCGCGTACCTGTGAGCACGTGTGGAAGGGCATGGCGACCATGGAACCGACCGACTTCATCAGTGAGTTCGCTCGACGCCTGCGAGCCGGCGACGCGGCGGTCGTGTGCGGCGCCGGCATCTCGGTTCCCAGCAGCCTTCCCAACTGGAACGAGCTTCTCGCCGACGCCCGCGCCGAACTCGACCTCGACGACTCCTTCTCCGATTTGGCGCTGCTGGCGACGTACTACGTCTCGCAGATCGACGGAGGCCGGGCTCGGCTGACGAAGGCCATTCGATCGGCTCTGACCGCTCAGGAGTTCGACCCCAACCCGATCCATCACCTGCTGTGGGATCTCCCTGTTTCCTATCTCTGGTCCCTCAACTTCGACAACCTGCTCGAACTGGCCCATCAACGCGACAAGGGACATCTGCCTCGCATCATCCAGGACGACTCGGAAATGACGGGCTCGTTGTCACGCGGCGGGTGCACCTTGGTCAAGATGCACGGTGGCATCGATGACATCGAGGCCACCCCAGGTCGTCGGCTGGTCATCACGCGCGATGACTTCGACGCCTACGTCAAGACCTTTCCGCGAACGTGGGCTCGGCTGATCGCCGACTTCTACACGAAGTCGATCCTCTTCATCGGGATCAGCTTCGCCGACCCCAACATGCAGACACTCCTGCGGCTCGTGCGGACGAGCGAGTCGCGCAACATGCAGCGTCATTTCACGATCGTCGAGAAGGCCGGCGACGATCTCGACCGCTCGACCGCGGCGCTCTACGCTCTGCAGACGGCCGACCTCCGGCAAGGTGGTGTCGAGGCTGTGGAGGTCGACTCGTTCAACGACATCCCGGACCTTCTGCGCCGGCTCGAGGTGGCGTCGCGTCCGCCGGCGGTGATGCTCTGCGGATCCCTCGCCGCGGCAGGGCCGGCGGTGAATCACTTCATGAATGCGCTCGGAACCAAGCTGGCCACGGTCCACGATCAGGTCAGCCTGGTCCATGGTGGAAGTGAGACGATCGGAGTCGTGGCTCATCGCTTCGCGGAGCATCTCGAACGATCCGGCCGGTACGGCGACTCCCGGTTGGTGCAGGTGCGCCGCAGCGAGCCCGGCATCGGAACCGAGACTGTCACCGAGCGCCGCCTCGGAACCATCGTGTTCCCCGGCACACGGTCGGCCGACGTCCGCGTCGACCTCTGCTCCCGTGCCAGCATCTGCGTCGTGATCGGTGGAGGTGAGCACACGCGCTTGGAGGTCGAAGAATGCCGGAACCAGGGGGTGCGTGTCATCCCGGTGCCGGTCGGAGAGAATGGCGGAGGAGCAGCGCCGTACAGCCACGAGCTGTGGAACGAGATGAGCGAGACGACGGACGGACAGTGGTTGCGCTCGTTGAGCATGAACGACCCGATCGTGCTGGCGGAACTGGTGGCCCAGGAGGTCAGCGCACACCTACGGGGGCATCACTGAGATGAGAGTGCCGCTGGTCACCCTGGGCCCCCACATCGGCGAGGTCCGCGACGTGGCGCGGGGAGTGAGGCTGGCCGCGCGGCCGTACGTCGAGCGGTGGGGTACGGACTATCTGGAGCCGGAGGAGGCTCTGCGCAGGGCTTGCGCCTTGCTTCACCCTCCCGAACGTGCGGATGTGATCACCTGGGTGCCGGGTCATGACGGGACGCCCGGTCCCGGCTATGCGCTCGCCGCGGCGCTTGCGGACCGTTGGGAGCTGCCCTTGCGCGAATGCCTGGTGCGCCGCCACGAGATCCCTTCGGCGCACTCCTCCACTACGCGACCCAGTCTCGACCGGGTGCGTGCCAGTCTCGCGGTGGCGTGTGAGCGACCGGGCCGCGTCATCGTCGCCGATAACGTCATCGCCTCCGGGGCCAACATGATCGGCGCTCTGCGGACGCTGACTGCGGCCGGCTGGCCGGATCTGATTGCGCTGAGCGTCTCGGTCGACCCCGCCGCTGGTAGCGGTGTTCATCTGCTGCCACGCGGTGGACGGGGTGTCGTCGGACGTGGCGCACGGTGTTGCCGGTCGCCCCTGCCATCAGCGCTCATGAGTAGGGAGTGCTCCACTGTTGAGGCTCGCTGGGTGGGCCGCTGATTTCAGCTCCTCGCGGCGGCGGCGCTCAGACGGGCTGTCAGCTCAGGTGACGATGTCGAGGGTGTCGTCGCTGTCGGCGCGGGCGGCGGCGCGGGCGCGGTGCTCGGCCCGCCGCTCCACGAAGCGGGCGGCCTGGCTGTCCAGGCCCTCGAGGAAGGCGGCGAGCTCGTCGCGGGCCCGCTCGCCGACGGCACCGAGGTTGGTGCGCTCGAAGACGCCCCAGTGCCGCAGGATCGGCATGATGACGTCGTCGTGGTGCAGCCGCAGGTCGTAGATGCCGGCCTTGGCGATGATCATCGAGTTGCGCCGGAAGCCCGCCATCGTGGCCCCCGGCATCTCGAACCCGATGACCTCGTCGGCGATCGCACGCATGGTCTCGTCGGGCGCGATCTCCAGCGCCGCAGCCACGATGTTGCGGTAGAACACCATGTGCAGGTTCTCGTCCTTGGCGATCCGGGCGAGCATCCGGTCGGCGATCGGGTCGTTGGTGACCTTGCCGGTGTTGCGGTGCGAGACGCGGGTGGCGAGCTCCTGGAAGGACACGTACGTCACCGCCTCCAGCGGCGTCTTGTCGCCCGAGTCGTAGCCGGACGTCATGTAGTCCATCCGCGCGCGCTCCAGCTCCACCGGATCCACGCCCCGGGTCACCACCAGGTAGTCGCGCATCGCGATGCCATGTCGGTTCTCCTCGGCCGTCCACCGCCCCACCCAGGTACCCCACGCGCCGTCGCGGCCGAACCGCGTCGCGATCTCGCGGTGGTACGACGGCAGGTTGTCCTCGGTCAGCAGGTTGGTGAACATCGCCGCCTTGGCGGTCTCCGAGAGCCGGGACTGTTCAGGAGCCCAGTCCTCCCCGCCCAGGAACGCGAAGTCGCGTCCCTCGCTCCAGGGGATGTAGTCGTGCGGGTGCCACTCCTGGGCCAGGCCGAGGTGGCGGTCGAGGTTCGCCGCCACCACCGGCTCCAGTTCCTCCAGCAGGTGCTTCGCAGTACTCACGGGCCCTCCCTCGCTCGGATGTCGGTGAGCGTACGCCTCGCCCGGAAGGCCGGGCATTCCGCTCGGCTCCGCGGTCGCCAGGACGAGGTGCTCTATCCTCGGAGCAAAGTCGGCGCGGCACCCGCGGCGAGGAGTAGGCAATGTGGCGAAGGAGAGACGAATGGCAGGTTCCCCCGGACAGGTCGGCTCGGGCGACGGTACGGCCTACGGACGTCTTGCGGAGTTCCTGCGCCAACAGATCGTGGCGGGGGTGTTGAAGCCGAACGACCGGCTGCCTGCTGAGCCCGAGCTCTCCGATGCCTACCAGGTCAGCCGGAACACGGCCCGAGAGGCCCTTCGGGTGTTGGCGAGCCAAGGGTTCGTGACCTCCAAGCGCGGCACGTCCGGGGGGACGTTCGTGGCGCATCCATCGACCGATCAGCTGGGAGCTCAACTCGGTGTCGGCTTGGGTCTTCTCGCTGAGTCGGAGGCGATTCCGTTGGAGAAGCTCATCGAAACGCGCGAGATGTTGGAGGTTCCTGCCGCGGAGATCGCCGCGATGAGACGAACCGACGAGGAGCTTGCCGAACTGCGGCGGTGCGTCGACGACACCGGCCGGGTGGCCCCTGATGGCACCTACGAACACAACCGGGCCTTTCACGGTGTGTTGCTGCGCGCGACCCACAATCCGGTCATCGAGGTCATCGCGGAGCCGGTCTTCGAAGTCCTCCACCGCCGCATGAATCGAAACTCCATGTCCCCCGAGACGCACCAGCGGGTCAATGACGAACACCGTGAGATCGCCCAGGCCATCGAGGCGCGCGACCCCCTGGCGGCACGCGAGGCCACCCGGGCGCACCTCCGCAGCCTCCGACGGTTGTACAGCACGATCGACAAGCGTGTGCCGCACGATCCGAAGTGACCGTTGACACATCAAACCTCCGAGGTTAGATTCACCCTCGGCTGGCGCCACCCGTAGGCGCCGACACCGAGGAGGCCCGATGAACGTACGGATCGATCACCGTCGGAGGCGTGGGAACGCGCGCCGGACACAGCGTCGGTTCCGCCATCTCAGTGCTGTCGTCCTGAGCCTCGTACTGTGCGGCACCGCCGTGGCCTGCGGCTCGGCCGACGACGCCGGCCACAGCGACAAGGTCCTGACGATCGGTCTTCCGAGTGGGCCGGTCAGCCTCGACCCGTCGAAGGACAGCGTGACCTTCGGCAACATCCGGCCGCTGACCAACGAGTTCCTGCTCCACCAGGCCGCCGACGGGTCGATCCAGCCGGGCCTGGCCTCGTCGTGGCGGTATGTGGACGAGACCTACAAGGTGTTCGAGCTCACCCTGCGTGAGGGCGCGACGTTCTCGGACGGGTCACCGGTCGACGCCGAGGCGGTGAGCACGTGGTTGGAGTACTTCTCGAAGGGTGCTGGAGCGTTCACCGCGTTGATGGGAACCGTCGAGGCCGTCGAGGCCGTCGATGCCCTCACGGTGCGGCTCACGCTGGCCGAGTCCAACCCTCTCATCCCCTATCTGCTGTCGGAGAGCGCCAACTGGGGAGCCGTCTCCTCGCCGAAGGCCGTCGCCACTCCCGATGTTCTGCAGACCGAAACCGTCGGGGCAGGCCCCTACATGCTCGATCCTGACCAGTCGATCAGCGACAAGAAGTACGTCCTGGTGCCGAATCCGCACTACGACAAGCCGGATGCCGTGAAGTGGGACCGGGTCGTCGTCGACATCATCCCGGATGCGAACGCTCGGCTCCAGGCACAGAGCACCGGCCAGATCGACGTCGCCTGGGGAGACCTCACGACGGTGGCCGCGGCGGAGAAGAGCGGGCTCGAGGTCGTGGGCCGGCCTACCGGAACCGGCGGCCTCATCTTCGCCGATCGCGCCGGCGACGGACCCGTAGGAGATGTCCGGGTCCGTCAGGCCTTGAACTATGCGATCGACAGGGAAGCCATCACCGAGGGACTGGTCGGCGAGAACGGTGAGCCCACGTCGCAGTTGTTCGCCACCGACGTCGAATCCGTACTGCGCGACCACTACGACTATGACGTCGAGCGCGCGAAGAGTCTCCTCGCCGAGGCGGGGTACGGAGATGGCTTCACCGTCGACGTCCTGACGTACGGCGGATACGGGGTGAGCGGCACCCCGCTCGCCCAAGCCATCGCGTCGTACTGGTCGAAGGTGGGCATCGATGCCAAGATCACGACCGCGCCCACAGCGGCCGAGTATGCGGAGAAGCGGTCGAGCAAGCGGTATCCGATCGTCTTCTACTCGGTGCCCACCGGTCCGATGGGCGCTGCGTACAGGATGGCGCTCGCGCCCGCTGGCGGGCTCAACCCGTTCGGGGCCGCCGACGCCACGATGACCGCGATCTTCGAGCGCGCCTCCCGCACCAACGATGCCCAGGCGTGGAGTGAGCTGAGTCAGCGCACGGTCACCGAAGCCGTCTTCGTGCCGGTCTTCAATGCGCTGAGGGTCTTCTACTACGTCTCCGACCGGGTCGCGGGTGTGGAGTTGACCGAGGGGCGGCCGGAGTACAGCTGGGCCACCGAGTGGTCGCTGAGGTGAGCACCGCAACCGACACGAAACGCGGTGCGGCGCAGGTCCCCGATGCCGCCGATCGGCGCCCCGGACGGTCCGGCCGGCGCATCGTGGGGAGTCCGATCGGCATCATCGTCACGCGGCTGCTGGGCGCGGTCCCGCTCCTCTTGGCGGTCACCGCATTGACCTTCGTGCTCATCGCGCTCGCTCCGGGCGACGTCGCCCAAGCGATTCTGGGACCCGATGCGACGCCAGCGGACTACGACCGGCTGCGAGAGCAGCTGGGGCTCAATCTCCCCCTCCACGAGCAGTACTGGGGTTGGCTGACCGGAGTTCTGCACGGCGATGTCGGGACGTCTCTCTACAACGGGGAATCCGTGTCGCACGCCATCGCTCAACGGCTCCCCGTGACGCTCTCGTTGATGTTCGGGGCGCTGATCGTCAGCCTGGTCGTCGGTGTGGCTCTGGGGATGGCGAGTGCGGTGCGCCGGGGCGCCTTCGGTCGAGCGATCGACATCTTCGCTCTGATCGGGTTCGCCGTTCCATCCTTTTGGTTGGGTGCGCAGCTGATCGTCCTCTTCGCGGTTCAGCTCGGGTGGTTTCCCGCGACGGGCTACGTGCCACTGGGCGTCGACTCGGGCGAGTGGGCGAGATCCCTGGCTCTGCCCGTAGCGGCCCTCGCCTTCGGTGGCATCGCCGCGATCGCCAAGCAATCGAGAGACGCGTTCCTCGACGCGTTGGCCCAGCCGTTCGTCAGTGTTGCGCTTGCCAACGGCGTGAGTATCGGCTCGATCCTGTTCCGGCACGTGCTCAAGGTGGCCTCGCTGCGCATCACCACGATCCTCGGTCTTCAGGCGCTGACCCTCCTCGGTGGGACGGTGGTCGTGGAGAACGTCTTCTCCTTGCCCGGACTGGGGACGTTGGCCTCCAACGCGACCAGCCGCGGCGACGTGCCCGTGATCCAAGGGATCGTCCTCTACTACGCGTTCATGGTGGTAGCGGTGAACCTCCTGGTGGACATCGTCTATGCCTGGCTCAACCCACGGGTGAGGGCAGCATGAGCCGTAATCTGAAGCGTCGATCCACGCTCATCACGGCATTGCGACGGCCGGCGGGTGCGCTGTGTCTGGCCTACATCCTCGTGCTGACGGTCATCGCGATCCTCGCACCGATCCTTCTTCCCGATGTGGCCACGCAGCAGGCCGGTGACCTTCGTAGCACCAACGCACCGCCCGGCTCCAGCCATCTGCTCGGAACCGACACCCTCGGACGGGACGTGCTGGACAGGCTGCTGGTCGGCACCCGCGTCACCTTGGTGGGCCTGGTCATCGCCGTCTCCTGCGCCTTGGCGATCGGCGTTCCGTTGGGCCTCCTGGCCGGCTACGCCAGAGGGTTCGTGGATCGTGTGGTCGGCTGGATCGCCGACCTCGCGTTCGCCATGCCCACGATCATCATTATCTTCGTCGTCCTGACGATCTTCCCGCACAACATGGTCGCCGCCATGGTCACCCTGGGTCTCCTGCTCTCGCCGACCCTCATCCGCGTGGTCCGCTCGGCAACGCTGGTCGTACGCGAAGAGCTGTACATCGACGCGGCCAAGGCCGCCGGCCTCTCGGCGCCCTACATCCTGAGCCGGCATGTCCTTCCGAGGATCCTGGGTCCGATCGTCGTCCAGGCTTCTCTCGTGTGCGGCGTCGCACTCATCGTGCAGACCGCGTTGGCCTTCCTCGAGCTGGTGGTTCCCAACCCGCAGCCCAGCTGGGGCGGCATGATCGCGGATGGGATCCGGGTCCTGCAGACCAACGCGTGGCTCGTGATCCCGCCGGGCCTGACGGTGACGGTCACGATCCTCGTCTTCGGCCTGCTGGGCGACGTGATCAGGGATACGTCGTCCGCGGCGTGGTCACCGCCGCCGCAGCTGATGCCCGAACAGCGTGGAGATCTCGGGTCGCCTGCCCGGAGCACCGAGGAGACTGACGACTCCGCTCTGCTGTCGGTGCGGTCGCTGGCAGTGACGCTGCCGCGCGACGGCGTACCGGTCCAAGTGCTGCACGACGTGTCGTTCTCCCTCGACGAGGGCGAGGTGGTCGCCCTCGTCGGCGAGTCCGGTTGCGGCAAGACCCTCACGGCACGGTCCATCGTGGGGTTGCTCCCGTCGGGCGGAGAGCTGACTCGCGGCGCAGTCGTCTACCGTGGTCGCGACCTGGCGACATTGCCGCGCAAGCAGCGCCATGCGCTTCGCGGCAAGGCGATCGCCTGGGTCTCGCAGGAGCCCATGGTCAGCCTCACGCCCGTCTTCCGAGTCGGTTGGCAGATTGCCGAGGGAGTGCGGCGACACCAAGGGATCTCCCGTGCCGAAGCCTGGCGTCGGGCGATCGACCTGCTGGGTGAGGTCGGGTTGCCCGACCCCGCTGACGTCGCTCGCCGGTACCCGCACGAGCTGTCGGGCGGCATGGCGCAGCGCGTGTCCATCGCTCGCGCACTCGCGGGCGACCCGGACGTGCTCATCGCCGACGAGCCGACGACGGCTCTCGACGTCACGCTCCAGGCGGAGATCCTCGCGCTCCTGCGTCGCCTCCAGGAGCAACGCAAGATGGCGCTCCTGCTGGTGACCCATGACTGGGGGGTGGTGGCGGACATCGCTGACCGGGTCATCGTGATGTACGCCGGCGAGGTCGTCGAGAGGGCAGATGTCGACGACATCTTCGAGTCGCCGTGCCATCCGTACACGCGCGGATTGATCGCCTCGGACCCGCACCACGACCCGGACGCCGAACGTCTCCCCTTCATCGGTGGTGTGGTGCCCCGTCCCGAGGACTGGCCGACCGGTTGCCACTTCAGCGACCGGTGCGACTTCAGCATCGCGGCGTGCACCGACCGCACGGTTCCGCTCCTGCGCCTGACCGACCACCGCGAGGCGCGGTGCATTCGCACGGACATCGTCGAGGAGGCTTCGGCATGACAGACGCTCCTACCCTGCCCACCGTCGACCCCCTCCTCTCCGTCCGAGACCTCGAGGTCAACTACGGCCGTGGTCGCCAGGCGACCCCGGCGGTGCGCGGAGTGAGCTTCGACCTCCAGCCCGGTGAGACCCTTGGGCTCGTGGGGGAGTCGGGCTCCGGCAAGTCCACGATCGCGCGCGCGGTCCTCGGCTTGACGCCGGTGTCCGCAGGACGGGTGAGCTTCCTGGGGCGAGATCTGACGTCGGTGCCCGCCAGGAGGCGTGGCCTTCTGACCCGCGACCTCCAAGTCGTCTTCCAGGATCCCTACAGCTCACTGAACCCCACGAGAACCATCGGGCAGTCGCTGGCGGAGATGCTGCGCGCGGGCGGCGACAGGGCGGGGACGGCCACGAGCCGGGAGCGCATCGCGGAGATGCTCGAGCGTGTCGGTCTGCCGGCCGATGCGGCGCAGCGGTATCCAGCGGCATTCAGCGGGGGGCAGCGCCAGCGCATCGCGATCGCGCGCGCGCTGATGACCCAGCCCCGGCTCGTCGTCTGTGATGAAGCGGTGAGCGCTCTCGACGTCTCGGTCCAGGCGCAGGTACTCAACCTGTTGCGTGACCTGCAGCGCGACTTCAACATGGCGTATCTCTTCATCGCTCACGACCTGCCCGTGGTGCGGAACGTGTCGCACCGGATCGCAGTCATCCACCGGGGAAGGTTCGTCGAACAGGGCCCGGCGCGGGAGGTGTACGAGCGACCCCGTGACCCGTACACCCAGAAGCTCCTCAGCTCGGCACCCATCCCCAATGCGCGGCTCCAACGGGCGCGCCGCGCAACTTCTCCAGCCGCGCGAACGAGTTCGATGCTCGAACCCGCGGCAGCCAACGGTGTCGCGTCATCCGCTGCGACCACCGACTAGTGACCACGAGCACCACCGAGACATGCTCATAGGAAAGGACAGTGGACCGTGCAGACAAAGGCTGGCTGGCAGGGACGATTCTTCGAGGACTTCGAGGTCGGGGACCACTATCGCCACCCCCTCGGCCGCACCATCACACAGACCGACAACACCTGGTTCACCCTGTTGACCCAGAACACCGCGGAGATGCACTTCAACCAGGTGGTGGGGGAGGCATCCGACTTCGGTCGATCCCTGGTCAACTCCACGCTGACGCTGGCGGTGGTGGCAGGTCAGAGCGTGATCGACACCTCCTATCAGGCGATCGCCAACCTGGGGTGGGACGGCATCAAGCTGAAGAACCCGGTGTTCGCCGGCGACACGATCTGGTCGGAGTCGATCGTGCTGGACCTGCGCGAGTCGAGCAGCCGACCGCACGCCGGGATCGTCACGGTCCGTACCCGTGGGCTGAAGCAGACCGGCGAGGAGGTGCTGTCCTACGTTCGCACGTTCATGGTGAAGAAGCGCGCCGCCGCGACGGTCACCTCGTTCCCGGAGCCACTCGAGCCGTTCGCCTCGGAGCCTGCCGCTGGGGCCATCGCATGATGATGCCCTTGGCGGATGTTCGGATCCTCGCGGTCGAGCAGTACGGAGCGGGGCCGTTCGGGTCGCTGCAGCTGGCAGATCTCGGAGCTGACGTCATCAAGATCGAGAATCCGAACGACGGCGGAGACGTCGGCCGCTATGTACCACCCTTCGCCGAAGGCGAGGATTCACTCTTCTTCGAGTCCCTGAACCGAGGAAAGCGCAGCGTCAGCTTGGACATCAAGTCCGAGGCCGGGCGTGCGATCTTCGAGCGGTTGGTGGCCGACGCCGATGCCGTGTACTTCAACCTGCGTGGTGACGTTCCGAAGAAGCTGGGCATCACCTACGACCAGCTTGCCCACATCAACCCCGCGATCGTGTGCTGCTCGCTGAGTGGCTTCGGCATGTCCGGGCCACGTCGCGCCGAGCCGGGCTACGACTATGTCCTTCAGGGACTTGCCGGATGGATGTCGCTCACGGGCGAACCCGACGGACCGCCGACGAAATCAGGCCTCTCCCTGGTCGACCTGTCGGGTGGTCTGGTGGCGGCCCTCTCGCTCCTGGCGGCCGTGCATGCGGCCAGGAGGGACGGCCGAGGCATGGACTGCGACGTGAGCCTCTACGACACCTCGATGAGCATGCTCTCCTACCTAGCGACCTGGCACCTGTCAGCGGGGTACGACCCCCAGCGGATGGCTCGGTCGGCGCACCCCTCCCTGGTGCCTTTCCAACTCTTCCCCACCCGCGACGGTTGGATCGTTGCGGGATGTGCGAAGGAGAAGTTCTGGCAGCGCCTCGCTATCGCGATCGGCAGACCGGGGCTGGTGAATGATCCACGCTTCGAGTCGTTCGAGAAGCGGTTCGAGCACCGGGAGGCTCTGCAGGAGATCCTGGACGAGGCGTTGCGGGCCCAGACCACCGACCACTGGATTCGGACGCTCCGTGAGGCGGGCGTCCCGAGTGGTCCGGTCCACGACGTCCCACGGGCGCTGGACGATCCGCACACGCATGCTCGCGACCTCGTCATCTCGACAAGCCATCCCCGACTCGGCGACGTCCGCCACGTGCGCTCCGCCGTGCGTGCCGGATCTGCGGTGCAGGAGTATCAGCGCGCACCTCGGCGCGGGGAGCACGGCTCGGATGTGCTCCACGATCTCGGGATGAGCGAGAGTGACATCGCAGAGGCGGTGGCAGCGGGGGCTTTCGGCGACCCGGATCGGAGTCTGACGACTGCCTCGACAGGCAAGGCGGATCGGTGAGCGCGGTCACCGCCAGGTCGATGCTCTTCGTCCCGGGCGCCCGTCCCGACCGCTTCGAGAAGGCATCCGCCAGCGGGGCCGACGAGATCGTCCTCGATCTGGAGGACGGCGTCGCGGAGGAGGACAAGGAGACCGCCCGGCAACGGGTCGCCGACTGGAAAGCAGCCGGCGGGCGGGGAGTGGTGCGCATCAACCCGCCGGGAACCGATGCGTACGCAGACGACATCGCGGCTTTCGCGGAGGCGATCGGCGCCGGCATCATGTTGCCCAAGGCGACGGCGCGATCGACGGCTGTCGTCGCACGGTGCCTGCGGCCAGACAGCTTCTTGCTCCCCATCATCGAGTCGGCGCAAGGTGTATTCGAAGCGGTCGACATCTGCTCGACTCGTGGTGTGAAGCGCGCGGCCTTCGGGAACGGTGATCTCGCGGCGGATGTCGGCTTGAGCCACGACAACTGGCCCGGTCTCCAATGGGCACGCTCCACGCTCGTCTTCGCGTCCGCTGCTGCCGGTATCGCAGCCCCCATCGACGGAGTCGTCACGAAGGTCCAGGACGAGAGCCTGTTGGCTGAGGAGTGCCGCAGCGGCCGAGCCCTCGGCTTCGGCGGCAAGCTCAGCATTCATCCCACTCAGGTTCCCGCGATCAACACTCACTATTCTCCGACGGCAGCTGAGGTGGAGTGGGCTCGGCGCTTGCTCGCCCAGGCAACGGATGCCGGCGCGTCAGCCGTCGATGGCGAGATGGTCGACGAAGCGCTCCTGCGGCGTGCTCGTCATATCGCGACCTTGCAGGTGAGCTTGGAAGGCGGCGAATAGTGGATCCTCGACCTGGTGTCTCGGACGATGCGGGCTATCCGGTGAGATTTCCGGACGTGCAGTTCTCGCCGTCCGGGTCGGCCCTCGTCATCATTGACATGCAGAGGTACTTCCTCGATCCCCGTGGGCCGCTCGGCGTTCAATTTCGACACAGCTTCCCGACCCTGGCAGACGACTTCTATCACACGGTTCGGGAGTCCTTGATCCCCAATGTCCTGCAGGTCCTCGAGGCCTATCGTGCCGCTCGGCACCCCGTCGTGCATGTCACGACGGGTGCCCAAGGAGACGGCAGGAGAGAACTGCTTCCCCACATGCGCAGCAGGTTCGCGGACGAACGGGATCCGTCGCAGAGCGTCGATGGCGGACTGGTCTGCTCATCGGAGTGGCACGAGATCGTCCCGGAGTTGAGCCCGCAGCCCGGCGAGATCGTCCTCAACAAGGTCACTCGAAGCCCCTTCACCTCCACGGGAATCGACAGCGTCCTGCGCAACATGAGGGTCGAGCAGCTTCTCGTCGGCGGTGTGGCAAGCGACGCGTGCGTCCAGATCACAGCACTTGACGCCAGTGACCGCGGCTACGGGACGTTCGTCCTGGACGATGCCACTGCGGCCTTCGACGCGCGTGCGCACCGCTCCGCCATGGAGAGCTTCCAGCGTCTCTGGGGTGTGGTGCTGACGAGCCGGGAGGCGACTGCCGCACTGCGGCGCCCAGTCTGACGGGTTCCGGCCAGGCCCGCTTCCCGACCGCGCCCGAAGGCTGAAGGAGGCGTCACCCGCCACTCGCGGATCAATCCTTGGACGTGCCAGCGCGGGATCGGCACGCGGAACCGGCCTCCGAGGTCGATGACGGCTCGGGAGGCGGTAGTCCCCGGACTAGGCTGAGCCCCATGGCGGCCGGCGCGACGATGCACACGTTCGAGGTCGAGTTGGCCGACACGGATCGGGGCGTCTACGCGGAGTTCACGCTGCGCGCGGCGCGGCATCCGTCAGAGACCGAGGCGTACCTCGTAACGCGCGTGCTCGCCTACTGCCTCGAGCACGAAGAGGGCATCGTGTTCAGCGAGGGCATCTCGGCGACCGCCGACCCGGCGGTGCTCGTGCGCGACCTGAGTGGGAAGCTGCTCGCCTGGATCGAGGTCGGCGCGCCGGATGCCGGGCGCCTTCACACGGGCAGCAAGGCTGCCGAGCGCACGACGATCTACACGCACCGCGACCCGGCCAAGGTGCTCGCGCAGTGGACGGGGGCGAGGATCCACCGCGCCGCCGAGATCGTGCTGCACAGCTTCGATCCTGGGTTCATCGACTCCGTGGTGGACGCGATGGAGCGCCGCAACACGTTCACGCTCACCGTGACCGAGCGTCAGCTCTACCTAGAGCTGAACGGCGTGCACCTCTCATCGGCGGTGCACGACCACCCGATCGGTTAGCGGGGCGACGTCTCGTTTGCCGGTCCTGATGCGGGACTTCCGACGCGGGTCGATGATGCCCCCAATGACGAGCGGCATCATGGGGCGCACCCCGAGGCGGTATCCGCGTTCGTGACGCCCTGCCGAGTCGCCCGTAGCCCAAGGGCTGCGCCAGTCGGTCGACGCAGTCCAGATACCCCGGGATGTGCAGGTCGAATTGGAAGTGCGATCCGACCCGGGCCTGTGGGTCGGCGTGAGCCGACGGAAAGTCACGGGCGGCGGGGATGCGTATCGACAATGATGAGTTCGTGAGTCGGTTTCCGTGTCCCTGCTGTGGTCACCTGACCCTCGACAGCGGTCCTGGCGACTACGAACTCTGCCCCGTGTGCTTCTGGGAGGACGATGGTGGGCAGCTTCGCTTTCCGATGAGTGCGGACGGCGCCAACGGCATCAGTCTGATGGAGGCGCAGCGGGTCTACGCGAAGCGGGGTGCGATGGACGGCGACTTCGCGCGGAACGTCCGGCGGGCGCGGCGTGACGAGCCGATCGAGGATGGCTGGCGGCCGTTCGATCCGGACCTGGACTGGAGTGAGCCTGCTCTGGCCGGCGACCAGTGGCCAGTGAATCTGGAGGCGCTCTATTACTGGCGGCCGACATATTGGAACGGCGACCAGCACAAGCTCCCTCGACCGGCTGCTGAGCCGACCAACGGCGACCGCTTCCTCGAGCGCCTGCGACAGGTCCCCGAGCTCGGCGCAGCGATCGCCGGCTCGGAGCGCCAGTGGGGTGCTGCGAATCCCTTCGACGTCTGTACAGCTGCCTCCGAGCTGGTCGCAGAGGCGTACCGGGCAGGCAACGAAGAGGTCGGCCTGCGGATCGTCACTGCACTGCTGCCCGCGGTCGCGGAAGGGTCGACGACGTACGCGCCGAACTGCGTGGCGATCGCGTTCCTCGAGAACGAGACCTGGTACGAGCCGTGGGCGCAGGAGTACGTCGACCGCTGGCCGGCCCAGATCCGGGACGATCTCCGAGCACAGCAGGCACATCGGCACGACGCGGCGGCCGAACGAGAGCGGAAGCAGCAGGAGTGGGCCGACCTCTTCCGGTCAGGGCGCGGCCAACCCGTCGAGGTCGTCCGCGACCGGCTCCGGGCACTGTTCGAGCGGCCGTACGACGACGCGCATGCCGAGTTGGGGTGGGAGGTGATGGCTCGGTCCATCAGCAACCACCGGTGGCTCTACCGCCACCCGCTCGACTCGCTCATGCTCGCTTGGCGGTACCGAGCGCTGCAGAACCCGCTGCGGACCATCGCCCAGATCCGGCGTCCCCGGGTAGCGGGCTGACCTGCCCGCTTCTCATCTGCCCGACCGCGACCTCCAGGTCGACCTTGCCGGCGCTCGAAGCGCGACTGCACGTGTCGAGTGACCTAACACGTCGGCAGAACGTGTCAGGTTTTTCCTGAAGATTTAACACGTCGCCGGGTGCGTTGAAGGAGCTGACCTATGCCATGGAGTCCCGACGTTCCCTTCAATGAGCTTCCGGCGCTTCCTCCGGCGGGCATCGACCTCGAGCCCAAGGGGCCGCGTCATCAACATCCTGATGCTGATCGAAGCGGGCCTGCTCGACGATCCGATCCTGTATCTGTCCCGGGCGATCATCGAGCGCAAGAACGACTACTACCGGCTACTGAGGGCGGTGACGGCTGAAGGCGCCTGGGTCGAGTGGATCCTCTACATGCTCGACGTCGTCCGCGAGTCTGCGACCTCGACGACGCGGAAGATCAGCTCGATCCGCACCTGTCAGAACGACATCGCCGAGCGTGCCCGGAGCGCGACTCCGGGCGGGCGTGACGCCCAGTTCCTCCAGGTCCTCTTCGAGCAGCCGTACTGTCGCATCAGCACCGTCGTCGAGCGATGCGACGTGTCACGGCAGACCGCCTCGTCGTGGCTTCACGCATTGGTCGCGGCTGACCTGCTCGGCGACGTCAAGGTCGGTCGGGAACTCCTCTTCGTCAACCATGAGTTCCTGGATGTGCTGACCCGCTCTGAGTGATCGGGCGGCGCCGGTACTCGCCCCGGCCGAGCCGCTCGAGGTCGTCGAACGTGCCGATCCCGGGACCCTGGGTGTCAACGCACATGTGGGAGGTCATCATCGTTCGGATCGTGGAATCGGCGTACCTGCTGTTTCGTCGCCTCAGGTAACCGACCACGGCGGCGACGGTGACTGTCGCCGTTCCAGAAGCGGCCGTGAGATGTGTGATCGCGTCGAGGATCGCGGCACGGGCACCGGTCGGCGCTCCGACGGCGGCAGGCCGCGTTGTGGTCTCGTCGATCTCACGCGGCGGCTGCGCGCCGGCGACCAGTGGCGAAGGTGTCACGTCGGCGTTCGGGGCAGCCACTTGGTACGCGTACAAGGTGAGGTCGTCAGTGATGGCAGCGCGCACGCGGCAGACCGCCTCAACCGGGAGACGCCAGGACGCCGTGCCGATGGCGGTGATCGCAGTAGCCGGTAGCCGCTCGAGCGTGGCCCGATGGAGGGTCATCAGCTGATCCTGCTCGACAGCCCAGCCGAGCGTGAACCGCGCTGAGGCTCCGGCCAGGTACCGCGCGAGACGGGCGTTGATGACCTGGGTGACCCAGCGGTCAGCGGCGTCCACGACCGCGACCCGGCAGAAGTCGCGCAGCAGCTCACCCATCGTCATCGTGTCTGGCGAGAACCCGGTCCGCGAGTCGCGCGGGTACTTCAGCTCGATGACCGTGCCGCCAGGACCGTCCATCGTCAGATCGAGCTTGCCGGCGCCGAGGCCGACCGCGTAGACCTCCGACGCCAGCCTCGCAGCATCGACTCCGTCATCACCGAGCGCCTCGATGAGACACATGCGGAGCGTGTCTTCCGTCAACAGGTGCCCGCGGCCGGCGGCCCAATGCGAACCCATCCGGGCTGCGACCTGTCCCCAGACCGGCACCCAGTCGACCTGGCCCGCAGCGTCCACCTGAGTCATGTGGACTGTCTAGCTCAAGCCGTCGATACAGCGCACGCGTTCGCCGAGAGGACTCATGCGACGGTTCGGAGAGCGACGGTCTTCGTCGAGCCTCTCTCATAGGATCCGGACCGAACGCCGACTGAGAGGGAGAACGAGATGAGCGGCGCTGTCGACGAGGCTGACGCCCCCAGGACCTCCACCGCCGAGAAGTTGGGGAAGCAGCTTCAGCAGTTGACGCAGCGAGCGGTGACCGACGGCGTCGGCCCTCTGACCGGGTCGGCTGCTTATGCGACGGCTCGCGGACACGTCGGCCGCGCTGACGGCGAGGACCCGGAGGCATCGATCAAGCGGATCGTTCGCGAGTCTGTCGCCGCCTCGGGAGCGCAAGGATTCGTGACCGGCGTCGGAGGGATCGCCGCCATGCCGGTGACGGTCCCGGCCAACCTGGCGGGCAGTCTGATCATCAACGCGAGGATGGTCGGGGCGATCGCCCATCTCCGCGGCTATCCGCTGGATGACCCGCACACCCAGGCGATGATCACACTTGTCGCCGCGGGGTCCACTGCCCAGGGGGCGATCTCCGCATTCGGCGTCAAGTTGGGCCAGAAGGCAGCGATGCAGGCGATCAGGGCCGTTCCGATCTCCGTCATTCGCCAGGTGAACAAGAAGGCGGGTTTCGCCCTCGTGGCGAAGTACGGCACCCAACGCTCAGCGATCACCCTTGCCAAGGCCGTGCCCGTCGCCGGCGGCATCGTCGGAGGCAGCGTCGACGCTGCGCTGACCGGAAGCATCGCGAAGGTTGCGAAGAGGGTGTTCCCTCCTATGCCGTCTGGTGGAGCAAGCTGATCTGACCGCTTCATCCTGAGCGCCGACAGGAAACTGCCGCCGCGGGTCCCGCCGCTCGCGATCGATGACGAGATTCTCCAGCGCGTCAAGCGTGCTCGTGCGATTCGGGCCCGCGTATTCCGCAGAGGCCGAGTCCCCACCCCATCAATCCCGACGTTGCCTGGAGGCACTGGCGCGGGTGACGGCATTGAGACGGTCGGCGCCGCCCATGACGGGTGCTTGGGCTACCTCGCCCGCACCTCGAGTTCGAGGACCTCGAAGTCGGGCAACGCCTCGCCGTCCCGGTTGCGACCTGCCGAGGTCTTGAGGCCGATCAGAGGATCGGTCTCGCAGAAGACCCGCTCGTACCCCGAGTCGACGCCGCACCTGTCCAGGATGTCTCGGAGCCCTTGCGAGGGAGCCCGGACCTCGACGAACACGGTCGTCGCTGCGCCATGCGTCGACTCGACGCTCACGTTCAGCCTCGGGTCTCCCTCCAGGCTGCCGCTCGCCCGCGTCACGCTGCCTGGCGGGAGATGAGCGATGACGCCCGCCGCAGGACCACGACTGGTGGTGAGCTCGGTTCCTCGCGCCCGGTGCCCTTCGCTTGTCGAGCGTGGCTGCGCAGACTCGCTGCACGCGGCCAAGCTCAGCACGACGAACACTCGGACGATCGGGGAGCGCCAGGGGCACAGGGGATGATGGACGCATGAACCGTCTCGGTGCCGCGACGTCGCCGTACCTCCTCCAGCACAAGGACAACCCCGTCGACTGGTGGGAGTGGGGGCCGGAGGCCTTCGCGGAGGCCAAGCGGCGCAACGTGCCGATCCTGCTGAGTGTCGGGTACGCCGCCTGCCACTGGTGCCACGTCATGGCGCATGAGTCCTTCGAGGACCAGGCGACGGCGGACTATCTCAACGAGCACTTCGTCAGCATCAAGGTCGATCGGGAGGAGCGGCCGGACGTCGACGCGGTCTACATGCAGGCGACCACCGCGATGACCGGGCAGGGCGGGTGGCCGATGACGGTGGTGATGGACCACGAGGGGGCGCCGTTCTTCGCGGGGACCTATCTGCCGGACCAGCCGCGGCACGGGTCGCCGTCGTTCACGCAGGTGCTGCGGGCGCTGAGCGGGGCGTGGAACGACCGGGGCGACGACGTACGCCGGACCGCGGCGAACGTGGCCGAGCACCTGCGCAAGGAGGCGAGCCTGCCGTCGTACGCGCTGACGGGGGAGCGGATCGACTCGGCGGTGGCGACGCTGGCGCAGGAGTTCGACCCGATGGCGGGCGGGTTCGGGGGTGCGCCGAAGTTCCCGCCGACGATGGTGCTGGAGTTCCTGAGGCGCTACCGGGGCGAGTCGGTGCAGCAGGCGCGGCACATGCTGGCGCGCACGGTGGCGGCGATGGCCGGGAGCGGGATGTACGACCAGGTGGGCGGCGGGTTCGCGCGGTACGCCGTCGACCGCGGCTGGGTCGTGCCGCACTTCGAGAAGATGCTCTACGACAACGCCCAGCTGCTCGGGCTCTACGCGCGGCTCGGCAGCGAACTGGGGGACCGGATCGCCACCGAGACGGCCGACTTCCTGCTCCGCGAGCTCGGGACGGCCGAGGGTGGGTTCGCCTCGGCGCTCGACGCGGACAGCCCGGCCGAGCCCGGCGGGCACGCGGAGGAGGGGCTGTTCTACGCCTGGACCCCCGAGCAGCTGACCGCGGCGCTGGGACCGACCGACGGCGCCTGGGCCGCGGAGCTGTTCAACGTCACCGAGGACGGGACCTTCGAGAACGGGATGTCGACGCTGCAGCTGCGCCACCCTCCGCAGGACCCGGCCGACCGCGCCCGCCTGGCTGACGTACGACGCCGGCTGCTCGCCGCCCGCGAGCAGCGTCCGCGCCCTGCCCGTGACGACAAGGTGGTCGCCGCGTGGAACGGGCTGGCGATCAGCGGACTCGTCGACGCGGGCCGCCGGCTCGGCCGACCGGACTACCTGGAGGCGGCGACGCGGGCGGGGGAGCTGCTCGCGCGGCTGCACCTGGACACGACCGGCTCGGCCGGTGTCAGGATCCTGCGGGTCTCCCGCGACGGGGTGGCTGGTGCCCACGCGGGCGTGCTCGAGGACTACGGCTGCGTGGCGTCGGGCTTCCTCGCCCTCGCCCAGGCGAGCGCCGACCCGCGCTGGCTGACGCTGGCGACCGGGCTGCTCGACACCGCGCTCGCCGGGTTCGCCGCGCCGGACGGGGGCTTCTACGACACCAGCGCCGACGCGGAGTCGCTCGTCGCGCGTCCGCGCGACCCCGGCGACAACGCGAGCCCGAGCGGGTTCAGCAGCCTGGTCCACGCCCTCGTCGAGGCCCACGCGCTCACCGGGGAGGGCCGCTACCGCGACGCGGCCGAGACCGCACTGGCGACCGTCAGCGTGCTCGCCGACAAGGCCCCGCGGTTCGCGGGCTGGTCGCTGGCCGCCGCCGTGACCATGCTCGACGGCCCGCTCGAGGTCGCCGTCGTGGGCCCGCCCGGCGCCCGGCGCGACGCGTTGGTCGCCCGCGCCCTCGAGCTCCCCGGAGCGGTGGTGGTCGCCGCCGACGAGGCGGTCGACGGCATCCCGCTGCTGGCCGGCCGGGCGCCCGTCGACGGGCTCCCGGCGGCGTACGTGTGCCGCGGCTTCGTCTGCGAGCGTCCGCTGACCGAGCCCGACGGCATCGGCTGATGGAGCGCTGGCGGTCCGGCCTCGTGCTGCTGCTGAGCGCTGTGCTCTTCGTGGGCGTGGTCGCGATCGGTCCCGGCAGCGAGATGGCCGCGCTGCGCCGGATCATCGGACTCGACAAGGACCCGCTCGGCGAGCCCGCCGACGTCGCGCCGGGCGGCGTCCACGCGTTCCTCGAGCACCAGCCGGGGCAGTCCGACGTCCCGGTCACGTGGGACCCCTGCCGGGAGATCCGCTACGAGATCAATCCGGAGCAGGCGCCGGACGACGCCGAGGAGACGGTCGCCTTCGTGCAGGAGGGGGTCGCCGAGGTCGCGGCGATCACCGGCCTGCGCTTCGCCTACGAGGGGCGCACCGACCGCAGGCCCGAGCAGGACGAGCGGGGCTTCGTCACGGCGCGGCCGGACCCGGTCCTCGTCGCCTGGGCGACCGAGGACGAGGTCGAGGAGCTCGAGGGCGCGGTCGCGGGCGTGGGTGGCGCGACCGCCCGGTCCTACGACGGCGACGGGTGGCTGTGGTTCGTCACCGGCGGGGTCACTCTCGACGCCGACGCCTTCGACCGGATCGAGGGCGAGCGCGACGGGGCGGCGCAGGCTCGGGCGATCCTCCTCCATGAGCTCGGCCATCTCGTCGGCCTCGACCACGTCGACTCCGCCGCCGAGCTGATGTACGCCGACAACGTGGGCCAGCTCGACTTCGGGCAGGGCGACCTCAACGGGCTCGCCCAGCTGGGGAAGGGCAGGTGCCGGTGAGCCCGTGGACGCCGGTGCGGCCCGAGCCCGAGCGGTTCCACGACGAGGGCACCGCCGAGCCGCCGCGGATCGTGCTGGAGCGGGTCGTGCTGGAGCGGGTCGAGTCCGGTGACTTGCGGGTCGCGCCCGAGCGGTTCCGGATGCTGCACCGCATCGCCTACCGCGACCGCGAGTACGGCGACCTGCTGGTGCCCGCCGACCTCGGCTCCTTCGAGACCGACCTGACCTCGGTCCCGACGATCTTCACCTGGCTGGTGCCGCGCACCGGCCGGCACCTCCCGCCCGCCCTGCTGCACGACGGCCTGGTCCACGGCCGCGACGAGCCGCCCACCTACCTGTCGGTCGAGGGGCACGTGCTCGACCGGGTCGCCGCGGATCGCGTGTTCCGGGCGGCCATGCGCGACACCGACACGGGCCCGGTCCGCAGCTGGCTGGTCTGGTCGGCGGTGACGCTCTCGACGATCTGGCGCGGCTCGGCGTCGTGGAGCCCGGCGCGGCACCTGCGCTACCGGCTCGCCGCGCTGGGGACGCTCGTGGTGGTCGCGGTCCTCGGCGTGCTCGCCACGGTCGACCTGTTCGACGTCATCGACGGCGTGCCCTGGATGGGCGACCGGTCGTTCGCGGAGGAGCTCGTCGGCGGCCTCGCCGGCGCGGTCGTCGTCCCGCTCCTGCTCGGCCTGACCTGGGGGCGCTTCGCGATCGCCGGGGTGGTCACCGGGGTCGCGCTGGCCGTGCTGCTCCACGTCACCGTGGCGCTCGCCCTGATCACCCTCGCCTACCAGGTCGCGGAGCGCCTCGCCCGGCGTACGCCGGTCGCCGCGGTCGTCATCGCGGGGGTGGTGATCGCGGCCCATGTCGTCCTGGTGGTTTTGTTCGTCGCTCCGTTCCGCTGATGGTGACCGGCGAGTAGGTTCGGGTGCGTGACCACCACGGACGCTCCCGCACAGACCTTCACCTCGCTCGACCCCGCCACCGGCGAGGTCGTCGGCACCCACCCCATCCACGACGCCGCGGCGGTCGGCGCGGTGGTCGCCACCGCCCGCAAGCAGGCCGAGTGGTGGCGTGCCCTCGGCTTCGACGGCCGCAAGCAGGCGCTGGTCCGCTGGCGCAAGGTGATCGCGCGGCGGATGGAGGAGCTCGCCGCGCTGATGGCGCGCGAGACCGGCAAGCCCACGGGTGACGCGCTCCTCGAGGCCGCGCTCGCGATCGACCACCTCGCCTGGGCGGCGGGCCACGCCGAGAAGGTCCTCAAGCGGCGCAGCGTCTCGCCCGGCCTGCTCATGGTCAACCAGGCCGCGAGCGTGGAGTACCGCCCGCTCGGCGTGGTCGGCGTCATCGGCCCGTGGAACTACCCCGTCTTCACGCCCATGGGCTCGATCGCCTACGCCCTCGCGGCCGGCAACGCCGTCGTCTTCAAGCCCTCGGAGTACACCCCCGGCGTGGGCGAGTGGCTCGCCGCGACCTTCCGGGAGGCCGTGGGCCGGCCCGTGTTCCAGGTCGTGACCGGGTACGGCGAGACCGGGGCCGCCCTCACCGCGGCGGGGGTCGACAAGATCGCCTTCACCGGCTCCACCGCCACCGGCAAGCGGGTGATGGCCGCCTGCGCCGAGACCCTCACCCCGGTCGTCATCGAGGCCGGCGGCAAGGACGCCCTCATCGTGGCCGAGGACGCCGACGTCGCCGAGGCGGCCGAGGCCGCCCTGTGGGGCGCGGCCGCCAACGCCGGCCAGACCTGCGCCGGCGTCGAGCGGATCTACGTCCACGACCGGGTCTACGACCGCTTCCTCGACGAGCTGGTCGAGCAGGCGCGGCAGCTCGAGGCGCGTCCCGGCGGCCAGGTCGGCCCGATCACGATGCCCTCCCAGGTCGACATCATCCGGCGCCACATCGACGACGCACTTGCCCGCGGCGGCCGGGCGCTCGTCGGCGGACCGGTGCCCGAGGGCGCCCGCTTCGTGCAGCCGACCGTGCTGGTCGACGTACCGGAGGACTCGGCGGCGTTGCAGGAGGAGACCTTCGGCCCGACCGTCACCGTGTCCCGCGTGAGGACGATGGACGAGGCGATCGAGCGGGCCAACGGCACCCGCTACGCCCTCGGCTCGACGGTGTTCTCCAAGAGCCAGGGCATGGAGATCGCGCAGCGCCTGCGGGCCGGTATGACGGCCATCAACGGCGTCATCTCGTTCGCCGGCATCCCGACCCTCCCGTTCGGCGGGGTCGGCGACTCGGGCTTCGGTCGCATCCACGGTCCCGACGGCCTGCGCGAGTTCACCTACCCGCACGCGATCGCCCGCCAGCGGTTCAAGCCGGCGATCGCGCTCACCACCTTCCGGCGCACGGCCAAGGAGGAGAAGCAGCTCACGAAGGTCGTGCGCGGGCTGTACGGGCGCGGGAGGAGCTAGCACCCGCCGCGCAGACCACCACGGCGACGCCACCGAGCACGGTCAGCCAGGTGATCCGCTCGCCGAGCAGCAGGCCAGCCCACGCGATGCTCAGCACCGGCTGGGCGAGCTGGACCTGGCTGACCTGCGCCATCGGGCCGATCGCCAGGCCCCGGTACCAGGCGAAGAAGCCGAGGAACATGCTGATGCAGGCCAGGTAGGCGAAGCACAGCCACTGCGTGGCGCTCGCCGAGGGCGGACGGGTGCCGATGCTGGTCGCGGTGAGGGCCAGCATCACCGGCGCGGCGAGCACCAGCGCCCACGAGATCGCCTGCCACGAGCCGAGCTCGCGGGAGATCGCGCCGCCCTCGGCGTACCCGACGGCGCACGCGAGCACCGCGAGCACGAGGAGCAGGTCGGCGCGCTGGAGATGGCCGGCGCCACCGCCCTGCAGCACCGCGAAGCCGACCGCGGCGACCGCGCCGAGCGCGGCGAAGACCCAGAACGCGCGCACCGGCCGCTCGCCGGTCCGCAGCACGACGACGACCGCTGTGGTCGCGGGCAGCATCGCGATCACGACCGCGCCGTGGCCGGCCGGGACCTCGGTCAGGGCGTAGGACGTCAGCAGCGGGAAGCCGGCCACCACGCCGCCGGCGACGACCGCGAGCCGGAGCCACTGGCGGCCGCGGGGGAGTGCCTGACGGGTCAGGGCGAGCGCGCCGGCCGCCAGGGCCGCCGCGACCACGGCCCGGCCGGCGCCGATGAAGAGCGGGTCGAGGCCGCCGACCGCCACCCGGGTCAGCGGGACGGTGAACGAGAAGGCGAGGACGCCGAGGAGCCCCCAGGCCAGCCCGATGCCCGGCGCCGCCGGCGGGCCCGATAGCGGCTGCCGAGAAGGCACGATAGCGCTACTCTGAGGTGACATGACCAACGATAGCACCGCGCGGATCGTCGCCGGCCTGCGCGACTGGATCCGCGACGCCCCGGCCGGCGCCCAGCTGCCGGCGTCGCGCCGCCTCGTGGCCGAGTACGGCGCCAGCCCGGTCACCGTGCAGAAGGCGCTGCGCCGGCTGGTGGCCGAGGGGCTGGTCGAGAGCCGTCCCGGGGTCGGCAGCTTCGTCCGTGCCGTCCGTCCGGCCCGGGGTCCGGACTTCGGCTGGCAGACCGGTGCGCTGCGCACGCCGCGAGCCGAGCTGCCGCGGGTGGCGGGACCCCTCCGTACCGCGCCGCCGGAGGCCCACGCGCTGCACGCGGGCTATCCGGGACCGGACCTGCTGCCGGAGCGGCTGGTCCGCACGGCACTGGGCCGGGCCGCGCGCGGCGCCGCCGCCACCGCGCGCCCGCCGGCCGCCGGGCTGCCGGAGCTGCGCGCCTGGTTCGCGACGGAGCTGGCCGACGCGACGCCGACCCAGCTCAGCGCCGTGACGCCCCACGACGTGGTCGTGGCGCCGGGGTCGCAGAGCGCGCTGGCCTCGATCTTCCGCGCCCTGGTGGCGCCGGGCCACCCGCTGCTGATCGAGTCGCCCACCTACTGGGGCGCGATCCAGGCCGCGCGTCAGGCCGGCGTCGAGCTGGTCCCCGTGCCCAGCGACGCCCACGGCCCGGACCCGGCCGAGGTCGAGCGGTCGCTGCGGGAGACCGGAGCCCGCGCGTTCTACGCGCAGCCCAGCTTCGCCAACCCGACCGGAGCCCGGTGGAGCGCCGAGCGCGCCGAGCGGATCCTCGACGTCGTGCGCGCCCACGGCGCCTTCCTCGTCGAGGACGACTGGGCGCACGACTTCGGCATCGACGCCGAGGTCGTGCCGCTCGCCGCCCGCGACGGCGCAGGGCACGTCGTCTACCTGCGGTCGCTGACCAAGAGCGTCTCCCCGGCGCTGCGGGTCGCGGCCGTGATCGCCCGTGGGCCCGCCCGCGACCGGATCCTCGGCGACCGCGCCGCCGAGTCGATGTACGTCAGCGGACTGCTCCAGCAGGCCGCGCTCGAGGTCGTCAGCGATCCCGGCTGGCGCACCCACCTGCGCCGGCTGCGCGCCCAACTGCGGGAGCGCCGCGACCTCCTCGTCGCCGCCGTCGGCGACCACGCGCCGGCGCTGCACCTCGACGTGGTCCCGCCGGGTGGGCTGCACCTGTGGGCGCGGCTGCCGGCGGGCACCGACGCCGAGCGACTCGCGCGCGACTGCGCGGCCGACGGGGTGTGGGTCGCGGCCGGTGATGCCTGGTTCCCGGCCGAGCCCTCGGCGCCGTACCTCCGGCTGACCTTCATCGGGCCCGAGCCCGCGCGCTACCCGGAGGCGGCCGGGGTGATCCAGCGCGCGGTGGAGGCGCAGTCGCTCAGGTCTCCCTGAGCGGGTCGTGGCCGACGTTCATCAGCCCGTGACGCCAGTCCGTGTCGCCGGCGGTGGGCTCGGGCTCGTCGCCGCGCAGCGCGGTGACCTCGGTGACCACCCGCTCCATGACGGCCACGTCGTCGGTGGTCAGGTCGGACCTGCGCTTGCCCAGGACGTCGAGGACGCGGTGCCCGAGGGGCCGGCCGGCGCGGTCGGGCAGCTCCTCGGCGTCCTCCCCGGCGCCCTGCGTGGCGAGCCAGTCGCGCAGTTCGCGCGAGGTCATGTTCACGGCCGTGTGGAAGCGCTCCCAGAGGTCGTCGTCGACGATCGAGGTGGCCACGGTGGTTGCCTCCTGACGGGGTCGGGGTCGGGACGCCCCCGGCGGTACCCGGCGTCCGCCGCGACATGACGGCGGTACGCCCGGAGGGGCCGGGTACCGCCGCGGTATGACCGACGACGTGGAGCGCCCTGGCGCTCAGGAGTGGGTGCCGGACCGGCCGACGCTGCCGCGGCTGCGCGCCGCGCTGCAGGAGTGCCGGGGGTGCGAGCTCTACCGGGACGCGACCCAGGGGGTGATGGGCGAGGGCGATCCCGGCGCCGAGCTCGCCCTGCTCGGCGAGCAGCCCGGTGACCGCGAGGACCAGGCGGGCGAGCCCTTCGTCGGTCCCGCCGGCCGGGTGCTCGACGACGCCCTGGCCGATGCGGGCATCGCGCCCGAGCGGGTCTACACGAGCAACGTCGTCAAGCACTTCCGCTGGTCCGGCATGCGCGGCAAGCGCCGCATCCACCAGTCGCCGAAGCAGGCCCACGTCGCCGCCTGCCGCCCCTGGCTCGACGCCGAGCTCCGCCTGGTGCGGCCCACGGGCGTCGTCCTGCTCGGCGGCACCGCGGGCAAGGCGCTCTACGGCCCCTCGTTCAAGGTCGGCGCGTGCCGCGGCCGCCGGCTCGACTGGCCCGAGGACCGCCCGGTCGAGGTCCCGCCGCAGTGGGTGCTCGCGACCACCCATCCGTCCGCCGTGCTGCGGGCGCGCGGGGAGCGCCAGGAGGCGTACGACGCCCTGGTGGCGGACCTGCGGGTGGCGGCGGGCCTCCTCGCGTGACGCGCCCGCGCTAGGCCCCGGCGCCGGTCAGCGCCGCGCGCGGGTTGTCCACGAGCACCTGGCGCAGCTCGTCGTCGCCGAAGCCGGCCGCCCGCAGCCGCGTCGTGACGTGCTCCAGGATGAACGCGAACCCGACGCCGCCGTACGCCGTGAAGTGGGTCTGCCGGAAGAGGTCGTGCGAGATCAGCAGCCGGTCGACGAAGCCGGCGTCGGCGACCGCGACGATGTCGCGGACCATCCGGTCGAGGTCGTACTCGTGCGTCGTGCTGAAGCCGTCGAACTCCACGTAGCAGCCCAATCGGGCCAGCTCGACGTGGTACGGCGAGTCGCGCACGGTGTCGAGGTGGCCGACGATCACGCGCGTGGCGCTCACGCCCTCCTGCTCCAGGATCGGCAGGATCAGGCGGCCGACCGGCCAGCGCGCGGCGTGCAGGGAGAGCGTCAGCCCCGTGGCCACCTGCGCGCGGGCGGCCGCGCGCAGGGAGCGCTCCTCGAGCGCGGACACCCAGGCGGCGTTCGTGCCGACCTCGCCGATCACGCCGGGCCGGATGCCCGTCTCGCCGACGCCGTCGACGATCTCGGCGGTCATCGCCTCCGCGACCGCCGACACCGAGAGCCGGTCGATGCCGGTGTCGGCGAGGTAGGGGTCGCGGTAGAGCCCGCAGCCCATCACCACATGGACCCCCGTCGCCCGGGAGACCGCCCGCAGGTCCTCGGGCCGCCGGCCCAGCGTGCTGCCGGTCAGCTCGACGATGGTGCCGCCGCCGGCGGCCCGGAAGGCGGCGACCTCGCGCTCCATCAGCGGGCGGTCGTCGAGCAGGCCGTCGCCGCGGTACTCGCGAAGCGTGTCGCAGAACAGGTGCTCGTGCGGCAGGACGACGCCCAGCTCGGTGGCGTCGACCGGCCCCTCGACCGTCATCACGCGGCCGGTCACGAGAGCACTTTGGCCAGGAACCGCGTGGTGCGCTCGGAGGTCGGGCGGCCGAAGAAGTCCGCGGGGGCCGCGCTCTCCACGACCCGGCCCTGGTCCATCATCACCACCAGGTCCGCGACCTCACGGGCGAAGCCCATCTCGTGGGTGGCCACCACCATGGTCATGCCCTGGTCCGCGAGCCCCCGCATCACGCCCAGGACGTCGCCGACCGTCTCGGGGTCGAGGGCGCTCGTGGGCTCGTCGAAGAGGATCGCCCGCGGCCGCATGCCCAGAGCCCGGGCGATCGCCACGCGCTGCTGCTGACCGCCCGAGAGCTGGCTCGGGTAGGAGTCCGCCTTGTCCGCGAGGCCGACCTTGGACAGGAGGTCGCGGCCGGTCGCGGCCGCGGTCTCCGGTGCGATCCCCGCGACGTGGACCATGCCTTCGGTGATGTTCTGCAGGGCCGTCTTGTGGTGGAACAGGTTGAACCGCTGGAACACCATGCCGACCTGCGAGCGCTGCTGCGCCAGCTCCTTGTTGGTCAGGGCCGTCGTCCGGCCGCGGACCACGCGGGTGCCGACGGGGATGCCGTCGAGCAGCACCTCTCCGCGCTCGGGGTGCTCGAGGCGGTTGATGCAGCGCAGGAGCGTGGTCTTGCCCGAGCCGGACGGGCCGATGAGGACGACCACCCTGCCGGCGGCGACGTCGAGGTCGACGTCGAAGAGGATCTGGCGATCTCCGAAGGACTTGCACAGGGCGCGCACCTGGATCAGCGGGCGGCTCTCGGACCCGGTCATGAGGTCATCTCCAGTCGTGGGGTGCGGGACGGTCGTCTCCGCCGGGTCGGCGTCTCGCCCCAGCCGCGGCCCAGCCGGCGCTCGATGCGGCCCTGGATCAGCGTCCACCCGGCGGTGAGGGCGAGGTAGTAGATCGCGACGGCTCCGAAGACCTCGAAGGGCTGGAAGGTCTGGCCCTGGATGATGGCGGCCGCGGTGTACAGCTCGGTCACGCTGATCACCGAGAGCAGCGACGTGCTCTTGAGCATCAGGTTGAACTGGTTGCCCAGGGGCGGGACGATCGTGCGCAGGGCCTGGGGAAGCACGATCCGGCGGGTGGTCTGCCGCGCGGTCATCCCGATCGCGTGCGCCGCCTCGACCTGGCCCCGGTCCACGGAGTCGATCCCGGAGCGCACGATCTCGGCCATGTAGGCGCCCTCGTTGAGGGAGAGGGCGAAGACGCCGGCGATCACCCGGCCGGCGATCAGGTAGCCGACGACCTCGACGTCGTCCCAGCGGTAGCCGCCGAAGACGGCGAGGCCGAAGAAGGGCAGGCCGGCGAAGTAGATGATCGACACCTGGACGAGGAAGGGCGTGCCCCGGAAGAGCCAGACGTAGCCCGAGGCCAGCCAGCGCAGCGGCGC
Source organism: Nocardioides segetis (assembly GCF_051390595.1). Lineage (NCBI taxonomy): Bacteria > Bacillati > Actinomycetota > Actinomycetes > Propionibacteriales > Nocardioidaceae > Nocardioides > Nocardioides segetis. The sequence goes on along the minus strand of NZ_JBNINR010000006.1, from coordinate 123,243 downwards.
AAAGCGGGATCGTCGGGTGAGGTCGGCGGCGATGCCGATGAGGGTGCCGAGGAACTGGGAGAGCACGGCGATGAGGACGGTCAGTCCCAGCCCGTGGATCACCATGCTGCTCGGGTGCAGGAGGTAGTCGGTGAACGCGTCCCAGTCGAAGGGGTAGGTGCTTCCCGCGGCCATGACCGAGGTGGTCGAGTACATGAGCGTCTCCAGGACCCGGCGGACCTAGAAGGAGTCGTCCGGCTCGAGCGCGGCGTCGGTCAGGCCCCACTTCTCCCAGATCTCGGCGTAGGTGCCGTCCTCGACCATGGCGGCGAGAGCCTTCATCACCGGCTCCTTGACGGCGCCGTCGTCGATGCGGAAGGAGAGGCCGGTCAGGCCCGCGAGGTCGCCGTCGCCGAGGGCGAAGGTGTCGGTGAACTCGATCTTGGCGTTGGACTCCTCCTTCAGCAGCAGGGCGGCCACCTGCTCGGTCATCCACGCGTCGGCGTGCCCCGAGGCCAGCGCCTGGTAGGCGTCGGGGCTGCGCGGGAACTGGAGGATCTCGATGCCCGGCCGGCCGGCGGCCTTGCAGGCCGCGTCGAGCTGTTCCAGCGCGGCGACGTCCGCGCCGCCCTTTTGGCCGGCCACCTTGAAGCCGCACAGCTCGTCCTTGCCGCCCATGCCCTTCGGATTCCCCTCGGGGACGACGACGACCTCGGAGGCCTTCCAGTATCCGACCATGTCGATCTGCTCGATGCGCTCCGGCGTGACGTACTGGTCGGCCCAGATCATGTCGCACTTGCCGCCCTTGAGCGCCGCGATGATGGTGTCGAAGACCGAGTTCTGGATGTTGATCTTCAAGCCGATCCGCGCCGCGACCTCCTTGATCAGGTCGATGTCGACGCCGACGGGGTCGCCGGACTCGTCGAAGTACTGGAACGGCTTGTAGGGCATGTCCATGCAGGTCGTGAGGTGACCCGGCCGCACCAGGGCCGAGGAGTCGACGGTGGCGACGACGTCGGCGGAGGGCGTCGTCGAGTCGTCGTCGCCGGTCGAGGCCTTGGTGCAGGCGGTGGCCGCCAGCGCGGCGACGGCCAGGACGGTGATCCTCTGGACTGCTCTCTTCATTGCTCTTCTCCCGCGGTGCCTAGGTGTGTGGTGCGCCGCTGCTGACTCCTGTCGCCGGCGCTGACCCGTGCCGGGGACCATACCGATCGATCGATCGAGTGGCAATGGTCTCCACGGTTTTGCTTGCTCAGGTGCGTGAATCCGGCTCTACTGCGGCAAATGCGCGGCATCTCGCGCCATCGGTGCGAGGTGTTGACCGAAGAGGATCTGCGGTCCTAGGGTGAGGACTCCCGATCGATCGATCGGCGGCACGATGTGAGGAGGCTGATCGGCGTGAAGGACGCTGCGCACGAGTCGACCCAGGCCGCGATCCGCAACGCCGCGCTGCACCTGTTCAGCACGGTGGGGTTCAGCGGGACCGGCATCCGCCTGATCGCCCAGGAGGCGGGAGTCTCCCTGGCGACGCTCTACCACTACATGTCGAACAAGGAGGATCTCCTCGTCGGGATGCTGACCGAGAACATCGTCACGCTGCTGCGTGACGCCGAGCTCGCCCTCCTGGAGGTCGCCAAGCCGGTCGACCAGCTGGCCGCGCTCGTCGAGGTGCACGTCCGGATCCACACCGAGCAGCGACTGCTGTGCATCGTGAGCGACACCGAGATCCGCGCGCTCAGCGAGGAGCAGAAGGAGAAGGTCGTCGGCTACCGCGACCAGTACGAGGCGATCTGGCGCCGCACGATCGAGGCCGGCAGGGCCGCGGACGACTTCCAGGTCAAGAACGTCGCCGTGGCGGCGCGGGCACTGATCGAGATGTGCACCGGTGTCGCTCACTGGTACCGGCCCGAGGGGCCCATCGAGCTCGCGGAGCTGGTCGATCTCTACACCGACCTGTGCGCGAACGCGCTTCGAGCACAGAAGACACGACGAAGGCGAGAACAGCGATGACTGCAGCCGTGCCCCCACTCCCGTTCGGTGCCGCGCGCGTGGTCGAGCCGGCCGACGCGCTGCCCCAGGCGGCGCGGGTGCTCGACGTGCGCGGCCCGCTCCGGGACGACGAGGTCGCCATCGAGGTGTCCGACCTCAATCTCGACGCGGCCAGCTTCCACCAGATCCGTACGGCGACCGGGGGCGACGTCGCGCGGATGCGGGCCGAGGTCGCGGGGATCGTCCGATCGCGCGGCAAGATGCACAACCCGGTCACCGGCTCCGGCGGCATGCTCATCGGACGGGTCGCGGAGACCGGCGCCTCGAGCGGCTTCGCCGTCGGCGACCGGGTGGCGACGCTGGTGTCGCTCACGGCGACGCCGCTGGCGCTCGACGACGACCTCGACGGATGGGACGGACGCTCCGAGATCATCCCGACCCGCGGCCGCGCGGTCGTGTTCGGTGACGGCGTGCTCGTCCGGCTCCCCGACGACCTCGCCGAGCCGACCGCCCTGTCCATCTTCGACGTCGCCGGCGCGCCGGCCCTGACCCTGCGCACGCTCCAGCGACCATTGCTGGTCGGCCACGCCGAGCGGCTCCTCGTCCTCGGTGGCGGCAAGAGCGCGGTGCTCAGTGCCGCCGCCGCGCGCCGGGTGGGGGTGTGGGTGCAGGCGGTGGTGCCCTTCGAGGACGAGGCCGAGGACCTCCGGGGACGCGACCTGTTCGACGAGGTCATCGTCGCCGACGCCCGACATCCCCTGGCGCTGCGCGCCGAGCTCCTGGCACGCGGGCCGCTCGCCGACGTCACCCTGGTGTGCGTCAACCAGCCGGGCTGCGAGCACGCCCCGCTCCTGGCGACCCGCTCCGGCGGCGCCGTCGTCTACTTCTCCATGGCCACGGAGTTCGCCGCGGTGGCGCTGGGCGCCGAGGCGCTCACCCTCGACCTCGACCTCTTCATCGGCTCGGGCTATGTGCCCGGCCACGCCGAGCTGGCGATCGAGCTGGCTCGCCAGTATCCGGCGGTCCTGGAGTTCTTCGACTCCCGCAGCGCCGCTCCCGCACGATCGACAGGAACCCCATGAGCACCGTCACCCACCGTCGCTACGTCTCGCACGGCGACGCCCACTACGCCGGCGGCCTCGCCGACGGCGCCTTCGTGCTTCGCCTGTTCGGCGAGGTCGCCACGGAGATCAGCATCGCGACCGACGGCGACGAGGGCCTGCTCGCGGGCTACGAGTCCGTGGGCTTCCTCGCGCCCGTCTATGCGGGCGACATCGTCGAGGTGACCGGGCGCGCGGTCGAGTTCGGTCGCCGCAGCCGACGGCTCGAGCTCACCTGTCACGTGACCGCCCGTGCCGACGCCAGCACGCGCGAGTCCGGGTCGGTGCTGCTCGACGAGAAGATCCTCGTGACGGAGGCGATCGGCATCCTCGTCGTACCGGGGGAGCAGGGGTGAGCGAGGTCTTCATCACCGTGGCGCCCACCGGCGCCGAGTCCGGCTACGACGACAACCCCGGCATCCCGCTCCAGCCCGACGAGATCGTCGCCCAGGCAGTGGCGTCCGAGCGTGCCGGCGCGAGCCTCGTCCACATCCACGGCCGCGACCGCTCGGGAGCGTCCAGCCTCGACCGCGGCATCCTCACCGAGATCATGCACGGCGTGCGCGAGCACACCGACCTGGTCGTCCAGCTCTCCACGGGCGGTGGGGTGCGCGACAGCTTCGAGGACCGGATGGCCGTGGTCGGCCTGCAACCGGAGTCCTGCTCGCTGACCTGCGGCAGCGTGAACTTCGGCGACGAGATCTTCCGCAACCCCTATCCCTTCGTCGAGCGTCTCTACCTGGCGATGCTCGAGAACGACGTCCTGCCCGAGTTCGAGTGCTTCGACCTCGGCCACGTCGCGACCCTCCACCGGCTCCTCGACCGGCACGGTCCGCCACGGCAGGGCGTCGTCCACTGCAACCTGGTGATGGGTGTGCCCGGCGGGATGCCAGGCACGCCCGAGGCCCTGCTCGCGGCCCGGGCGCAGCTGCCCGCGGGCGCATCGTGGTCGGCGACCGGCATCGGACGCAGCACGCTTCCGGTCATGCTGACGACGCTCGCCCTCGGCGGACACCTGCGCGTCGGCATGGAGGACGTGCTGCGGTTCTCGCGCGACGAGCCGGTGCGGGACAACGCCCAGCTCGTCGACCGTGCCGTCGCGCTGGCCCGGATCGCCCAGCGTCCGGTCCTCGACAGCACCGCGACCCGGGCCCTCCTCGGGCTGTCCCGCTGACCCGGTGGCTCGGCACCAGTGACGGGACACTAGCTCGCGGGCGACGACCCGCGGTGGTGGTTGAGGACCGCGATCTTCTGCCAGATCTTGCGCTCCAGCGACACGGTCAGCGTCTCGACGGTGCTGACCGTGTCGAGCACGACCGGGTCACGGGACGCCTCGGCGCACAGCGCGGCGGTCTTGCCGATGAGGCTCAGGAGCTCCGAGCAGTAGTCCAGGTAGTGCTCCAGCTGCTCGGACGTGAGGTCCATCCGCACGCTCGCGTCCGTCGGCGTGAACTCCGAGCGGAGCCGCTCGGGGTCCTTGGTCAGCTGGTGCATGTCGACGATGTGGGCCATCGACCGCAGCCGATGGAGCAGCTCGAGCAGGCTCGAGCGCTGCAGCCGCTCGGGGACGGAGTAGAGGAACCAGATCGCCAGGGCGGCGAACACCAGGTCGTTGACCGTGCTCTCCAGCAGCGGGATCCAGGCCAGTCCGTCGTCCGGCGCGTCCGCGACGGCGGCCCGGGCGGCGAGGACCAGCACCGTGCCGGTGACCAGCAGGACCGCGACGATCCCGAACCTCGACAGCGGGCGCAGCCACGACCGCCGGCCTCGCACTGTCGCCGTCGAGGACGCCACGGTCCCCACGAGCGTCGCCAGCTCCCCGGCGACGCGGTGCAGGCCGCGCCCGGGGAAGCGCGCCTCGATCCGCTGCTCGAGGCGGCGCACGGTGGCGAGGACCGGTGCGGCCTGGACCTTCTCGAGCGAGGACGGCACGGCCGCAGCCTAGAGGAGGTGCCCCGCCTACGATGGGAGCCATGGGTCTCGCCGTGCTCGACTGCGCCCACTTCGCGGCGGGGGAGTGCCGGTCCTGCGCCTGGCTCGGGCAGGCGTACGACGCCCAGTTGGCCGGCAAGGAGGCGGCGGCGCGCGCCCTCGTCGACCGGCCGGGCCTCGCCTGGCTGCCGCCGGTGCCCAGCCCCGCGGCGGGCTTCCGCAACAAGGCCAAGATGGTCGTCGGCGGCACCGCGGAGCGCCCCACTCTCGGGATCCTCGGGCCGGACGGTGCGGGCGTCGACCTGCGTGACTGCGCCCTGCACCTGCCGGGCATCGCGGCCGCCCTCCCCGTGCTGGCGGACCTGGTGCGGCGCGCCGACCTGACGCCGTACGACGTGGCGTCGGCGGAGCCTGTCAGCCGCCGCGGCGAGCTCAAGCACGTGCTCGTCACGGAATCGCCCGCGGGCGAGCTGATGGTGCGTCTGGTGGTGCGCTCGACCGCCGTCGAGGCGCGGGTCCGCAAGCACCTGCCCTGGCTGCGCGAGCTGCTGCCGGCGATCCGCGTGCTCACCCTGAACGTGCAGCCCGAGCACCGCGCCGTCATCGAGGGCGACCGCGAGATCGTCCTCACGGACGCGGACACCCTCCCGATGCGGCTCGGCGACGTGACCCTGCACCTGCGACCGCGCAGCTTCTTCCAGACCAACACCGTCGTGGCAGCGGCCCTGTACGCCGAGGCGGCGGCCTGGGCGACCGAGCTCGCGCCGCGCCGCGTGGTGGACCTCTACTGCGGCGTCGGCGGATTCGCGCTGCACCTCGCCGGTCCGGGACGCCGGGTGACCGGCATCGAGATCAGCGCCGACGCGATCGCCAGTGCGGAGCGCTCCCGCGCCGAGGCCGGCCTGCCGGGCGCGACCGACTTCGCCGTGGGCGACGCCACCGCCCCGGAGCACGCCGCGCTGCTCGCGGAGGCCGACCTGGTCGTGGTGAACCCGCCGCGACGCGGCCTGGGGACGGCCCTCGCCCGGCGACTGGAGGAGTCGGGCGCGGAGCACGTGCTCTACTCCAGCTGCAACCCCACGACGCTGGCGCGCGACCTGGGCGAGCTGGCGTCGTACCGGCCGGTGCGGGCGCGGCTGCTCGACATGTTCCCGCAGACCCCGCACGCGGAGGTGCTGATGCTCCTCTCGCGCTCCTGACGTGCGGCGCAACGACCGAATTCGTCGTCCAACGGGCCGGATCGCGACAGATCCGGTAGGTGAACCGGCCCCACCTCGCTCAGCGCAGCGAGTACGTCGCCAGCGAGACCCCGACGTAGTGCGTCACGAACGCGGCGATGGTGAAGCCGTGGAAGATCTCGTGGAAGCCGAAGACCCGCGGCGCCGGGTTGGGCCACTTGAAGCCGTAGACCAGCCCGCCCATCGTGTAGAGCGCGCCGCCGACCGCGATGAGCACGAAGATCGCGATCCCGATGCCGAGCCCGAGCGCCGTGGCGCCCTCGAAGAAGGCCGGGATGAAGAAGATCGCCGCCCAGCCGAGCGCGATGTAGATCGGCGCCGACAGCCAGCGCGGCGCGCCCGGCCAGAACAGCTTGAACGCGATGCCGAGCAGGGCGCCGGTCCACACGGTCGCCAGCATCACGACCCGGGACGCGCCGTCGAGCAGGATCAGGGCGAACGGGGTGTAGGAGCCGGCGATGAACAAGAAGATGTTCGAGTGGTCGAACCGGTTGAGGACGGTCCACACCTTCGGCGACCACGTGCCGCGGTGGTAGAGCGCGGAGATGCCGAAGAGCAGCAGCGCCGAGCCGGCGTACAGCGCCGAGCCGACCCGGGTGGTCGCGGTCGGCGAGAGGCAGATCAAGACGATGCCGGCGGCCAGGACGAGGGGCGTCGAGACGAGGTGGATCCAGCCCCGGAGCTTGGGCTTGATCTCAGCGACCTTCTCACTGATCTGATCCCCGAGGTCGTCCAGCCGGGCGCGGACCTTGTCGTTCGCGTGGTGGAGGGCCTGGTTCATGCGCCGAGGATACCGGCGGGCACCGAACGCCACGACGGCCGGACGGGCGTGATCTCACGCTCGTCCGGCCGCCGGGACAGGCCGATCGGGGGTTGCGCGCCCCGAGCGGTCAGTGCGTGTGCGGAGGGACGACGCCACCCTCCGACGGCTGCACGATCACGAAGCCCTGGCCCTGGAAGGCGACCTGGAACGCCTCGCCCGAGCCGCGGCCGATGAGGGCGCCGGCGGTGAAGGTCGAGCGGATCGAGGTCTGCAGGTGCGTCGACCAGGCGACGAGCGCGTTGGCGTCGGCGAAGGTCGGCGCCTCGCCGGGGTTGAGCACGACCGGGTCGCCGTCGGTGGTGATCGCGACCCAGCCGGTGCCGCGCAGGGTCGTGTTGAACAGGCCGCCCGCGGCCATGCTGCCGCCCTTGACCCGCTCGACGTTCCACTCCAGCGCCGCGGAGAAGGCGAGGACGTTCTGGCCGTTGACGGACAGACCGCTGTTGTTGAGGTGGAGGATGTGGACCTCGTGCGCGCCGTCGGCGAGGAAGACGTCGCCCTGGCCCTCGACCCGCATCAGGGACAGGCCCTCGCCGGTGAAGGCCTTCTTGAGGAACTTCGCGGCGCCGCCGCCCTGGTAGTTGAAGTTGACGTTGCCCTGGTAGGCGACCATCGCGCCCTGCTTGGCCATGAACGGCTCGGTGATCCGCACGCGGAGGAGGCGCTTGTTCTGCAGGATCGCCCCCGCGCCGTCGATCTCGCTGAACCGGCCGTCGATCAGCTCACCGGAGATGCCGCTGAACGCGTCGGCCGGCACCGCCTGCGCGGCGTACCCGCCCAGGGGCTGGCCGGTGGGCTGGGCCTGCTGGTAGGGCTGCGCCTGCTGGTAAGACTGGGCCGGCTGCGCCTGCTCGGCCGGGGACGCGACCGCGGTCTCGGTGTCGAACGAGAACGCCGGCTCCGCGGGCCCGCCCGACCCGGTCTCGGCGGACGCCTCCTGACCGCCGACCCACACGTCGCCGCCCGACCCGGTGCCGCCCGCGTCGGTGCCGCCCGCGTCGGTGCCGCCCGCGTCGGTGCCGTCCGCGTCGGTGCCGCCCGCGTCGGCGGTCGGCTCGGCGCTCGGGTAGAGCGGCGAGGTCGACTGGACGCCCTGGTCGGACACGTGATCGGTCCACTGGGAGCCGTCCCAGTAGCGGAGCTCGTGGCGGCCGGTCGGGTCCGGGTGCCAGGCGGCTGCAGTCATGGTCGTCCTATCTGTCATCGGGGTCGGGGGCCGCGGCCCGGAGGCCGTGGTTGTGCTGCTCATCGTGTCAGCCGCGTGGGAAGGCCGGTAGCCCGGCTAACATCGGAATGTGGCGGACTGGAAGCGAGGCGTGCGCAGGGTGCTCTACCCGGCGTACGAGGCACGCATGCTTCGCCGGATGCCCGACAACCTGCCCAAGCACATCGGGGTGATGCTCGACGGCAACCGGCGCTGGGCGAAGGCGGTCGGGCGCGACACCGCGCACGGGCACCGGGCGGGCGCGGCCAACATCGAGCCGCTGCTGGGCTGGTGCGACGAGGTCGGCATCGAGGTGGTCACCCTCTGGCTGCTGTCGACCGACAACCTCAACCGTCCGGCCGACGAGCTCGAACCGCTGCTGGAGATCATCGCCGACGCCGTCGACTCGCTGGCCGACCAGCGGCGCTGGCGGCTGCACCCGGTCGGCGCCCTCGACCTGCTCCCGGCCAGCACCGCCAAGCGGCTCAAGGCCGCGGCCGAGGCGACGGTCGACATCGAGGGGATGATCGTCAACGTCGCCGTGGCCTACGGCGGGCGCCGCGAGATCGCCGACGCGGTCCGCTCCCTGCTCACCGAGCACGCCGCGCTCGGGACGCCGCTGGAGATGCTGGCCCAGCAGATCGACATCGAGCACATCGAGGAGCACCTCTACACCAAGGGCCAGCCCGACCCGGACCTCGTCATCCGGACGTCGGGCGAGCAGCGGTTGGGCGGCTTCCTGCTGTGGCAGAGCGCGAAGTCGGAGTTCTACTTCTGCGAGGCCTACTGGCCCGACTTCCGCCGCGTCGACTTCCTGCGCGCGATCCGCGCCTACGCCCAGCGCGAGCGCCGCTTCGGGGCCTGACCGGCACCGGGCGACCTGGGTCACACGGGTACGCTCGGGACCCGTGAGCAAGCCCCGCGCGAGCACCCCGACCCGCCTGTTCCGCACGGTCGCGATCGCCGAGGCGATCACCTGGACCGGGCTCCTGCTCGGCATGTTCCTCAAGTACGTCACCGAGACCACCGAGGCCGGCGTCCGGGTCTTCGGGATGCTGCACGGCGTCGTCTTCGTGGCCTATGTCGTGACGACCGTGGTCGTCTGGGTCGACCGCCGCTGGTCGGCCGGCCGGGGCCTGCTCGCCCTGCTCGCCGCGATCCCGCCGCTGGTGACGCTGCCGCTGGAGTGGTGGGCCGTGCGCAAGGGCTGGCTCGGCGACGAGTGGCGGCTGCCCGCCGGCGCGACCCGCTCGCTCCCGGACCGCGGCGTCGCCTGGCTGCTGGCCAACCCGCTGCGCGGACTCGGCGTCGGCGTGGTCGCCGTCGCGGTGCTGACCGGGCTCGCGCTGGTCGTCGGGCCGCCGACCTCCTGACCCCAAGCGTCGCCGCGGGAACCGAACCTCCCGGGCCCGCGTCGTACCGGGCATGACCGCTCTCGCCCGTCGCGCCACCCTCCAGCTCGGACTCGGCGCGCTCGCCGTCGGCGCCCTCGCCGCCTGCACCGACGGGGACCGCTCCGACGCCGGCCCGGACCCGGCGCCGGACCCCGACGGCATCGAGCTGGTCTCCTCCGACGCGCGCCGGGCCGCGGGCGACCCCAGCCTGGTGGCCGGCGTCGTCACCGGGCTCGACCGCTTCGCGGGGCGCCTGTACGCCGCCCTGGCGACCACCGAGGGCAACCTGGTGCTCTCGCCGTACTCCGTCGTGGTCGCGCTGGGCATGACGCTCACCGGCGCGGCGGGGTCGACCGCGCAGGAGATGCGGACCGTGCTCGGCGTCGGTGACCTCGGCGACCGCTGGCACCGCGGCGTGAACGCCCTCACGACGCACGTCGAGGGCCTGGCGGGGAGCCAGCAGCGTGCCGACGGCTCGTCGGCCGAGCTGGCGCTGGAGACCGCCAACCAGATCTTCGGCCAGCGGGGCGTCGGCTGGTCGGCCGACTTCCTGGACCTGCTGGCCAAGGAGTACGCCGCGCCGATCCGCGCCGTCGACTTCGAGACCGCGACCGAGCGGGCGCGGCTGCTGATCAACGCCTGGGTCGAGGAGCGCACCCGCGACCGGATCGTCGACCTGGTGCCCGAGGGCGTGCTCGACGAGCTGACCCGGCTGGTGCTGGTCAACGCGGTCTATCTCAAGGCGCCGTGGGAGCAGCCCTTCGAGAAGGAGCTGACCGCGCCCGGCCTCTTCCGTCGCCGCGACGGGAGCGAGGTCGAGGTGGACCGGATGCGCCGCCCGGACCTGGCCGGAGGGCTTGTCACGGGCGACGGCTTCCGGGCGGCCGTCGTGCCGTACGCCGGACAGCGGCTCGCGATGACCGTCGTCCTGCCCGACGACGGCGCGTTCGACAGGATCGAGGCCGCCGTCGCCGACGGCGGCTTCGCCGGCCTGCTGGACGGCGCCGTGCCCGGGGCCGTCGACCTCAGCCTCCCGCGGTGGACCTTCCGGACCCAGGCACCGCTCGGGGACGTCCTCGAGGCGCTCGGCATGCCCACCGCGTTCGACGACCGTCGCGCGGACTTCTCCGCGATGACCGACGAGGACCTCTTCCTCTACATCGCCGCCGTGCTCCACCAGGGCTTCATCGCGGTGGACGAGGAGGGCACCGAGGCCGCCGCGGCGACGGCGGTCGTCATGCGCACCGAGAGCGCGGTCGTCACCGAGGAGTTCGTCGTCGACCGGCCCTTCCTCTTCGTCGTCCACGACGTCGCGCACCGCACCCCGCTCTTCGTCGGCCGGGTGGCCGATCCCACCGCCTGACGGCGGTCCCGGACGCTCCGCACCCCGCCGGCCGGCTGATTTCAGCAAAGTCGCCAGCACCGTTCCCGTGCCGTTCACCGACCGCACCCCGGTTGGTCGCGGACCCCCGCCACCGTTCCCCGTGGTGGCGCGGCTCCGCGCTGCCACGAGACGGCCTTCTCGGGTGGCCACGACTGAGGACGACGTGTGACCAGCCTGCCCCTTGCCGATCCGGGCGCGCCCGAGGCGCAGCCGCGCCGGATCTCCCGACGATCCACGGGTGCCGACGCCGTCTTCGTCAACGTCTCCCGGGCGATCGGCGCTTCGGTGCTGGTCATCACCGGCGGGGTCGGCCTGTTCCTCGGCTGGCAGGCGTTCCCGACCCTGCGGCGGTACGGCTGGCGGTTCTTCACCGAGTCCGACTGGCTCCCCGAGGCCGACGTGCTCGGCATCGCGGCCGTGCTCGCCGGGACGCTGCAGATCGCCCTCGTCGCGATGGTGATCGCCTTCCCGCTCGCGCTGCTGACCGCGCTGTACATCTCCGAGTACGCGCCCGCGGCGCTGCGCTCGACACTGGTGTCGCTCGTCGACCTGATGGCCGCGATCCCGTCCATCGTCTACGGCCTGTGGGGCTTCTTCCTCGTGATGCCCCATGCCGCGGCATTCGCCACCTTCCTGCAGCGGCACCTCGGCTGGATCCCGATCTTCGACGTGAAGGACACCGATCCGGACGCCGCGATCTGGGACGCCAGCCGCTACACCGCGAGCGCGTTCTGCGCCGGCATCGCCGTGGCGATGATGGTGCTGCCGATGGCCTGCGCGGTCATGCGCCAGGTCTTCAGCCAGACCCCGCCGGGCGAGAAGGAGGCCGCGCTCGCGCTCGGCGCGACCCGCTGGGGCATGATCCGCACCGTCGTGCTGCCGTTCGGTCGCGGCGGCATCATCGGCGGCACCATGCTCGCGCTCGGTCGGGCGCTGGGCGAGACGATCGCGGTCCTGCTCATCATCTCGCCGGCCTTCGACCTGAAGTTCCGCCCGCTCGAGATCGGCACCAACAGCGTCAGTGCGCTCATCGCCGGCCGGTTCGGCGACGCGAGCGCGAGCCAGCTCTCCGCGCTCCTGGCGGCCGGGTTCGTGCTCTTCGTCATCACCCTGGGCGTCAACACCCTGGCCGCCGTCGTCGTCAACCGCAGCCGCTCGGGTGCCGGGGCGGAGGCCTGACATGAGCACGTCACCGGTCACCTCGCCGCGCGGCGCGCAGTTCGAGCCGCGCGGCACCACCGTGCTGCCGTCGTACGACGAGGACGCGCCGCCCCCGCTGCCGCGGCCCGCCCTGGGCCGGCCCAGCCTCGACGAGCGATTCGTCCGGTGGGGCGCGTGGGCCTCGGCGCTGGGCATGGCCTGGCTGGTCACGCAGCGCCTGCTCCCGCTGCCCGGTCCCGCCTGGTTCCTCGTCGCCTGGTTCGTCCTCGGCCTGGTCGTCACGGCCGTGCTCTCGGCCCTGACCGTGTCGATCGTCGAGGTGCGGGACCGGGTGGCGGCCGCCGTCGTCACGGGCGGTGCCCTCGTCGTCGGCGCGGCCCTCGTGAGCACCCTGGTGTTCATCGTGCTGCGCGGGTGGCGCCCCCTGCTGCACGGCAACTTCTTCGTCGACGACATGGCCGGCGTCGGCCCGAAGGACCCGTTCGACATGGGCGGCATCGCCCACGCGGCGGTCGGCTCGATGATCGAGATCGGGATCGCGCTGGTCATCGTGCTGCCGCTCGGCATCGGCACGGCCATCTTCATGACCGAGGTCGGCGGACGCTTCGCGGTGCTCGTGCGCACCATCGTCGAGGCGATGACCGCGCTGCCGTCGGTCGTCGCCGGCCTGTTCGTCTACACCACGGTCATCGTGGTGGCGGGCTGGCCCCGCTCCGGCCTCGCCGCCGCGCTCGCGCTCGCGGTGATGATGCTGCCGATCGTGGCGCGGGCAGCCGACGTGGTGCTGCGCGTCGTCCCGGGCAACCTGCGCGAGGCCGGGTTGGCGCTGGGCGCGAGCCGGTGGCGGACCGTGTGGCACGTCGTGCTGCCGACCGCCCGGCCGGGGCTCGCGACCGCCGTCATCCTCGGTGTCGCGCGCGGCGTGGGGGAGACCTCGCCGGTGCTGCTCACCTCCGGCGCGGCCGCGTTCATGGTCGTCGGGCCGACCGACGGGGTCATGAACTCGCTGCCGCTCTACATCTACACCACCGTCCGCAGCGGCGAGCCCCAGGCCATCACGCGTGCGTTCGCCGCCGCGACGGTGCTGCTCGGTCTCGTGCTGTTCCTGTTCGTCCTGGCCCGCCTCGTGGCGCGGCCCAAGAAGGCGAAGAAGACCCGGCCGTCCTCGACGGCGCGGACCCGTCCCGTGAAGGAGAACCCGTGAAGCGCCTCGTGGCGGCCCTGGTGGCACTGGTCTGCGGCGTCAGCGTCCCGCTCGCCGCCCATGCCGCCGTTCCCTACGCCCAGATCGAGGGCACCGGGTCGACCTGGTCGGAGCTGATCGTCCAGCAGTGGATCGCCGACGTGAACGCCAACGGCATGAAGGTCGTCTACACCGGCGGCGGGTCGACCAAGGGGCGCAAGGACTTCGCCAACAACAGCGTCGACTTCGCGATCTCCGAGATCCCCTACCAGGGCACCGACGAGCAGGGGCAGGCCGACACCAGCCAGGGCCGGCAGTACGCCTACCTGCCGATCGTCGCCGGCGGCACGGCCTTCACCTACCAGCTCAAGATCGGCAACCAGCAGGTCAAGAACCTCCGCCTGTCGGGGGAGACGCTGGCCAAGATCTTCACCAACCAGATCACCAACTGGGACGACCCCGCCATCGCCAAGGACAACAACGGCCGGAAGTTCCCGTCGCTGCCGATCATCCCGGTCGTGCGCTCCGACGGCTCGGGTACGACGGCCCAGTTCACGACGTGGATGGACAAGCAGCACCCCAGCATCTGGCGTCCGTACTTCGGGCGGTCCGGCCTCACGTCGTACTACCCGAAGAAGTCGGGCAGTCGGATGGTCAGCCAGGCCGGCTCGGACCAGGTGATGAACACGATCAAGGGGTTCTCGGGCAACGGGATGATCGGCTACGTCGAGTACTCGTACGCGATCAACGCCAACTACCCGGTGGTGAAGGTCAAGAACGCGGCCGGCTACTTCGTCGAGCCGACGCAGTACAACACCGCGGTGGCGCTGACCCAGGCCAAGATCAACATGGACACCACGTCCCAGCTCTACCTGACCCAGAACCTCGACGCCGTCTACACCTACGACGACCCGCGGTCGTACCCCATCTCGTCGTACTCCTACATGCTGTTGCCGACCGGGGGCAGCGACCAGCGGATGTCGACGGCCAAGCGGCAGACGCTCGCCGACTTCATGTACTACTCGCTGTGCACGGGACAGACGAAGGCGGGCGCGTACGGCTACTCGTCGCTGCCGCTCAACCTGGTCCAGGCCGGCTTCGAGCAGATCGCGAAGCTGAAGGCGGCCGACCCCGCCGTCGAGCTCACGGACCGTGACGTCAAGAGCTGCAACAACCCGACCTTCGACGGCAAGAACCCCGACAAGAACCTGCTCGCCCAGAAGGCCCCGAAGCCGCCCGCCTGCGACAAGGAGGGCGCCGGCCCGTGCGGCACCGAGACCGGCACGGGCGAGCCCGCCACCGACGACACCGCCCCGGCGGCGGACGCGCCGCCGGCGGGCGAGGCGCCGCCGGCCGCCGTCGACCCGGCGACCGGGCAGGACGTCCCGGTCGCGGAGAGCGGCGCCCTGCCGGTCGCCGGCGGCACCCAGGACGTCTACGCGACGCCCGACACGCTCTCGGCCGACCGCGCCGGTGACCGGCGTCCGTTCGGCTGGCTGATCGTCCTCGAGCTGCTCGCGCTCGTGCTCCTGCCCGGTCTGCTGGCGGCGGCGCTCCGTCGCCGGCTGACCACGCGGGGGACCGTCCGATGAGGCGCGGGCCCCGTCGGGTCCGGGCGCTCCGGCTCGGCCTGGTCGCCCTGGTCGTCGGCGCGAGCGCGGCCACCGGGGTCACCGCTCCGGCCGTCGCCGAACGGCCGCAGCCCGTGACGCCCCGGGCCGCCGTCGCCGGGGACGCGTGGAGCCAGACGAAGTCGATGCAGCGCGAGTTCATCGCCGCGGACGGTACGTCGACCGCGATCTCGGATCCGAACACCGGCGGTGCCTGGCAGGTCACCGTCAACGCCGACCACACGCAGAACCTGCGTGGTCGCGAGCGGGTCGGCATCACCTGGAGCGGGGCCCAGCCCAGTGCCGGCCGGGCCAACGACCCGTTCGGACCCGGCGGTGTGAACCAGGAATATCCGGTGGTCGTGCTCCAATGCCGGGGGACCGGGGATGCCATCACGCCGGAGACGTGCTGGACGTCGTCCTTCGCGCAGCGCTCCCAGGTCTCCAAGTCGGGCAGTGACGCCGGCTGGACCGAGGACCTGCACGCCGGCGCCGCGGCCAAGGAGAAGGTCTCGTCCAGCAACGGCACCGTGCCGGACGCCGCCACCTGTCCGACGATCGACCGGACGGGTCTGCTCTACACCCGGGTCGTCCCCTTCGTCGCGGCCAACGGGACCGTCTTCCCGGCGTGCGACGCCAAGACGATGCCGCCCGAGGCGGCCGCGGACGCCGCCCTGCCGGCCAATGAGATGTATGCCTTCACCGACGCCGCCGGCGGCGGCAGCGTCCAGTTCGAGGTGCGCACCGACGTCGAGAACGAGTCGCTGGGGTGCAGCAAGGCGACCGCGTGCTCCATCGTCGTGATCCCGATCGTGGGACTCAGCTGCGACACCGCCTCGACGGACGACGCCTCGAAGCTCTCGGTGACCGAGAAGTCGTGCCGGCGTACCGGACAGTTCCTGCCGGGGTCGAGCAACTTCACCAGCATCGGCGTCGACCAGGCGGCATCGCCGCTGCTGTGGTGGTCGGAGTCCAACTGGCGCAACCGCTTCGTCATCCCGGTCACGTTCGGCGACCCGCCGGACACCTGCGACATCCTCGACCCGCGGGCACCGACGGGCTTCTACGGCTCGGAGCTGATGGCCCAGGCCGCGCTGCAGTGGGCGCCGGCGTACTGCCTGAACAAGAAGCGCTTCAAGTTCCAGCACAACCAGATGCCCGACCAGGCCGGCTTCTCGCTGATGGCGTCGGGCGGCGGCGCCGCCGCGCTGGTGTCGTCGAAGTACGAGGCGACCGGTGATCCGGTCGGCTACGCGCCGGTCGCGCTGACCGGGTTCGGCATCGGCTACATCATCGACAAGCCGGACAACGCCGGGGAGTTCACCGACCTGCGGCTGAACGCCCGGCTGCTCGCCAAGCTGATCACCCAGTCCTACACCGGGTCCAGCTTCGGCGCCGGGCACCCGGGCATGGAGCAGAACCCGTGGACCATCAACCGGGACCCCGAGTTCGTCGCCCTCAACCCGGGCCTCACCGACGAGGCGATGGAAGCGGGGGCCGCCCTGCTGTCCTTGTCGAACTCCTCCGACGTGATCCGTCAGCTCACGGAGTATCTCGCCAGCGACAAGGACGCGATGGCGTTCGTCAAGGGCAAGGCGGACCCGTGGGGGATGCGGGTCAACCCGTCGTACAGGAAGATCAAGCTGCCCCGCGACGAGTGGCCACTGCTCGACGACTACGTGCCGACCGGCGGCACGGAGTGCAAGGCGAACAACCCCTCGACGTACTTCAACGACCTCGCCGCGCCGGTGTCCACGCTGCGCAAGATCGCCGAGGCGCTGCTCGACGCGTGGCCCAATGTGCAGACGCGCTGCGACACCGATCTCAGCGTCGACCCGCCGATCTACAAGCTCGGTCGCACCGAGCGCCAGCACTACGGCCACCGGCTCATGCTGGGCGTGGTCAGCCTCGGGGACGCCCAGCGCTACGGGCTGCGCACGGCGGGCCTGGAGACGCGCAAGGGTCGGTACGTCACGCCGACGACCGAGTCGCTGACGGCGGCCGTGAAGCTGGCCGAGCCCACGGGCGGACGTGGCCCGTTCGAGATGGACATGGCCGAGCTCCGCAAGGCGGGCAACGCCTATCCGGGCACGATGCTCGTCTACACCGCGGCGCGGCTGCAGAACCTCGACAAGGAGGACGCCGCCAAGGTCGCGCAGTTCATCCGCACCGCCACCTCCGAGGGTCAGCGGCCCGGCAGCGGCAACGGTCAGCTGCCCGGTGGGTTCGTGCCGATCCGCAAGAGCGGCGCCACCAAGGCGCTGTACGACCGCGCCCAGTCGGTCGCCCGCGCCATCGAGCAGCAGAAGGTGCCGGCCGCGCCGCCGGAGGCGGGGTCCGCGACCGTGACCCCGGGGGCTCCCGAGGCGGTCCCCGCCGGCGAGCCGGCCGCCGCCGCACCCGCTGCGGGCCCGGCCGCCGCCGCACCCGAGGCGCTCACGATGCCGCCGACGAAGGCGGTCTCCTCGGAGTGGAGCGGCCGGCTGCTGCCGGTGCTGCTCGTGCTCGGCCTCGTGTTCTCCGTCGTCAGCGCCGTGTCGCGGGTCGTCGTGCTGCGGAGTCGCCGATGACCGCGCTCGACGACCCGCAGGTCCGTGCCGGCGACGTCACGCCGGCCTCGCCCCCGGGGCGGGGCCTTCGCCTCCGGCGGTCGTCTCCGCAGCGCCGTGCGCCCCGGCCGCCCCGCACCCCTCGGCCGGCCGGACCGCCCAGCCGGGTCGAGACGGCGGGCTCGGTGGTCAGCACCTCGACGACGATGGTCGCTCTGGTCACGCTGTGGATGGCCCTGCAGATGCTCGTGCTCGGCGGCGTCGCCCAGGAGCGCAGCCAGTCGCTGCTCTACCGGGAGTTCCGCGCGCAGGTCGCCGCTGCCACCGCGCCGGTCGGGCCGGTCACCGATCCGGGCGCGCCCGTCGCCCTGCTGGAGATCCCGCGGCTGGGGATCCAGCAGGTGGTCGTGGAGGGCACCGCCTCCGGCGACCTGCTCGCCGGTCCCGGCCATCTCCGCAACACGGTCCTGCCCGGCCAGGCCGGGACGTCCGTCGTCCTCGGCCGCGCGGCGACGTACGGCAGCCCGTTCGCCGACGTCGACCGGCTCGAGCCGGGGGACCGGATCGAGGTGACCGTCGGGCAGGGACGGGTCGTGTTCACCGTGCAGGCGCTGCGTCGCAGCGGCGACCCGCTGCCCCAGCCCCTCGCGAGCGGACGGTCCCGGCTCACGCTGGTCACCGCCGAGGGGAGCGGCCGGCTGGGCGCGATCGCGCCGGGCGAGGTCGTGTACGTCGACGCCGAGGCATCCTCGGCGTTCCCCGCACCGTCGGGCCTGCCGCCGACGGTCCCCGAGTCGGAGAAGCCGATGGGCATCGACACAGGGGTGCTGCCCCTGCTCGCCCTCGATCTCGCGCTGCTCCTGGCGTTGACGCTCGGCGTCATCGCCGCTCGTCAGCGATGGTCGCTGGTGCACGTGTGGGTGGTCGCGACCCCCCTCGCGATCGCGCTGGCGTGGGTGACGACCGACGGAGTGATGCGGCTCCTGCCCAACCTGACCTGACCGCCGCCCTCGGGTGGCGCCGTCCGCCGCGGTTGCACCGGCAGCCGCTCGCCTCTCACAGAAAGTCGAACACGCAATGTCCGTACGCAAGACCTTCACGGCCGCCTTCGCCGCCGCGGTGGCCACGTCGGCGGTGACGATGATCGCCTCTCCGGCCCACGCCGCCTACATCGAGCAGCCCTATGACAGCAAGCCCGCGCCGACCGCGGCCGACCTGGTCGGTGGCGGCTCCGACACGACCATGATCGCCATGTACGAGGTGGCCAAGCTCTGGAACAACGGCGCCAAGGCGGGCTACGGCCAGGCCTTCGACATCGCGTCCTTCGACGCCTTCGGCGGCGGCGACATCCCGCTGGGGAACGGCACCGAGATCCTGCGCCCCAACGGGTCCGGGAAGGGACGCGACGCCCTCATCGCCAACGCGGCGATGGACTTCGCACGATCGTCGTCCGCGATCAGCGGGTCCGCGGCCGAGACGTTGGAGGGCATCCCGTTCGCTCTGGACACCGTGGAGATGGCGGTGTCCAACAACGGCGGGGGGACGCCCTCGGCTGCTCCCGCCTCGCTGACCCTGGCTCAGCTGCAGTCGATCTACGACTGCTCGGTGACCAACTGGAACCAGGTCGGCGGCGGCAACGCCCCCATCAGGCCGCTCGTCCCGCAGTCGGGCTCGGGGACGCTGAGCTTCTTCACGTCGAGCCTCGGCGTCGCGACGGGCGCCTGCGTCAAGGACTACATCGACGCCAACGGCAACGGCACCAAGGACCCGGGCGAGGCCAGTGTCCAGGAGCACGACGTCACGGCCGTCCAGACCGACCCGAACGCGATCGTCCCGATCTCCAAGGGCCGCGCGAGCCTGGTGGCGAACAACCCGGTGCGTCTCGTCGGCGGTGCGCAGGTCTCGTTCAAGCGCGCTGTCTACAACCTGGTGCGCGCGACGGACATCGCCAAGCCCGAGATCCAGGCGTTCTTCGGTCCTGACGGCTTCCTGTGCTCCGCGGCCGCCAACGAGGCGATCGCCCGGGGCGGTCTGACCCAGCTCGCCACCGAGGCCAACGACGGCGTCTGCGGTTCGCCGGCCGACAGCACCTCCAACTTCACCACCAACGAGGTCGTGGCCAGCGCGACCACGCTGACCGGTACCAACCTGGCCGCGGGCGTCCGCCTGACCGCGACCGTCTCCGGCTCCTCGCAGCCGACGGGATCGGTGTCCTTCTACGAGGGCGCGACCCTGCTGCAGAAGGTCACGGTCGTGTCGGGCCAGGGCAACTACGTCGTCCCGTCCCCGACGGTCGGCGCGCACACCTACAAGGCCGTCTTCACGCCCAACAACGCGAAGTTCCTCGGCTCGGAGACGACCACCACGGTGAACTACGCCCCGCCGGCCACCGGTCCGTCCCCGGCGCTCGCCGCCGCGCTGGCCCAGCTGGACAAGGCGCAGACCAAGGTGGCCAAGCTCAAGAAGCAGGTCAAGAAGGCGAAGGGCGCCAAGAAGGTCAAGGCCAAGAAGAAGCTGAAGAAGGCCAAGAAGGCGGTCAAGACCGCCCAGGCCGCGGTCGCCGCCGCGTCCTGACCGTCCTGACGCACCACCCGTAGCTCCGCAGTGCCGGTGCCGGGCGACAACGTCGTCGCCCGGCACCGTCCCGCCCGACAGGAAGAACCCCATGGACCCCAACGCCGACCAGACGACCGTCATCCCGGAGGTGCGTGCCGACGTACCCCGACTCGACCCGGCGGTGCCGGTCGACGCGGGCGCGTCCGTGAGCCTGGCCGAGATCGAGGCGCGCCAGATCACCGCCTGGTTCGGCGACCACAAGGTCCTCGACCGGGTCTCGCTGACGATGGCCGCCGGCCGGATCACCGCCCTGATCGGGCCCTCCGGCTGCGGCAAGTCCACCTTCCTGCGCATCCTCAACCGGATGCACGAGCTCGTCCCGTCCGCGCAGCTGGCCGGCGAGGTCCTCCTCGACGGGGAGGACATCTACGACCCGGGCAGGCGGCTCATCGACGCCCGCCGCTCGATCGGCATGGTGTTCCAGAAGCCGAACCCGTTCCCGGCGATGTCGATCCAGGAGAACGTGCTCGCGGGCCTCAAGCTCACCGGCACCCGGATGAAGAAGTCCGACAAGGACGACCTCGTCGAGTCCTGCCTGGTCAAGGGCGGGCTCTGGAACGAGGTCAAGGACCGCCTCGACGCCCCGGGCGGCGGGCTGTCCGGCGGCCAGCAGCAGCGCCTGTGCATCGCCCGCTCCCTGGCGATCCGACCCCGGGTCCTGCTCATGGACGAGCCCTGCTCGGCCCTCGACCCGACCTCGACCCGGGTGATCGAGGAGACCATGCTCGAGCTCGCCCGCGAGGTGACGATCGTGATCGTCACCCACAACATGCAGCAGGCCGCACGGGTCTCCGACCAGTGCGCCTTCTTCCTCGCCTCCCAGGGCCAGCCCGGCGTGATCGTCGAGCACGGCGACACCGACGCCATGTTCCAGGCGCCCCAGGACTCCCGCACCTACGACTACGTCAACGGCCGCTTCGGCTGAGTGTCGGCGGCACGCCGTAGGCTGGTCGCCACACCCCCGGTCGTCACAGACCGGGGGCGCTCGTGCTGTCCCCTGACCGAAGGTGCACCTCGTGAGTCTCGCCGGCCTCGCCGACGCCGTCCTCGCCGACCCGACGCTGTCCGCCGCACTCGCGGGCGCGGTCGACGGCACCCAGCCGACCGGTGAGCTGACCGGTCCGGAGGCCCTGCGGCCGTTCCTCGTGACCGGGCTGGCCCGGGCCGGGCGCCCGGTGCTGGTCGTGACCGCGACCACCCGCGAGGCCGAGCAGCTCGTCGCCGAGCTCGGCGACCTGATCGACCCGGACCGGGTCGCCTACTACCCGAGCTGGGAGACGCTGCCCCACGAGCGGCTGAGCCCGCGCAGCGACACCGTCGGCCGTCGGCTGGCCGTGCTCCGCCGGCTGTGCCACCCGGGCACCGATGCCGCGACCGGGCCGGTCCAGGTCGTCGTGGCGCCGGTGCGCAGCGTGCTGCAGCCGCAGGTCAAGGGGCTCGGCGACCTCGCGCCGGTCGAGCTGGCCGTGGGGGCGAGCGCCGAGATCGAGGACGTCGTCGCCGGACTGGTCGGCGCGGCGTACTCCCGGGTCGACCTCGTCGAGAAGCGCGGCGAGTTCGCCGTCCGGGGCGGGATCGTCGACGTCTTCCCGCCGACCGAGGAGCACCCGCTGCGGGTGGAGTTCTTCGGCGACGAGGTCGACGAGATCCGCTCGTTCGCGGTGGCCGACCAGCGCACGATCGAGAAGGTCGACCGGCTGTGGGCCCCGCCGTGCCGCGAGCTGCTGCTGACCGACGAGGTCCGGGCCCGGGCCGCGGAGCTGGGGCGGACCCACCCGCAGCTGCTCGAGATCACCGACAAGCTCAGCGAGGGCATCGCCGTCGAGGGCATGGAGGCGCTGATCCCCGCGCTCGTCGACGAGCTGCAGCTGCTCGTCGACCTGATGCCGGAGGACACCCGGATCCTGGTGCTCGACCCCGAGCGGGCCCGCGCGCGGGCGCACGACCTGGTGGCGACGAGCGAGGAGTTCCTGGCGGCGTCGTGGGCCACCGCGGCGAGCGGGGGTCAGGCCCCGATCGACCTGCAGGCGGCGTCGTACCAGTCGCTCGCGGACGTCCGCACCCACGCGCGCGAGCGCGGCCAGGCCTGGTGGACGTTCAGCCCGTTCGGGCTCGACTCAGCGATAGTCCCGGGGCAAAAGCACCAGGAGACGCCCGAGAACGGTGCTTTTGAGCAGGGAGTATCCCCGGCGCCGGCGTACCGCGGCGACGTGGCGCAGGCGTTCGCCGACATCGCCCGCTGGCGCGGCGAGGGCACGGCCGTCGCGGTCGTCCACGTCGGCCACGGACCCGCGCAGCGCATGGTCGAGGCACTGGGGGAGCAGGACGTCCCGGCCCGGCTGGTCGAGGACCTTCCGGCCGGCCACGAGCTCGATCCCGCCGTCGTGACCATCGCCTGCGGCAACCTCGGCCACGGCCTGGTCGACACCGCGCGCGGCCTCGTGATCCTCACCGGCGAGGACATCGTCGGCGCGAAGGCCTCGACGCGCGACAAGGGCGCGATGCCGGTGCGCCGCAAGCGGCAGATCGACCCCCTCGAGCTCAAGGCCGGCGACTACGTCGTCCACGAGCAGCACGGCGTCGGCCGGTTCGTGGAGATGAAGCAGCGCGAGGTGCAGGGCGCCGTGCGCGAGTACCTCGTCCTCGAGTACGGCCCGTCCAAGCGGGGCGGCCCGCCGGACCGGCTCTTCGTCCCGGCCGACACCCTCGACCAGGTCACGCGCTACGTCGGCGGCGAGCAGCCCAGCCTCGACCGGCTCGGCGGCGGGGACTGGACCAAGCGCAAGAACAAGGCGCGCAAGGCCGTCCGCGAGATCGCGGCCGAGCTGATCAAGCTGTACGCCGCCCGGCAGGCCACGAAGGGCCACGCGTTCGGCCCCGACACGCCCTGGCAGCGCGAGCTCGAGGACGCCTTCCCGTTCCACGAGACCCCCGACCAGCTGACCACGGTCGACGAGGTCAAGGCCGACATGGAGCGCACGGTGCCGATGGACCGCCTGGTCTGCGGCGACGTCGGCTACGGCAAGACCGAGATCGCCGTGCGGGCGGCGTTCAAGGCGATCCAGGACGGCAAGCAGGTGGCCGTCCTGGTTCCGACCACGCTGCTGGTCAACCAGCACCTGGCGACGTTCAGCGAGCGGATGAGCGGCTTCCCGGTCGTCCTCAAGCCGCTGAGCCGCTTCCAGACCGACAAGGAGGCAGCCGAGACCGTCGCCGGCCTCGCCGACGGCAGCGTCGACCTCGTCGTCGGCACCCACCGGCTCTTCAACGCCGACACGAAGTTCAAGGACCTCGGCCTGATCATCGTCGACGAGGAGCAGCGCTTCGGCGTCGAGCACAAGGAGGCGATGAAGCGGCTGCGCACCTCGGTCGACGTCCTCTCGATGTCCGCGACGCCGATCCCGCGCACGCTCGAGATGGCGATCACCGGCATCCGCGAGATGTCGACGATCACCACCCCTCCCGAGGAGCGGCACCCGGTACTGACCTACGTCGGCGGCTACGAGGACCGGCAGGTGGTCGCCGCCGTACGCCGTGAGCTGCTGCGCGACGGCCAGGTGTTCTACATCCACAACCGGGTCAGCTCGATCGAGAAGGCCGCGGCGAAGATCCGCGAGCTGGTCCCCGAGGCCCGGGTCGCCACGGCCCACGGCCAGATGGGGGAGCACCAGCTCGAGCAGGTGATGGTCGACTTCTGGGAGAAGAACTTCGACGTGCTCGTCTGCACGACGATCGTCGAGTCCGGCATCGACGTGTCCAACGCCAACACGATGATCATCGAGCGCTCCGACACGCTGGGGCTCTCGCAGCTCCACCAGCTGCGCGGCCGGGTCGGCCGGTCCCGGGAGCGCGCTTACGCCTACTTCCTCTACCCGACCGAGAAGCCGCTCACCGAGACCGCCCACGAGCGGCTGGCCACGCTCGCCCAGCACTCCGACCTGGGCGGCGGCATGGCGATCGCGATGAAGGACCTCGAGATCCGCGGCGCCGGCAACCTGCTCGGCGGCGAGCAGTCCGGTCACATCGCCGACGTCGGCTTCGACCTCTACGTCCGGCTGGTCGGCGAGGCGGTGCGCGACTTCCGCAGTGACGGGGAGGTGCCCGAGCAGCTCGACGAGGTCCGCATCGAGCTGCCGGTCGAGGCCCACCTGCCGCACGACTACATCCCGAGCGAGCGGCTGCGCCTGGAGATGTACAAGCGTCTCGCCGAGGTCCGCACCGACGCCGACGTCGACGAGATCGCCGCCGAGATGAACGACCGGTACGGCGAGCCGCCCGAGCAGGTCGCCGCGCTGCTGCTGGTCGCACGCTTCCGCGCCCGGGCCCGCCAGGCGGGGGTCAAGGAGATCACCACGGTCGGCAAGAACGTCCGGTTCCACCCGGTCGTCCTTCCCGAGTCGCGCACCATCCGGCTCAACCGGCTCTATCCGAAGTCGATCGTCAAGCACCAGCTGGAGTCGATCCTGGTGCCGCGTCCGGGCATCCCGGGACGGACGGGAACCCCCCTGGAGGGGGTGGCCCTGCTTGAATGGGCCAGACTCGTCATCGACTCGGTCATCGACCCCAAGGAGTGAGTGTGCGCCCCTCGTTCGTGCCCAGGTTCGCGTCCAGGTTCGTGCCGAGGTCCCTGCCCGCCGTGGCGGCGCTGTCCGCGGCTGCCCTGCTGGCCGCCGGCTGCGGGGTCTCCGACGACGGCGTCAAGCCGGGCGTCGCGGCCGAGGTCGAGGGGCAGCAGCTGCGGCTGAGCAAGGTCGACCGGGCGGTCGAGGACTACTGCGCGCTGCGGGCGGCGAACCCGCAGGCGACCGCCGCGCCGACGGCGCTGATCCGCGCCCAGTTCGTCGTCGGCTGGACCCAGGCGGTCGCCGTCGACGCGCTCGCTGACGAGCACGGCGTGACGCTGCCGTCGGAGGCGATCGACCGCACATCGGTCCAGCAGGCGTGGGAGCCGCTCGGCACCATCGACGACGACAACTACGAGACCTTCGAGTGGCTGACCTGGATCCAGCAGCGGCTCAGCGACCCGGTCGCGCAGCTCGGTGCCGAGGACGCGGGCGTCGAGGGCCAGGAGGCCGTCGCCGCCGGGATCGACCTGATCACCGGGTGGCTCGGCGACAACGACGTCACCTTCAACCCGGTCTTCGGCTCCTACGACGCCGAGACGGGCGTCTTCGGCAGCGACCCGCTGTCCGTCCCCGTGAGCGGCGAGGCCAAGGGCGCCAGCGACACCTCCGCGCTCACGCCCGAGCAGATCGCGGACCTGCCGGCCGACCAGCGCTGCGGCCCGGCCGCGGCTCCGGCGGCCGCCGCCCCCCAGGGCTAGGACCGTGTCCGAGCCGTCGGCAGCGGATCCCGCGGACGGCGCTGTCGCCGAGTTCGTCGCGGTGATGCGGCGGCTGCGCGCCGAGTGCCCCTGGAAGCAGGAGCAGACGCACCGCTCGCTGGTGCGCTACCTGCTCGAGGAGACCTACGAGACGGTCGACGCCATCGACGACGCCGAGACGAGCGGCGACTTCGGCCACCTGGCCGAGGAGCTGGGCGACCTGCTGTTGCAGGTGGTCTTCCACGCGGTGATCGCCGAGGAGCGCGGCGACTTCGACCTCGACGACGTCGCCCGCGGGATCACCGCGAAGATGCGCCGCCGCAACCCCCACGTGTTCGCGGAGGAGGAAGGCGGGGAGGGCCTCACCGCGGCCGAGGTCGACCGGCGCTGGCAGGCGATCAAGGCGACCGAGCGCGGGGCGGACTCCGGCGTCGGCGACCTGCCCTCCGCGCTCCCGGCCCTGCTGTACGCCGACAAGGCGCTCGCCCGCCGGGAGCGCGCCGGGCAGCCGGCGCCGGCGGTGGGCGACGACATCGGAGAGCGCCTGCTGGGGTTGGTCGCCGAGGCACGGGCCTCGGGAACCGACCCCGAGCAGGCGCTCCGGGATGCCGTCCGCCGGCTGGGCTGACCGCCGGGGTCAGCGGGTGGGGGCCGCGATGCCCTCGACGCGGACCGTCCGGCCGCGGGACGCGGCGACGATGCGGACGGTTCCGGTGTACCCGGAGTCGAACGCCGCCACCGGCACGACCTGACGGGTCGCGGTGCCGCCCTTGAGCGAGACGGTCGCGAGGAGCCGCTTGCCGGCGTACACCTTGACCTTGCCGAGCTTCGCGCCCCGGCTCACGACGAGCGCGAGCCGCCGCGCGTCGGTGACGGCGTACGTCGCCGTGGCGCCCTTGCGCTTCGTCGTCAGCGCCGTCCCGGCGTAGCTCCCGGCGGTCGGCTTGAGCTTCCACCCCTTCTTGGCCTTCAGCGCGGACGCCGGGACGGGCACGGTCCAGACCCGGCTCGCCGCCGTGGCGTCGGTGTTGCCCGCGGCATCCGTCGCGGTCGCCGTGAGCACGTGGGTGCCGGGCGCCAGGCCGGTCAGGGACAGCGGGCCGCGGCCACAGGGCAGGGGCGCCCCGTCCAGGGTGCAGGCGGTCGTGGCACCCGCCTCGGACGTGCCGACCTCGAAGGCGGCATCGGGCGACGTCGCGATCGACCCGTCATCGGGGCCTCCCGTGAGCGTGGTGTCCGGTGCCGTCCTGTCCGTCGGCCGCACCGCCTCCACCGTCCAGGTGCGGGTCACGGGGGTCTGGTCCCGGTTGCCCGCGGCGTCGCGACCGGCGGCCGCGAACACGTGGATGCCGGGAGCGAGTCCCTCGAGCCGGACCTCCCCACGGTCGCAGGGGGTGAGGGCCCCGTCGATGCTGCAGTGGAAGTCGGCCGCGCCCGGGGCGTCGAGCTGGAACACGGCCGTCGTCGACGTCGTCGTGGACCCCTCGGCGGGTCCTCCCGTGAGCGTGGTCTCCGGCGCGGTCGCGTCGACCGTCCAGTCCCACCGGGCCGGGACCGGGTCGACCCAGGTGCCGTTGCGCGCGGCCACGATGAGGGAGTGCTCGCCGTCGGGCAGGTCGGAGAAGATCCCCGCGCCGCTGTCGCAGGTGAACTGGTAGCCGTCGAGGGTGCAGTCGAAGGCGTTCCCGCCGCCCGAGGAGAAGGCGAAGTTCGCGTTGCGGCTGTTCGTGAGCCGCGGCGGCGTCGCGGTGAAGACGGTGTCCACCGAGTGCACCTGGAGGCCCCAGCTGTGGCTCAGGTTGCCCGAGGCGTCCTCCGCCCGGACCGAGAAGTGGTGCGACCCCTCGGACAGGGTCAGGACGCGTGGCGACGTACAGGTCTCCCAGCCGCCGCTGTCGAGCTGGCAGTGGCTGCGCACCGCGCCGCTGGCGGACCAGGCGAACCGGAACCGGCCCTGCTCGTTGACCACCTGGGTCGACGTGAAGCCGAAGATCTCCGGCGGCTCCTTGTCGCGGAAGACGGCGACGGGGAACTTCTCGACGCTGCCCGTGATCCCGGAGTGCACCGCGCAGTCCCGGGTGCCGTTGCTGTTGGAGCGGGTCTGGTCGCAGCCCTGCCACTCCACGAACTCCCAGCCCTGCGGCACGCCGAAGAACGATGGGCGCAGCCACACCCAGGCCTCGAAGAGCTCCTCGTTGCGGATCCGGCCGCAGGTCCGGGTGACGCGGTGGTCGAGATTGGTCGTGTGGTCGCAGGCCGTCGCGCCACCGTCCTCGATGGACCCCTCGACGACCTCGACGCGGCCGGCACCGGTGATGCCGATGGTGACGCCGACCTGACCGGCGTTCGCCGCCGACGGTACGACGACCGGGGTCAGGCCGAGCGCGACAGCGACGGTGCCGAGGGTCAGTCGGGCGAGAGTGCGGGGTGTCATGCGTTCTCCTCCGTGAGGTCGGGCAGGGCGAGCCACTGCTGCCAGGTCAGGTCGCGCCCGACGTACCGCGGGCGCTCGAGCGGCCAGTGGCCGGCGATCCAGGTCGGGACGAAGACGTCCAGGGCGGCCTCGAGCTCGCTGCCCACAGCGCCCTCCACGACCCACCAGGAGATGTCGGCGTCCGCGCCGACCTTGGCCGGCGGGTCGACGTACACACAGCCGAGGAGTGCGGTCTCCTCGACGTCGAAGAGGCCGTAGAGGAAGGACTCGTGCGCCTCGATCTCCGCGGCGTGGTGGGCCAGGTCGTCGATGTCGGCCTCCCGGGTCAGCTCGACCGGCGGCCACCCCCACGCCTGGCCGTAGATGCCCCACAGCCGGTCGCGCGACGCGTGCACCGCGGGCAGGTCGAGGTCGACGTCGTCCGGTCCCATCGGACGCAGGTGGTGCTCGTCGGTCACGGTGACGCGAGTCGGGTGGGCCCAGGTCGCGGGCAGCCAGGAGTCGGGTGTGCTCATGGCGCAAGCGTCACGGTTGGCGCTTGTGGTGGGCTTGTGGGGCGCTTGCGAGGGTGTGGCGAGGGCGCGAGGGCGGGAGGTCGCGGTGGCGGGATCGGCTGGTGTCGCCTTGGGTGTCCGGTCGCGCTGGCGAGGGGTGTGCGCACGCTGCGGTGGGGTGGCCGGTCGGGTTGGGAGAGGCAGCGACGGGGAGGGTCGGGAGGGTGGCTGGGTTCGGGCGGCCGGCTGCGGCTTTTGGCGACGGTCGGGGGGCCTGGCCTAGGCCGGTGACACGTGCGGCAGGTCGGTGTGGGTCGCTGACCTGCCGTAGGTGTCACCGGCTCATCCCTCGCTGATCGAGAGGTCCTTCCGCGGTGCATCGGTCGAGTGGGTTTCCCTTGTGCACAGGCGGGTTTGCGACGCTCGGGTTGTGTCGTGGCTGGGTGGGAGGATCCGTTCATGGATCTCGGAACCCGTGCCTCGTCGACAGCCTTGCTGCTGTCGCGGCTGAGCGCGGGGATTGAGGCCCGCAATCAGCTCCTGGTCGAGGAGTGGGCCGGGATCGTGGAGTGGGCGAGCGACCACGTCATCGCTGGTCCGGAGGGGGTCGCGACGATCACCGAGGGCTACCTCGACACCGGCGTCCCGATCGCCGGTGACGGTGCGCCGTTGGTGTCGGAGTTCGCGTTGATGGAGCTCATCGCCGTCCTCGGCCGCACCCCGGATGGTGGGCGGGCGTATGTCGGGCGGGTCATCGAGTGCGCCTGGCGTCTCCCTCACGTCTACGACGCCGTGATGGCCGGCAAGCTGGCGCCGTGGCGGGCCGAGCGGATCGCCGACCTCACCCGCGCCCTGTCCGCGGAGGCGGCGGCGTTCGTGGACCGGCAGCTGTGGGATGCCACCAGCGTGGGGTGGGCCCAACTCGAACGACTCGTCACCGAGGCGGTGCTGCGGTTCGACCCCGAACACGCCGAGGCCGCACGACGCAAGGCCGCGGACCACCGGCACTTCGATATCGGTGAGGTCGACGAGCACGGCCTGGTCCACCTCGACGGGCTCATGGACGCCGCCGACGGGCACGACCTCAACCAAGCGGTCGCGCGCCGTGCCGAGACCCTCGCCGAGCTGGGTGACGACTCGTCGTTGGATGTGCGGCGGTCCAAGGCCGCCGCCGAGCTCGCCCGCCACGACCTCGCCCTCGACCTGTTGATCCCCGACCCCGACACCGGAGAAGTCGTCGACACGGTCCCGGGACGCAAGGTCGTGCTCAACGTCCACATCACCGACACCACGATGACCAGCGACAGCCCGGCCGACGACCTGGCTGGCTGGAACCCGGTGGGTCGGTGGGAGGAAGGCCGGTGCCCGGTCACCTCGGCCCAGATCCGCGAGTGGCTCCGTGCCCGGCACACCACCGTCATCGTCCGCCCGGTCATCGACCTCGCCGACCATGTCCCCGTCGGGGCGTATGAGATCCCCGAGCGCCACCGCACCCGCGTCGCACTCAGGGACCACACCTGTCGGTTCCCCCACTGCTCACGTGCCGCACGAGCCTGCGACCTCGACCACGCCCGACCCCACGCCGACGGCGGAGTCACCTGCCCCTGCAACCTCGTGCCGCTGTGCCGCCGGCACCATCGCGCGAAGACCCACTCGACCTGGCGCTACGACACCCTCATGCCGGGCATCTACCTGTGGACCAGTCCGCACGGTCACCGGTTCCGCGTCGACCACCGCGGCACCCACCCCCTCCGGACCGCCACACCCCGGTCGAGCGACCCCG
This sequence comes from Nocardioides segetis, assembly GCF_051390595.1. NCBI lineage: Bacteria > Bacillati > Actinomycetota > Actinomycetes > Propionibacteriales > Nocardioidaceae > Nocardioides > Nocardioides segetis. The sequence goes on along the minus strand of NZ_JBNINR010000006.1, from coordinate 93,047 downwards.
ACCCACCCGACCGGTAGCCATCCCGCCCCGCACCCCGCAGGAGCACACCTGCGGGGACATCGGCATGTCGTCGGCCAGCCGCGGGCGCTCCGCAGCGCGCGAGGACCGAGTCCGTCGACGTCCGGCACCGCGTGCTCGCCGCGTCGCCCCGTGCTGCCCGGTCACCTCCCGCGCCTCGGGCGCACGCCGGACCGGAGGACGACGCGTGCGCGAGAGCCGACGCGGCGTCGGAGCGCCGTGACAGGTACGCCTCCAGCGTGGTGCGACGGCGCTACCTAGCCGATCGCCAGCTCCGCCATCGCGTCCACGCTCAGGGCGCGGCCGGCGGCGACGTCGGCGTCGTACGTCGCCGCGCCGCGTGCGTCGCGCGCGACCTGTCCGGCCCGGGCGATGAGGTCCTCGTCGGGGCGGTAGTAGCCGTAGACGTTGCCGCCGGCCCCGGCGCGCAGCTCGTCGGCGGCACCGCGCAGGACGCCGACCCGGGCGAGATCGCCGCCGAGCGACTCGACCACCGCGAGGGCGTCGAGGAGGTAGGCGAGGTTGGCGTGGTCGCCGGTGTCGCGGCTGAGCCGCACGCCCTCGGCGATCTGGCGGCGCGCCCGGTCCGGGTCTCCCTGCGCCATGGACACCTGGATCGCGGTGAACAGGGCGATGTAGACGGCGAGCGGGTCGTGACGGCGGCGGGCGGCGGTCAGGGCTTGGTCGACCAGCTCGCCGGCGCCGGTGGCGTCGCCGCGCAGCAGCTCGACGGTGCCGAGCCACACGTGCGACAGCGTCCAGAGCCACTCGCCGCCCAGCCCGGCGTCCTCGCAGAGTCCGATGGTCTCGCCGATGACCGTGGCCGCGCGGTCGAGGTCGTCGCGGGCGAGGGCGATCAGGCCGATGCCGCCGTGGGCGTACGGCAGGCCCTCGGCGTCGCCGATCCGCCGGGCGAGGGCGGCGCTCGTCTCCCAGATCTCGGCCGCGTCGAGGTCCCCCTGGGCGAAGGCGAGCGCGCCGACCACCGAGCCGGCCCGCACCCGGACCAGGTCGTCGATCTCGGCGTCGAGGACGCCCTGCATCAGCCGACGGCCCTCCCGCAGCGCCCCGCGGATCCACCAGAACAGCCACAGGTGCCAGCCGAGCCAGCCACCGAGGTCGGCCTGGCCGGAGGCCAGGGACCACTCGACGGCCGCCACCAGGTTGGCGTGCTCCCGTTCGATGCGGGCCAGCGTGTCGACCGTGCCCTCGCCGCGCAGCGAGGGCTCGTAGTGCGCGACCAGCGCGCCGAAGTGGCGCAGGTGCGCGTCCCGCGCCGCCCGCTCGGCTTCGGCGTCGAGCCGGCCGGCGGCGTACTGCGCCACCGGCTCCAGCAGCCGGAACCGGGGGCCGGGCGCGACGACCAGGAGCGACTGCTCGACGAGCGACTCGAGCAGGGCGAGCACGTCGGCGCGGGGCACCAGGTCGGCGAGGACGGCGGCCGCGGCGTCGAGGTCGAAGCCGCCGCTGAAGACCGCCAGCCGGGGGAACGCCTCCTGCTCGCCGGGGGAGAGGAGGGCGAAGCTCCAGTCGATGGCCGAGCGCATGGTGCGCTGCCGTGGGGGCAGGTCGCGCGCGCCCTCGGCGGCCATCACCTCGTCGAGCCGGGTGAGCATCTCGACCGGGGCCATCAGCCGGATCCGGGCCGCCGCCAGCTCGATCGCGAGCGGGATCCCCGCGAGCCGCTGGCACAGCTGGCCGACGACGGGATCGTCGGCCGACAACGCGCCGGCGGCGCCGGTCGCGGCGGCGCGGGTCACGAAGAGCTCGGTCGCTGCCGGCAGGTCGAGCGGGGTGAGGGGGAAGAGCACCTCGCCGCGCACGCGCAGGGGGATCCGGCTGGTCACCAGGATCCGCAGCCCCGGGCAGGCGGCGGCCAGGGTGGCGACCTCGGGCCACGCGTCGAGGAGGTGCTCGGCGTTGTCCAGCAGGAGGAGCCGACCGGTGTCGGCGCGCAGCAGGTCGAGCAGGGCCGCGAACGGGTCGCCGCCCTCGGCGACGCCGACCGCGTGGGCGATCGCGGGGATGACCGCGGAGGGGTCGTGCAGCGGAGCGAGCGGCACCAGGGTGACGCCGTCGGCGAAGGAGGACTCGGCCGCGGCGGCGACCGCCAGCGCGAGCCGGGTCTTGCCGCAGCCGCCGACCCCGGTGACCGTGACCAGGCGCGACGCCGGGGAGCGGAGTACGTCGACCAGGTGGGCCACGTCGCGCTCCCGACCGAGCAGGGGGCCGAGCAGGTCGGTCGGCGGGATCGCGCTGGGCCGGGGCGCGCGCGGCGCGGCCCCGGACGGCGTGGACGGTGGCGACGGAGCGGCCGGCGTGGACGGCGTGGACGGAGCGGGCGCCGGGCGCAGCGCCGGGTCCTGCTCCAGGATCTGCACGTGCAGTCGCTGCACCGCCGGTCCGGGATCCACGCCCAGCTCCTCGACGAGCTGGGCCCGGAGATCGGCGTACTCCGCGAGCGCGTCCGCCTGGCGTCCGGCCAGGTAGAGGGCCCGCATCAGCTGCCCTCGAACGGACTCGCGCAGCGGGTGCCGGCGGGCCAGCCCGGTCAGTCGGGCGACGGCGGCTCCGGCGTCGCCGAGGGCGAGGTCGAGCTCGGCGGCCAGCTCCTCGCCGGTGAGCCGCAGGCCGTCGAGCCGCAGTGCCTCGGTGCGTGCGAACGGCTGGGGGATGTCGGCGAGCGGCTCTCCGCGCCACCAGGCCAGGGCGGCGCTCAGGCGGCGTTGGGCGGTGCGCGGGTCGCCCGCGGCGAGGGCGGTCCGGGCGTCGTCGATGCCGGCGGCCAGTCGGTCGGTGTCGATCGCGGCGGGCGGGAGGTCCAGCCGGTAGCCGGGTGGCGCGGTCGCGATGTCGGCCGGGACCCCGGCCTCCCGCAGCCGCGACCGCAGCCGGGAGATGACGGCCTGCAGGTTGGCCAGCGTGCCGCCGCGGGCGCGCTCGCCCCACACCCGGTCGAGCAGCGTGTCGGTGGACACGACCCGGCCGGCGTCGACCGCGAGGGCCGCGAGCGTCTCCCGGTGGCGGGGCGAGCCGATGTCGACGGGCGTGCCGGCGCGGTCGAGCACCTCGAGCGGGCCCAGCAGGCGCAGCGGTACGGCATCCCCACGATCTGGCACGCGGCCCAGGGTAGGGCGCCGGGCTGGAAGGATGCAGGATATGGAGCGACGGGCACCCGCGGCGGCTCAGGCGCTGGACGTGCTGCGGGTGATCTCGACCAGTGTCGAGCCGGTGTCGGCCAGCCACATCGCGCGGGAGCTCGGCCTGGCCCGCTCGACGACGTACTACCTGCTCGACGTGCTCATCGAGCACGGCTACGTGCGCCACCACGCGGAGCGGCGCCGCTACGGGCTCGGCATCGCCGCGCACGAGCTCGGCTCGGCGTACCAGCGCCAGGCGCCGTTGCGCCGGATCGCCCAGCCGATCATCAACCGTCTCGTCGACGAGGCCGGCCACAACGGGCACTTCGCGATCCTGCACGGCAGCGACGTGGTCTACCTGATCGAGGAGCGGGCGCCGGGCCGCCCGGTGCTGATCAGCGAGGTGGGCGTGCGGCTGCCCGCCCACCTCACCGCCAGTGGTCTCGCCCTGCTGGCCCGGCTGCCGGTGCCGCAGGTGCGGGCGCTCTTCCCGTCGAAGGAGTCGTTCTTCACCCGCCGCGGGCTCGGGCCGCAGTCGCCGACCGAGCTGCGCCGCGCGCTGACGACGGTACGACGTGACGGGTACGCCTTCGAGCAGGGCTGGATCATGCCCGACCTGGCCTCGGTGTCGGCCGCCGCCGTCGACGACAACGGCCTGCCGCTCGGGTCGTTCACGCTGACCTTCCCCGAGGAGCACCTCGACACCCTGCCCGCGCTGGCCGCACTCGCCGTCCGGGCCGCGGAGCGGCTGAGCGAGCGGGTGCGGCACTGACGCGCGGCGCGGCTCAGGGCTGCCGGTAGACCTTGCGGGCGAGCAGCACGCCGATCACCGACAGCGGCGCGATCAGCATGAAGTAGTACGCCGGCGCGCGCAGCGTCACGTCGCTCCACGCGGTCAGCAGGAGCGGTCCGAGGCTGCCCATGAAGATCATGCCGACGTTGTAGGACAGCGCGATGCCGGTGGTGCGCACCTCGGTGTCGAACAGCTCGACGAGTAGTCCCGACAAGGTGCCGAAGTACGCCGCGATGACGACCCCGAGAGCCAGCTCCACGACGATGAGCGCGCCCGTGGTGCGGTGGCCGAGCAGGAAGGACAGCAGCGGGTAGATGCCGACGAAGCCGACGACAGCGGCGCCCAGCAGGATCGGTACGGCGCCCGTCCGGTCGGAGAGGCGGCCGAAGACCGGCGCGAGCACGGCCACCACGGTGCCGGCACCCGCCGCGGCGGCGTACCCGGACCACGGGGCGAGGTCGAGGCGGATCGCGTAGGCGGCGAGGAACGTGATCAGGTAGACGCCCATGCCGGCCAGGCCGACGCACAGCGTCCCGACGAGGACCCGGCCCCAGTGGTCGCGCAGCGTGGTGCGCAGCGGGTGGGCGATCGGCTCGGTCGCGCGGAACTCCTCGGTGTCCGGGATCCGGTTGCGGATCCACAGGCCGATCGGGCCGATCAGGATGCCGAACGCGAACGGCAGCCGCCACGCCCACGAGTGCAGCGTCTCGGTGTCGACGGTCGTGAAGAGCAGCCAGCCGGACACGCCCGCGAGGATCATCGCCATGCCCTGCGTGGCCGCCTGCCAGCTGGCCAGGAACCGGCGCCCGACCTGTGCGCTCTCGGCCATGAACGTCGTCGCGGCCCCGAACTCGCCGCCGGCGGAAAAGCCCTGGATGAGCCGGGAGACCATGAGGATCGCGGGCGCGGCGAGGCCGATGCTGGCGTACGTCGGGGTCACGGCGATGATCGCGACGCCGAGCGTCATCAGCCCGATGGTCAGCGTCAGCGCGGCCTTGCGTCCGTGCTTGTCGGCCAGGTTGCCGATCACCATCGCGCCGACCGGCCGGATGAGGTAGCTGATCAGGAGGCCGGCGTAGGTGCTGATCAGGCCGGCGGTCTGGTCGGACTTCGGGAAGAAGAGGACGGCCAGCACCGGCGCCATGTAGGCGTAGATGATGACGTCGTACCACTCCATGACGTTGCCGAGCCCGGCCGCGACGACGGAGCGCCAGGTCGAGCGTGGCGCGGAGCGGCGGAGCCCGGAGGCGGTGGTGGGTGCTGTGGTCATGACGGGTGGACCTCGCTCGTGAAGGGGTGAGCTGCGGGACGGAGCGCGGGGATGACCTCCGCGCCCAGGAGCGCGGCGCTGTCCAGCAGGTCCTGCCGGCGTGCGTCGCGAGAATGACCGGCCACGATCACGAAGTCCAGCCCGAGGTCGATGAGGGGCTGGATCCGCTCGACGCAGTGGTCGGGGTCGCCGACGATGGCGAACCGCTCCCGCAGGATCCGGTCCTCCTCGCTCAGCGTCGTGCGGAGGTTCGCATGGGTGTCGATCCGGTAGTCGCCGTGGAGCTTCGAGCGCTGGTCGCGATCCGCGAACCTGGCGAGGACGCTGAGGCTTCCCGAGATGAGCTGGTTGGCGACGTCGAGGTCGCGGTGGGTGGCGACGTTGAGGTACGCGCCGTACTGGATGCCGTCGGGGTCGAGGCCCGCGTCGGCGCGGGCCTTGCGTGCCGTCTCGAGCCCCTGGGCGATCGGCTCCGGCTCGACGCCGAGGGTGAGCACGAGACGGTCGGCGAGACAGGCGCCGAGCCGGATGACGCGGGGCCCGGACGCCGCGACCTCGATCGGGACCGGCGGCAGCCCGGTCTCGGCGATCCAGTCCATGCGGCTGTCGAAGTCGTCGATCCGCACGCGCCCGTCGTTGAGGTAGCCGCGCAGCCCGGTCAGGACCTCCTCGAAGGCGGGCACCGACGCGGGCCCGCGCCCGATGTGGGAGAGCGAGGAGTCGCCCCGCCCGATGCCCAGCACCATCCGGCCGTCCGAGAAGGCGTGCGCGGTCGCGGCCGCCGACGCGAGCGCGGCGACGTGCCGGGTGACCGGATTGGTCACGCCGGTCCCGAGCCGGATCCGCTCCGTGCGGGTCGCGGCGACCGAGATCGCGGCGAACGGGTCGCCGGTGAGGTTCTGGCTGTCCGCGGCGAGGAGGCCGTGCCAGCCGGACCTCTCGTAGTGGACGGCGAGGTCGGGGAAGTCGGTGGCCGGCACGAAGCTCAGCGCGAAGACCTCGACCTCGCGGCCGTCGGGGCGGCTCATCGGGGGTCTCCCATCGGGATCTCGAGCCCGGTGCGCGCGGCGCAGTCCCGGGCGATCGGGTAGCCGGCGTCGGCATGGCGCAGGACCGCCGTCGCCGAGTCGTTGCGGAACACGCGGGCCAGCCGCGCGTCCGCCAGCTCGGTCCCGTCGGCCACGCAGACCTGGCCGGAGTGGATCGACTTGCCCATCCCGACGCCGCCGCCGTGGTGGATCGAGACCCACGAGGCGCCGGAGGCGACGTTGACCAGGGCGTTGAGCAGCGGCCAGTCGGCGATCGCGTCGGAGCCGTCGAGCATGCCCTCGGTCTCGCGGTACGGCGACGCGACCGATCCGCCGTCGAAGTGGTCGCGTCCGACCACGATGGGCGCGGCGACCTCGCCGCGTCGTACCAGGTCGTTGAACGCGAGGGCCGCCTGGTCGCGCTGCCCGTGCCCGAGCCAGCAGATCCGGGCGGGCAGTCCCTGCTGCGGGACGCGGTCGCCGGCGAGCCGCAGCCAGCGCTGGAGGCCCTCGTCGTCGGGGAAGAGCTCGGCGACGGCCCGGTCGGTGCGGGCGATGTCGGCTCGGTCGCCGGAGAGCGCGACCCAGCGGAACGGCCCGCGTCCCTCGCTGAACAGCGGGCGGACGTACTCCTGCACGAAGCCGGGGATCTCGAAGGCGTCCGCACAGCCGCCCTGGGCGGCGAAGGCGCGCAGCGAGTTGCCGTAGTCGAAGGCGACGGCGCCGCCACGGCGGAAGCCGAGCACCGCCTCGACGTGCGCGGCCATCGAGGCCAGCGCCTGCTCGTGGCAGCCGGTCGGGTCGCGACGCACCTTCTCGGCCCAGCCGTCGAGGTCCTCCCCGGCGGGCAGGTAGGTCAGCGGCTCGTGGGCCGAGGTCTGGTCGGTGACGATGTCGATCGGGGCGCCGCTGCGCAGGTAGGCCGGCAGCACCTCCGCCGCGTTGGCGCACACGCCGATCGAGAGCGGGCGCCGGGCCGCGGCGGCCTCCTCGGCCATCCGCAGCGCCTCCTCCGGGCCGTCGGCGACGGTGTCGAGGTAGCCGAGCTCGACCCGGCGGGCGACCTTGGCCGGGTCGACGTCGAGGCAGATCGCGACGCCGCCGTTCATCGTGACGGCGAGTGGCTGGGCGCCGCCCATGCCGCCGAGACCCGCGGTCACCGTGATGGTGCCGCCGAGGTCGCCGCCGAAGCGCTGTCGGGCCACCGCCGCGAACGTCTCGTAGGTGCCCTGCACGATGCCCTGGCTGCCGATGTAGAGCCACGAGCCGGCGGTCATCTGGCCGAACATGATCAGGCCGAGCTCGTCGAGGCGACGGAACTCATCCCAGGTGGCCCAGTCGCCCACGAGGTTGCCGTTGGCGATGAGCACGCGCGGCGCGTCGGGTGTCGTCTCCAGGACGCCGACCGGCTTGCCCGACTGGACCAGCAGGGTCTGGTCCGAGCGCAGCGTGGTGAGCCGGCGGGCGATGGCGTCGAACGACGCCCAGTCGCGCGCGGCCTTGCCCGAGCCGCCGTACACGACCAGGTCGGCGGGGTTCTCCGCCACCTCGGGATCGAGGTTGTTGTGCAGCATGCGGTACGCCGCCTCCTGCTCCCACCCGAGGGCGGAGAGCCCGCTGCCACGCGGGGATCGGAGGGTGCGGACGGGGGACACGACGGTCATGCGGGACTCCTGCTCTCGACGCTTCGTGCCAGTCATCCTGGGCGCGCGGAGCAGGTGTGCGGGAGGTCACATCCGGCATTTGTGTCCCGCCGGCGGGACAAGAGCGGAGGCCGCTCAGTCGGTCGGAAGGGCGTCTGCCGGGACCGTCACCCGGTCCATCTCCTGCCCGCCGTCGCAGGTGAGCAGCGCGACCGTCGCTGTGCCGTCGCGCTCGCCGATCACCTGCCAGTGGCCGCCGGAGGCGATCCAGCGGTCGAGCGCGGCGCGGCCCTCAGACGACACCGGAGGCCGCCCAGGCCGTGCCGGAGACCGTGAACGGTCCCGGGCCGAGTTCGCGGAGCAGGTCGCCCTGCAGCCGCTCGCGGTCGGTGTCGTCGAGGCCCGCGACGTAGGCGCCGGCCGGACCGACGCCGAGGGTGTAGGGCTCCCACCAGTCGGCGAAGCGGGCGAACCGGACGGCGACGGTCAGCTCGACCTCGGCGACCTCGCGCAATCCGGCCGCGTCGAGCAGGGCCGCCAGGTCGCCACCGTGGGCGCCCGGCAGCGCGCCCTCGCCGCCGACGGCGGGGTCGAGTGCCCGGGCGGCGCGCCAGAGGGGGGACAGCGGTCCCCGCCCGCCCGCGTGGTCCCAGACGCAGGCGCTCACCCGGCCGCCGGGCCGGGTCACCCGGCGCATCTCGCCGATGCCGGCGGCGGGGTCGGTCATGAAGTTCACGACGAGCTGGGCGAGCGTCGCCCCGAAGGCGGCGTCGGTGAAGGGGAGCCGCTCTGCCGACGCCGCACGCACGTCGGCCTCGGGGTGGGCGGCGGCCGTGGCCGCGACGAAGGAGGCGACGGGGTCGACCGCCGCGACACCCGGCGCGCCGCGGCGTCGCACCAGCTCGGCGGTGAGCATGCCGGGGCCGCAGCCCACGTCGAGCACGCGCGCGGCCGGGTCGACGCCGGCCAGGCCGACGTCGGCGAACAGTCCGGCGAGGGGACCGGAGAAGGTCCCCATGAAGCGGACGTAGGCGTCGGCGGCGACCTCGAACATGGCCACGTCGCCGATCATTCTCCGCTCGACGGCGCCTGTCCATCGCCGCGCGGGGCGTCGCGCCGCACCGCGACGCAGCAGCGCCCCGGGGTCGGCTCCAGGTGGGCCGTCGTCCCGGTGCAGCCCAGCCCGTCGGCGACGCCCTGGACGAACGAGCGGTTGAGGCCGCACACGACCTCGGTGTGCTTCTGGGCGAGCGCGTCGAAGGGGCAGTTCGAGAGCAGCACGGCGTCGGGCTCGACGGCGGGCTCGTAGCCCTGGCCGGCCAGCACCGTGGCGAGCTCGGGGAGTCCGGCGGGGTCGGGGACGCCGCCGGCCGCGCCGGCCACCGCGCGCCCCTCCGCGTGGGCGGAGGCGGCGAGTGCCGTGTCGAGGTCCCGCGCCGATCCGGCCCGGCCGACGGCGGCGGCGAGGATGTCGCCGACGAGGTCGTAGCGCCGCGGTGGGAGCGTGATCGCGAACTCGCGGTCGGCACGGCGGTAGAGCTTGCTGGGGCGGCCCGCGCCGGGACCCGAGCGCCCGCTGAGCCGCCGGAACTCGACCTCCAGCAGCCCCTCGTCGGCGAGCCGGTCGAGGTGGAAGCTCACGGTGTGCTTGGCCAGGCCCAGGGCACCGGCGGCCTCGTCGCGCCCGACCGGCTCGGACCGGCCGGCGACGTACGCGTACAGCGCGCGTCGGGTGTCGTCGGCGAGCGCGCCGATCGCGCTGGCGCCGGAGTCGAGGTCCACGGGCAGATTCTAAAACAGAACTCTCTTGACACAAGAGGGGTGGAGCGTCTCTAAATTAGAAGATCATCCGTTTTAGAGAAAGGACCCGCCATGACCACCGACTCCCGGCCGGTCGCCCCGGCCACGCCGCACGCCTCCCTCGTGGGCGCCGACGGCGCCTTCCTGCTGCTCCGCTCGGTCTTCACCGTCGCGCCGATCGCCTTCGGTCTCGACAAGTTCGCGAACGTGCTCGTCGACTGGGAGCGCTACCTGGCACCCTGGCTGAACGATCTCGTGCCGGGGACGGCGCACCAGGCGATGCTGGCCGTCGGCGTGATCGAGGTCGTCGCCGGCCTCGTGGTCGCCGTCGCCCCGCGGTACGGCGCGCCGCTGGTCGCGCTCTGGCTGGCCGGCATCATCGTCGACCTGGTGAGCACGGGGGAGTACTACGACATCGCGCTGCGCGACGTCGGGCTGCTGGGGGCGGCGCTGGCGTTGACGCTGCTCGCCTGGGGGCGCCGGGTGCGGTAGGCGCCCCTACCCGGCCGGGGTGGCGCCCACCAGGCGCAGCGCGAGGTCGGCGTAGTAGTCGCCGATCTGGGTGGGCGACCACTCGCCGTCCTCGCGGTACCAGCGGGCGATGTCGATGCCCATCGATGCCAGCGCGGTCGCGGCCAGGGCCGGGTCGGGGGTGTCGAAGACGCCGGCCGCGACGCCGTCGCGGACTAGGGCGCGCAGCTCGCGGTCGATGCCGGTGCGCAGCTCGTCGATCTCGGCGCGGTGCTCCTCGCTCAGCGCGGAGAGCTCATAGTTGAGGATCCGCGCGACGGTGTGGTGGTGCGCGTGGAACTCCGCGAACGCCCGGCCGGCGGCGGCCGCCTGCTCGACCGGGTTGGCGGAGGACGCGCGGGCGGCGCGGACCACGTCCAGCGCCTGCTGGTGGCCCTCGCGCGAGATGAGGAAGAGCAGCTCCTCCTTGGAGCGGTGGTGCACGTAGACCGCGGCCGGGCTCATCCCCGCGGCGCCGGCGATGTCGCGGGTGGTCGTGCCGTGGAAGCCCTTCTCCGCGAAGGCGGTCACCGCCGCCTCGAGCAGCCGGGCGCGGGTCGTCTCGGCGCGGGACGGGGTGCTCATCGTCGTGCCTCCGGTGCTGGTGCGGGCCGCGCCCTTGACGGCACGGGCCGGGCGCGTGCAGGGTAGGATACACGCTAAGCAAGCGCTTAGTAACCTGATCCACCGGAGCGAGGCAGCAGATGAGCACGAGGTTCGAGGGCAAGACGGCGATCGTCACCGGGGCCAGCCGGGGCATCGGCCTCGCGATCGCGGAGCGGCTGGTCGCGGACGGCGCGCGGGTGGTCGTCACCGGGCGCGGCAAGGAGGCCCTCGACGACGCGGTCGCCGCTCTCGGCGGGCCGGACCGGGCGCTCGGCATCGCGGGGAAGGCCGACGACGAGGAGCACCAGGCCGACGTCGTACGCCAGGCGATCGCGACCTTCGGCAGCGCCGACCTGCTCGTCAACAACACCGGCATCAACCCGGCGTACGGCCCGATGATCGACCTCGACCTCGCCGTCGCGCGCAAGGTCGTCGACGTCAACGTCCTCGCCGCGCTCGCCTGGACCCAGCGGGTGCACGCCGCGTGGATGAAGGAGCACGGCGGCGCGGTCGTCAACGTCTCCTCGGTCTCCGGCGTGAAGCCCGCACCCGGCATCGGCATGTACGGCGCCAGCAAGGCGATGCTCATCTCGATGACCGAGCTGCTCGCCGTCGAGCTCGGCCCGGGCATCCGGGTCAACGCCGTCGCGCCGGCGGTGGTCAAGACGAGGTTCGCGACCGCGCTCTACGAGGGCCGCGAGGCCGAGGTCGCCGCGCAGTACCCCCTCAAGCGGCTCGGCGAGCCCGACGACATCGGCAGCGTCGTGGCGTTCCTGCTCTCCGCCGACGCCGCGTGGCTGACCGGCCAGACCGTCGTCGTCGACGGCGGCGTCACCCTCACCGGAGGCGTCGAGTGAGCGGCCGGACGAACCCGCCGGGCCTCGACCTCGACGCGCTCGGCAGCTGGCTGGCTGCGGCGGTCCCCGGCGCCGGGTCGGTGCTGAGCGCCGAGCTGATCGCCGGCGGCAAGTCCAACCTGACCTTCGCGGTCTCCGACGGCAGCGCGGAGTGGATCGTGCGCCGGCCTCCGCTGGGCCACGTGCTCGCGACCGCCCACGACATGGGCCGGGAGTACCGCGTCATGTCGGCACTGCAGGACACCGACGTCCCCGTGCCGCGGACCTATGCGTTCTGTGCCGATCCGGGGGTGATCGGCTCGGAGTTCTACGTGATGGAGCGCTGCGCCGGTACGCCATACCGCCGGGCCACGGAGCTCGCCGGCCTCGGCGCCCCCCGGGTCCGCGCGATCTCCGAGCGACTCGTCGACACGCTCGCCGCCCTCCACGCCGTCCCCCCGGACGCGGTGGGGCTCGGCGACTTCGGCCGGCCCGAGGGCTTCCTCGGCCGCCAGGTCGCGCGCTGGAGGAAGCAGCTCGACGCCTCCCACTCCCGCGACCTGCCCGCCGCGGACGAGCTGCACCGCCTGCTCGCCGCGTCGGTGCCGACCGGCTCGGCGACCGGGATCGTGCACGGCGACTTCCGCCTCGACAACGTCCTCATCGACAGCGGTCCCGGAGCGGCTCCCGGAGCGGACGGCTCCGACCGCGCCACCGCCGTCCTCGACTGGGAGATGGCGACCCTCGGCGACCCGCTCACGGACCTCGCGCTGATGCTCACCTACCACCGGCTGGCCGAGACGATCGGCGACGCCGTCGCGGACGCCTCGACGGCCCCGGGCTTCCTCAGCGAGGAGGAGATCGTCGCCCGCTACGCTGCGGCGAGCGAGCGCGATCTGTCCGACTTCGGCTGGTATCTCGGGCTGGCGGCCTTCAAGCTGGCCGCGATCCTCGAGGGCATCCACTACCGCTTCCTCGCCGGCCAGACGGTCGGGGAGGGCTTCGACGACATCGGCGCGGCGATCCACCCGCTGCTCGACGCCGGCCTCACCGCACTGAACGCACACTCCTGGAGGAAGAACTGATGGACTTCGGATTCGACGCCCGCACCGAGGAGCTGCGGGCCACGATGCTCGCCTTCATGGACGAGTTCGTGCACCCCGCCGAGTCGGTCTTCGACGAGCAGCTGGCCCGGCTCGACGACCCGTGGGCCTGGGACTCCACGCCGATCCTCCAGGAGCTGCGGGCCGAGGCCCGCAAGCGCGGCCTGTGGAACCTCTTCCTCCCCGGTGAGCACCCCGGCGTCGAGGGGGCCGGCCTGACCAACGTCCAGTACGCCGCGCTGGCGGAGATCTCCGGACGCAGTGGCCACCTCGCGCCCGCCGCCATGAACTGCGCGGCCCCGGACACCGGCAACATGGAGGTGCTGCACCTCTTCGGCACCGACGCCCAGAAGGAGCAGTGGCTCGAGCCGCTGCTCAACGGCGACATCCGCTCGGCGTTCGCGATGACCGAGCCCGACGTCGCGTCCTCCGACGCCACCAATATCAGCATGGAGATCGTTCGCGACGGCGACGAGTACGTGCTCAACGGCCGCAAGTGGTGGATCACCGGCGCCATGAACCCCAACTGCAAGATCTTCATCGTCATGGGCAAGACCGACCCCACCGCGGACCGGCACCGCCAGCAGTCGATGATCCTCGTGCCACGCGACACCCCGGGTCTCGAGGTCGTGCGCGGGATGCACGTCATGGGCTACGACGACCACGAGCACGGCGGTCACGCCGAGCTCCGCTTCACCGACGTCCGCGTCCCCGCGGCGAACCTCATCGGCGAGGAGGGCGGCGGCTTCGGCGTCGCGCAGGCCCGCCTCGGCCCCGGTCGGATCCACCACTGCATGCGCTCGATCGGCATCGCCGAGCGCGCCATCGAGATGATGTGCGAGCGCGCCGAGTCCCGCGTCGCGTTCGGCCGGCCGATCGCCGACCAGGGGATGGTCCGCGGCTGGATCGCCGAGTCGCGGGTCAAGCTCGAGCAGCTGCGCCTGCTGGTCCTCAAGACCGCGTGGCTGATGGACACCGTCGGCAACAAGGGTGCCCACACCGAGATCCAGGCGATCAAGATCGCGACCCCCGAGACCGTGCAGTGGATCCTCGACAAGGCGATCCAGGTCCACGGCGCCGGCGGTCTCTCCCAGGACTTCCCGCTCGCCAACATGTACGCCGGCATCCGGACCCTGCGCTTCGCCGACGGTCCCGACGAGGTCCACAAGAACGCCCTCGCGAAGGCGGAGATGCGGCGCCAGGCCGCCCGGCGCGAGGCGCGCTGACCCCCGCCGTGCCCGCCCTGCCGCCGCTCGCGGCGGCAGGGCGGGCCGGCGCGGCGGGCGTGCTCGTGATCCTCAACTGACCTCGTCTGGTCGGCCCGCCGTCGGGCGGCCGTCGGTCGTGGTTCACCGGCCGTTCTCCCGGTGCCGGGACGTTGGGTCTTGTCGACCCGTCTCATGCACCCGAGGAAACACCTGTCGTGAAATCCACCTCTCGCGCCGTCGCGGCAGCCGCCGCCGGCGCCCTCGGCCTCTCCGGCCTGTCCTTCTTCGCCGTCGCTGCTCCCGCCAGCGCCGCTGACCCCGCTGGCGCACTCGGAGCCGTCGTGATCAACGAGTTCAGCACCAACGGCTTCGCCGGCGGCGACTTCATCGAGGTCTACAACAAGGGCGCCGCCAACGTCGACCTGACCGGCTATCACCTGACCGACGACAAGGGCATCGCCGGCGGCGACGACATCGTCCTCGACGGGGTGCTCCCGGCGGGCGGCTACGCGGTGATCTTCACCGACGACCCGTCGTACCCGAACGGCTTCGGCCTCGGCAAGTCCGACGAGGTGCACCTGCTGAGCCCGGACCAGGCCACGGTCATCGACGCGTACGTCGACCTTCCGGCCGACACGCACGCCGCGCCGAGCTACGCGCGCACGACCGACGGCACCGGTGCCTTCGCCCAGTCGGCGGCGGCGACGCCCGGCGGATCCAACGCCCTGCCGGCGGCGGACGCCGGCGTGTCGATCAGCGAGTACTTCTCTGACGGCGCCGACTTCGTCGAGATCCGCAACTTCGGCCCGGCACCGGTCGACCTGACCGGATGGACGCTCGCGGACGGCGAGGGCACGATGAACGCGGGTGACGAGATCACCCTGGGCGGCGCCACCGCGGTGATCCCGGCCGGTGGCTATCTCGTGGTCGAGACCGAGCCCGCGGTGCCGGTCGACGGCTTCACCTACGCCGCCGGCGGCTACGGCCTGAACAAGCTCGACCACGTCTATCTCAGCAACGACGAGGGCACCCTGGTCGACACCACGTGGGTCGGCTACGAGGCCGACGGCGTGACGACCCGCCACGCGTCGCCGTCGTGGGCGCGCACCGCCCCGGGCGTCGGCCTGTGGAAGCTGTCGGCGGCCGCCACCCCGGGTGCCGCCAACTCCTTCGGGGGTGGCGCGGAGGTTCCGGACCTCGACCCGAACTGGGACGACATCGAGATCAACGAGATCTCCTCGCTCAACGCCGACGACGAGGGCAACCCCGGCTTCGGCGACGCGGTCGAGCTGGTCAACACCGGCACCAGCCCGGTCAGCATCGAGGGCTGGTACCAGGTCGACAGCGGGGCCGCGTCCGGCGCCGGCCGGCTGACCGTCGCCGACCTCAGGGTCTGGGACGGCACCACCTGGGTGCCGGCGACCGACATGGTCGTCCCGGCCGGCGGCTACGTGGCGTTCAGCTCGAAGAAGGGTCTGTCTGGCGAGGGCGACGCCGTCAAGGTCTACGGACCGGGCGCCGACCCGGCCGCCCGGCGGCTGGTCGACGAGCAGGCGTACGGCGACGGCGACGGCGGGGTCTCGGACAACTACGACTCCGACGCCGTCGCCTTCGCGGCGCTCCCGGACGGCTCGGACGAGTTCTGGCGCGTCACCACGTCGACCTTCGGCCGGGACAACAGCCCCTCCGAGCCGACCAAGTCCCGCCGCCTGGACAGCCCGGTGGTCGTCAACGAGATCTCCAACGTCAGCGGCGTGGTGGAGCTGCTCAACACGGGCAGCGTCGCCGTCGACATCGCCGGCTGGCAGCTGCTCGACTCCGCGGCCACCGTCGTCCACACCGTCCCGGCCGCCACGACCCTGGCTCCCGGGGCGTTCTACGTCGCCACGGGCGTCGTCGGCCTCGACAGCCAGGACGCGCTCACCCTGCGTCGCGCCGGCGACCACGCCGCCGTGGTCGCGCACACGTGGTACGAGGACGGCATCGCGTCGTACAGCCGGTGCGAGGTCTTCGGCGACGTCTCCTACGTCGAGACCCCCACCGCGACCTGGGGCGCGGCCAGCGCCTGCCCCGGCATCACCACCGAGACCTGGCCCGGACCGGCCGAGGTCACCACCGTCGACGAGGTCAACGGCTTCGGCGACGGTGACGGCAACGGCGAGGGCGACGTCTCCGGCGCGGCCTTCGACCCGACCGACCCGAGCATCCTGTGGGTCGTGCAGAACAAGAACACCCTGCACAAGATGCGCAAGGTCGGGGGCACCTATGTCGCCGTCGACGGCTGGGACGGCGGCAAGCGGCTCCACTTCGCCTCCGGCACCGGTGCGGTGGACTCCGAGGGCGTGACCGTGGGCCCGGACGGCTCGATCTACGTCACCTCCGAGCGCGACAACGACAACAGCGGCGTCTCCGCCAACAAGATCGAGCGCTACGACGTCTCCGGTGTCACCGCGGCCACGACCGACCTGACCGCCGCCGACGAGTGGGACGTCAACTCCTTCGTCACGACCGGCACGAACCTCGGCCTCGAGGGCATCACCTACGTGCCCGACAGCTTCCTGGTCGACGCCGGCTGGAAGGTCGGCGGCGCCGCGTACGCCGCCGAGACCCACCCGACCCCGGGTCTGTTCGTCACCGCGGTCGAGGCCACCGGCGACCTGCACTTCTTCTCGCTCGCCCCCGATGCGGAGCCGGTCGAGGTCAAGGTGGAGTCCTCCGGCTTCCCGTTCGCCATGGACATCGCCTACGACGCCGACCGGAAGGCGCTGTGGGCCGTGTGCGACGACAGCTGCGGCGGGGTCGCGAACCTGCTGAAGGTCGAGGACGGAGACTTCGCGGTCGCGCACTCGCTCGCCCGCCCGGCCGGGATGCCCAACCTCAACAACGAGGGCATGGCGATCAAGCCGCTGCGCACCGCGGCCGACGGCCTGGTCGAGGTCGTCTGGACCGACGACGGCGACACCGACGGCTTCTCCCTGCGCCAGGGCCACCTGCGGGCCGACTTCGCCGTGCCGGCCGTCACGCCCCCGGTGGTCACCCCGCCGGCCGTGACGCCGCCGACGGCCGCCGAGCAGGCCCTCGCCCAGGCCGCGGCCAAGGTGGCGGCGACGAAGAAGAAGGTCGCCGCCGTCAAGGCCAAGGCCAAGGCCGCCACGAAGGCGAAGCAGGTCGCCAAGGCGAAGCGGCTGGCCGCGAAGCTGAAGAAGCTCAAGAAGAAGCTGAAGAAGCAGAAGGCCGCGCTCGCCCAGGCGACCGCCGCCGCGAAGGGCTAGCGCCTTACGCCGATGACCGGGCCCGACGCCGTACGGTGTCGGGCCCGGTGGCCGCTGCGGTCTTCGGTGGTCGCGGGTCACCGCTGATGAACGCGTAGACCGCGACCGCGGTCCGCTGGAGCTGAGCGACGATGCCCTTCGCCAGCTCGCGACTCCTGGCGTAGGTGAGACCGTGGAAGGACCCGTAGACCAGCGCGGGGACCAGCGCCACCAGGACGACGACGAGCGACCGCAGCCAGGTGAGACCGTCCGGCCGCTCGGCGACCGCCCAGGTTGCGTAGCCGACGAGAACGACGATCGCGCCCGCTGCCAGGGCGTGTCTCGTGAACGCCCCCGAGGTCGGAATCGCGGCGATCGTCGCAGCCGCGACAGAGGCGAGGATCAGCGCCCAGTCGGAGGACTCGCTGATCCCCGCGAGCCGCCCCGCGATCGGGCCGGCGGCCAGGAACCACAGCGCCATGCCCAGATGCCAGGGGGCGAGGTGAGGGGGCGCCGACGGCAGGATCCTGAACTCGTTCCCCGGGATGAGCCGGCGTCGCCGCGCTTCCTCGGCGTCGACCTCGGTGGAGGGGACCTGCCAGCCCGCGGATCCGAGGACCGCCTCGAGGTGCGGCTTGGCCGCCAGGTCCTGGTCGCTCCGCCTGGCCGCGAGCCCGTCCCCGTCGGCGTAGAAGTAGCCGGCGCCCTCGAGTGCCCAGGTCAGCGCGACGAAGGAGACGCCGAGCCCCCAGAGGGCGAGCATCATCAGCCAGGTCGCCGATGTCGTCGAGCTCTCGACGACGGACCAGCCGACGTAGAACCGCGCGGGATAGCCGAGGCCGACGACCGCGAACAACGCGCCCATCTGCACCGGGGTGCACGTGCCGGTCGAGCGCAGCCACCACCGGATGGCCTCGTACGCGATCGCGACCGCCAGGTAGAGACACAGAGCGGACCAGAACCCTCGGGTGAGACTGAGGCCCCACGTTCCGTCGTGCCAGGGCACGTTGAGAAGGACTGCCGCCAGGTAGAGGCGAATGACGATGACGACCCAGGAGACGTGCTGATTGCCCGGGAAGTCCGGAAGGCGGCCGCGTCCGACGGCAGACGGAGCTGCCGCATCCTCCCGTCGGCCGACGATGTCGTTCCACTGGTAGCGAGCCTGGTAGACCAGGTACTCGACGACGATCCACAGCACGCCGAGCTGGATCAGGTCGTACCGGTCGGGTGACGCAGCCTCGGCTCGGTGGAGCACCGCGGCGAGCACGCCCGCCGCGACGAAGACGCCTTTCACGGTGTCATCGGGCCGGGGCAGCAGGAAGTAGCTGGTCGCGGACCGTTGCTTCGAGTCGTCCGGCGACGGTCTCGGCTGTCGGCGCAGCGTCGTCGCGAGTCGCCGGCCCAGGATGTCGACGTACTGCTCGAAGTTCTCGCGTCCCCTAAGGTTGAGCCGGATCGTGCCGACGAGGAGCAGGATCGAGGCCACGCTGTAGAACGGCACCATGACCATGCGCCAGGGCGTCGACCCGACCGCCACGACGAAGTAGCCGGCAAGGCCGCCGAACACGATGAGAACGGTCGGATAGACGATGGCGACGATCGCATGAGTCGAGCTGAACTTCGCTCGGACGCTGCCGGTGCCCAGTGACTCGATCGCCATCGAAAGCTCGGTGTACGAGATCGGGCGAAGGCCCGGGTAGGCGTCGAGGTCGGAGCCCGTGAATCCGACCCGCTGGCGAATCGTCCGCTCCAGGGCCCGCATGTAGAAGGAACGCATAATCGCCATCGCGCCGCCGTGATGGATCATCACGAGCGGGACGAGAACGATCATCGGGGCGATCGCGATGACGGGCTTCGGAATGTCGGTGCCCTCCTCGATCGCGAAGACGATCGCGCCCAGGATCGACAGTGCCGTCATCGCCAGGGCGATCACCGATGCCTGGATCGTCTGGAACTGCCTCTCGTCCTCGCGGGCCTGCTCGTAGTCGAGAAGGAGCGACTCCAGCTCGCCTCCGTCGTCGCTCCTCATCGCACCGCCGCCGGCGCCGGGAGCGCCCGCTCGGCCCGAGCTCCCCGGGGGAGCACGCCTGGTACGACTTCGGAGTCGAGCGTCCGTGGACGTATCGCCTCACCTATTTCGGCGACATCGTCTCGCGACGAGTAGATCTGGATGCGACCACGCGTGAATCGCCATGCGAACAGCTCCGGCACGTGGTCATGATGCCCGCGCCGCGAGTGAGGTGCCTGGGGATCGAGCATTTCTTTGATATCCGCCGGAGTCGAGCGCGGTGATCGGACTGTTTTTCGTGATTTCTCGCGACCAGTGCCCTTCCATCGGCGCGCTACGTATCACGCTGATGTGCCGTCGGGGATTTCCACAGGCCGAGAATTCACCCTTCCGATTCCGACGACGGTGACCTACGGTGCTGGCAGCCAGTGCCGTCCTATCTCGGGGAGTCGACATGGCCCTGCTGCAGCCACCGGTCGTGGTCGCGCCGGCGTCCGACGACGTCGTGGTGCGTCTCGACGAGGACCTGCGTGCCGTCGTCCGCCGCGAGGGGATCGACCCGCAGCGCGACGTGCCCGCCGTACGCCGCCTCGCGACCGCTCTGGTGCGCGAGCACGACGAGCGCAGCCTGACCGGCGTGGTGGCGCCGGTCGCGGACCCCGACGGGCTGGTGGCCGAGCTGGTGGCGCGGGTGGCGGGCTTCGGCCCGCTGCAGCCCTTCCTCGACGACCCGACGGTCGAGGAGGTGTGGATCAACAGTCCCGACCGGGTGTTCGTCGCGCGGCACGGGCGCCACGAGCTGACCAACCTGGTGCTCACCGAGGCGCAGGTGGCCGAGCTGGTGGAGCGGATGCTGAAGTCGACCGGTCGGCGCATCGACCTGAGCCGGCCCTTCGTCGACGCCATGCTGCCGGCGGGCCACCGTCTGCACGTGGTGCTGCAGGGGGTGGCCCGCGGGTTCTCGGCGGTCAACATCCGCAAGTTCGTGGTGCGGGCCTCGGACCTCGCGGAGCTGGTCGAGCTCGGCACGCTGACTCCGCAGGCGGCGCGCTTCCTGGACGCGTCGGTGCGGGCCGGTCTGAACCTGTTGGTGACCGGGGGGACCCAGGCGGGGAAGACGACCCTGCTCAACTGCCTGGCGGCCGCGATCCCCGGTGGTGAGCGGGTGATCTCGGCCGAGGAGGTGTTCGAGATCCGCTTCCCCCATCCCGACTGGGTGGCGTTGCAGACCCGCCAGGCGGGGTTGGAGGGGACGGGCGAGATCCGGTTGCGCGATCTGGTCAAGGAGTCGCTGCGGATGCGGCCGTCGCGCCTGATCGTCGGCGAGGTGCGGGCCGAGGAGTGCCTCGACCTGCTGCTGGCGCTCAACGCCGGCCTGCCGGGGATGTGCACCCTGCATGCCAACAGCGCCCGCGAGGCGCTGACGAAGGCCTGCACGCTCCCGCTCCTGGCGGGCGAGAACATCTCGGCGCGCTTCGTCGTCCCGACGGTCGCGGCCTCGGTCGATCTCGTGGTCCAGTTGGCCCTCGACCCGCGCGGCGCCCGGCGGGTGACCGAGATCGTCGCCGTGCCGGGGCGGATGGAGGGCGACGTGATCGAGACGGAGCCGGTGTTCGAGTGGCGCGACGGGGCACTGCGGCGGGGGATCGGGCTGCCGCCGCGGCTCGAGCGGTTCGAGCGGCTCGGCATCGACATCGTCGGGCTGCTCAACGAGGCGGGCTGAGCGATGGGTGCGCTGGTCGGGCTGGGGTTCGGGCTCGGCAGCCTGCTCGTCTGGGCGGCGTTGCGGTGGCCGCGCGAGGAGCGGGCCGCCGACGGAGCCGGCCGAGCGCGGCGACTCCTCGCCGAGGCCGGGATCCCCGAGGTCGCGCCCCGCTCCCTGGTGCTGCTGTCGCTCGGCGCGGGGCTGGCCGGCTTCGTGATCGTCCTCGGCATCACCCGTACGACGCCCATCGCGGTGGTCTTCGCGACGGGCGCCTGCTATCTGCCCTGGGCGGCCCTCGCCGGCCGGGCACGGCGCCGGCGCCAGGAGTTCGCGCAGGTCTGGCCGGAGGCCGTGGACGACCTCGCCTCCGCCGTGCGGGCCGGGATGTCGCTGCCGGACGCGGTCGCGGCGCTCGCCGTGCGCGGCCCCGACCCGCTGCGCCCGGCCTTCGACGCCTTCGCCCTCGACTACCAGGTGTCGGGCCGGTTCGGCGACTGCCTCGACCGGCTCAAGGAGCGCCTCGCCGACCCGGTGGGCGACCGCGTCGTCGAGGGGCTGCGGATCGCGCGCGAGGTCGGCGGCGGCGAGCTCGGCCGCCTGCTGCGCAACCTGTCGGGCTACCTGCGCGACGACCTGCGCACCCGCGCCGAGCTCGAGGCCCGCCAGTCCTGGGCGGTCAACGGCGCCCGCGTCGCGGTCGCGGCGCCCTGGATCGTGCTGCTCGTCATGTCGACCCAGCCGACCGTGATCGAGCGCTACCAGTCGCCCGCCGGCGTCGTCGTGCTGGTGGTCGGCGCGGCGACCTGCGCGGTCGCCTACCGGCTGATGACGCGCCTCGGCCGGCTGCCCGCCGAACGGCGGATCCTCGCCGGCGTCGGGCGCACCGGAGATCCCGACCGGGACCCCCGGCGATGAGCCCGGCCGTCTCCGGCGCCCTCCTCGGCCTCGCCGCCGCGCTGGGTCTCGCCCTCGTCGCGACCCGGGTGGTGGCCATCCGCCGCCCGCGCCTGGAGGATCGCGTGCTGCCGTACGTCCGCGACCTCGCCCCCGCCCGGCGTACGACGGCGCCGGCCGGTGCCCGCAGCACGGCCGCGGTGGTGTTCGGCCCCGTCCTGCGCCGGGCCGCCGACGCGGTCGAGCGCGTGGTCGGCGGCGCCGGCTCGGTGCGCCGCCGGCTGGTGCGGGTCGGCAGCCCGCTCACCCTCCACGAGTTCCGCGTGCAGCAGGTGCAGTGGGGGCTGGTGGGCTTCGCGATCGCCGCCGCCTACGGCGTGCTGCGCACCTGGACGCAGCCGGCCGACCCGTTGCCCCTGCTGGTGGCGTGCATCGGTGCGTTCGTGTGCGGGGTGCTGGTGCGCGACAACCGGCTCAGCGCGCAGGTGCGCCGGCGGGAGGCGGCGATGCTGGCCGAGTTCCCCGCGATCGCCGAGCTCCTCGCGCTGAGCGTCGCGGCGGGCGAGTCGCCGGTGGGAGCCCTGGACCGGGTCGTGCGGCGCAGCGGCGGCGAGCTGGCGCACGAGCTCGGCGAGGTCCTGGCCCGGATCCGCACGGGCGAACCGGTCGCGGAGGCCTTCGACGGCCTCGCCGCGACCACGGGCCTGTCCGTCGTGGCCCGCTTCGCCCACGGCGTCGCCGTCGCGATCGAGCGCGGCACCCCGTTGGCCGACGTGCTGCACGCCCAGGCCGCCGACGTCCGCGAGGCCGGACGGCGCCAGCTCATCGAGCAGGCCTCCCGCAAGGAGATCGCCATGATGCTGCCGGTGGTCTTCCTCATCCTGCCCACGACCGTCCTGTTCGCCTTCTGGCCCGGCCTCGTCGGGCTGTCCCTCAGCACCTGACCTGCTACCGACCGCCACGGAAATCTCGGGAAGGAACCACCGTGCATCATCGAGGAGCGCGCCGGCGCCGGCACGACCAGCGGGGCGACGTGCCCGGCTGGGTGCTGATCACGATCATGACCATCTCCATCGGCGTGGCCCTGTGGGGCATCGCGCAGCCGCAGCTGGTCGGCATCCTGCAGTCGGCACTCGACTCCGTGCGGTGACACCTCGGCCCCTGCGACCCGGCCGGCCCCCGGGGCCGCGACGCGCCGCGGAACGCGGGTCGGCTCTGGTCGACTTCACCCTCGTCACGCTCGTGCTGGTGCCGCTCGTCCTCGGCCTGGTCCAGGTCGCCCTGGTCCTGCACGTGCGGGCGACGCTCGCGGCGGCCGCGTCCGAAGGGGCCCGGCTGGCCGCGACGGCGGACCGCGGCCCCGGCGACGGCGTGGCCCGGACCCGGGCCCAGATCGCCGACGCGCTGGCCGGCCGGTTCGCGCAGGACGTGGTGGTGCGCCGCGTGCTGGTCGAGGGCGCGCCCGGCATCGAGATCGTGGTGCGGGCCGAGGTGCCCGCGCTCGGGATCGGCGGGCCCGCCGTCGCGGTCACGGTCACCGGCCGCGCCGTCGAGGAGGACCCGCGGTGACGACGCCGCGGCGGGCGACCGGACGGGGGCACCGACGCGGGGACGGACAGCGGGGGAGCGGCCTCGTCGAGGTGATGTGGCTGGGCATCGTGCTCCTGCTGCCGCTGCTGTGGATCGTGCTCTCGGTGTTCGAGGTCCAGCGCGGCTCGTTCGGGGTGAGTGGCGCCGCCCGTGCGGCGGCCCGCGCCTACGCGCTCGCGCCGGACGACGTGGCCGGCGAGCGGCGGGCCCGGGCGGTCGCGCGGCAGGCGCTCGCCGACCAGGGCCTGGACGACGTCCCGGTCGAGGTCGTGATCACCTGCTCGCCGTACCCGCGCAACTGTCACGCCGGCACCTCGGTCATCACCGTGCGGGTGGCCTCCGCGGTCGCGCTGCCCCTGCTGCCCGATCTGTTCGGCGTCGGCCGACCGCGCTTCGCGCTCGACGCCCAGACGACCGTCCCGATCGGTCGCTACCGGGAGACGGGCGAGGTCCGGTGAGCCGCGCCGGCCGCGGCAGCTCGATGCCGCTCGTCCTCGCCTTCGCCGCGATCGTGCTGCTCCTCGTGGCGGTCGTCGTCGATGCCAGCGCGGCCTACCTCGTCCGGCAGCGCCTCGACGCCCTCGCGGACGGCGCCGCGCTCCAGGGAGCGGACGCCGGAGCGCAGGGTGCCGACGCGTACGACGGTGGGCTGGCCACCGGCCACCTCGCGATCTCGCGCGCGGAGGCGGAGGCGGCCGTCCGCGCGTACCTCCACGACACCCGGGCGGCGCTCGACCACCCTGGGATCCGGGCGACGGTACGCGTGGACGGTGACCGGCTGGTCGTCGAGCTCACCGCTCCCGTCGACCTGCCGCTGCGCCTGCCAGGAGCACCCGAGGCGCCGACGGTGCGGGCGGTCGGCTCCGCGGTCGTCGACCCCGACGCCGGGTGACCCGCTGGTCGCGCCGCGGCGCGGCCGTGCCCGACCAGTGGCCCGGTGCTCAGTCGAGGACGCCGGGCGCGGCGCCCTCGTCGTCGACCCAGTCCTGTCCGTCGTCGAACAGGTCCCGGTCCTCGCCCTCGCGCTGATCGCGCCGCCGGCCCCGGCCGCCGGCCGCTCCGGCGACGCCGCCCCGCCCGCCCGCGCCTCCGCGGCCGGTCCGGCCCGCGGCACCGCTGCCCCGACCGCCGGCCCGGCTGACCGGACTGCCGGCCGCGCCGGGGCCGCCGACCGCGCCCCGACCGAGGGCACCGGGACCGCCGGTGCGGGCGCTGGCGCCGATCGAGCCGACGCTGCTGCCGCTGAGGCCGCGGCCGCCGACGAGGCCCTTGAGCCCGCGGATCAGGCCCGGCGCGCCGAAGGCGCCGGCCGCGAGGCCGCCACCGAGGACGGCGGGCCCGACCTGGCCGAGGTTCGGTCCGCCGCCGCTGCCGATCTCCGGGTCGTAGTCGAGGGGCGGCAGGTCCGGGTTGAGCGTGTGCACGATCGGGGGAGCGGCGACGGGGTGGACGCCGCCGACGCCGCCGCCGTCGCCGATACCGCCCACGTCGGTCGGGTCCGGGAAGTCGATGTCGCTGCCGGCGGGCAGCGGGCTGGTGCCGACCCAGTGGCCGGGCATGGTGCCGTTGGGGCCCGGGATCAGCGGCACGTGCGGGATGCCGGGGCCACCGGGCCCCTTGTCGTCGTTCTCGCCGGGCTTCTTCGGCTGGCCCTCGATCTTCTGCAGCGCGGTGTAGGCCTCGTCGTAGCGGGTGAGCAGGGTCTGGATCTTCTCGCGGGCCTTCTCGTCGGCGTCACCGTAGGTGGAGACCTTGCCGTTGTAGGTCGAGACCTTGTCGGCGTACTTGGCCATGGCCTCGGCGTCCTTGTCGATGTCGCCGGTCATCTCGGGAACGCTCGGCGCGGTCGCCGGGGGAGCGTCGGGTGCCCCCTGCGCGGCCTTCTCCGCCTCGGACATGGCGGTCGCGGCGGCGCTGAGGGCGGTCGAGACCTCGTTCATCTGGTCGCGCCGCTTGCCGATCTTGGCGGCCGCCTGGGTGAAGGCGGTCTTCGCCGCGTCGCGGGTCTCGGGGCCGCCGATGCCGGCCGGGATCGCCTTGCTCGCGGTGTCGAGCGCGTCGTAGATCGTCCCCAGCGCCGTGGTCGTCGCGGCCCACGAGCCCTGCGCGGTCGTCACGTCGTCGCTGGACATGCCCGTCGTGCGGCGGAGCAGGTCCTTGAGGTGCTCGCCGGCCATCACAGACCACCGTCCTCGTCGTTGTCGGTGCCGAGATCGAGGCCGACGGTGCGGTTCAGGGCCAGCCGCAGGTCGGCCTCGGCCTGCTCGTCGGCCTCGGTGATGACGCCCTTGGCGGCCAGGATCGCCGCCTGGAAGACGCCGAGGTCCTCGCGCAGCTCCACGAGCGAGTCGACGATCACCCCGTGGGCTCGGGCGTGCTCCTGGGCGAGCCGGTTGGACTCGATGCCCTGGCCGAAGGAGCCGGCGGGGATCGCGGCCTGACCGGTGAACTTCAGGTCCTGGATGGCCGTGATCTGCTCGTCGAGCGTCTTGTAGACGGACTCCACCTGAGCCTCGATGATCCGCAGCTCGAGATCCTTCAGCCCCGCCAGGAACGCCGGGTTGAACAGGGACGGGAAGATCGGGGGGATGATGGGGAGCGGTCCGATGGTCATGCGCGTTCCTTTGAGGTTCCCGAGGGACTGGCGACATGAGGGGGCTACCCACCCGATCGCCGAGGCAAACGGCACCATCGCAGGTTGCTAGCCTCGGTGCGTCCGCTGGGGTGTGGAGAGGATGGTCGGATGATCTCTCGGGTCGTGGGTCCGGCGGTGGCCGGCCTGCTGCTGCTCACGCTGTCCGCCTGCTCCGACGACCAGTCGCGTGGCCCCGGGGCCGACCCGGCGACGGCCGCCACGACGGCGACCGACGCGGGATCGCCGACTCCGGCCGCGCCCTCGGTGGCGCCCTCGGTGGCGCCCTCGGTGGCGCCCGCGACGGGGACCGAGATCGGCGTGGAGTCCGTGCGGATGCGGCTCACGGCGTCGCCGGACTGGAAGGTCAACCGCTTCGGCACGACGGTCACCGGGGCCCTCCTCGTCGACGGGGCCGGCATCCTCAACGCCACCGTCACCGACATCATCGCGGGGCCGGGCCTGGACACCGAGGACAAGGCCGTCTCCTACGAGCGCTCGCTGGCCGGCACCCCGCTCGCGCCGACCCGGGTGGCCGACCGGGTCGTCGACGGGACGACCTGCTTCGTGCTCGAGGCGCGCACCGACGAGGGCCACCGCTATGTCCTGGGCGGGGTGGTCGACGGGCGCTTCTTCGCCGTCGAGTTCGTGGTGCCCCCCGGGGTGCCGGACGGCGACCAGCTCATCGAGCAGATGCTCGGGACCGTCGAGATCGGCCCCGACCGGGGGTAGCCGGAGACGCCACGAGGGGCGGGTCCACCCGGACCCGCCCCTCGGTTGTCGACCCGCGCGCTCGGCTACCGGCCGCCGTGGTCGGAGGTCGGCAGGTGGTTCTCGCCGCCGGCGTAGAACACGTCGAACCCGCTCGACGTCACCAGCGACCGCCACCGCGGGTCGACCGAGCAGTGGCCCACGCCGTCCGCATCGGTGACCGTCTCGCAGATGAGCCGCTGACCGTCGCCGCCGGGCAGCGAGGCCGCGGTGCGGAAGACCAGCGGCTGACCGGCGAGCGGCCGGCCCTGCGCGTCGTTGAGCGTCGCGTAGACGTCGCGTACGGCGCCCAGGACGACGGTCGTGCGCAGGTCGTCGAGCCGCGCCACGGCCCGGTCGACGACCTGGGTCAGCTCGGCCGAGGTGCTGGCGGCCCGCGAGGCGCTCCCGGAGTACGACGCCGTGAGGGCGTGGCTCCCGGTGGCCAGCCCGTCGACGTCGAGGGTCGCCTGCTGGACGCCGTCGACCGTCGCCAGCGTCGCGGTGCCGAGCACGTCGTCGCCGGACCGGAAGGTCACCGTGCCGGTGGGCTTCCCGGAGGTCGGCGTCGCGTCGGTCACCGTCGCGGTCAGCGTCACCCGCTCGCCGTACGACGAGGGGTTGGCGCTGGACGCGAGGCCGGTCACGGTCACGCCGGACGACACCACCTGGGCGGTCGTCCCCGTCGAGCCCTCGAAGGTCACGCTGCCGGTGTAGGTGGCGCGGACCTCGTGCGTGCCGGCCGCCAGCGACGCCGTCGAGTACGACGCCGTGCTGGTGTCGGCCGCGGCGGCGGGGGTCAGGCTCGCGGCGCCGAGCAGCGTGCTGCCCGCCCAGAACTGGACGACGCCCGTCGGCCGGCCCGTGGCCGGGGCGACCGCGCGGACCGTGGCGGTGAAGGTCACGGCCTGGCCGTGGTCCGCCTCGGCGTCGTCGGAGGCGAGCTCGGTCGACGTGCCGGCCTTGCCCACGACCTGGCCGTTGCCCTGGTCGAGCAGGCCGGTGCTCCCGACGAACCGCGGCTCACCGCTGTAGACCGCCGAGATCCGGTAGGTGCCGGGGGCCAGGTCGGAGAAGTCGGCGCTGGTGGCGGTGCCGTCGTCGAGCGCCACCGGAGCGCCCAGGGCGGCCCCGTTGACCTTGAACTGCACCGTGCCCCCGGGCTCACCGGCGCCCGGGGCGACCGGGCTGACGGTCGCGGTGAACCGGACGGCGGCACCGGGCTGCGACGGGTTGGCCGTCGACGTCACCACGGTCGAGGTCTGCGCCCGCTGCACCTTCTGGGCGACCGAGCCGAAGCTGGACGAGAAGCTCTCGTCGCCGTCGTAGGTCGCGACGACCGCGTGCTGGCCGACGGTGAGCGAGTCGACCGTGATCGACGCGACCCCGCCCGTGCCGGACCCGACCGGCGCCGTGCCGAGCACCGTGTCGCCGTCGGTGAAGGTGACGGTGCCCGAGGCGGATCCCGCGCCCGGCGCGAGCACCGCGACGGTGGCGGTGAAGGTGACCGGCTGACCGAAGACCGCGACCGGCGCGCTGCTGGCGACGGTGGTCTTCGTCGCCGCCTTGTTCACCGTGTGGGACACGGCGGAGGAGGTGCTGGTGACGAAGTCCGGGTCGGCGCTGAGGTAGCGGGCCCGGACCTGGTGGCTGCCGCGGGCCAGGGTGCTGGTGGAGAGCTCCGCGACGCCGTCGACGAGGTCGACGAAGGGGCCGGGCTGACCGTCGATCTCGAACTGGACCACGCCCTCCGGCTCCCCGGTGGCCGGAGCGACCGGGGTGACCGTCGCGCGGATCGTGACCGGCTGGCCGACGACGGACGGGCTCGGGGAGACGTCCACCGCGGTGGTCGTCGCGGCGGCCGCGACCTCCTGGTCGAGCGCGTCGGTGGCACCGGCGAACCGGTCGTCACCCTCGTAGTCGACGGTGATCACGTGGTCGCCTGCGCTCAGCTTGACCGCCGCCGAGACGGCGTTGCCGCCGTTGAGCGGCACCGGGTCCCCGATGGCCTCGCCGTCGGCGAAGAAGCGCACCGAGCCGCTCGGCTCGCCGGCGCCGGGGCCGACCACGTCGACGTCCGCGGTGAAGGTGAGCGGCTCGCCGGCGACCGCGTCGGCGTTCGACGTGCTGAGCACGACCGTCGTGTCGGCGCGGTTGACGCCGTGGGTGACGTCGCCCGACGTGCTGGCGGCGAAGTCGGCGTTGCCGTTGTAGGTCGCCTGCACGGTGTGGTTGCCGGGCGGCAGGTTGCTGATGGTGAGCTCGGCGGTGTCGCCGGTCAGCGGCACCGCGGTGCCGTAGGGGTCACCGTCCACGTTGAACTGGACGCCGCCCGCCGGGTCGCCCACGCCGGGGGCGACGACGCCGACGGTCGCGGTGAAGGTGACCGCCTCGCCGGTGACCGTCGGGGACCCGGTGCTGGTGAGGTGGGTGCTGGTCGGCGCCTTGGCGACGGTCAGCTGCTTCGTCGTCGCCGTGCTGTCCACCAGGTTCGCGTCGCCGCTGTAGCGCGCGCCGATGGTGTGGCTGCCGGTGCTGAGGGTCGAGGTCGACGCGGAGGTCGCCGTACCCCCGGACACCGCGACCGGGGCGCCGAAGTCGGCGCCGTCGACGGTGAACTGGACCGTGCCGGTCGGCGTGCTCGTGCCGTTGACCCGGGCGACCTGAGCGGTGAAGGACACCGCCTCGCCGTGGACCACCGCCGCGGGCTGCACCAGCGTGGTCGTCGTCGAGTTCTTCTGCACGGCGAACGGGGTCGAGGCCGACGAGCCCTTGTAGTAGGCCGTCGCGGCGAAGGCGGCCGTCACCGTCGCGGTCCGCGGGCCCCCGGAGATCGGCAGAGAGGCGGTGGCCACGCCGCTGCCGTTGGTGACGGCGTTGACCGACGTGCCGTCCGACAGCGAGAACGTCACGGTCCGGTTGGGCAGCACCGACGAGCCCAGGTGGGGGTCGGTCAGGGTGGCTCGGACGGTCGCCGAGGTGTTCTGCGGCGCCTCGGTCGCGCCGGAGTAGGACAGCTGGGTGATGTTGTCGATGGTCACCGACCGGTTGAACGTGCTGGTCGAGTTGCTGCACCAGGCGAAGCCCGAGCGCTTCTGCTCGATCGAGCGCACCGTGTAGGCCCCGTTGGGGTAGTCGTGGGTGTCGATCGTGACGGACTTGGCGCCCGTCCCCTCCAGCTTCTGCGAGAACACCACGCCTCCTCCGCTGTTGATCAGCTGGAGCGTGACGTTCGGCTTCGTGGCGTTCGCGCACAGGGTGCCGTCACCGACACCGCTGGACGCGAGCGTCGCGTTGCCCCGCAGGACGGCGCCGTCGGCCGGCGCCGTGATGTCGGCCGCGGCCGTGGAGGCCAGGACGACGGGGATCCCGAGACCCAGGGTGGTGGCCGCGAGGGCCGCGATCATGCGCCGCACAGAGGTTCCTTTCATCGGAGCGGGCCTCACTTCAGGAGGGCGCCGCGCGCCGTGGAGGAGAGGTGGTTGGCGTCACCCGCGAAGGTGGCCGTGTAGCCGAGCGCGAGGGTGAGGGCGAGGATCTGCGAGCCCGCGTTGCACACGGCGATGCCGGACTCGTTGGTCGGCGCGACGCACAGCAGCTTGGCCCCCGCGCGGAACTCCACCGGGACGCCGGCCACGGGACCGCTGCCGGTGCCCGTCACCGTCGCCCGGAGCTGGCCGAGCGGCAGCATGAGCGGCAGCAGCTTCACCGCCGCCGGCGCGGCCACGATCGTCGTCGCGCGCTTCTCGACAATGAGATCGGCGGTGGCCGAGCTGCTGCCCTGGAACTGGGCGCTCCCGGCGTAGACGGCCTTCACGACATGGGTGCCCGCCGGCAGTGCGACGGTCAGCCGCGCCACGGTCGACACACCGTCGCTGGGACCGGTGATCGGCGTGGTCGACACGGTCCCGATCGGGGCGCCGTCGG
Source organism: Nocardioides segetis (assembly GCF_051390595.1). Lineage (NCBI taxonomy): Bacteria > Bacillati > Actinomycetota > Actinomycetes > Propionibacteriales > Nocardioidaceae > Nocardioides > Nocardioides segetis. The sequence goes on along the minus strand of NZ_JBNINR010000006.1, from coordinate 62,335 downwards.
CGAGGAAGGTCACCGGTCCGGTCGGCTGCGGCAGACCGCCCGGTGCCGGGGTCACGATGGCCGACAGGAGCACCGGGTCGCCGTACGTCGAGGCGCTCGGGGAGACGTGCAGCGCGGTCGTGGTCGCCGTCTGCACGACCGTCTGGGTCAGCTGCGCCGTGCCCGCGCCGTAGCGCAGGTCGCCGGAGTAGAGGACCGACACGGTGTGCTCGCCGGGCGTCAGGTCCGTGACCTGGGGGCTGGTCGCGGAGCCGTCGACGAGGGCGACGGCGGCGCCGAGCGGCTGGCCGTCGACCGCGAACTGGACGAAGCCGGAGGGCGCGATCCCACCGTCGGAGGTCACCTCGGCGGTGAACCGGACGCCCTCGCCGGGCCCGGAGGAGGGCGCCGACGACGCGAGGGACACCTCCGCGGTGCCGGTCGTCACCGTCTGGGTGAGGATGTCGCCGGAGCCGGAGAAGCCCGGAGCCGGCTCGAAGCTCGCGATGACCGTGTGGTCGCCCGGCTCGGCCGTGGCGACCGGCGGGCTCACCGCCACGCCGTCCTCGACGCTCACCGCGGCCCCGAGGTCCTGGCCGTCGACCGAGAACTGGACGGTGCCCACGGGGTCCTCGCCCTCGGCGGACACCGCGGCGCGGAACGTCACGCCCTGCCCGTACGACGACGGGTTGGTGCTCGAGGTCAGCGTGGTCGTGGTCGCCACGACAGCGGTGCCCGGGATCACCGTGTGCGCGACGGCCTCCGCCTCGCTGGAGCGATAGTCGGTGTCGCCGGCGTAGCGGGCGGTGATCTGGTGGGTGCCCGGCGCCAGGTCGTCGACGTCCAGGGTGGCGACGCTGCCCGACGGGGTGGCGGCGAGCGGGACGGCGCCCAGCGACTCGGCGCCGGCGTAGAAGGTCACCGTGCCGGTCGGGGAGCCCGAGCCGGGGCTGACGGCGGCGACGGCCGCGGTCAGCTGGACGTTCTGGTCCTGCACCGAGGGCGACGGGGTCGCCTGTACCACGGTCGCGGTGTCGGCCTGCTCGACGACCTGCTCGACCTGGTCCGCGCCGCCCTGGTACTGGCCGTTGCCGGCGTACTGGGCCTCGACGGTGTGGCTGCCCGCACCCAGCGTGGTCAGCGGCGGGAACACCGCGACGCCGTTGTCGAGCGCCACCGGACCGCCCACCGGGCTGCCGTCGACCAGCAGCTGGACCGAGCCGGCCGGGGTGCCGCCGCCGGGCGCCTGGACCGCGACGGTCGCGGTGTAGCCGATCGCCTCGCCGCTCACCGTGGTGGCGGAGGAGGAGGCCAGGGAGACCGAGACCGACGCCTTGGCGACGGTCACCGTCCGCGGGGCGGCCGCGCTCCCGGCGTACACGTCGTCACCGGTGTACGTCGCGACCACGGCGTTGCTGCCGACCGCCAGGTCGTCGACGACGACCGAGGCCTGGCCGTCGGAGCCGACGCCGGCCCGGCCGACCTCGGTCCCGCCGACGCTGAAGACGACGTCGCCGGTCGGGGTGCCGGCTCCGGTGGAGACGGTCGCCGACAGGGTGACCGGCTGGCCATGGACCGCGGAGGCGGGGGAGACGGTGGAGGCGGTGCTGGTGGCCAGTAGCGGCTCGCGGACCCGGAAGGTGACGGCGCTCGACGAGCTGGCGGTGCTGTCGGCCGAGCCGCTGTAGACGGCCGTGACGGTGTGGTTGCCGAGGCCGAGCGTCGACAGCGGCGAGCTCGTGGCCTGGCCGCCGTTGAGCGCGACCGGGGCGCCGAAGTCGGACCCGTCGACCACGAAGCGGACGGTGCCCGTCGGGGTGGCGCCGTGCTGCGGTGCGACCGTCGCGGTGAACCGGACCGGCTCGCCGATGGTGACGACCCCCGGGTCGGCGACGACCGTCGTCGTGGTGGCGATGGTGCCGACGGTGAACGGGGTCGACGTCGAGGCCGGCTCCAGTCCGCCGTCGCCCGCGTAGGACGCGGTGAGGGTCGCGGCCCGCGGCGGACCGGCCACGGAGATCTGGGTCTCGGCGACGCCGGCGGCGTTCGTGGTGGCGTTCGCCGAGGTGCTGCCCAGGGTGAAGGTGACGGTGCGACCTGCGACGCTCCCGCCGGCGCGGTCCGCGAGGACCGCGCGGACCGTGGCCGTGCTGCCCTGGGCGGCCGAGGTGTCGCCGTCGTAGGTGAGGGTGCTGCAGTTCTTCGGGGTGACGACGAGGGTGGCGGCGGTGGTGACGCCGGCGGCGGTCACCAGGACGCCCCAGCTCCCGCGGGCCCCGTTCTTCTGCAGCCCGTCCGCCTGGGCGGGCGCGGTCAGCGTGGCGGCGTAGTTGCCGCCGGAGGTGGTGGTCGCGTTGACGGTGACGACCTGACCGGGCGTGAGCTGGGACTTGTCGAGCGTGACGGTCACCGGGACGCCGGCCGCGCCGCTGCTGAGGCGGCCGGCGACGGTGACGTCGCCGCCGGCGCAGCTCAGGGACGGGGTGATCGTCTCGGTCAGGGTGGTGGCCGCGGCGGGCGTCGAGGCCGACGTCAGCTTGCGGTCCAGGGTCAGGGCGGCCCCGTCGAGGGGGAGCCGGAGGTACTGCTGCGCGTCGTTGCGGTGCGTCGGCGACCACCAGTCGGTGCTCACGAGCTGGCCGTCGGAGCTCTGCGAGTGGACCTTCCGGGTCGCGACACTGCCGCCCGCCGCGTTGATGGTCGCGTTGGTGACGTCGACGGGCGCGTCGAGGGCGAAGACGCCCTCGAAGGTGTCGGCTCCGGAGCCGTAGCTGCCGGCGTCGTAGGTGAACCCGCCGGTGTAGTCGACGTCGACGTCGTTGTGCCACGACTGCCCGGCCTCGACCGGGAAGTCGATGACGCGCCAGCCGCCCCGGGGGGTCAGCTCGAGGTCGACGGCCGCGGTGATGTTGACCGAGAGGATCGAGACCGACGCCTTCGCGCTGAGGTTCTGGTGCTGCTTCTCCTGCAGCAGCGCGAGGTCGGAGCGCCGGACGTACCGGGTGCCGCTCACCGACCCCGAGAAGTTGCTGAGGTTGGCGGTGCCGACGCCGTCGACCTTCGCGCTGCCCGATCCGCCGGTGATGGTGCCGGAGATGGCGAGCCGGTAGGCGCTCTGCCCCTGGAAGGTGTCCGCGCCGACCACGGTGTAGGTCACGTTCTCGTTGATCGTGACGTCCGCGGTGTCGCCGGTGTAGCGGAAGGACGTCTGGTAGGTCCACGACCAGCCGGGGCTCCAGGCCGCGACGTCGTCGCCGCCGGCCTGGGCGGCCTGCGTGGGTGCCGCCGTGGCGACCAGGCTGGCGAGCACCGTCGCGAGGACCGTCGCGAGGACGCCGAGCCAGGCCAGCCGGCGGCGGAAGGCCCGGGCCGCGCGGCGGCCCCCGGGCAGGAGTGAGTTGTCGATCGGCGCAGGGAGCATGCGTCACCGTCCCGTGAGGAGGGATGCCACCCGAGAAGGACGGCCACGGGGGACCATGTGGCGGAGGGAGTGTCCGGGATTCAAGCAGGTTGCGGTCGCGTGCACACGGCTTTTCTGAAATGGGTTCACTTCTTTTGCCTGGCGGACCGGCCGTGTTCACCGCCGCGCATCGCCCCGGCTCGGTGATTCGCGGCGCGCGCCGTAACCTTGCTCCTTGTGGCGGGCCCCGACTTCGACTCCGAGATCAAGCAGCTGACTGCGACGATGCACACCATCGAGCAGGTCCTCGACCTGCCCAAGATGGAGCAGGAGATCGCCGACCTCGGGGTCCAGGTCGCCGCGCCCGACCTGTGGGACGACCAGGCCAACGCCACCCGGGTCACCGGACGGCTCTCCTCGCTGCAGGGCCAGGTGGAGCGCTTCCGCGGCCTGCAGCAGCGCATCGACGACCTGGCGGTGCTCGCCGAGCTGGCCGCGGAGGAGGCCGACGCCGACACCCTGGCCGAGGCCGAGACCGAGCTCGACCGCATCAAGAAGGCCGTCGAGGGCCTCGAGGTCCGCACCCTGCTCTCCGGCGAGTACGACGAGCGCGAGGCCATCGTGACCATCCGCTCCGGTGCCGGCGGGGTCGACGCCGCGGACTTCGCCGAGATGCTGATGCGGATGTACACCCGCTGGGCCGAGCGCAACAAGTACCCCGTCGAGGTCTACGACGTCTCCTACGCCGAGGAGGCCGGCATCAAGTCGGCCGAGTTCGCGATCCACGCGCCCTACGCCTACGGCACCCTGTCGGTCGAGGTCGGCACCCACCGGCTGGTCCGGATCAGCCCGTTCGACAACCAGGGGCGCCGCCAGACGTCCTTCGCCGCGGTCGAGGTCGTGCCCCAGCTCGAGCAGACCGACGAGATCGAGGTCGACGAGAACGACATCCGCACCGACGTCTTCCGCTCCGGCGGGCCGGGTGGGCAGTCGGTCAACACCACAGACTCCGCGGTGCGCCTGACCCACATCCCCACCGGCATCGTCGTCTCCTGCCAGAACGAGAAGTCGCAGCTGCAGAACAAGGCGGCCGCGATGATCGTCCTCAAGGCCAAGCTCCTCGCGAAGAAGAAGGCCGAGGAGGCCGCGCTGAAGAAGGACCTCAAGGGCGATGTCGCCGCCAGCTGGGGCGACCAGATGCGCAACTACGTCCTCAACCCGTACCAGATCGTCAAGGACCTGCGCACCGGCTACGAGACCGGCAACCCCCAGCCCGTCTTCGACGGCGAGATCGACGGCTTCCTCGAGGCCGGCATCCGCTGGCGCCGCGGCGCCGAGCAGGTCGACGCCTGAGGCTCGTCCCGGACGCCCCGACCAGGCTCAGCGCGCCTTCGCCGCCGCCGAGCGCGGGCTGAAGCGGCCCCAGCCGAGGTCGTTGCGCGCCTTGATCCGCACCGACCAGCGGCCCTTGCGCGGCACGACGAGCTCGGTGCCGGTGAGGGTGCCGGGGAGCACCGCGGACGTGCGGCGGGCGACCACCCGGCCGCGGGCGTCCACCCGGAACGCCTTGATCACATAGCCCGTGATGGTGCCGCCGCCGGCGGCCGGCGGGGTCCACGCCACGCCGATGCTCGGGCGGCCGCCGCGGGAGCCCTTGCGGACCGCGGGCGCGCCCGGGGTCCCCGGACGCGAGGTCGGTGCGCCGGTCGACCCGGTGCCGTTCCCCGGACCCGAGGGGCCCGCCGGGTCGAGCGCGATCTCGGTCGGCGGCGGCACGGGCACACCGGCTCCGCCCGCGCAGCCGGCCATCAGCAGGTGGTAGCTCCCGATGCTGCCGTAGTCGTCGTAGCCCTCGCTGTCCCAACCGCCCGCGCCGCCGGTGCCGGACCCTCCGCCCGAGACGCTCAGGTAGTAGGGGCCGCCGGTCAGGGGGAGCGCGAGGGAGGCGCCCATCCCGACGAGGGTCCCGGTGCGCGTACGGGTGGTCGCCGGCGCGTGCGCGGCCATCAGGCCGCCGGCGGCGTCGCGCAGCTCGAGGACCACGTCGAGGTTGGGGCCCGGCGCCACCGGGGTGGCGGTCGCGGTCAGCGTGCCGACGCACTCGGTCAGCGTGTACCAGTCGCTGTCGGCGGGGCTCGAGATCACCCCACGGCCGTCGGGCAGCGTCGCCAGCGCCGCGGCGCTCGCGGGCGTGCTGCCCGCCTCGTCGGTGCGCGGCGGCAGGCCGTGAGCGCGCATCACCGCCAGGTCGTCCTGGTGGTTGTTCGCCCCCGGGTAGTCGCCCTTCGACCACTGGGTGATCGCCGAGGAGTACGGGCTGCCCATCAGGGGACCCCACAGCGTCGTGCCGCCGTAGTACCCGCTGCTCCCGGAGCCGTCGTGGGACAGGCCCAGGGTGTGCCCGGCCTCGTGCGAGGCGGCCTCCGCCATGTTCTTCGCCCGGTGGCCCAGCGCGTCCGGGAACACCCAGGCGGGACTGCGGGTCTCGCCCGCCGTGACCGCGTCGAAGGTGCCGATCCAGGCGATGCCACCGCACTCGCCCCGGCACAGCTGGGCCTGGACCGTGCTGTCGTTGGTGAAGGCCACGCGCGCGCCGTACGTCGGGTCGCTGCTCGAGCCGCGCCACAGGGCACCGAGCGGCGGCTCCTGGGTGGTGACGTCGACCTCCCAGGGGGCGAAGTCCTCGGCGACCCGGGTCCAGACCTCGCGCACGACGGCCCGCTCGTCGTCGGAGAAGAGCGGCGAGCCGTCCATCGACCAGGCGTCGAAGACCAGATCGGTGAGCCCCTGCTGGAGCCAGGAGTTGGAGCCGAGCAGCCCGCCGCCGTCGAAGTCCAGGTAGATCGTGCGCGCGGCGCCGGGACGGCTGTGCAACGCGAAGGCGTCGGTGCTCGCCGTGTCCGCGAGTGCAGCGGCCGCGGCGACGTCGTCGCCGTGGGGCTCGCCGGCGGCCGCCGCCTCCGCCTCGGCGGGCGGGTGCCACTCGTCGACGGCGAACAGCGTGCCGTCCGCCGCGACGTCGATGGCCGGGTCCTCGGCGAGCAGTCGCTGCTCCGCGGCGCTCAGGCCCGCGACGCCCGGGTCGGTCTCGGCGGCGGCCGCGGGGAGGGCGAGCGCCCCGAGCGCGAGGGCCAGACCGGCGAGGCCGGTCGCCGCGCGCAGGAGATGCTGCATGAACGGCCGATCGGCGCCGGCCGCGCCGTCCTGAGCGCGTCCCGGTCACGTCGGGACCATGGTCCCGGTGGATCCGACCGATCAGGTGAGCGGGACGGACGCGGCCTGCGCGACGGCGACGCACCAGCGGCCGGCCCGGTCGACGGCCTCGTCCTGGGGCACGTCGGCGGCGAGGGTCAGGCTGCAGGCGAGCCAGGCGTCGCCGAACAGGCCCTGGAAGGTGACCCGCTGCACCCCGTCGCCGGGGCACAGCACCGCCGTGGACGGGGCGCCGTACGCCGGGGCCGCGGGCAGCGCGGTGCAGGTCGCGGCTAGGGGGGTCTCGGTCATCCGACGGGCCGCGTCCGGCGTCACCGGCGGGGCGAACACCCATCCCCGCGCCTCGCCGGTCGCGCCCGTGTCTGCGGGATCGGTGGCATCGGCGGGATCGGCGGGATCGGCGGCGTCGGCGGGGGAGAAGCGGCAGCCGTACTCGTGGGGCACGTCGCCGCCGGGGAAGGCGTCGGACCGCTCGCCGTTGCCGTAGGCGGTGAGCGTCGCCTCGCCGCCGAGGGCCTCCTCGACGGCCTCCTGCGGCACCAGGTCGCAGAACGGCACCCGCTGGACGACCGCCTTCGTGGTGTCGAAGTCGGCCAGCGCGGTGCCCTGGTAGGCGGCGGGATCGCGCGACAGCGTCTCGTCCCCGGAGCGGGCCACGCCGACGGCGACGGGAACGAGCGTGAGCAGCGCTGAGAGGAGCAGCGCACGCAGGACCGTCGGCACGGTCGTCACCCTACCGACGCCGTGTCTGGCGCCGGAGACGTGACGTGCCCGACGCCCGCGCGACCCACCGGGGACGGGTCCGCCGGTCGCCTTCGGCCGTCGCGTACCGTCAGGTCAGTGATTCGCTTCGAGAAGGTCACCAAGCGCTATCCGGGCCCCGGTCGGCCGGCGCTCGACCAGGTCACCCTCGACATCGACAAGGGCGAGTTCGTCTATCTCGTCGGCACCTCGGGCTCGGGCAAGTCGACCGCCCTGCGGCTGGTCCTGCGCGAGCTGCGGCCGACCACGGGGCGCGTCCACGTCGCCGGCAAGGAGATCAACCGGATGGCGGGGTGGAAGGTGCCGCGGCTGCGGCGCCAGATCGGCACCGTGTTCCAGGACTTCCGGCTGCTGCCCAACAAGACCGTCGCGGAGAACGTCGCCTTCGCCCAGCAGGTGATCGGCAAGTCCCGCCGCGAGATCGGCAAGGTCGTCCCCGAGACGCTCGAGCTGGTCGGCCTCAAGGACAAGGGCGACCGGATGCCCGACGAGCTGTCCGGTGGCGAGCAGCAGCGGGTGGCCATCGCCCGCGCGTTCGTCAACCGCCCGATGATCCTCATCGCCGACGAGCCCACGGGCAACCTCGACCCCGCCACGTCCGCCGGGATCATGAACCTCCTGGGCGACATCAACCAGACCGGTACGACGGTCGTGATGGCCACCCACGACCACGGCATCGTCGACCAGTTCACCAAGCGGGTGATCGAACTCGACCACGGCAAGGTCGTGCGCGACGAGGCGTCCGGCAGCTACGGCTTCCAGCACTGATCCAGGAGAGCTTCCCTTCCATGCAGCTGCGCTACGTCTTCACTGAGCTCCGCACCGGCCTGCGGCGCAACCTGTCGATGCACCTCGCGGTCATCCTCACCCTCTTCGTGTCGCTGTCCCTCGCCGGCATCGGCATCCTCGTCCAGCGCGAGGCCACCGTCGCCCGCGACAGCCTGGGCGACGAGCTGAAGATCCTCGTCAACCTGTGCACCGACGAGGACCCCTCCCACAGCCCGAACTGCGCCAGCGGCGAGGTCACGGCCGACCAGCAGCAGCGCATCGAGAAGGAGATCGCCGACAGCGACGAGGTCGCCTCGTCCTCCTACCAGTCCAAGGAGGAGGGCTACGAGCGGGCGTACGAGCAGGCCAAGCGCAACAACACGCAGGCCGCCTTCGAGGGGCCCGACCCGGTCGTCACCGTCGAGCGGTGGCCGGCGGCCTACTGGGTGACGCTCAAGACGCCCGAACGCGCCGACGGCATCATCAGCGCGCTCGAGGGTCTCGACGGCGTGTCGGTGATCAAGGACCAGCGCAAGGCGCTCGGCCAGATCTTCGGCATCATGACGGTGCTCAAGTACGGCTCGTGGATCGGCGCCGGCTTCCTGCTGTTCGCTGCGTTGCTGCAGGTGACCAACACGATCCGGCTGGCGGCGCTCGCCCGACGGCGCGAGATCGCGATCATGCGGCTGGTCGGAGCGTCCACGCTCTACATCGCGCTGCCCTTCCTCCTGGAGGCCCTCGTCGCCGCCGTCGTGGGCGTCGCGCTGGCCGCGGGGCTGCTCGCGGCGTTCCAGTACTGGGGCGTGGAGAAGGCGCTCTCCGACCACGTCCAGTTCCTGCCGTGGGTCGACTGGGGCGACTACACCCAGGCCCTGGTCGGCCTCTTCCCGCCCGGCATCGTGATCCTCGGCCCCGCGCTCACGCTGATCCCGACACTCCTGCTGACCCGCAAATACGTCAAAGTCTGATCGCCGGCCGATACGGTCGAGGGGTTCGGTGAGCGAGCGTCGGCGAGCCCACCGGGCAACACTTCCCCGAACACCGATTGGTCTTACCGTGCGCTTCTTCCCCAGCGCCCCGTGGCTGCGCCGTACCCTGTCCGACCTGCGCGACCGCCTGCCCGTGTGGGCCCACCCCCAATGGCTGGTGACCGCCGTCGCCGTCGTCATCGCCGTGGCCGGCCTGGCCGTCCCGCTGGCCCACGCCGACGACGGCGACGACCTCAAGGACAAGCAGAACGCCGTCAAGGGCGAGATCGCCAGCGTCAAGGGCAGCATCCACGAGGCCAGCCAGCAGGTCGCCACGCTGGCCAAGCGGCTGGAGAAGGCCGAGGCCCGGCTCGGCGCGGCCCGCACCCGGCTCACGTCGGTGCGCGCCGACCTCGCGGCCGCCGAGGCCGCGGCAGCGACGCTCGCGACCCAGCTCACCGAGGCGCAGGGGCGGTTGACCGAGGCGAAGGCGGCCCTGACGCAGGCCCGGGCCGACGTCGCCGTCCAGCGGGTCGCCAGCCGGGAGACGCTCATCGGGATCGCGCAGCAGGGCGACGCGCGGCTGGCCCTCCTGGCGGCGTACGCCGACGCCGGCACGATCGAGGACGTGCTGATGGGGCAGACCGCGAACGAGCTCGTCGTCGGCCGCCAGAACGACGCCCTCGTCCGGCTCGAGGCGGCCGAGGACGCCATGGCGCAGCAGCGCACCGAGGTCCGCGCCGCCCGCGACCAGGTCGCCGACGCCAAGCAGGCCGCGGACGACAACGTGGCCACCGTCAGCGGCCTGGTCGACCAGGCCGCGGCCGCCGAGGCCGAGATCGCGGGGCTTGTCGTCCAGACCAAGGGCGCGCGGGAGGAGATCGTCGCGGCCCGCGAGGCGGACCGTGCCGCGCTGCGCCGCCTGGAGAAGCGCGAGGCGCGGATCCGGCAGAAGATCATCGAGCTCGCCAAGAAGCAGGGCGGCAGCTACGACGGCGACACGGCCGGTCTGCTCGCCCGCCCCGGCCCCGGCCCGGTCACCTCGCCGTACGGCTATCGGATCCACCCGATCTACGGTTACTGGGGCCTGCACAACGGCACCGACTTCGGCACCGGCTGCGGCGCCGCGCTGCGTGCCGGCGAGACCGGCACCGTGATCGACACCTACTACGACGAGGTGTACGGCAACCGGCTCTACCTCGCGATCGGCAAGGTCAACGGCGCCGACATCGTCCTGGTCTACAACCACCTGACCAGGTACGCCGTGAGCAAGGGCGCGACGGTCTCGCGCGGGCAGGTCGTCGGCTACTCCGGATCGACCGGCTGGTCCACCGGGTGCCACCTGCACTTCATCGTGCTGCGCAACGGCGACCCCGTCGACCCGATGCCCTACCTCTGAGCCCTCCCGCTGAGCCCTGCTCGGGCGGCCGGGTCGGGCGTGGAGCGACGCCCGTCGTCAAACCGGTTGCCGTCCCTGAGAGAATCGCCGTATGGCCAAGTCGTCGGGGAAGTCGGGTGCGAAGAAGGAGGACGCGAGCGGGCGCACGCTCGTCGCGTCCAACAAGAAGGCGCGCCACGACTACCACATCGAGGACACCTTCGAGGCCGGCCTGGTGCTGCAGGGCACCGAGGTGAAGTCCCTGCGGATGGGCCGGGCCAGCCTCGTCGACGGGTTCGTCGACATCGAGCGCGGCGAGGCCTGGCTGCACGGCGTGCACATCCCGGAGTACGCCCAGGGGACGTGGACCAACCACGCCGCCCGGCGCAAGCGCAAGCTGCTCCTCAACCGCGTCGAGATCGACAAGATCGAGCGGAAGGTCAGCGAGAAGGGCCACACCGTGGTCCCGCTGGCGCTGTACTTCGTCAAGGGCCGCGCCAAGATCGAGATCGGGCTCGCCAAGGGCAAGAAGTCGTGGGACAAGCGTCAGGCCATCGCCGAGCGCACCGCCGACCGCGAGAAGCAGGAGGCCGTCGGTCGTCGGCTCAAGGGCATGCGTGACTGACGAGGCGCCCGAGGTCCGCGCGTTCTGGGAGACGCTGGGCCTGCCGGGCCTCCTCGACCTCCACACCCACTTCCTGCCGCCCAACATCGAGCGGGCCGTGTGGGCGGTGTTCGACTCCGCTGGCCCGAAGATCGGCCGGCCCTGGCCGATCCGCTACCGCGGCCCGATGGACGAGCGGATCGGCCAGCTGCGCGCCTTCGGCGTGCGCCGGTTCCCCACGCATCCCTACGCCCACAAGCCCGGCGTCGCCGCCTATCTCAACGACTGGTCGCGGGAGTTCGCCACGACCGAGCCCGAGCTGCTGTGGTCGGCCACCTTCTATCCCGAGCCCGAGGCCGAGCGGTACGTCGCCGAGCTGGTCGCCGCCGGGGTCCGGATCTTCAAGATCCACCTGCAGGTGGGCGAGTTCGTGGCCGACGACCCCGCCCTCGACCCGGTCTGGGGCCTCCTCGAGGACGCCGGGACGCCGGTGACCGTGCACGCCGGCTCCGGCCCGGTCGGCAACGCGTTCACCGGCCCGGACTCCGTGGCCCGGCTGCTGCGCCGCCACCCGCGCCTGCGCCTGCTCATCGCCCACATGGGGGCGCCGGAGTACGAGGACTTCCTCGTGCTCGCCGAGCGCTACCCGAACGTCCATCTCGACACCACGATGGTGTTCACGGACTTCTTCGACCAGGCGGCCGCCTACCCGGCCCGCCTGCTGCCGCGGCTGCGGGACCTGCAGGCTAAGGTGCTGCTCGGCTCGGACTTCCCGACGATCCCGTACGCGTACGTCACGCAGCTCGAGGGCCTGGCCCGCCTGGACCTCGGCGACGACTGGCTGCGGGACGTGTGCTGGCACAACGCCGCCCGGCTGCTCGGCGAGGACGCCGTCGGTTCGTGACCCGCGGTCTCTTCCCTTGCGGCCCGGGCAGTGCTGGACTGGGGGCCGAGCTCACCCAAGGGGGGGAATCAACATGCGTGCTCGTCTCCTGACCCTGGTCGTCGCCACCCTGGCCGGCCTCGGACTCGTCCTACCCGCCGCGCCCGTGGCCGCCAGCACCGGCGGCACCGTCGACGGCGACACCCATCCGAACGTCGGCCTGATCGCGTTCTACGACGCCGAGGGCCGGTTCCGCTGCTCGGCGACGCTGGTCAGCCCGACCGTCCTGGTCACCGCCGCCCACTGCACCTCCGGGACGCTGGGCAAGACCCTGGTGACCTTCGCGAGCGTGGTCGCCGAGGCGCCGCCGTCGCCGCTGCCGGTGGCCGCGGACCCGGCGGCCGGGTACACCGCGCAGGAGCTCGCCGACGCGGGCTACCTGTCCGGCACGGCGTACACCCACCCGGAGTACAGCGACTTCACCGACCTGTCGAACTGGAACGACGTCGGGGTGATCGTCCTCGACGAGCCGGTCACGACCATCGAGCCCGCTCCGCTCGCGCCGGTCGGGACGTCCGACGCGATCCGGCAGCCGCGCCGGACGATCTTCCGGGCCGTCGGCTACGGCACCGAGGTGCGCCAGGCCGAGACCGGCCCGCAGAAGCCCACCCCGATGAGCTACCCGATCATCCGGCGCTACGTCGACATGCCGGGGCAGAAGATCACGCCGCAGATCATCCAGACCAACGGCAACGAGAAGGACCCGTTCGGCACCGGCGGCACCTGCTTCGGCGACTCGGGCGGCTCGCTGTGGCTCGGCGACGCGGTCGTCGGGGTGACCTCCTACGGCTACACGGACAACTGCCGCTACCTCGACGGCTACCAGCGCATCGACATCCCCGTGGTGGCGGACTGGCTGGCCGGCTTCCTGGACTGACGGGCCGGCCCGGACTGACGAGGCCGACGTGGTCCGCGCGCTGCGCGGGCCACGTCGGCCGTGGTCGTGCGTGGAGCTGCGGGGAATCGAACCCCGGTCCTCGAGCGCCGAGCCAGGTCTTCTCCGGGTGCAGTCAGTGCTGGCGTGTTGCTCGGCCCCGGCGCTCGCACTGACACGTCGCCGACAGGCCCAGCCGGGTTTGAGTCCCGCGCCACCCTCCCGGCGAGAGCGACGCAGCGAGTCTCCTAGATGACGCCTGGATCCGGGACGGAGACGGATGCCCGGTCAGACGCTTCGATCACTGCTCAGGCAGCGAGAGCGAAGGAACTGCGCTTAGCGTTGGCAGTTATTGGTTTCCAGCGATCGTTTACGAGATGACGCTGGCTTCTCGACCCGCTTCCCCTGGAACAAACGTCCCAAGTCGAAACCGATCAGCCCCTCTTGAGTTGTGTCGACCTCAGTCTACCGGTCCTCAACCACGCAGGCCCACCGGATAATCCCGAGGGCCGGCTGGGTCAGGCGCCCAGCGCCCGGGCGATCGCCGCGGGGACGGGGAGCTCGCCGCCGACGAGGTTCCACTGGTGCCCGGTGGTCTCGGGCCGGTCGAGCACCGCGGCCACCACCGCGGCGACGTCGGCGCGGGTCACGTCCCCGCGCGCGACGTCCGGGCCGAGCGCGACGCGGCCGGTCGCGGGGTCGTCGGTGAGCCGGCCGGGACGCAGGATCGTCCAGTCCAGCGAGCCGGCCCGCAGGGCGGCGTCGGCATCGCGCTTCGCGGCGACGTACGCCGCCCACACCTCGCCCGCGTCCGGCGCGACCGGGCGGTCGACGTCGATCGCGGAGATCTGGACGAACCGGCTGATCCCGGCGACCGGCGCGGCCGCGGCCGACTTGAGGGAGCCCTCGAGGTCGACCGTCCGCTTGCGCCGGGCGTTCCCGTCGGGGCCGCCGCCGGCGCTGAACACGACGGCGTCGCAGCCCTCGAAGGCGCGTGCGAAGGCCGGGACGTCGTCGTTCTCGATGTCGAGCAGCCGGACCTCGGCGCCCGCCGCCTCGAGCGGCGGTCGCTGCTCCTCGCGGCGCACCAGCGCCACCGGTCGGTGCCCGGCCGCCACCAGCAGCGGATGCAGCAGGCGGGCGATCTGTCCGTGACCTCCGACGACGGCGACGCGCATGCCCCCAACCTACGGGCGCACGGTGAGGGTCTGGGCGATGGTGCCGAGCGGACCGTCCGCGTCGTGCATCTTCGAGCTGGTGACGCCGATGCCCCCGGGGCCGTACGACTGCGTGGTGTCGAGGCCGAGCCAGCCGTCGGCGGGCACACGCAGGAAGTGCGCCGTCAGGTCGAGGTTCGGGAAGGCGACCTCGGCCGGATCGGTCCGCACCGCGATCCCGTTGGTCACGTCGATGAGCCCGGCAACGGCGGCGAGGCGGCTGATCGGCTCGTCGGCGACGAGCGGGTGCGGCGTCCGGACCCAGACCATCGAGCGGCCGGGACCCAGCTCCTTGCGGCGGACCTCGATCGAGGCGATGAACCCGCCGGGCCACAGGCCCGCCATGTCCCACGGCTCCATCTCGTCGGCCGCCGGGATCGACGGCAGGTCGGTGCCGGCCAGGGGAGCGGTGTCGTAGGGCTCGGCCAGCCAGGCGCGCAACAGCACCACCGCCCGTCCGGCGTACGACGCCGTGGCCTGCACCAGCTCGATGGTGCGGCCCGGGCGGAGCACCTCGACCGTGACGTCGATCGGCTCGATCGGCACCGTGCCGAGGATGTCGTAGGAGAGCCGGCTCACGACGAGCCCGTCGGAGCGGCGCGCGTCGCGGTCGCGTTCGACCTCGTGCGCGAGGACGCCCAGGGCGGGCGCGATGTGCTGCGTCGCGCGGTCCCAGGCGCCACCCACGTGCTCGGTGGGGGCGAAGGTGTGCGGTGCGGTCCGGTGCCAGTACGCCACCACCCCATTGTCCCGGTCGGCCCACCAGCGGACCTACCCCCGAAGGGAGGGTGGCTCCTGTGGTCATCGCCACCTCGCCGGCCGGTGGGGGTGGTCCCGCTGCTCCTCGGCGGCATCCTCCTGCTCGCCCACAGACGTTCACCCCGACCTCTCCGCGGAGCCACCTGCGCCTGGTCGGCTGGCGGCCATGACCTCTCGGAAGAGCCCCGCGCTGCGGCGCGCGCTGCTGACCGCCACCTCCACCGCCCTCGCCCTCGGCGTGGCCGCCGTCCCCGCCCACGCGGGGCCCGGCGTGGACCGCGACCGCGGGCACGGAGCCGGTGCCGAACGCCACCCCTCCGGCGAGCCGATCGTGATCGCGCACCGCGGCGCCTCCGGCTACCGGCCCGAGCACACCCTCGCGGCGTACCGGCTCGCGATCCGGATGGGGGCCGACTACGTCGAGCCCGACCTGGTGTCGACCAAGGACGGCGTCCTCGTCGCCCGCCACGAGAACGAGATCGGCGGCACGACCGACGTCGCGCAGCGCGCGGAGTTCGCGGGGCGGCGTACCACCAAGACGATCGACGGGGTCGCCGTCACCGGCTGGTTCACCGAGGACTTCACGCTCGCCGAGCTCAAGACCCTGCGCGCCAAGGAGCGGCTGCCGCGGGTCCGACCCGGGAACACCGGCTACGACGGCCGGTTCGAGGTGCCGACGCTCGAGGAGGTGATCCAGCTGGTCAAGCGGGAGTCCGGGCGCAGCGGACGCACCATCGGCATCGCGCCGGAGACCAAGCACCCGACGTACTTCGACTCCATCGGTCTCTCGCTGGAGGAGCCGCTCGTGCGGACGCTGCGCCGCAACGGCCTCGACAGGGCGAACGCGAAGGTCGTCATCCAGTCCTTCGAGACCGGCAACCTGCGCCAGCTCGACACCATGACCCGGGTCCCGCTCGCGCAGCTCGTCGACGGCAGCGGAGCGCCGTACGACCTGCGGGCGGCGGGCTCCACGACCACCTACGCCGACCTGGTCACGCCCGCGGGCCTGGCCGACATCGCGGAGTACGCCGAGTGGGTGGCGCCGACCAAGAACCTGGTCGTCCCGCGTGACGCGTCCGGCGCCCTGGCCGCGCCGAGCGCGCTCGTGCCGGACGCGCACGCGGCGGGGCTCAGGGTCGTCACCTGGACGATGCGCCTGGAGAACCAGTTCCTCCCGACCGACCACCGCATCGGCAGCGACCCCGACGCGCCCGGCGACCTGGCCGGCGAGATCGACGCGTTCCTCGACGCGGGCGTCGACGCGCTGTTCTCCGACCACCCGGACATCGCCGTCGCGACCCGCGACGCGTGGGCCGCGCAGGAGGGCGCGGCCTGACCCGCCGGCCGCGGCCTACACCGGCTCCTCGGCGGCGATCCGCAGCGCGGTCACCAGCTCGGCGTAGAGGGTGTCGCTGCGCAGCAGCTCGGCGTGGCTGCCGACGGAGCGCACCCGGCCGGCCTCGAGGACGACGATCTGGTCGGCGTCCAGCACGGTGGAGAGCCGGTGCGCGATGGTGACCACCGCGCCGCGCGCGGCCTGGCGCCGGATGCCCTCGGCGACGGCGGCCTCGGTGATCCCGTCCAGCTGGGCGGTCACCTCGTCGAGCAGGAGCAGCTCGGGGTCGGCGACCAGGGCCCGGGCCAGAGCCACGCGCTGACGCTCGCCGCCGGAGAGTGTGGTGGGTCCGATCTCGGTGTCCAGGCCCTCGGGCAGCGCGCGTACCCGGCCGGCCATCCGCACGACCTCCAGGGCGCGCCACAGCTCCGGCTCGGGCGCCTCGGGGTCGGCGTAGCCGAGGTTCTCGCGCAGGGTGCCGGGAACGAGCGGGGTGTCCTGCTCGACGTAGGCGATCCGTCGGCGCAGCTCGCCCAGCGGCCACCGGTCGTAGGGCACGCCGTCGAGGAGCACCGCTCCGGCGTCGGGATCGAGGAAGCGGAGCAGGACGGACAAGACGGTGGTCTTGCCGGCGCCGGACGGGCCGACGATCGCGGTGTGGCCGCGGCGGGGGATGACGATGTCGACGCCGTCGAGCGCCCACGGCGCGTCCGGCGCGTAGCGGACCCGGACCCCGCGCAGCTCCAGCGCGGTGGTCGCGCTGTCCGGCGCGGGGAGATCGGCGGCGGCCAGCTCGTCGTGCGCCTCCAGCTCCATGCTGGTGATCTCGTCGATCCGGGCCGCCGCGGCGAGCCCGGACTGCAGCGCGGTGAGCGCCATCGTCAGCATCATCACCGGCCAGGTCAGACCGAAGAGGTAGAGCAGGAAGGCGATGAGGGCGCTCACCTCGAGGGCGTCCGCGCCGACCCGGTAGGCGCCGAACCCCAGGACCAGCATCACGGCGAGGTTGATGCCGGCGCCCGTGATCGTCCAGGCCACCGTCTCCAGCCGCACCGCGCGCACCGCCGACACCGCCGAGCGGCGGGCGAACTCGCTGATCCGGTCCGCCTCCCGCTCCTCGGCCCGGCTGGCCTTGACGGTGCGCAGGGCCCGCAGCACGCCGGACAGGCGCCCGCCCATCTCGCCGACCTCGGCCTGGGACTCCTGGTAGGCACGGGCCAGGCCCGGCATGAGCAGCAGCGCCGCCACCGCGACCGCCACGACGACGGCCAGGGTGACCGCCAGCAGGCTCACGTCGAGATAGGCCATCAGGACGAGTGAGCCGACGACGCTGATCAGGCCGTTGACGCCGTACACGGCGCTGGTGGTGGCGGCCTCGCGGATGAGCAGGGTGTCGGAGGTGACCCGGGCGACCATCTCGCCCTCGGAGCGGTTGTCGAGCTCGCGGACCCGGACCCCGAGGAGGTGGCGCACCATGCCGGTGCGCGTCGCGAGGATGATCCGCTCGGCCAGGGTGCCGAGCATGATGCCCTGGACCAGGCCGACGACGGTGCCCGCCACCAGCAGCACGCCCAGGACCGTGACGGGTGTGCGCAGGGAGGCGTCCACGGCCAGCCCGTCCAGCACCCACTTGGTGACCAGGGGAGTGGCGAGCTCCGCTGCGGTGCCGAGCAGCCCGAGCAGCACGCCGACGACGAGGAGGCGGCGGTGCGGGCCGATGTAGCCCCCGAGCAGCGCGAGCTTCTCGCGAAGGCTCAGGTCGGGTGTGGCGCCCGGATCGGGCTTGACGGTCGGGACGGCGTAGGACACGGCTGCTCCTGGGGAGGGCGACGACGGCTCCCCATTATGGGACATCAATGTCCGATTTTGCAACGGAGAGGTCCGATCATGAGGCATCTTGGTAGCGTTCGCCCTCGTGACGAGTGGAACCGGAGCGGCGGAGGCGGGCGCCTCGCTGTCGGGGGTGCGCGAGCGCACCCGACGCGCGATCGTCGACACCGCCGTCACCGTCTGGAGCCGGGACTGGAACGCCTCGCTCGGTGACGTGGCGACCGGCGCGCAGGTCAGCCGCAGCACGCTGCACCGCTACTTCCCCGACCGGCAGCGCCTGGTGCTGGCGGCCCGCGAGCACGCGCTGCAGCTGCTCGCTGAGGCCGCGGGCACGGCGATGCAGGGCTGTGCCACCGCGGTGGAGGAGCTCGCGGCGCTGCTCCGGGCCATCGTTGAGGTCGGCGACGCGGTCATCTACCTCTATGCCGACCCCACGCGCTTCGGCGACGCCGTCGCGGAGGACCAGGACGACAGCGCGGACCTGCGCGAGGTCGTCGTCCGCGCCGCCGAGGACGGGGCGATCGACGCCTCGGCCGGCCCCGACTGGGTCATCTCCGCGCTCTACTCGATCGGCTACGCGGCCGCGGAGGCCATCAACCACGGCACCCTGCCGCGCAACCGGGCCGGCGACGTCGCCGTACGCACCTTCCTGCACGGCCTGGGCCGGGAGGAGGCGCGATGACGGACTGCGCCTTCTGCGCGATCGTCGCCGGTGACGCCGAGGCCGACGTCGTCCTCGACGAGCCCGGACTGCTCGCGTTCCTCGATCGCCGTCCGGTGTTCAAGGGCCATGTGCTGCTCGTGCCCCGGAGCCACGTCGTCACCCTGCCCGACCTGCCCGCCGACCAGCGCGACGGCTTCCTGGCCGCGGCCCAGCGGCTGGCGAGTGCCGTCGTCGAGGGACTCGGCGCCCAGGGCAGCTTCGTCGCCATGAACAACGTGGTCAGCCAGTCGGTGCCGCACCTGCACCTGCACGTCGTGCCGCGCACCAAGGGCGACGGTCTGCGCGGGTTCTTCTGGCCCCGCACGAAGTACGCCGCGGGCGAGTCGGCGCAGTACGCCGCCCGCCTGCGCGCCGCGCTGGCGTCGTAGGCTGCGGCCGAATCGGACGCGGTCCCGGGCCCAGACCCGGGCAGAGAGAGCTGAGGTAAGCAGATGGGTCGTTTCGACGGGCGAGTCGCCGTCATCACCGGAGCCGCGCGCGGGATTGGCTTCGGCACCGCCACCCGCTACGCCGAGGAGGGCGCATCGGTCGCGATCGTCGACCTCGACGAGGCCGCCGCGGCCGAGGCAGCCGCGAAGCTGCCGCTGGTCGAGGGCGCCCGGGCCGTCGGCATCGGGGCCAACGTCTCCGACGGAGCGTCGGTCGAGGCCGCCGTCGAGCGGGTGGTCGCCGAGCTCGGTGGCATCCACATCCTCGTCAACAACGCGGGCATCACCCGCGACAACCTGCTGTTCAAGATGACCGAGGACGACTGGGACCTGGTCATGGGCGTGCACCTCAAGGGCGCCTTCTTGATGACCAAGACCGCGCAGAAGCACTTCGTGGAGCAGAAGTACGGCAAGGTCGTGAACATCTCGAGCATCTCCGCGCTCGGCAACCGCGGCCAGGCCAACTACTCGGCGGCCAAGATGGGCATCCAGGGCTTCACCCGGACGCTCGGCATCGAGCTCGGCCCGTTCGGCATCAACGTCAACGCCGTCGCGCCCGGCTTCATCGCCACCGAGATGACCGACGCGACCGCGGCCCGCCTCAAGATGGACGTCGAGGAGTTCCGCCGCCTCAACGCCGAGGCCAACCCGGTCAAGCGGGTCGGTGCGCCCGCGGACATCGCCGCCGCGGTCACCTTCCTGTCCAGCGACGAGGCGTCCTACATCACCGGCCAGACCCTGTACGTCGACGGCGGCATCTCGCTCGGCACCTGAGTGCCCGGAGTCGGGTGGGTGAGCGTGGCCCCGAGGTCACTCTCACCCAGCCGACTCACGCGAACCAGAAGCCGGCGGTCGCCAGCGCGGTCACCTGATCGAGGCTGAGCGGCGGCTCGCCGGCGATCACCTCGTGCCCCCGGGCATCACCGTCGGGGCTGTTGAAGGCCGAGACGTCGATCGACCAGCCGTCGGGGGTGCAGATCGAGGCCCAGTTGCCCGTGAAGCCGCTGGTGTCGGAGCCGTCCCCGCCGTCGCCGGAGCGCGGCCACAGCCAGGACCCGTCGGGGAGCTGACGGCCCTCGGGCCCACAGCGCCTCTTCGGCGAGTACGCCGTGCGCTTGGCCAGGCAGGCCGGGTCGGCGGCACACTTCTGCTCGCGTGCCCTGCTGGCCCACGAGATGCACTCCTGCTCGGGGGTCAGCCCGACCGTCAGGGCCTCCTCGGTCGAGGAGAAGGTCGGCGCGTTCTCGCCCGCGTTGCGCGCCGCCTGGTTCCAGGTTCGCTGGTCCGCGTCGACCAGCGACGCGTCACAGCCGTCGGGCTTCGGGCCGGGCTCGAGTGACCGGGCCCAGGCGTCGGGGTCGGCGCTCCCGTCGCTGACGCGGACCTCCACGGCGGCGCCGTCGAGGAGCAGGCTGATCTCCAGGCCCCGCTCGTAGGGCACGTCGGGCTCGTCGAACATCGGTGTGGTCGTGACCCCGGTGACCGCGCCGTCGGGCAGGTGGTCGAGCAGGCGCTGCACGAGGACCTCGTCGCTCGGGAGCGTGCGCTGGTTCTCGGGGGTGAGCGGGCCGGGCGCGGCCGTGGCCGGGTCCGCAGCGGTGTCGTCGCCGCCGGGCTGCCAGGGCTGACCGGCGAGGCCGCCGACGATGAGGACGGCCGTGGTGCCGAGCGCCGCGACCGTGACGGCGCGGCGGCGCCGCAGCCGGCTCCGGCCGCGCTGCGCGGCACCGGCCACGAGCGCGGTGACATCGGGGTCGAGCCGGTCCGCGGCGCGCTCCAGCACCGTGCTGAGCTCGTGCTCGTTCATCGCAGGACCTCCTTCCGCATCCGCGCCAGTGCGCGCATGCATCGATTGCGCACCGCCCCTGGAGACAGGCCGAGGAGGTCGGCGACCTCGTCGACCGACCGGTCCTCCAGATGGCGCAGCACCACCACCGCGCGGTCGACCGGGCCGAGGTCGGCCAGCGCGTCGACCAGCGCCACCCGCAGTTCGGTCGTCTCGGCGTGGTCCACCCCGCCCGGGTCCGGGCCCGGCAGGTCGGCGTACGGCGTCTCGGTGCTGCTGCGCCGGCGCCGGGAGCTGATGAAGGTGCGGGTCAGCACGGTCTGCGCGTACGCCGCCGGGTTGTCCAGCGGCGGCCCGATCCGGCGGCTCATCCGCACGTAGACCTTCGCCAGCGTCTCCTGCACGAGGTCCTCCGCCTCCGCGCGGTGCCCGCACAGCAGCCAGGCCGAGCGGTAGAGCTCGGCCGCCCGGGCACGGGCGACCTCCTCGAACGGGTCCGGCACGGGGTCGATCATGGCTCTCCTGGGTCGATGCTCTGTCACCGGTCTCGACGCGTCCCGACCCGCCCGCGTCACAGGTCCGTCGCCTCCGCGACACGCGGGGCCCGGCTCCAGCCTCGGGACGCGGCGTGGGACAGACTGACCGCGTGCGTGTTTCCACCCTCCGCAGCGCCCTGCCCGCCTCGCTCGTCGTGCTGAGCCTCGTGCTCGCCGGATGCGGGGGTGGGGACGACGGCGACCAGAAGTCGGGCGGCGACAGCAGCTCCCAGGAGACCCCGGAGCCCGAGGTGCCGCAGATCTGGCCGCTGACCGGGCTCGAGGCCGCGGAGGGCGAGTCCGTCGAGCTGGACCGCCCGGTCGTGGTGACCAAGATCGACAACTCGCCGGCCAGCTCGCCGCAGGTCGGGCTCGGCAAGGCCGACCTGGTCGTCGAGGAGCTGGTGGAGGGCGGCATCACGCGCCTCGCGGCGTTCTACTACTCCCAGCTGCCCGGCGACATCGGGCCGGTCCGCTCGATGCGGGCCAGCGACATCGGCATCGTGTCGCCGGCGGGCGCGGTCATCGCGACCAGCGGCGGCGCCGCCGAGACGCTGCCGCGCATCGACCGGGCCAAGATCAAGTACTTCAGCGAGGGCGGTCCGGGCTTCTACCGCAACAGCGGCCGCCGCGCGCCCTACAACCTCTTCACCGACCTGAAGAAGGTCGCCAAGGCCGCCGAGGACGGCAAGACCGCGCGCCCGGCCGACTACCTGCCGTGGGGCACCGAGGCGGACTTCGCGGGCGGTACGCCGGCCCCGACCCTCTCCGCTCACTTCGGCAGCCGCACGACGAACTGGCGCTTCGAGAACGGCACCTACGTCAACACCAACTCCAACGCCGCGCAGGGCGACCACTTCCAGGCCAGCTCGGTGCTCGTGCTGCGGGTCAAGGTCGTCGACGCCGGCTACAGGGACCCGGCCGGCAACTTCGTGCCGGAGAGCAAGTTCGAGGGCACCGGCGCCGCCCAGCTGTTCCACAACGGGCAGGTCGTCGAGGGCACCTGGTCCAAGGACAGGGCCGACTCGTCGCTGAGCCTGGCCACCGCCGACGGCGCCGAGCTCAAGGTCCCGGCCGGCAAGGTCTGGATCGAGCTGGTGCCGGTCGACGCCAACGACGGCTCGGTGACGGTCGGTCAGTAGCCGCCGTCCCGCCGGGACGCGCGGCCGTGATCTTGTCACGCGGATGACGAGATCGGGGCCGCTCCCCGGAGGGTCCGGCGGGCGCCCGGACCCGCGCCGTCGATCCGTCTAGCGTCCTCCTCGACAGAGGATCACGACGGCCGACACGAGATATGACATGAGGCGCTACGGGGAGCCGAGGGCTCGGCCCGCCACCATCGTCGTGGTCGTGATCCTCGCGCTGGTGGCGCTGGCGAGCGGTGTCGTGGCGGCGTTCGACTCCGACTCGGCGCTCGCGCACCGGCCGCTGCCGGTGGGCGAGGGCAGGGCAGCCGCGGTCGCGTCCGTGCACCGCGACCACCGGGCGGCGTGCGCGGCGTTCCTGGCGACGTCGTCGCCCCGCTTCGTCGACCCGCGGGTCGCGGCGCAGGACCGTGACGCGCTCGAGCGTTCGCTGATGGGGGACCGGCCCGACGACGGGGTGCGCTCGATCGGGCTCACCCGGTGCGGGAACGCCGAGGTGATCGTGGTCGGTGTCGCGGACGACTCCGTCCGGGTGCCGGCCGCGGGGCCCGGCGGCACGCCGGTGCTCGTCCACCTGCAGTCCGCGTTCTTCGCCTTCTGACCCCGTCCGGGCCTCACTCCCGGCGTTCGGCGTCCCGGTCGTCGCCACCGCCGAACGCGCTCGGCATCGCGACACCCTGCTCCACCAGGCTCTGCACGCCGGCGAGCAGGAAGCCGATCGCGCTCTCGACCCGGCGGGCGGCGGCCTCGGGGTCGGCCGCCATGGCGACGGACTCGCCGGCGGAGGACATCGCGCCGAAGAAGATCCGCGCGAAGGTCTGCAGCATGTCCTCGTCGAGGTCCCAGGAGCCGGCGTCGAGGGTGGCGCGGACGATCTCGACGATATTGGCGAAGGTCGAGCGCTCCTCCTGCTCGCGGTAGCGCTCGTAGCCGAGCACCGCGGGCCCGTCCTGGATGACGATGCGCCGGTACGGCGACTCCTGGACGACGTCGAGGAAGGAGCGCAGGCCCTCGGTGGCCTTGCGCCACGGGTCCTTCTCGCTGCGCAGCGACTTCTGGATCCGTTTCGCGGCCTGCTGCTCGACCCGCTCGAAGACGGACTCGAACAGCGCCTGCTTGCCCGAGAAGTGGTGGTAGAGCGCGCCCTTGGTGACCCGGGCACCGGAGACGATCGCGTCGAGGGAGGTGGCGGCGTACCCCTTCTCGGCGAACAGTCGCTCCGCGACGTCGACGAGGGCCCGCTTGGTCGAGGCGGAGTACGACGCCCGCCGGGATCCGCCCGGAACGCCGGGCACGGGGACCTTGGGGACGAGTTTCGACACCGATGCCTTCGCCACCGACTCAGCATAGGCGCGGGCTCGGGCCGGGCGTGACACCGGTCACGGCCCGGGGTGGGCGGGATCACGGTGTCGCGCCGTTGGGCATACCCGCGGTCTGCTCCATACTCGTAGTACGTACCAGCGGTATGTCGGAGCTCCCGAATCCGACGACCGCCGATCGAACGAGGAGTGCTGACCATGACCTGGACGGCCTTTCACCACCGGGGCGAGACCCTCCGCTCCGTCATCGCGACCTCCGCCGTCCGCCGCGACGGCCTGCTGCCCATGGACGTCGACGGCGTGTCCGCGGCCTTCCGCGACGAGCTGGACCTGCTGGCCGCCCTCACCCTGAAGTGGCACACCCGCCTGTCCGGCCAGATCGAGCGGATGCTCGCCCATCAGCCGATGGACCTCGACGAGGCCGTCGCGATCGCCTGGAGCAACACCGCCCACGAGCTGCCCGGCGTACGGATGATCATCGACCACTACCGGGAGCACCCGATCGACGAGGCCATGGCGTCGGCGATGACCGCCGCCGTCTTCAAGGAGCGCCACCTGCTGGCGGTCATGGCCGGACGCACCAGCATCGGTGACGCCGCGGCCGGCCGGATCGGCGCGGAGATCGAGGAGCGGGCCCGTCTGCTCCACCGCGGACTGCCGGTGATCGCGCCGGACGTGGCCTATGCCGAGCCGGAGGTGCGTGGCTCGCTGCTGGAGCGGCTGCGCGCCGTCGTCGCCGCCTGAGTCACTTGCGACCAAGTGTCACAGCACGTTAGCCACCACATCAGCCTCATCGGTCCCACAACGGTGCTGTAACACTTGGTTGCATGAGCGGCGCCTCCGCATGCGCGTGCGCGGGGGATGATGGAGGCATGGCGAGCGAGTTGAGTGCCGGGCAGCTGCTGTTGGCGTCGGCGGAGCTGCTCGATCCCCACTTCGTCGACACCGTCGTGCTGCTGCTCGACGTCAACGACGACGGGGCCCTCGGGGTGGTCCTCAACCGACCCACGGCACTGCCGGTCTCCGAGGTGCTGGGCGACTGGGGCGAGGTCGTGGAGGAGCCCGAGGTGCTCTTCCAGGGCGGCCCGGTCGCGACCGACGGCGCGCTCGCCGTCGCGCTCGCGGCGCCGGGTGGGGAGGATGCCGCCGGCTTCCGGCCGGTGTGGGACCGGGTCGGCCTGCTCGACCTCGACACGCCGCGCGAGCTCGTCGACGGCACGGTCGACCGGCTGCGGATCTTCGCCGGGTACGCCGGCTGGGGCGCCGGCCAGCTCCAGGCCGAGATCGCGGAGGGCAGCTGGTACGTCGTGCCGGGCCGGGTGGACGACGTCTTCGGCGGCGACACCCGCGACCTGCGGCGTCAGGTGCTGCGCCGCCAGCCCGGTGACCTCGCGCTCCACGCCACCCGACCGCAGGACCCGGAGCTCAACTGAGGTTCCTCAGGCTCCTCCGATTTGAGACTTGGTTGTCTCATGTGAGACATTGAAGTCTCACTAGGAGGAATCATGAGTACCCGGGACACGGTGCTGGCCGCCGCCCAGCGCCTGCTCGCCACGGACCCGACCGCGCCGATGGCGCAGATCGCCGCCGCGGCCGGTGTCGGCCGCGCGACCGTCCACCGTCACTTCGCCAGCCGCGAGGACCTGCTCCACGAGATCGGCCGCCGCTCGCTCGACCGCTGGGCCGAGAGCATGGCCGAGGCGGGCCTGGCCGCAGCCGTCGCGTCCGCCGATCCGGCGCAGATCCGCGCCTGCCTCGACGACATGCTCGGGCGCTTCGTGGTCGACGCCGACGAGTACGGCATCGCACTGACCGACCCCACCGTCGTCAACGGCCCCGCCCTGCGGGAGCGCGCCGACGAGCTGTTCGCCGAGGAGGTCACCCTCTACGCCGCCGCCCAGACCGCCGGCGTGCTGCGCTCCGACGTCCCCGCCCGCTGGCTGGGGCACTCGCTGTTCGGCCTGCTCGTGGCCGTGCGCGACGCGCTGCTCGCCGGTGACATCGCGGTGCGCGACGCGCAGGACCTGGTCCGCACCGCGTTCCTCGAGGGAGGTGGCGCCCGATGACCGCCACCACTCCGCGCGCCGCCGCCTCGTCGGGTCGCGCCACGCAGGACCGCCGCCGCTGGGGCGGCCTGGCCGTGCTCGCGGCCAGCCTGCTCGTCGTGGTGATGGACATGACCGTCCTCAACGTGGCCCTGCCCGACCTCACCGCCGACCTGCAGGCCGGCGCGCTCGCCCAGTTGTGGATCGTCGACGTCTACTCGCTGGTCCTGGCCGGTCTGCTCGTCCCCGTGGCCGCCCTGGCCGACCGGTGGGGCCGGCGTCGCATGCTCCTCACCGGCTTCGCGATCTTCGCCCTCGCCTCCCTGGCGGCTCTCGTCGCCCGCAGTCCCGGCGACGTGATCGCCGTCCGGGCGCTGCTCGGCATCGGTGGCGCGATGATCATGCCGGCCACGCTCTCGCTCATCCGGGCCCTCTTCCCGGACGCCCGGGAGCGGGCCTTCGCCCTCGGCCTGTGGGCCGCGACCGCCGCGGTCGGCGGTGCCATCGGCCCGATCGTCGGCGGTGCGCTGCTCAGCGCGTTCAGCTGGCACGCCGCCTTCCTGGTCAATGTGCCGCTGATGGTCGTCGCGCTCGTCGCCGGCGTCCTGCTGCTGCCCGAGAGCCGCTCGGCGAGGCCCGGTCGGGTCGACGCGCTCGGTGTCCTCCTCTCGGTGGGCGGCATGGTCGCGGCCGTCTACGGCGTCAAGCACCTCGGCAAGGGCGACCTCGACGTCGTCACCGTGCTCGTCCTGCTCGCGGGCTTCGCGCTGCTGGCCGTGTTCGTGCGGCGCTGCCTGCGCCAGGACGACCCGATGCTCGCGGTGCGGCTCTTCGGCAATCCGGTCTTCCGCTCCGGCGTGGCCACGGCGCTGGTGAGCAGCACCGCGATGATGGCGCTGCTGTTCGTCGGCTCGCAGTGGCTGCAGCTGGTGCAGGGCTGGAGCCCGCTGGTGGCCGGCGTCGCGCTGCTGCCGATGGCGCTCGGCGGGCTGATCGGTCCACCGCTGGCACCGGCCGTCGCCGCCCGCTTCGGCGCCCGCAACGTCGTGGTCGCGGGGCTCGTGGTGCTCGCCGCCGGACTGCTCGTGCTGTGGGTCCTCCCGCGCCCGCTGGCCTACGCCGGCGTCGCCGTCGCGTTGCTCCTCGTCGGCTTCGGTACGGCGGCACTGGGCCTGGGCTCCGCGCTGATCATGGGCTCGGCGCCGGTGCACCAGGCGGGGTCCGCGGCCGCGATCGAGGAGATGTCCTACGAGGTCGGCGGGGTGCTCGGCATCGCCGTGCTCGGCAGCCTCGCCGGGGTGGTCTACCGCCACGGCCTCCCGGCGGGCGCGGACGACTCAGCCGTCGAGTCCGTCTCGGGCGCCCTGGGGACGCCGTTCGAGTCCGCCGCGCTGGCGTCGTACACCGACGCCTTCGGCGCGGTCGGCCTCGTGGGCGGTGTGCTCACCGTGGTCGTCGCGGTCCTCGTGTGGTTCGGGCTCCCGAAGGACGTCGATGTGTCCGGCAGCCACTAGACTGCCCGGTGTGACCACGATCGGCTTCTCGACAGAAACGGACGTCCGCGAGGACCGCCGTACCGTCCCGACCGACGAGGGCGACCACGAGCGTTTCTCCCACTATGTGGAGAAGGACAAGCTCACCGAGGCGATGGTCATGGGCACCCCCGTGGTGGCCCTGTGCGGGAAGGTGTGGGTGCCCAGCCGGGCGCCGGAGAAGTTCCCCGTCTGCCCGGAGTGCAAGGAGATCTGGGAGGGCCTCGGCGACGACAAGGGCGACGGCAAGGGTCCGGAAGGGTCCGGTCCCGACGCATGACCTCGCTCGGTCCGGCCTGGCCGGAGCGGGCAGCCTGGGGCACGGCGCCGTCGCTGCGTGCCTGGCAGTCCGCCGCGCTCACCGACTACCTCGCCCGCAACCCGCGTGACTTCCTCACCGTCGCCACGCCCGGCGCCGGCAAGACGACCTTCGCCCTGACCGTCGCCGCCGAGTTGCTCGGCCGCCGGGTGGTCGACCGGCTGATCATCGTCGCGCCCACCGAGCACCTCAAGCTGCAGTGGGCCGAGGCGGCGGCGCGCGCAGGGCTGCCGATCGACCCGACCTACTCCGCGGGCTCGGGCAAGATCTCCAGCGACTACGTCGGCGTCGCGGTCACCTACGCCGGCGTCGGCGTCAACCCGCTCGCGATGCGGATCCGCACCGAGCGCTTCAAGACCCTGGTCATCCTCGACGAGATCCACCACGCCGGGGACTCGCTGAGCTGGGGCGAGGGGGTCCGGGAGGCGTTCGAGCCGGCCGCGCGCCGCCTCGCGCTGACGGGCACGCCCTTCCGCTCCGACATCAACCCGATCCCCTTCGTCACCTACGCGCCCGGCGAGGGCGGCGTGCCGACGTCGGTGGCCGACTACACCTACGGCTACGCCGACGCGCTGTCCGACCACGTCGTGCGGCCGGTGCTGTTCTTGGCCTACTCCGGCCAGATGAGCTGGCGGACCCGGGCCGGCGACGAGGTGGCCGCCTCCTTGGGCGAGCCGCTCACCAAGGACATGACCTCCCAGGCGCTGCGCACGGCGCTCGACCCGAACGGGTCGTGGATCCCGTCGGTGCTCGCCGCGGCCGACAAGCGCCTGTCCGAGGTGCGCCGCCACATCCCCGACGCGGGCGGCCTCGTGATCGCCTCCGACCAGGACAGCGCCCGCGCGTACGCCAAGCTGCTCAAGCAGATCAGCGGCGAGTCCGCGACCGTCGTGCTGTCCGACGAGAAGGCGTCGTCGAAGAAGATCTCGACCTTCAGCGAGAGCGACAGCCGCTGGATGGTCGCGGTCCGGATGGTGTCCGAGGGCGTCGACGTGCCGCGGCTCGCGGTCGGGGTGTGGGCGACGACGACCTCGACGCCGCTGTTCTTCGCCCAGGCCGTCGGCCGCTTCGTGCGGGCGCGCAAGCGCGGCGAGATCGCCTCGGTGTTCCTGCCGTCGGTGCCGAACCTGCTCACCTTCGCCGCCGAGCTCGAGGCGCAGCGCGACCACGTCCTCAAGCGCCGGGTCAGCGATGACGGCGACATCTTCGCCGCCGAGGACGACCTGCTGGCGCAGGCCAACGCCGGTGACGCCGCCTCCGACGAGCTCGAGGCGCTGCCCTTCGAGGCACTCGGCTCGGAGGCGCGCTTCGACCACGCGCTGTACGACGGCGCGCAGTTCGGCCACGAGGGCGAGGTGCACGTGGGATCGGACGAGGAGATGGACTTCCTCGGCATCCCCGGCCTGCTCGAGCCCGACCAGGTCAGCGCCCTGCTCCAACAGCGGCAGGCGGACCGGCGTCGTACCCGCCGACCGGCCCAGGAGTCCGACGAGCGCCACGCCGACACCGTCGCCGAGGTCACCACCCACGAGCACCTCGGCCTGCTGCGCCGTGAGCTCAACTCGCTCGTCGCGTCCTGGCACCATCGCACCGGACAGGCGCACGGGATCACCCACGCCGCGCTGCGCAAGGAGTGCGGCGGGCCGGCCGCGGCGGTCGCCAACGCCGACCAGCTGCAGAAGCGGATCGACCGGATCCGGGAGTGGGCGGTCCGCAAGACGTCCTGAGCGGCGGGCTGGCGGAACAACCGGTCGACCGGCGATCCCTGCACGCGTGAGCCAGCCCATAGGAAAGGCTCGCCTTAGTTAGGCTAGGCTGCGACGCGTGACGACGGTGCTCGAAGGACGCGACCTGGTGCTGGGCTACCAGCGCGCCACGGTGGTGCACGGGGTCTCGGTGCGTCTGGAGCCCGGACGGGTCACCGCGCTCATCGGGCCCAACGGCAGCGGCAAGTCGACGGTGCTCCGCTCGCTGGCCCGACTCCACCCCGTCGCGTCCGGACAGGTCACGCTCGACGAGCACGACACCGCGCCGCTGAGCGCCAAGGAGTTCGCCCGTCGGGTGACCCTGCTGTCCCAGTCGCGCCCGCACCCGTCGGGGCTCGAGGTCCGCGACGTCGTCGCCTTCGGGCGGCACCCCCACCGCGGCCGCTTCGCCGGGTCGACTGACGCCGACCGGGCCGCGATCGACCACGCCATGCAGGTCACCGGCATCGACGGCATGGCCGACCGGCCCGTCGACCAGCTCTCCGGCGGCGAACTCCAGCGGGTGTGGCTGGCCACCTGCCTGGCCCAGGACACCGCCGTCGTGCTCCTCGACGAGCCGACCAACCACCTCGACCTGCGCTACCAGGTCGAGACCCTCGACCTGGTCCGCGACCTCGCGGACCGGCACGGGACGGCGCTCGGCGTCGTCCTCCACGACCTGAACCATGCCGCCACCGTGGCCGATCAGGTCGTGCTGCTGCACCAGGGCGCCGTCCGCGCGGTCGGCGCGCCCGCCGACGTACTCACCGCCGAGCACCTCTCGGCCGTGTACGGACTGCCCATCCGCGCCTTCGTCGACCCGGACACGGGCGCGGTGCGGGTGGAGGCCCAGGGCAGACACCACCGGCACCGCTCCAGTTGACGCGCGCCGAACCCCACCGAACGACAGTGAGGAACCGATGAAGACCCGACCGACGACCGCTGCCCTGACGCCGGTGCTGGCGCTGCCGCTCGGCCTGCTCCTGGCGGCCTGCGGCACCACCGACACCGGATCCGACGACAAGGCGGCCCCCAAGGCCAACGACTCGGCCGAGTGCTCGGCCGACGAGACCACGACCTCGACCGGCCCGGTGACGCTCACCGACAGCTACGGCCGCACCGTCGAGCTCGACAAGCCCGCCGAGCGGGTGGCCGTGCTCGAGTGGCAGCAGGTCGAGGACGTGCTCACGCTGTGCCTCACCCCCGTCGCGGTCGCCGACGCCGAGGGCTACACCACCTGGGACACCGCGGAGAAGCTGCCCGAGGGCGTCACCGACGTCGGCACCCGCGGCGAGCCCAACCTGGAGACCCTGTTCGGGACCAACCCCGACCTGGTGATCGTCGAGGCCTACACCGCGGAGGACGAGATCCTCAAGCAGCTCGCGAAGTACGACGTCCCGGTGCTCGCCACCAAGGGCGCCGACGCCGCCGACCCGGTCGCGAACATGATCGACACCTTCGAGCTGATCGCCCAGGCCACCGGTCGCGAGGAGCGCGCCGAGGTCGTGGTCGACGCCTTCGACGCGCACCTCGCCGAGGCCAAGGAGAAGCTCGCCGACGTCGAGACGACCGAGTTCGTGTACTTCGACGGCTGGATCCAGGGCGGCAACGTCTCGATCCGCCCGTTCGGGCAGGGTTCGCTCATCGGTGAGCTCGGCGAGGCCCTCGGCCTCACCAACGCCTGGACCGGTGAGGTCGACGAGGCCTACGGACTCGGCCAGACCGACATCGAGGGGATGAGCGAGCTCGGCGACGCCACCTTCTTCTACACCGGCACCGTCGACCCCGAGGGCGACGTCAACGCCGCCCTCGCCGAGAACGCCGTGTGGCAGAAGATCCCGGCCGTCGCCGAGGGCCGCTCGCACGCGTTCCCCCCGGGCGTGTGGACGTTCGGCGGTCCGCGCTCGGCCGAGCAGATCGTCGACGCCTACGTCGACCTGCTCACCCGCTGATCACGAGTAGGCCCACCGCATGACCCTCGAGCAGCAGCAGCCCACCGTGACGGGACGCCCCGCGCCGTCCGGGGCGCGGCCCCGCCTCGGCCGCGCCGGCGTCACCGGCGCCACCGGTGCGCTGCTGCTGCTCGTCATCGCGCTGGTCGGCGTGTCCACCTGGCACCTCACGCAGGGCACCTCCGCGGTGGGTGCCGGCGACCTCCTCCGCTGGGTCCTCGGCGACCGCGAGAGCGGTCCGGGCGCCGACCCCGGCGACGTCCTCCTGGGCTCGCGGGTGCCCCGCCTCGCGGCCGGCATCGCCGTCGGCTTCGCCCTGGGCGTCGCCGGCGCGCTCTTCCAGTCGCTGGCCCGCAACGCCCTCGCCTCGCCCGACACCCTCGCCGTGACGGGCGGTGCCTACCTGGCCGTCACGATCGTCGCCGCGTTCGGCGTGACGGTGCCGATCTGGGCCTCGGGGCTGACCGCCTTCGCCGGCGGCGCGCTCGCCGCCTTCGTCGTGCTCGGCCTGGCGGGTGGCGCCGGTACGGCGACCACCCGTCTCGTCCTGGCCGGCTCCGCGGTGGCTCTCGCCCTGCAGGCAGCCACCTCGACGCTGCTCATCCTCTTCGAGGAGGAGACCACGAGCCTGTTCGCCTGGGGGAGCGGGTCCCTGAGCCAGCTCGGGCTGCGCGCCTTCCAGCAGGCGGCGCCCGTGGTCGTGGTGTGCACCCTGGCGGCGTTGCTGCTGGCCCGCCGTCTCGACCTGCTCGGCCTCGGCGACGACAGCGCCGCCGTGCTCGGCGTACCGGTCCGCTCGACGCGTGCCGCGGGCACCGTGCTCGCCGTGCTGCTGACCGCGGCGTCGGTCACGCTGGCGGGCCCGATCGGGTTCGTCGGGCTCTTCGCGCCGGTCATCGTGCGGCTGTGCGGGCGGATGGTCCCCGCCCTCAACCGTCATGCGGTGCTCCTCCCAGCCGCCGGCCTCACCGGCGCCGTCGTCGTGGTGCTGGCCGACGCGCTCATCCGCGCGGTGCTCGGCGCCGACGAGGCGATCTCCATCCCCACCGGCATCACCACGACCCTGCTCGGCGCGGTCGTCATGATCGCGCTCGCCCGGCGCAGCCGCGACTCGGGTCCGACCCGCCAGCCCGCCGCCGCGCGGGTGCGGGTGGGCAGCCGGCTGCGCTTCGCCGTCGTCCTCGTCGTGGTGGTCGCGGCCGCCGCGGCCGTCACCCTGCTCGGCCTCCTGGCGGGCGACACCTGGCTGAAGGCCGGAGACCTCTCCCTGTGGGCGCGCGGCGACGCCGCGCCGCTCATCCAGTTCGCGCTCGACGAACGCGCGCCGCGGGTCGCGGCCGCGGTCCTCGGCGGTGCCGCGCTGGCGCTCTCGGGCGCGCTGGTCCAGGCGACCTGCCGCAACCCCCTCGCCGAGCCCGGCATCCTCGGCATCACGGGCGGCGCCGGCGTCGGTGCCGTCGTCGTGGTGACCGGCGCGGGCGTGTCGCAGGCGGCGAGCAACAGCGCGATCCTGGTCGGCGCCGTCATCGGCGCCCTCGTCTCGTTCGCGCTCGTCTACGGGCTGGCCTGGCGGCACGGCCTCAACGCCGACCGGCTGCTGCTCATCGGCATCGGCACCTGGTACGGCGCGGTCGCGCTCACCACCTTCCTCCTCGTGCGCTCCAACCCCTGGGACACGCCGCGGATCTACACCTGGATGTCGGGCACGACGTACGGCCGGACCTTCGAGCAGGTGCTGCCCGTCGCCGTCGTGCTCGTCGTCGCGCTGCCGCTGGCCTGGCTGGTCCGCCGCGAGCTCGACCTGCTGGCCCTCGACGAGGACACCCCGCGGCTGGTCGGCGTACGACTGGAGACGGTGCGACTCGTCGTCCTGCTGACCGCGGCCCTGCTGGCGGCGACGAGCGTGGCGGCCGTCGGCGTGGTCGGCTTCGTCGGCCTGGTCGCGCCGCACATGGCGCGGGCCCTGGTCGGCGGTCGGCACGCGCGCTCGGTCCCCGTCGCGATCCTCCTCGGTGCGGTGCTCCTCGGGGTCGCCGACCTGGTCGGGCGCACGGTGATCGCCCCGGCGCAGATCCCGGCCGGGTTGGTCGTGGCGCTGATCGGTGCGCCCTACTTCGTCTACCTGCTGGCGCGCTCGCGCGCCTGACTCATCCCTGGAACGGGCGCACGCCCGGGCCCGGTCGCGTCGCCACCCGCCGCGGGTCGTCGACGTGGTGACCGGCCGCGCAGCGGACCTCGACGTGCACCGGCTCCTCGCAGTCGCGGTGCACGAAGACCGTGGGCGGGCCGCCCGGGTCGGCGAGGTGGCGGTCGCCCCAGTGGCTGATCGCGAGCAGGATCGGCTGGAGCTCGAGGCCCTTCGCGGTGAGCCGGTACTCGTGGCGGGTCCGCGCGCCGTCCTCGCGATAGGGCTCCTTGCGCAGGATGCCCTGCTCCACCAGCGACGCGAGCCGGTCGGTCAGCACCTGGCGCGGGATGCCGGCGTGCCGGCGGATGTCGTCGAAGCGGCGGACCCCGAGGAAGACCTCGCGCAGCACCACCACCGTCCACCGCTCGCCGAGGATCGCCATCGCCCGTCCGAGCGTGCAGTTGTCGACCGACCAGGCGAGGGCGGGCGGTGCGGCTGCCGGGGGAGCGGAGGGCGCGTCGGTGGCCATCGGTCCAGGATAGAGCGACCCAGGTCTCGTTGACAGACTCAGCCTGCGCTGATGTGATGGCGCCATGACTGAGTCCGTGATCCAGACCCAGATCGATCCCGCGTCGCTCGACGGGTTCGAGCAGCTGCGCGCGATGCTCGACGGCCGGCTCCCGACGGCGCCGATCGCCGAGACCCTGGGCTTCGTCGGCTTCGAGGTCCCCGAGCGTGGCACCGCGATCTTCGAGCTCGACCCCGAGCTGCGCCACTACAACCCGATCGGCAGCGTCCACGGCGGGGTGTTCGCCACGCTGCTCGACTCCGCCTGCGGCTGCGCCGTGCACTCCACGCTCGGCGTCGGCGAGGGCTACACCTCGCTCGACCTGACCGTGAAGTTCCTCAAGGCGGTCACCGTCGACTCCGGCCGGCTGCGCGCCGTCGGCACGGTGATCCAGCGCGGTCGCCGTACCGCGCTCGCCGAGGCGAGGCTGTACGACGGCCGCGAGCGGCTGGTCGCCTATGCGAGCTCCAGCTGCATGATCTTCGGCTGACGCCGGGTCGGCGTCGTATGTCGTTCAATCTGTGCCGGGTCAGGCGAGGTCCCCCAGCGCCTCGGCCTGGGCCTCCTCCGGGGAGTGGGGGGCCGGAGCGGACCCGCCGCGCAGCGCCGTGCTGATCGTGCGGGCGCCGGCCACGAGCACCACGACGCCCACCGCGACCGCGATCGCGCCGAACCAGAACGGCGCGGCCGAGCCCTGGTGCTCGGCGAGCTTGAGGGCGACGTAGGGTCCGACGGCGCCGCCGGTGAACCGTACGAACGAGTACGCCGCCGAGGCGACGGGCCGCTCGACCGGGGCGGCGCCCATGACGGCCTCAGTCACCAGGGTGTTGATGACGCCGAGGAACGCGCCGGCCGCGACGATGCCCACGATCACGACCGCGGCCGTGTCCGCGCCCACCGCCATCATCAGCAGGTCGAGCGCGAAGAGGGCGAGGGCGCCGATCAGGGCGGGCACCGTGCCGACCCGGCGCTGGACCCACGGGGCCAGCGCCACCGACGCCACGGCGAGCAGCACGCCCCAGCCGAAGAAGACCCAGCCGATCTGCATGATCCCGGCGTCGGGCAGGGCGAACGGGCCCGCCGCGAGCAGCGTGAAGAAGCCGAGGTTGTAGCAGACCGCGACAGCGGCGATCACGGCCAGCGCGGGATGGGCCAGCGCCCGGAACGGATCGGCGAGCGTGGTACGACGCGGGGCGGGTGGGGTCGCGGGGAGCAGCAGTGCGGTCGCGACGAGGGCGATGGTCATGAGCACGGACACGCCGAAGAACGGCCCGCGCCACGACTGCTCGCCGAGCAGACCGCCGACCAGCGGCCCGGAGGCGATGCCCAGGCCGAGGGCGGCCTCGAACAGGATGATCGCCTGGGCCAGGGATCCCTTCGACGAGCTCACGATCGTGGACAGCGCCGTCGCGATGAACAGCGCGTTGCCCAGTCCCCAGCCCGCGCGGAAGCCGATGACCGCGCCGACCGAGCCGGACATCCCGGCGAGGCCGGCGAAGACGATGATCAGGACCAGCCCGGCGAGCAGCGTCCGCTTGGCGCCGATCCGCGTGGAGACGACGCCGGTGATCAGCATCGCCACGCCCATCACCGCCATGTAGCTGGTGAACAGCAGTGAGACCTGGCTCGGCGTCGCCTCGAGCCGGGCCGCGATCTCCTTGAGGATCGGGTCGACCAGGCCGATGCCCATGAACGCGATGACGCAGGCGAAGGCGACCGCCCACACCGCGCGCGGCTGGCGCAGGAACGAGCCGGACTCGGCGGCGTGGCCGGGGGTCGGCGTGGGGGTGGGAGTGTGGGTGGGGGTGCCGGGATCGGCGGTGGCGGTCACGAGTGTCCTTCCGTGGGGTCGAGGACGGCCTGGAGCACGGCCACGGCGGTCGCGAGGTCGTCGGTGGAGAGATCGGTCCGGCGGGCGAGACGCTCGGAGACGAGCGCGGCGCTGAGTCGCCGGATGCGGCGCAGCTCGGCGCGCCCGGCGTCGGTGAGCGCCACGAGCGTGCCGCGGGCGTCGGCCGGGTTCGCGGTCTTGGTCACCCAGCCCACCTCGACGAGCTGGCGGACCTGGCCGGTCATCGTCGGCTGCGAGCAGCGGTCGGCCTGGGCGAGCGCGGTGATCCCGAGCGGGCCGAGCTCGTCGAGGATCGACAGCACCCGGGTGCCGGCGCTGGGTGCGTGCTCCCGGCGGACGAGTCGCACCAGCCGGGCGGCGTAGACCGTCAGGTCGCTGCTGAGGTCGTCGGTGTCGCAGGAGGTCACGTCCGGCCAATTTACATTGGAAACCTATGGATGTCACGTGTCGGTGGCCCACGCCACAATGGCGCCATGCCGACCTATGTCGCCTTCCTGCGCGCGATCAACCTGGGGCCGAACCGCACGTTCGCGAAGGCCGACATCGTCGCCGCGACCGAGGACGCCGGGGGAGCCGACGTGCGCACGCACATCAACACCGGCAACGTCCGGCTGACCACCTCGCTGCGCTCGCGGGCGAAGGTCGAGGCGGCCCTCGAGGCGGCGTACCGCGAGCGGGCCGGCTTCGAGATCCCCACGATCGTCTACTCGCCCGCCGAGCTGGTCGCGATCGCCGAGGACGCCCGGGAGCTCACGGCCGCGCGGCCCGATCTCGAGCGGCACTACGTCTACCTGCTGAAGGACGAGCCCGACCCCGCACTGGTCGCCGCGATCGAGGCGCGCAGCGATGACGTCAACGCGGTCGTCGTACGCCGGCGCGCGGCCCACGTCCTGCTGGGACCCGGCTACCGGGCCGGTGGCGTCGACCCCTACAAGACGGAGAAGGCGCTGCAGGTGACCGCCACCAACCGCAACTTCAACGTCGTGACGACGCTGGCCGACCTGTGGTGCTCGTGAGCGTCCCGGAGCGCTGTGACACGATGGAGTCGTGACGACCGCGAGCCCGGAGAAGGTCGATCCGGGAGTCCAGCAGGACCTCACCCCGGACGAGATCACGCTCGCCGACACCCCCTGGGTGACGGTGGTGTGGAACGACCCCGTGAACCTGATGTCGTATGTCACCTTCGTCTTCCAGAAGCACTTCGGCTACGGCAGGAAGAAGGCCGAGAAGCTGATG
Organism: Nocardioides segetis; assembly: GCF_051390595.1. Classification (NCBI taxonomy): domain Bacteria; kingdom Bacillati; phylum Actinomycetota; class Actinomycetes; order Propionibacteriales; family Nocardioidaceae; genus Nocardioides; species Nocardioides segetis. The sequence goes on along the minus strand of NZ_JBNINR010000006.1, from coordinate 24,989 downwards.
ATGGAGGTGCACGAGGACGGGCGGTCCGTGGTCAGCAGCGGCACGCGCGAGGAGATGGAGCGCGACGTGCAGGCCATGCACGAGTACGGCCTCTGGGCGACTCTTTCGAAGGCTGAGTGAGCAGCACCCGACATGACCTCTGGATTCGTCCGGCACCGCCGGAGCAAGCGTGCCATCGCGACCTTCTCGGTCTTCGAGGCCGACCTGCTGCGCTCGCTGGCCGCCCAGCTCGTCGAGCTGCTGCACAACGAGTCGGCCGTGGCCGCCACCGAGCGTGACCCGCTCGAGGCGCTCCTCGACTTCTCCGGGCCGACGACCGAGCCGGAGGACCCGGTGCTGCGCCGGCTCTTCCCCAACGCCTACCGCGGCGACGACGAGGCGGCCGGTGAGTTCCGCCGGTTCACCGAGGGCACGCTGCGCGACGGCAAGGCCCGCGCGGCGGCATCGGTGATCGACGTGCTCGAGGAGGCCGGGCTGCCGCCCGAGCCGACCGGCGAGGACCTCACCATCGACGTCGAGCTCGATCCGGAGACGGCGCTGGTCTGGCTGCGCTCGTTCACCGACCTGCGGCTGGCCCTCGGCACCCGCCTCGGGGTCGAGGAGGGCGACGAGGACTACTGGTACGCCCTGCCCGACGAGGACCCGCGCGCCCAGGCCCACCACATCTACGAGTGGCTGGGGTTCCTCCAGGAGACGCTGGTCCACGCCGTGCACTGAGCCCGGGGGTGCCGCCCCCCGGGCGGGTGCCGCGTTCAGCGCGTGGGAGCGAGGTCCACCGAGGCGAGCGGGACCACCGGGTACATCGGGGGCTCGTCCTCCGGCGTGAGGGCGGTCGGCCCGTAGATCCAGTCGGTGTAGGTGTAGTCGTGGGTCTCTCGCGCGCGCAGCAGCTGGTTGCGCCGGTCGCGGGCGAGCCCGTCGAGATGCCACAGCTCGCCCCAGGCCCGCGCGGTGAGGACCACCCGGCGGCAGTGCTCGGGACGGACGGCCTGGTAGGCGGCGAGGGCGCCGTCCCAGTCCACCGTGCGGGCCGTGCCGTCGCCGGAGGTACGCCGGGCGACGTGCTCGGCGAGCACCCACCCGTCCTCGATCGCCATGATCGCGCCCTGGGCCATGTACTGCAGCGGCGGGTGGGCGGCGTCCCCGAGCAGGGCGATCCGCCCGTGCACCCAGGTCATGATCGGGTCCCGGTCGTACATCCGCCACCACTTGTCGCGCCACATGTGCGGGATGCCGTCGCGCACGGCGGCGCATGTCCGCGCGAACGCCGCGTCCAGCTCGTCCGGCGTCCCCCAGTCCTCCTCGCCGGCCCGCGCCTTCGGCGACTCGAAGACCGCGACCTGGTTGAGCAGCTCGCCGCCACGCAGGCCGTAGTGGACGAAGTGGCAGCCCGGGCCGACGTAGACGACGACCTCGGAGAGGTCGACGGGACGCCCCGCGGTCTCCGCGACCGGAACGGTGCCGCGGTAGGCGACGTACGCCGAGGAGACCGGCTCGTCGTCCACCAGGAGCCCGCGGGCGACCGAGTGCAGTCCGTCCGCGGCGAGGACCACCGGCGCCTCGTGGACGGTCCCGTCGGCAAGGGTTACGCGGGCGCCGGCACCGGTGCTCTCGTACGCCGTCGCGCGGGCGTCGGTGAGCAGCTCGACGCCGATCTCCTGGCAGGCGCGCAGGAACAGCCCGTGCAGATCGCTGCGGTGGATGACGAGATACGGGAAGCCGTAGCGGCGCTCGAGGTCGACCAGGTCGAGCCGGGTCAGCTCGGTGGCGTCGACGGCGTCGCGCATCACCATCGAGGCCGGGACGACGCCCAGCCGGCGGGCCTCGTCGAGCAGGCCGTAGTCGTCGAGGATCCGGGTGCAGTTGGGCGCCAGCTGGATGCCGGCCCCCACCTCGCCGAACGCGGGTGCCTGCTCGAGCACGCGCACGGACAGGCCGGTCCGGGTCAGGGCGTAGGCGGTGCTGAGCCCGCCGATGCCGCCACCGACCACGATCACGTCGGGATTCATCGGATTCCTCTCACAGCCACGGACCGAGGTCCGGGGCGTCGCTCAGGTGATGGGGACGGCCGGCCAGCCAGGCGGCGACCTCGGGGAGTGGGCCCGCGACGTCGGGGGCGCCACCGCGCTTGGCGGTGATGTCGGCGACCAGTGCGTCGAGGAAGTCGGTGGGGAGGTCGGCGAAGGTGGTGCCGGTGTCGAGGTCGACGGCGTGGATCATGACCTCGCGGGCGCGTAGCCAGGGGATCTGGGTGGCGGGTACGGTGCGGCCGTGGGCGGTGCGGACCGCGTGCGCCCACTGGTCCTCGCTCAGGGCGTCGAGGGCGGTGGCCAGTGCCGTGGCGGAGCGGGTCTGCCAGGCCGTGAGGTCGGCCGCGGGGAGCATCGCGCCGCGCTCGATGCCGGCTGCCCGTTGGTCGGGGGAGGTGTACATCGGGGTCTCGGTGCCGGTGCGTGCCCAGTGGGCGAGGTTGAGCAGGGCGTCGGCGTTGGCGGCGACGTGGGCCAGGACGTGGCCGCGGGTCCAGTCGGGCAGGAGGCTGGGCGCGGCGCAGGCGGCTGCGTCGAGGCGTGCCGCCGTCGCGTCGAAGAGCTGTTGTCCCTGGCGCATCCAGCGCAGGGCGTCGGCGGGGGCCATGGTCATTGCTTGACGATCCGGTTGGTGCAGGCGCCGATGCCTTCGATCGTGGTGGTGACGGTCTCGCCGCCGAGGAGGTAGATCTGGGGGTCGCGGGCGTGGCCGACGCCGGCGGGGGTGCCGGTGGCGATGAGGTCGCCGGGGTTGAGGCGGGTGATGGTGGAGACGTAGCGGACGAGGTGGACGGGGTCGAAGAGCAGGGTGGCGGTGTTGTCGGACTGCATGAGGCGGTCGTCGACGGTGGTTGTCACGGTGAGTGCGGGGCGGACGCCGCCGGGGAGCTCGTCGGGGGTGACGAGCCAGGGTCCGACCGGTGTCGAGGAGTCCCAGATCTTGCCTTGGGTCCACTCGATGGTGCGGAACTGCCAGTCGCGTACGGAGATGTCGTTCATGACGGTGAAGCCGGCGATCGCGGCCTCGGCCTCGGTCTCGGTGGCGCGGCGGACGGGTCGGCCGATGACGATGACGAGCTCGACCTCCCAGTCGAGGGCGTCGGTCTCGGGGGGCTTGACGATGTCGTCGTTGGCGCCGATGAGGGTGTCGGCGAACTTGGGGAACAGGGTGGGGTGGGTGGGCAGCTCGCGGCCCATCTCCTTGATGTGGTTGGTGTAGTTGTGGCCCACGCAGATGACCTTGGACGGGTTCGGCACGACGGGGGCGAAGTCGGCGCCCTCGACGTCGTACGTCGCGGCGCCGGCGGCATCGGCGGAGGGCGCGCCGGCGGTGGGGTCGGCGGCCAGGTAGGCCCCGAGGTCGTCGTAGCCGAGGTCGACCAGCACGTCGTGTCCGTCGCGGTTCTCGAGGCGGACGGCCCGGGTCCCGTGGGGGGTGCGGATGGTGGCGAGCCTCATGGTCAGTCGTCCTTCGGGGTGCGGTGGAGTCGGTGGAGTCGGTGGAGTTGGAGTGCTTCGAAGACGGGCGCGTCGGAGAAGCGGAAGAGGTCGAGGGTGCCGCCGCCGGTGGTGGTGTCGGAGTCGGTGGCCCCGGCCTCGGAGCGGGCGGTGAAGGGCTGCCAGGAGGGGACGACGAACAGGTCGCCGCGGGTGACGGTCCAGGACCGGTCGCCGACGGTGACGGTGCCGGAGCCGTCGAAGACCTGGTAGACGCTGGAGCCGGTCTCGCGGACGGGGGCGGTCTGGGTGCCGCGGACGATGCGGTGCATCTCGGCGCGGATGGTGGGCAGGACGTCGGCGCCGGTGGCGGGGTCGGTGAACCGGACCGCGGCGTGGCCGGGCTCGACGGTGCCGGCGTACCCCTCGGCCTCGATGGCGAGCTGGTCGGTGAGCGCGCGGTCGGTGAACTCCCACTTGTAGGCCAGCAGCGGCGAGCCGGGGCTCGCCGGGGCGGCGCCGAGGGGGCGTAGGCCGGGGTGGCCCCACAGTCGCTCGGAGCGCGACCGGTCGGGGGTGGTTCGCTCGGCGTCGGTGATGGTGTCGCGGCCGAAGTCGAAGAACTGGGCCTCGGTGGCGTACTGGAACGGGATGTCGAGGCCGTCGATCCACGCCATCGGCTCGTTGGTGGCGTTGTGGTGGGCGTGCCAGTTCCAGCCGGCCTGGGGGAGGAAGTCGCCGCGGCGCATGGGGACCGGGTCGCCGCCCACGACGGTCCACACGCCCTCGCCCTCGACGACGAAGCGGAAGGCGTGTTGGGTGTGGCGGTGCTCGGGGGCGTCCTCGCCCGGCATGAGGTACTGGATCGCCGCCCACAGGGTCGGGGTCGCGAAGGGGCGTCCGCCGAGGGTGGGGTTGGCCAGCGCGATCGCGCGGCGCTCGCCGCCGCGGCCGACCGGGACGATGTCGCCGGCCCGGGCGGCCAGGGCTCGCAGGGCCTCCCAGCGCCACAGGTGCGGGACCGCGCGGGAGCGGGGGTGGGCGGGCATGAGGTCGCCGATCTCGGTCCACAGCGGGACCAGGAGCTCCTCCTCGAACCCGCGGTAGAGGGCTTCCAGGGCGGGCGTCACGTCGGGCTGGTCCGGCGCGGCGACGGCCTGCAACCGAACAGGGGTGGGAGCGGTGCTCATGGGGTCGAGGATGGGTCTCGCGCTCGGCGCCAGAAAATGAGATTCTGCGAGCCAGAAAACTGGAGGCGCTGTGAAGAACCGGCCGTCGTACGCCATCGAGTCGGTGGACAACGCCCTGCTGCTCGCCCAGCTGCTCCTGCTGGAGGGCCCGATGCGGGTGACCGACGCCGCGGAGCGCCTGGAGGTCTCCGCCTCCACGGCGCACCGCCTCTTCGCCATGCTCGTCTACCGCGACTTCGCGGAGCAGGATGCGGACAAGCGCTACCGGCCGGGCCCGCTCCTGCGGGGATCGACCGCGACGGCCGCGCCGCTGTCGGCGCTGCGTGAGGCCGCGCTACCCCACCTCCGGCGACTCGTGGACCGCACCGGCGAGTCGGTGAACCTCGTGGTGCTGACCGGGGCCGAGGCCCGCTTCGTCCAGACGGTCGAGTGCGACCGGCCGCTCCGCGTGGGTGATCGCACGGGCAAGGCACTGCCCGCGCACGTGAGCAGCGGCGGCAAGGCGATGCTCGCGGAGCTCGACGAGGCCGCCCTCGCCGCCGCCCTCGCGGACCTCGAGCCGGCCGCGCGGGCGAGGGTACGCCGCTCGCTGAGGGCGGTGCGGCAGAACGGCTTCGCGCTCAACAACGAGCAGACCGAGGCGGGACTGACGGCGATCGGCGTCGCGGTGCGCTGGGCGGAGGGCATGGCCGCCGGGATCTCCCTGGCCATGCCGACCGCGCGCTTCTCCCGCGACCGGGTCCCCGGGTGGGTCAAGGAGCTGCACGGCTGCGCCCGCGCGATCGAGAAGGCGCTCAGCTCGGCGGCGGAGCGGGGCTGAGGCGCGCCTCCCCGAGCGCCACGACGGCGTCGGCGAGCAGCTCCATCGCGGCGGTCAGGTCGCGCCGCGGATCGGCCTGCTGGGCCACGAACGCGCCGTCGAAGCCGGCGATGCCGAAGTAGTCGAGCTCGTCGGCCAGGCGGCGGGCGGCCTCGACGCCCACGGGGGCGAACGCGGTCGCGATCATGTGGTTCATGTAGGCGCGCCCGTCGCGGCGTACCTGCTCGATCATGGTGTCGACCTCGGCCTCGGCGGCCTCCGCGCTCATCACGAGGATGAGGTGCAGGCGCAGGAAGTCCGACCGGGCGAGGAAGACCTCCGCGGTGCGGACCAGGAACCAGCGCATCCGCTCGCGTGGCGTGGCACCCTCGGGACCGCCGGCGTGCGCTCGGCGCATCGCCTCGAAGAAGTCGTAGGCGCCGCGCGACATGACCGCGGTGAGCACGCCGCTCTTGGACTGGAAGTGGTGGTAGATCGCGCTCTTCGGCAGCCCACTCTCCTGGCTGAGCACCGAGAGCGTCGTGGCGGCGTACCCGCGCTCGGCCATCACCCGGGAGGCGATCTCGAGGATCTCCTCCCGCGAGCGCCGCCCCCGCCTGTTGGTCGTCCGCTGTCCGCTCACCACGCGCCGAAGCATAGGTGCGCCCCCTCCCGCAGGGGCGCCGAGCGTTTTCTGCACCACGGAATCCGGTTGGTCCGCGGACGCGCGGCATGTGACCGTCGTCATGCACTATTGGAACGATCGGTCCAAAACATTGGGAGTCCGGATGACGCAGGCAGAGCAACCTCTCGGGTACGACGCCGGCTATGACGCCGACGTCGCCGTGGTCGGGTACGGCCCGACCGGGGTGACCGCGGCGCTGACGCTGGCCCATGCGGGGGTGTCGGTCCTCGCGCTGGAGCGTGACCGCGACATCTACCCGCGGGCCCGCGCCGTGACCATCAACGACTGGACGATGCGGATCTTCCAGTCCCTCGGCATCGACGAGCGGGTCACCCGCGTCATCGAGCCGCAGCGCGCGCTGCGCTGGGTCACCTACGACGGCACCGAGCTCATGCGCGTCGAGCATCCGCCCTCCACGCTCGGCGTGAAGCCGCGGTTCTACAACATCTACCAGCCGGTGATGGAGCAGGAGCTGCGCGACTGCGCGGCGGAGTACGACGACCTCCTCCGCGTCGAGTACGGCGCCGAGGTGGTCGACCTCGCCCAGGATGCCGACGGCGTGACCGTCACGGCCGTCGACGCGGCGCCGACGGCGGCAGCAGCCGCACCCGCGGGATGATCGACTGCGACCTCGCCGGCGACACCCTCGACGTGCAGTGGATCGTCATCGACTGCAAGGTCAAGCGCTGGTGGCCGGACCGCGACTTCCTCACCTTCTGGTCCGACCGGGAGCGCCCGGTCGTCGACATCGCGCTCTCGGCCGGCAACCACCGCTGGGAGATCCCGCTGAAGCCCGGCGAGATCGAGGACGACTTCGCCAGCCCCGCCCAGGTCTGGCCGCTGCTCGCGGCGATGGGCGTCACCGACGACGACGTCGAGATCCACCAGTGGGCGTTCTACCGCCACCACACGCGGATGGCCGACACCTGGCGCGACGGCCGGGTCTTCCTCGCCGGCGACGCCGCGCACCTGATGCCGCCGTGGGCCGGGGCGGGCATGCAGACCGGCATCCGCGACGCGCACAACCTCGGCTGGAAGCTCGCGCGGGTGCTGCGCGGCGAGCTCGACGACGCGTGGCTCGACACCTACGAGGCCGAGCGCCGGCCCAACGCCGCGTTCTACACCGGCCTGGCCGTCCAGCTCGGCCGCGTCATCAAGCAGGAGGCGACGCCTGCGGAGATCGACGCGATGAACACCGTGCCCGAGGGCCTGGTCACGCCGTTCGAGCCGCCGCTCATCGCGCCGCCGGTCCTCGACGGCGGCTGGCTGCGCGGCCCGGTCGGCGACGCGAGCGTGGTCGGCCGGATGGTCCCGCAGCCGATCGTCGGGGACACGACCGGCCGGATGGCGCGCCTCGACGACCTGCTCGGCGACGGGTTCGTGCTGCTCGGCGCGGACGTCGACCCGGCCACCCTGCTCGACGCCGAGGAGAAGGCGGCCTGGGACGCGCTCGGCGCGCGCTACGTCGCGGTGCGCCCCAAGACGTCCTACACGCAAGGGGCGGACGACCTCGTCGACCTCGACGAGGTGCTGCTGCCGTGGCTGGCCCGCTACGGCGCCCGCGCCGTCGCCGTACGCCCGGACCGGTTCGTGGCCGCGGCCGACGTCACCGGACTCGCCGCCCCACCCCCTGACCACCCCCGAACCTCCGAACCCCCGAACCCCCGAAACCCAGACAAGGAGCACACCGATGAGTGGAGTCAAGGAGCTCGCCTACGTCGTCTACGAGGTCAGCGATCTCGCCCCGTGGGAGCACTTCGGTACGACGCTGCTGGGCCTGCAGCTCGCCGACAAGGACGCCGACGGCCTGAGCCTGCGGATGGACGCCAAGGCGTACCGCTGGCGGATCGAGCGTGGTGCCGCGGACGACCTGGTGGTCAGCGGCTACGAGGTGGCGAGCGACGCGGACCTCGACGAGCTGGTCGCGCGGCTGCGCGCCGCCGGTGCCGAGGCGGTCGAGGGCGACGCGGCCCTCGCGACCGCGCGCAAGGTCGACCGCGTGGTCACGACCGTGGACCCGATGGGCAACCGGATCGAGCTGGTCACCGGCTTCGCCGACGCGGAGACGCCGTTCGCGTCCGACGTCCTCCTCGGCGAGTTCGTGACCGGCGCCGGCGGTGCGGGCCACCAGGTGCTGCTCTCGAAGGGTGTCTCCCGTGAGGACTACCTGGCGTTCTACGAGGGCGTCCTGGGCTTCCGGATCTCGGACATCATCATCGAGGAGCTCGCGCCGGGCATCGTCGCCGACCTGATCTTCCTGCACTGCAACCCGCGGCACCACTCGGTCGCCTTCGGCGACATGCCGCACCCCAAGCGGACGCACCACTTCATGGTCGAGGTCGCCGACATGCGCGACGTCGGCATGGCCTGGGACCGGTGCCTCCAGGCCGGCCAGCCGTTCGAGATGACGCTCGGCATGCACCCCAACGACAACATGTTCAGCTTCTACGTGAAGACCCCGTCGGGCTTCGCGGTCGAGTACGGCTGGGGAGGGCTGCTCATCGACGACGACACGTGGGAGGTCACGACCCTCGACCGGCTCAACAACTGGGGTCACCACCCGATGCAGGCCGAGCTCGGCTGGCTGCAGGCAGCGATCGCGAACGACCCCGCCGCCACGGAGGGCGCGCACTGATGGGCCTCCTGGAGAGCGACGTCGCGAAGGACGTCACCACCGCCGACTTCACGATCCACTACAACGAGGCCGGTCCCGCGGACGGCGTCCCGGTCCTGCTGATCCACGGTGGGGGCCCCGGCGCCACCGGCTGGAGCAACTACAACCCCAACATCGGGTTCCTCGCCGACGCAGGCTGCCGCGTCGTCGCCCCCGACCTGCCGGGGTGGGGCGGCTCCTCGGAGGTCGACTTCCTCGACTACGAGCCGCTCGACGCGCTGTGCCAGCTGATGGACGCGCTCGGCATCGAGCGGGCGGCGTTCGTCGGCAACTCCATGGGTGGCCACACCTCGATCCGGATGGCGATCGAGCGCCCGGAGCGGGTCACCCATCTGGTCACGATGGGCGCGCCGCTGCAGCTCAAGCCGTTCCTGTTCGGCGCGACCGGCCCGAGCGAGGGCATCAAGATCATGTACCAGGGCTACTCCGACCACAGTCCCGAGGCGATGCGCCGTCTCGTCGAGATCATGGTCCACGACGTCGAGCGGTTCGCGACCCCGGAGCTGTGCCGCCAACGGTCCGAGGCGGCCGCGCAGCGTCCCGAGCACCTGGCGAACGCGCGAAGGCCGGCATCCGGGGGCCCATCCCGATCTGGGCGGACCTGGATCGCCTCGCGGAGATCACCGCGCCGGCGCTGCTGATCCATGGCCGCGACGACCGGGTGGTGACCTTCGAGGGCACCCTGTTCGCGGCCGCCCGGATCCCGGACTCGCGGGCGCACATCATCAACCGCTGCGGGCACTGGGCCCAGCTGGAGCACGCCGACGAGTTCAACCGGCTGGTGGCCGACTTCGTGCTCAGCCGGCCGGCTTGACCGCCAGCACCGGGCAGCGCGCCTCGAGGATGATCCGCTGGGCGACGCTGCCGAGCAGCAGCTTGCCCACCGGCGTGCGGTGGCGGATGCCGACCACGATCAGGCTCGCGCCCTCCTCCTCGGCCGCCGCGATCACCGCCTCGGCGACGTCGCTCACCACGTCGTGGCGGACGACCACGTCGAGGCCGTCGGCGGCCAGCCGGTCGCGCAGCGCGGCGATGTCCGCGTCGTGGGCGAACCGGGCGTCGACCAGGCTGCTGCCGAGGGTCGCGTTGACGATCACGAGCCGCGCGCCCTCCTTGCGGGCGAGTGCGGCGGCATGCTCGACCGCCGCCTCGCCGTACCGGTCCGCGCTGTAGGCGGCCACGATGCTCCCGGGGCGGCTCATCGCTCGATCAGCTCCTTCTCGTCCTCACGGTCGGGGGTCGGCGGCTCCGCGGGCCGGCGGAGGCCGGCGACGGCCATGGCGATCAGCAGCAGCGCCATCACGGCGTAAACGACGACGGCGACCGGCTCGCTCCACAGCGTGCTGACATCGCCCTGCGAGATCTTCAGCGCGGTGGTCAGCTGCTCCTCGAGCTTCGGGCCGAGGATGACGCCGATGATCAGCGGCAGCACCGGGATCCCGAAGCGGCGCATGAAGAAGCCGAGTACGCCGAGCACCAGGAGCAGGGCGAGGTCGAAGGCCTGGAAGTTCACGCTGTAGGCGCCGAGCGAGGCGAAGAAGAGGATGCCGGCGTACAGGTAGGGCCGGGGGATCCGCAGCAGCTTGGCCCACAGCGGGGCCATCGGCAGGTTGAGCACGAGCAGCAGCGTGTTGGCCACGAAGAGGCTGGCCAGCAGGCCCCACACCAGGTCGGGGTGGTCGTCCATCAGCGTCGGCCCGGTCTGGAAGCCGTAGCCCTGGAGCGCGACGAGCATGATCGCGGCGGTCGCCGTCGTCGGCAGGCCCAGTGCGAGCAGCGGCACCAGGGTGCCCGCGGCGGAGGCGTTGTTGGCGGCCTCGGGGCCCGCGACGCCCTCGATCGCGCCCTTGCCGAACTCCTCGGGGTGCTTCGACAGCCGCTTCTCCGTCGCGTACGACAAGAAGGTGGGCAGCTCCGCGCCGCCGGCGGGGAGGGCGCCGAAGGGGAACCCGTACGCCGTGCCGCGCAGCCACGGCTTCCATGAGCGGCCCCAGTCGTCCCGGCTCATCCAGGGCTGGCCGACGGGGATGATCTCCAGCGGCTTGCGGCGCAGGTGGGCGGCGACCCAGAGCGCCTCGCCGATCGCGAACAGCGCGACCGCGACGACGACGATGTCGATGCCGTCGGCCAGCAGCGGCTCGCCGAACGTGAGCCGGGCCTGGCCGGTGCTCGTGCCGACGAGCCCGATGGCGAGGCCGAGGAAGAGCGCGATGAAGCCGCGCAGCTTGGAGGCGCCGAGCACGGCGGTGACGGCGAAGAGCGCCAGCACCATCAGCGCGAAGTACGACGGCGAGCCGAGTGTGACGACGATGTCGGCCACCTGGGGGGTGACCACCCACAGCAGGACCGTCGCGATGCTGCCGGCCACGAAGGAGCCGATCGCCGCGGTGGCGAGAGCCTGCGCGGCTCGCCCCGCCTTGGCCATCTTGTTGCCCTCGATCGCCGTGATCACCGAGGACGACTCGCCCGGGGTGTTGAGCAGGATCGAGGTCGTCGAGCCGCCGTACATGCCGCCGTAGTAGATGCCGGCGAACATGATGATCGCGCTGTCCGCGCCGACGCTGTAGGTCACCGGCAGCAGCAGGGCCAGGGTCATCGCCGGCCCGATGCCCGGCAGCACCCCGACGGCGGTGCCGAGCAGCACGCCGAGCGCGGCGAAGAGCAGGTTCTCGGGGGTGAGGGCGGTCTGGAAGCCGTCGAGCAGCAGATCCATCAGAGCACTCCGTCCAGGATGCCGGCGGGGATCGGGATCCCCAGGCCGACGTAGAAGCCGTACCAGCTGCCGACCGACAGGGCGACGCCGACCGCGAGGTCGCGCACCCAGCTGCGGCTGCCGAGGACGACCGCCGAGCCGGCGAAGAGCAGCGCGCCGGTGATCGCCCAGCCCAGGACGTCGATCAACGCGATGTTCGCGATCAGCACGAGCGCCAGCAGGCCGACGGTGCGCACGTCGGTGCCCTGGGTCAGGTCGACGTCCTCGCCCTCCTCGGCCTGCGGCCGGTCGCCGCGGGCGGTGGCGACCGCCAGCAGGAGACCCAGCAGCACGAGGACGCCGCCGACGACGTACGGGAGGGTGTAGGGCTGGACCGGCTGGTCGGCGAAGCCGTCCTCCAGCCCCGCCGCGTCGACGAGCACGTAGCCTCCGGCCAGCACCAGGAACGCGGCCAGGCCGTACTGCGCCCTGTCGACCAGGCGGGTGGGTGCGGGGGCGGGACCCGCCTGCGTGGACGAGCCGTCCGAGGGATCGGTGATCATGCGAGTCCCAGCTCCTTCAGGGTGTCGGCGACCCGGTCGTCCTGCTCGGCGAGGAAGTCCTCGAACTCCTGCCCGGTGGCGAAGTTGTCGGTCCAGCCGTTGGTCTCGAGCGCGTCGCGCCATTCGGGGGTGTCGTGCATCTCGGTGAGCAGCTCGGTGAGGTAGTCCCGCTGCGCGTCGGAGATGCCGGGCGGGGCGAGCACGCCGCGCCAGTTGGTGAAGACCAGGTCGACGCCGGACTCGGTGAGGGTCGGCGCGTCGATGCCCTCGAGACGCTCGGCGCCCGACACGGCCAGGACGCGCAGCTTGCCGTCCTCGATCTGGCCCTCGAACTCGCCGAGGCCGGACATGCCGACGTCGATCTTCGCGCCGAGGAGCGCCGTCGTGAGCGGGCCGCCACCGTCGTAGGAGATGTAGTTGACCTGCTTCGGGTCGACGCCGATGGTGTCGGCGAGCTGCATCGGGAAGAGGTGGTCGGGACCGCCGTTGCTGGAGCCGCCGCCGACGGCGAGGCCGCCGGGGTCCGCGCGCCAGGCCTCGACCAGGTCGTCGATCGTCTCGAACGGCGAGTCGGCGGGCACCAGGATGCCCTCCTGCTCCTCGACCAGCCGGGCGATCGGGGTCATCTTGAGCGGGGTGGCGCTCGACTTGTTGGTGTAGACAGCGCCGACGACGCCGAGGCCCATCAGCATCATGAGGTCGTCGGCGCCCTTCTCGTTGACCAGCCGCTGCATCGCGACGGTGCCGCTCGCACCCTGCACGTTGGTGATCTCGAAGCGGCCGGTGAGGTCGTTGTCCTCCATGGCCCGTGCCGCCGCCCGGCCGGTGAGGTCGTAGCCGCCGCCGACGCTGTTGGGGATCATCATCCGCAGCCGCCGGTTGCTCGGGTCGTCCGAGCCGCGGGTGACCCCGCAGCCGGCGACGACGGCGGCGAGTGCCAGGGCGAGGAGGAGCGCGACGAGGGCGGAGCCCTTCGGTCGACTCGCGTGCATGGGAACCTCCGGATCGGGTGGTGACCGCTGTCACGTGCGATCCGTGCCAGCATGGCGGTGGCTGTGGCGGCCGTCACGCTTGCGGACGCAAAGGAGGTTGTGGTCGTTGTGGTCGCACCCATCGGGCGGTTGAGCTGGCGTCGCGGCGAGCTGACGCTCGCGGCGAAGGTGCTGCTCCTGCAGCTCGTCGTGATCGTGGTGCTGCTCGTCGCCGTCGGCGTGCTGAGCATCCGGCAGTCGAACGCCGACTTCGCCGACGAGCGCGGCGCGCAGATGCGCTCCGTGGCGGAGTACGTCGCCGTGCAGGACTTCGTCCGGACCGGGCTCGAGGGGGTGCGAGGCGGGACCGAGCTGTGGCAGGTGACGGCCGACCTCACGTCGTACGCCGAGCGCGGGGTGCGGCTCTCGGGCGCGACCGACGTCCTCGTCGTCGGCCCCGACGGCACCGTCCTCGCGGCCACCGACGCCAGCCGGGTGGGGGAGCGCGCCGACCTCGGCGGCGGCGACGTGGCCGCCGGGCGGGGCGGAACCGTCGACGTCGAGGCGGCCGGCGAACGCCGGGTGGCCGCCTTCGCGCCGGTCATCGCGGACGTTCCCGGCGACAACAGCGCGGTCGGCGCCATCGTCGCCGAGGCGGCCTATCCGTCGCTCGGCGACCAGCTGGCCGAGGCGGTCCCGGAGCTCGGCCTCTTCCTCGGCCTCGGCGCCGTCCTCGGCCTGGTCGGCACGTGGCTGGTCGCGCGGGTCGTGCGTCGCTCGACCCGCGGGCTCGGCACGACCGAACTCGCGCACCTGGCCGACCACCGGGAGGCGCTGCTGCACGCGATCCGCGAGGGCGTCGTCGGCGTCGGGACCGACGGCCGGGTCACCGCCATGAACGACGCCGCTCGCGCAACGCTCGGCCTGGAGGACGGGCCGGACCCGGTCGGACGCCGGGTCGACGCGCTCGGACTCGACCCGCACGTGGTGGCGCTGCTGACCGGCGAGGGCGACGAGGTCCGCGACGCGCTCGCCCTCGTCGGCACCCGCGTCGTGGTGTTCAACCGCGGCGACGCGTCCTCCGGGGGCCGGGGCATCGGCACCGTCACCACGCTGCGTGACCGCACCGAGCTGGTCTCGCTGCAGAGCCAGCTCAGCTCGAACCTCTCGATCACCGACACCCTGCGCGCGCAGACCCACGAGTTCGACAACCGGCTGCACACGATCTCCGGACTGATCCAGCTGGGGGAGTACGACGAGGTGGCGGGCCTGGTCGGCCGGCTCACCCGGCACCGGGCCGAGGTCGGCGAGCACGTCGCCAAGCGGCTGGCCGACCCCGCCGTCGCGGCGCTGGTCGTCGCCAAGCACGCCGTCGCCGAGGAGCGCGGAGTCGCTCTCGAACTCGACCCCGGGTCCCGCCTGCCCGCCCTCGCGCCCGACGAGAGTGCCGACCTGACCACGGTCCTCGGCAACCTGGTCGACAACGCGGTCGACGCCTGCGCCGGCCGGCCGGACGCGCTCGTCGAGGTGTGGGTGCACGCCGAGGCCGCGGCGGACGGGGCCTCGGTCCACGTCCGGGTCCGCGACAACGGCGCCGGCGTCCCCGCGGAGCTACGCGACGCGATCTTCGTCCGCGGCTTCTCCACCAAGGAGGAGGTGCTCGGCGGACGGGGGCTCGGGCTGCCGCTGGTCCGGCTGATCTGCGCGCAGCGCGGCGGCGAGGTCGTGGTCGACGACGCCGGGCTGGGCGACGGCAGCGGAGCCGAGTTCCGCGTGGTGCTCCCCATCGGCGCCGCGGTGGGACAGGATGGGCGACCGTGAACCGGGCGCTGCGGGTCCTCGTGGTCGACGACGACTTCATGGTCGCGCGCATCCACGGCCGCTTCGTCGAGCAGACCGACGGCTTCGAGGTCGTGGGCACCGCTCGCACCGGCGGCGAGGCGATCGAGCTCGCCGCCACCCTGCAGCCCGACCTGGTCCTCCTCGACGTCCACCTGCCCGACCTCTCCGGCCTCGAGGTGCTCGAGCGGCTGCGCGGGCAGTCCCGCGAGCAGGGCCGCGACGTCGCGGTCGTCATGGTCACCGCCGAGCGCGGCGCCGCCGCTGTCCGGACCGCCCTGCACGGCGGCGCGCTGCAGTACCTCGTCAAGCCCTTCGAGTACGACGACCTCGCCGACCGGCTGCGCCGGGTCGCCGCCACGCTCGCCACCCTGCCGGGCGCCGGCGGCGAGCGCGAGGCGGAGGTCGACCAGGCGACGATCGACCGGGCGTTCGGGGCCGGCCGGCCGGTCGTCGTACCGCAGGGACTGCCGAAGGGCCTGAGCCCCGAGACCGCCGACCTGGTGCTGGAGGCGGCGCGGGCCGCCGGGGAGATCTCGGCGTCGGAGACCGCCGACGCCGTGGGCCTGTCCCGGGTGACCGCGCGGCGCTACCTCGAGCACTTCGTGGACGTCGGCACCGCCGAGGTCCGGCTGCAGTACGGCGGCACCGGACGGCCCGAGCGCAGGTACCGGATCCCCACGTAGGCTGGGTGGTGTGACCGCAATCGACGAGCGTCCGCAGCCGCCGACCCCCAGGGCCACCATGGGTGGCGACACCCAGGGCTTCTGGGAACGGTTCGCGCTCGGCCTGTTCATCGCCGTCCCGTTCGTCGCCTTCCTCGCCGCGGTGCCCGTGGCCTGGGGAGGCTGGCTCGGCTGGAGCGACGTCGCGATCACCTTCGTGATGTACGGCCTCACCCTGCACGGCGTCACCGTCGGCTACCACCGGCTCTTCACCCACAAGTCGTTCAAGCCCAACCGCCCGGTGAAGATCACGCTCGCGATCCTCGGCTCGATGGCGATCGAGGGGCCGGTGATCCGCTGGGTCGCCGACCACCGCAAGCACCACAAGTTCTCCGACAAGGACGGCGACCCCCACTCCCCGTGGCGCTACGGCAACAGCCTGCGCGGACTGACCAAGGGCTTCGTGTGGGCGCACGTCGGCTGGCTGTTCGACCCCGAGCAGACCCCGATCGACAAGTACGCCCCCGACCTCGCCAAGGACCACGACCTGGTCCGGATCTCGCGGCTGTTCTGGCTGTGGGTGCTCACCTCCATCCTCCTGCCGCCGCTGCTGGGGTTCCTGCTGACCTGGTCGTGGCAGGGCGCGCTCACCGCGTTCTTCTGGGGCACCGTGGTGCGCATCGGCCTGATCCACCACGTCACCTGGTCCATCAACTCGATCTGCCACACCCTCGGTGAGCGCCCCTTCGCCTCGCGCGACTTCTCCGGCAACGTCTGGTGGCTGGCCATCCCCTCGGGCGGCGAGTCCTGGCACAACCTCCACCACGCCGACCCGACCTCCGCACGTCACGGGGTCAAGCGCTTCCAGTTCGACACCTCCGCCCGGGTCATCTGGGTGCTGGAGAGGCTCGGGTGGGTGCGCGACGTCCGCTGGCCGACGGCCGAGCGGATCCGGGCCAAGTCGGTGTCGTCTGCTGGCTGATGGCGGAATGACCCGTCAGTAATTGTTGCGGTTTGGGACCAAACCGTGACGATTCCGGCTCAGGGCATGCGGTTTGTGCCCAATCGACGCGCCTGTCGCGCCGGCCCCTCGGGCCGCTGCCGGCCACGCCCACCCCTCGGGCCGCTGCCGACCGCGCCCACCCCTCGGGCCGCTGCCGGCCACGCCCACCCCTCGGGCCGCTGCCGGCCACGCCCACCCGACGCCCTACCCTTGACCGCGTGTTGCGCATCGACCAGGCGACGTACGACGCCATCGTGGAGCATGCCCGGCGGGACCACCCGGTGGAGGCGTGCGGGATGGTCGCGGGCCCGATCGGCAGCGACCGGCCCGTGCGGCTGATCGAGATGGTCAACGCCGCCGGCAGCCCGACCTTCTACGAGTACGACTCGACCGACCTGCTGCGTCTCTACCGCGAGCTCGACGACCGCGACGAGGAGCCGGTGGTGATCTACCACTCCCACACCGCGACCGAGGCGTACCCCAGCGTCACCGACATCAACCTGGCCAGTGAGCCCGGGGCACATTATGTGCTGGTCAGCACGCAGGAGCACGGGAATAACCCGGGCCCCGTGGAGTTCAGGTCCTACAGAATCATCGACGGCGTCGTGACCGAGGAAGAGGTCAGCGTCGCGGCGACAGCCGACACAGAGGAGAGCAGCTGACATGGCCATCGAGGTCCGGATCCCGACCATTCTGCGCACCTACACCGGTGGTGAGAAGGCGGTCAACGCCGACGGTGCCACGCTGAGCGCGCTGATCGACTCCCTCGAGGCCAACCACCCCGGCATCAAGGACCGCCTCATCGAGGGCGAGGACCTGCGCCGGTTCGTGAACATCTACATCAACGACGAGGACGTCCGGTTCATCGGCAGCCTCGAGGCCGAGCTCTCCGACGGCGACCAGGTCGTCATCCTGCCGGCCGTCGCCGGCGGCGCCCGCTGAGGTCTCGGTCCGCTCGCTCCTCGCGGCGACTCGACCAACGAAGGAAGTCCCGATGGTGCGCTACGACAGTCTCCTGACCTCGGTCGGCAACACGCCGCTGGTCGGCCTGCCGCGACTGTCGGCGCCGTTCAACTCCGCGGGCGCCTCCGACGGTCGCGGGGTGCGGATCTGGGCCAAGCTCGAGGACCGCAACCCGACCGGCTCGATCAAGGACCGTCCGGCCCTGAAGATGATCGAGGAGGCCGAGAAGGACGGGACCCTGCGCCCCGGCTGCACGATCCTCGAGCCGACGTCCGGCAACACCGGCATCTCGATCGCGATGGCGGCCAAGCTCAAGGGCTACCGCACTGTCTTCGTGATGCCGGAGAACACCTCCGAGGAGCGGCGACAGCTGCTGCGCATGTGGGGGGCCGAGATCGTCTCGTCGCCGGCGGCCGGCGGCTCCAACGAGGCCGTGCGCGTCGCCAAGCAGATCGCCGCCGAGCACCCGGACTGGGTGATGCTCTACCAGTACGGCAACGCCGCCAACGCGCTCGCCCACGAGGAGGGAACCGGCCCCGAGCTGCTCGCCGACCTGCCCTCGATCACCCACTTCGTGGCCGGCCTCGGCACCACCGGCACCCTGATGGGCGTCTCGCAGTTCTTCCGCCGCGCGAAGCCCGACGTCAGGATCGTCGCCGCCGAGCCGCGCTACGGCGAGCTTGTCTACGGCCTGCGCAACCTCGACGAGGGCTTCGTGCCCGAGCTGTACGACGCCGAGCTGATCGACAGCCGGTTCTCGGTCGGCCCGCGCGACGCCGTACGCCGGGTGCGCGAGCTGCTCGAGCTCGAGGGCATCTTCGCCGGCATCTCCACCGGGGCGATCCTGCACGCCGCACTCGGCCAGGCCGCCAAGGCCGCGAAGGCCGGCGAGGCCGCCGACATCGCGTTCGTCGTGGCCGACGGCGGCTGGAAGTACCTCTCCACCGGTGCCTACGAGGGCACCGTCGACGAGGCCGAGGACCGGCTCGAGGGACAGCTCTGGGCGTAGGGATGCCCCGGCCGAGGCATGATCGGGCGGTGAAGATCCTCATCGGGCTCGTGCTGGCACTCTCCGGGGCACTCGTGCTCCCCGTGCCCGCGTCCGCGCGGGACGAGCCGCCCCCGCTCGCGCAGGTCCAGCCACCGTCGTACGACGGGGCGCGGAAGTACGGCCGCGCGCTGAAGGCCGACCCCGGCACCTGGTCGCCGGAGCCCGAGCGGATCGGCTACCAGTGGCTGCGCGACGGCGTACCCATCCCCGGCGAGGTGCGGCGCAAGCACGAGATCGCGCCCGAGGACGTCGGCCACCGGCTCGACCTCGTGGTCGTCGTCGGCGCGACCGGGTACGCCGACACCGTCGTCCAGCTGCGGGTCGGGAAGGCCAAGCACCGGGTCGGCGTGCGCCGTACCGTCCGCTACAGCGTGCGCACCCGCGGCGGCACCGGCGGCGTCGACGTCGCCGACTTCCGCCGTCTCGCCCAGGAGACGTACGACGACCCGCGTGGCTGGCGGGCGCGGGGAGTCCGCTTCCGGCAGGTGCGGCACGGTGGCGCGTTCACGCTCTGGCTCTCCCAGGCCGCGCTCGTCCCGTCCTTCTCCGGCTCCTGCAGTGCCACGTGGTCGTGCCGGGTGGGCCGCAACGTGATCATCAACGTGGACCGCTGGCGCGACGCATCGCCGGCATGGAACGGCGCCGGCCGCTCGCTGCGCGACTACCGGCACATGGTGGTCAACCACGAGACCGGGCACTGGCTCGGCCGCGGCCACACCTCCTGCCCGCGCCGGGGCGCGCTCGCGCCGGTGATGATGCAGCAGTCGAAGGGCACCCAGGGCTGCCGCTTCAACCCCTGGCCGACGCCGAGCGAGCTCGGGCGCTGACCGGCGCCGGGCAGGTCGCCGCGGGTCGCGCCGGGAGGCTCACTTCCAGGTCAGGTCCTGGGCGTGGTTCCACAGGCTGTCGGGCACGGGCCCGACGCCGAGGATGTCGAGGCTGACGTTGGCGACCTCGCCGTTGCGGATCGGCTGCGGGACGGCCCCGAAGCCGGGGCGGGCGCGACCCGGCTTGGCGCGGCCGGGGTTGAGCTTGTAGAGCTCCGTGTTCGGCACCCCGGCGCCGGGGCCCCAGAAGGCGAACGCGACCCGGTAGTTCTCGCGGTTGGTCTTGATCGCGTGGTTCCGCGTCCCCGGGATGCCGCCGTGGTCGGAGGTGAGCACCACGATCGTGTTGCTGCGCAGCGACGGCGTGGACTCGATCTGGGTCATGATCTTGCCGACGATCCGGTCGACCTTCGCGACCGCCTTCAGGTAGGTCGGGGACATCCAGCCGTGGTCGTGCCCGACCTGGTCGGGCTTGCCGAGGTGGAGGAACGAGAACGACGCCGGGTCGGTGGCGAGGTCGGAGCGCAGCGCCTTCGCTACGGCACCGTCCTTCTCGACCTGGATCACGTTCGGCTCGATGGCAGCCGGCCAGGACCGCTCGAAGAGCCAGAACTTCGCCTTGGTCGCGTAGACCGCGGTGGTGCCGCCGGCCGCCCTGACCTGCGAGAAGACCGAGTCGACGCCGTGGCCGGCGGCCTGCTGCACGGTCTTGGTCACGGTGTCGTCGTTCCAGGTGACGCCGTGCCCGCCCTTGGTCGCCTTGATCCGGCGCCCGGTGACCATGCTCGTGTGGTTGGGCAGGGTGACGGTCATCTCGAGCTGGGTGCGGGCGTTGAGCGTGCCGGCCCCCTCGTCCTTGATGAGCCGGTGCAGGTTCGGCGTACCGGCCCGGCCGAGCCTCTTGAGCGCCCGCGGGTTCAGTCCGTCGACCGAGATCGCGACGACGTGCTTGTTGTTGACCGTGTCCCGTGCGGCCTCGGCACGGTCCGCGGTGGCGGTGCCGGGGCCGGAGAGGCCGAAGCCAGCGAGGGCGGCGGCGACGGCGACGGCGAGGACGGCGGGACGGCGCAGGTTGATCACCCCAGGAGCCTACGTCGCGCGCACCCGGTGGACGTGATCTCGGTCCCGGAATGCCGACCGTGGGCACCCGGACGCCGTAGTCTGACCGGGTGCGGCACCTGAACCACCCCGACGGCAGCATCGACCAGGACGCGCCGATCGGGATCTTCGACTCCGGCTTCGGAGGCCTCACCGTCGCGCGCTCGGTGATCGACCAGCTGCCGCACGAGTCGATCACCTACGTCGGCGACACGGCCCGTCAGCCCTACGGGCCGAAGCCGATCGGCGAGGTCCGCGAGTACGCCCTCGAGTGCCTCGACCATCTCGTCGCGCGGGGGGTGAAGGCGCTCGTCATCGCCTGCAACTCCGCCTCGGCCGCGATGCTTCGCGACGCCCGCGAACGCTACGACGTCCCCGTCGTCGAGGTGATCTACCCGGCGACCCGGCGGGCGGTGGCAGCGTCGCGCAACGGCCGCATCGGCGTCATCTGCACCCGTTCGACCGCGGAGTCGATGGCCTACGACGACGCCTTCGCCGCGGCGCCCCAAATCTCCCTCACCACGCGCGCCTGTCCGCGCTTCGTCGACTTCGTCGAGGCTGGGGTGACCGGCGGCGACGAGCTCATCGCCGTCGCCCACGAGTACCTCGACCCGCTCACCGAGCTCGGCATCGACACGCTGATCCTCGGCTGCACCCACTACCCGCTGCTGACCGGTGTCATCTCCTACGTGATGGGCGACGACGTCACGCTGGTCAGCAGTGCGGAGGAGTGCGCCAAGGACGTCTACCGGATGCTGGCCGACACCGGCCTGATGCGGCCGACGGGGGTGCCGTCGTACTCCTTCGCGACGACCGGGTCCCCGGCGGAGTTCGAGACGATCGGGCGGCGGTTCCTCGGACCCGAGCTCGTCGCGGCAGGTCAGTTCGCAGGGGGTGTGCGGTGACAGGTGACAGCACGGCGACCGAGACGACGCCGGAGACGACGGCGCTGCGGATCCCGCCGGCCGAGCGCGCCGTGAAGGTGACGGTCGTCGGATGCTCGGGCTCCTACCCGGGCCCGGACTCGCCCGCGAGCTGCTACCTCATCCAGGCCACCGACGCGCAGCGCACCTGGAGCCTGGTCCTCGACATGGGCAACGGCGCTCTCGGCGCCCTGCAGCGCTACGTCGACCCGCTCCAGGTGGATGCGGTCTTCCTCAGCCACCTGCACGCCGACCACTGCGTCGACATGACCAGCTACTACGTCCTGCGCAAGTACCACCCGACCGGCAGCCAGCCGAAGATCCCCGTCTGGGGGCCGAAGGGCACCGCGAAGCGGCTCGCCAAGGCCTACGACCTGCCCCGCAAGCCGGGCATGGAGGAGGAGTTCGCCTTCCGTGTCTACCGCGACCCGGTCGACATCGGGCCGTTCCGCGTCGAGCCCTACGCGGTCGACCACCCCGTCCCGGCGTACGGCCTGCGGGTCTCGGCCTTCGGCAAGATCCTCGCCTACAGCGGCGACACCGGCCCCACGCCGGCACTGATGGACATCGCGGCCGACGCCGACCTCTTCTTGTGCGAGGCGTCCTTCCGGGCCTGCGACGACAACCCCCCGAACCTGCACCTGACCGGCGTCGAGGCCGGCGAGGTCGCCACCAAGGCCGCCGCCAAGCGCCTGGTCGTCACCCACGTCCCGCCCTGGCACGACGCGCAGACCATGCTCGCCGAGGCGGCGGGCGCCTTCGACGGCCCCACCGAGCTGGCCGCGCAGGGCACCGTCTACGAGCTGTGAGGCCGGCGAGGTCGACGCGAGCCGCCTCCTGACACCGCTGACACCGCTGACGCGGCCCGAGCGGAGACGTGCCGCGTCGCCCTGAGCGGAGGACCCGAGACGAGGCCGCGACGAACCCGAGGATCGCAGGGAACCGGATGCCCGCCCTCGGGCGTCCCTGAGGTGAAGGCATCGTCGAGTCGAGAAGAGCCGCCGTGGAGTTCGCTGAGTTCGTGGCCACCCGCCGCCCGGCGCTGGTCCGCGCGGTCGTGCTCATGGGCTCGCCTCTCGCCGACGCCGAGGACATCGTCCAGTCCGCGCTGACCACGTGCTACCGGCATTGGGCGAAGGTCGCGCGGGCGGCCTCGCCGGAGGCGTACGTCTATCGGATCCTCGTCAACACGAGGACCAGCGCGTGGCGGCGGAGATGGCGCGGCGAGCTTCCGAGCGACGATCTGCCCGAGGGCGTCACCGACGCGGACCTGACCACCGGCATCGCCGTCCGGGAGGCCTTGGCGTCCATGCCCGCAGCGCAGCGCGAGGTCCTCGTGCTCCGCTACTACGCCGATCTCTCCGAACGCGAGATCGCCGAGATCCTGCGGATCCCACCGGGCACGGTGAAGAGCCGAGCCGCCCGCGGACTCGCCGCTCTCGCGACGACCCTGAGGAGCCCCGATGCTCACGGATGACGAAGCACGTGACCTGCTCACCCGCGCCGCGGGGACCATCGACGTCCCGCCGTACGGCACGGCCGACGTCCCCACCGGGAGGTCGCGACGGTGGCTCGCGGTCGTGACGACCGCGGCAGTGGTGGCGATCGGCGCGGCCGGCGCGATCGGCATCGCCCGCGGGGACGGCGGCGACCCGGACGGTGCGAAGGACGTCGCGACGGCCGGCTCGCCGAGCCCGTCCGGCACGCCGTCCCTCGACGACCTGCTCGATCCGCGACCGGGCCGGTTCCCCAGGCCGGTCCGGCTCAGCGAGCCGGTGACCACGAACGGGACCGGGACGGGGACGATCGAGCTCGGACCGGCGCCGGAGGACGCCAACGGCGTCGAGGTCCGCGTCGCCTGCCTCACCGCGGGACGGTTCGTCTTCCCCCAGGGCGGGTCGGTGGAGTGCACCGCGAAGCAGGCACGGGCCTTCGTGCGCGACCCGGACCTGCTCGGCGCCGGCGGGGTCGCCGACCTCGACGACGGTCGGACCTCCGTCACGATCACCGCCGATCCGGGCTCTGCTTGGCGGGTCGTCACCGCCTTCGTCCGGTTCGACGAGCCCACCGACGCCGACACGGTCGACGTCGAGGAGCTGCACCGGCAGCTGGAGGCTCGCTCGGTCCCCTTCGACGAATGCGCCGATGCGGTCGCCTTCTTCGCGCGATCCGACGTCATCGAGTTCTACACGCGGTACTTCGGGCCCCAGCACGTCGCGAACATGGGCAAGGGCCGGGTCATCGACTGCCCCACCACCGCCCAGCTGGAGGAGGGCTTCGCGCGGATCCAGGAGCAGGCGGCGACGGGCGAGCTCCAGGAGTCGTTGGCGAAGGCCGAGGAGCTGAGAGAGCGGGGGAGGCCCGGCGCCCGCCGCTGATCGACCCGTCCCCGGCTCCGCGAGCTTGGTCAGGGGCTCAGGGGGTC
The DNA here is from genome assembly GCF_051390595.1 of Nocardioides segetis. Lineage (NCBI taxonomy): Bacteria > Bacillati > Actinomycetota > Actinomycetes > Propionibacteriales > Nocardioidaceae > Nocardioides > Nocardioides segetis. The sequence continues at coordinate 1,154 of NZ_JBNINR010000006.1, read as the reverse complement.
AGGGACTCGGCGGCTGGTTGGGTTCGTCCGGGTGGTCCGAGAAGTAGTGCGTGCGACCGTCTCTGTCCACGACGAACCAGCGGCCGCCCCGAAGATCCGGATCATCGTCAGCGGGCAGCTCGGGGCCATCACCCGTCACCCAGTCGTAGGTGTCGTAGATGAGGTAGGAGTGACGTCCGAGCGCGGCGAGCACCTGGTCTCGGATCGGAGTCACCGATGGATCGCCGGTTCCGTACACCGTGCTCATGTAGTCGTCCCACTCCTCAGGCGTCATCACGATCTCGACGGTCGCAGATGGTCCTTCTGAACCGCCTTTCACCACGATCTTCAGTCCGAGGTGCGTCTCATCTACCTCGCTGAGTTCGGCAAGGTAGGCGATCAGTCGGTCCCACAACTGTCGAACAGTCAGGTCCTCCACAAGTGTCTCCTCATGACCGGTAGTTGAGTGTCTGTCAATGCCCACGGCGGGCGTCGCGGAGCGCGATGCATCACGATCATGGGTTGAACAACAGGACGTCGCCCTTGCAATACGCAGTCTTCCGCGGGAACGTGGTCATGATTCTCACTCCAGTCTTCCCGAGTAGAACGACGACGTACCGATCCTCGATGGTGCCGTTTGGTGAGGGGAGCCCGAACTTTTTCTCGAAGCAGAAGCGGTTGGCCTTGGCCGGGTCCTGGTCGGTGATCTTTCGGGGCTCCTTCAAGACCCATCCGATTGCCCAACTCATGTAGCTACCCCAGCCCTTCCCTCCCGGTATGCGAGTTGGCCGAACTGCCTCTTGTGCCCTAGCCGACAGTTCGGGGTCAAGTCCCTCGTAGTGGTGTAGCGCTGCGTTCCTTCGCTTGGGTTGGTCAGGCGGTTAGGGCCGGCAGGTCATCAGCTCCGATCTCGGTTTCGGTGGTGGCGACGATGGTGACGCGGCAGCGGGTCAGGACTTCGAGTCCGAGGTAGCGGCGGCCTTCGGCCCATTCGTCGGTCTGCTCGGCCAGCACGGCGCCGACCAGGCGCACGATCGCCTCGCGGGTCGGGAAGATCCCGACTGCGTCTGTGCGGCGCCGGATCTCTCGGTTGAGGCGCTCGGCGGGGTTGTTGGACCAGATCTGGGTCCACACGTCTTTGGGGAAGGCGGTGAAGGCCAGGATGTCCGCGCGAG
>NZ_JBNINR010000005.1:0-387581 GCF_051390595.1 Nocardioides segetis | reverse complement strand
ACCCGGGCCGTCGTGACCGCATTGAGTACACCGTCGACATCGAGGTAGACGTGCGCGCTCACGACGCCCTCCCATCTCCACCATCGTGCAACGCGCACCAGAACGACCCGTGAACCCACTCGGGGTCCATGTCGGCGTATCCCGGCGCCGTCGCAATGCACTCAGGGCCGGCCGCAGTCAGATGCGCCAGACCATCAGCGAGCGTCGGGCCAGGCAGCACCCCGCGAGTCAACGCAGCACTCCGCTCGACCGTGTGCACGATCTCCGCCAGCACCGCCGGTCCAGCCTCGGCGACCACCTCACGCGCGAACCGCGCATAGACAGCGTGCGCGTTGAACGCGCGCACCTGCCCCGGATTCCCGCTGATGCCGAAACCGGGAAGGAGGGACATGCTCAGCCGAGCAGCGCCATCCTCCGGCGCCATGCCAACCGGCACCTCGCCCACCAGCACGCCGAAACGGTGCATCGCCGCATCCAGAGCAGACGTCACACTCACGCCGACACCTCCCGCTCATCCGTGAAGTACCGGCACGACACACGCACCTCGTTGACCTCGCCATCGAAGCCATAGCCAAGGAACCTGTCCTCGTTGCCGATCAGATCCTCGATCGACGCATCAGCCCACAGAGCCCACGCCGACAGATCCGCCAACGACTTGAAGTTCAGGCCGATCGCGGGATGGTGCTCCCACTCGTTGTTCGTGAAACTCACCTGGTCGGGCGGCGGCATCTCCCGCTCATGCGCCTGCGCGAACAACCAAGCGAGCTGGGCGCCGTGCCTGTAGACCGGCGGCGGGGCAATGATCGTGTCCATCTGTATCGTTCTCCTTGTCTGGTGCCGCACCTACGGCTTGGAGGTCTGGGTGCGGCGCTGGTGTGTTCAGGGGTCAGGAGCGAGTGCGCCAACCCGGCTCGCCCACACGGAACTTCCGCTTCGACCGCGGCTGGATCAGATCCCCACGACGACGCAGCCACGCACCGAACTCATCACTGGCAGCACGACGCGCATCCCGGTCCCGAAGATCCAGCTCCCGAGCCACAGCGAACTCACGAGCCATCCGCAACAGCCGCGCCTTCCCGACGTCCCGCAGAGCAGGATCCAGCGCACGAGCCTCACGAATGAGGAAAGCCAGTTCGGCATCCGGCTTGGTGCAGACGGCCGGTTCGTCAGGGACGGCGAGGTGCGCAGGGGGAGAGGTCACGGACACCCTCCACACGCACATGGGTCATCAAGGTCGCGGCCACACAAGATGCACGTCGCCTCGACCAGCGGTGCACACCGCTCGCACTCTGGGTGCGAACAATCCGGCATGCACTCGGCGACGTCCGTCAGATCCGCGCCACAAAGAGCGACAGTCGGCGAGCAGCAGAAGAAGTGGTCCAGGTCCTCATCGACGGAAGAAGTGGCGGCCGGACGGACATCGAGAGCGGTGCTCATGCTGCGCTCCTGAGTTCGTAGTAGGGCTCCATGCGCCCGGCATTCCGGCCCTCGATGTCATTGCTCCGCTCGTGGCCGACCTCGACCACCAGCCGCTCACTACGAGCACGCCGCCAAAGCTGGCCGATCCGCTTAGGCTCGATCCGGCCCCGAATGTGCGGACGGACATCGCACTGATGCACCGTCCCGTCCGCACGACGAGCCAGACGAAGAGCAGCCGTGAAGGTCGACCACTCGGCATCGGACGGCGGCAGGTTGACCTCCTCGACCTCACGAGCCGTCTCGTTCGCCGCCACACAGTCCGGGCACGACCAGCCGACACCAGCGACCAGGCGCGGAGAGTGGGCGCGGTTCAGGCAGGGGAAGGCGAGGGTGGTCATGCGGCACGCTCCTGTGCGGTAGCCGCGAGATAGTCCGCGACGATGCGCTTGGGCACCTGACCTTTTCGGCCGCACTCGTAGCCATTGGCCCATGCCCAGACTCGGACATCCCAAGGAACGATCTGCCCGGCGGGGATCTTTCGAGCGCGCTGACGGCGGACCGATTCGCGGTTCGACTTGCGACGACAGGGCAGACAGCGGTCACCGTGATCGACGTCGTAGTGCGGGACGCGCGTTTCGGGAGTGATCGGGTGTCCATTCGGGCAGGTCTCGCGGCGCTCGTAGCGTCGGCGCATGTTCTCGGTATGGGTCACCGGTTCCAGATGGTCTGGGCGGACGCAGGCGGGGTTGTTGCAGAGATGGTCGAGTTCGAGGCCGTCCGGCACCGGGCCATTCACGTCCTGCCAGGCGATTCGATGGGCGAGCGTCGTGCCGTAGCCGTTGCGCGCGGCGGCGCGCGTGTCGCCGAATCGGCCGTACCCACCTCGGTTGGCGGTCGCGGTCCAGTTCCAGCAAGTCTCGGTCTTTTCGACCTTGGACCAGAAGTAGGCGGGGAGGCTCATGCGTCCACCAGCCCGTCGACGAAGGCCATCAGCGCCTCGTGGGTAATGACCCACACGCCGGTCGGGTTGCCGTCCTCGTCCTGGTCACTCTTCTTGGCCCGGAGGCGACCGGCCTTGATGGCGCGCTCAAGCGTCGACTTCGACAGACCCGTGGCAGCGACTGCTCCGGCCATCGAGTAGGAGAGGGGCGTGCTCATCTGGTCGGGGCCAGTCGCTTGGTGTCGGCCACTTGCGACATTCGGGGCTCGAAAAGGAAGCCCGGGGGACACTGGAGCGCCTCCTCGATGGCGCGAGCCGTCTGAAGCGAACACGACGTCCGACGCCGGGCGACCAGGTGTCCAACTACTCCGGGCTTGAGGTTGGCGCGACGTGCGAGCTCGTAGGCCGTCCCGATCCGATGGAACTGCATGTACTCGAGAAGAGCGCGGTGCGACTTCAGCTTCACCGTGAGCCTCCACTGATCTGGCTGCATTGGGGTCCTCCGACTGTAGGGCTTTGTGTCGCAAGTGGTCAACGACATGCCACTAGTGTGCAGTCGATCCTGCACGAAAGCAACCCCACGTTGTAGGGAATCTGAGCGTCGCCCCCGTCTGACAGCGCTGTAGTTTGTGCATAGCCGCGCACAAGGCTGGTTGCGGCCGCACGCCTTCCCTGACGAGAGTTGTAAACGTGACCGCGCTATCCGACCTGCTGAACGACGCCAAGGGAGACCGAAGCGTTGACCAGTTGATCCAGGCTGCCCGCGATCGTGGCGTCGAAGTGAGCGACACGGCTAGGGCGAACGCCTACAAGGCGCTCAAGGGGCGGCACGCCAAGAACCCGACCGACAACGTGTTGACGGTGTGGTCGGAAATCTTCGGTGTGCCCGTGACCGAGCTCCGCAAGGCCGTCGGCAAGCCGGCCGGTGAACTGGGGCCATGGGTCCCGGTGAGCGAGGCCGGACAGCTGTCGCAGGACATCAGGAACGCCTTGGACGACTTGATCAAGGCCATCGTCAAGGAGGGAGGTGGGGCACATGGTGCCGCCGCCACCAGTGAGCCGCCCGGCGAGGGCGGTGGATCAGTAGTTCAGTTGCCTCCGCGCCCGCCCGCCGCTGGCCCCTCGGGGATCAAGCGGGCGGCGCGCAAGACCGGGAAGCCGACCGCGCGCGAGCGCGGCGAGGATTCCGACGCACCGCGGCCTGAGTGATCTGTCGGCCACTCTCTTTACGATCCCGGTCATGCGCGACCGACGGCATCACCGACACCACCCCTGGAAGGCTTTCGGGCTCCTCACGGACTGGAAGATCGTGTGGACCGATGACCTCCCATTCGGCGTCTGGGGGCACACCGACTTCGACGCGATGACGGTCTACCTAGCCAACGGGATGAACGAAGCTGAGCGTCGCTGCACCATCGAGCACGAGCGGCACCATGTGCTGCGGGGGCCGGCGCCGAGGGGCTGCGAGATGCGCGAGGAACTCCTGGTGGACCGCCTCGCCGCTCGCAAGCTCCTGCCTTCGGTGCGGCGCATCGGGCACGTGATGGCCTGGCACAACGCCGACGTCGAGAAGGTCGCGCATGACCTGTGGGTCGACGAGACGATGTTCCACGTTCGGCTTTCGGCGCTGCGGCCCAGTGAGCGCGCCTGGCTGACCGAACAAATGGACACGATCCTCGTCTAGGACGGGGGAGTGAGGGCCAGCCGTTCGGCTGCCTGCTCGAGCGCTTGGCGTGCCTGTGAGATGTCGACGAACTCATAGCCGCGGGTGACGGCAATCGACGAGTGCCCCATGATCGCGATCCGCACCGACTCCGGAACCCCGAGTTCCATGAGCAGTGTCGCCGTCCCGTGGCGGATCTCGTGGACATGGAACGGACGACCGGCTGGGTGACTGATCCCGACGGCTGCCTGGACCGCCTCCCACTGGTCGCGGTCGCTGGCGGCGTTGCGGGGCCACGTCTCGCCCTTGATGGTGCGGCCGGGCCAGACGAGCCCATGCGGGTTCTCGGGGGCCTTCTCGCGCCAGGTTCGAAGGGCGTTGACCGCCCACGGCACGAGCGGCTGAACGCGCCAACCGGCAGCCGACTTCGGCCGGACGAGGTGGGTAGATCCGACGAGGTGGCGAACCTCGTAACCGTCGGGCATCGCGAAGCCGGCGCTAGGGTCTGACCGGTCGATGTAACGGAGTGCCTTGGCCTGCCAGGACACCGTCAACGTGCCCGCGTCGAGATCGACTTGGTTCCAGGTCAGCCCGAGCGCTTCGGCCTGTCGGAGTCCCTGGAGGAACGCTAGTGCCCAGCGGGATCCGTCGGGAAGCCGCGCGACGTGTTCAAGCACCTTGATCGCGTCGACCAGGGGGACAGCCCGCCTGTCGTCGACCGCTTTCTTTGGTTTCTCGGCGAGCAGGACGTTGGGTGGGATCGCATAGCCGTCGAGACTGGCGGCCTTGAGCATCCGAATCAGGGAGCCGTGGTAGCGCAGGGCCGTGGAGGTGGACTTGCCGTTGCGCCGCAGGTAAGCCGCCACTGCGCGGATGTCGGCGGGCGTGAGGTCGGCGAGCTTGACGGCGCCGATCGCCGCGACGACGGCGCGCATGGCCGCCTTGTCGGTCTCGTAGGCCGACGGCCGGACCTTGGCTTGGATCATCTCCAGCCAGACCTCGGACCACTTCGCGACCGAGGTGGTGCGTTTGACGTTGCGGTGGCCCTCCCGCTCGAGCTCGACCTTCTTGTCGCGGATCTTCCGGTTGAGCGCGGCGATGTGCTTGCAGCGATCCGGGCAGCCACCCACGCAGCCCTTGGTGGTGACCGTGGTCCGCTTCCGGCCACCCGAGGCGGTGTAGCCGGACTCGAACGTGGCGAGCCAGCGCCAGTCCGAGGACCGTTGATACCTGCTTCCAGTGCCGTACTCGGACCGAGTCATGCCGCTTGGCCCGGCGTACTGGAGGCCGTCAGCCATTGCGTCAGCCATTTCATGATGACTCATGCTGCACCATGACCCCGACGTACAGGGGCATTTACGCCTGAATGTGGTGGGCGATACTGGGTTTGAACCAGTGACCTCTTCCGTGTCAAGGAAGCGCGCTACCGCTGCGCCAATCGCCCCTGTGGAGTTGTGGTGGAGGTGGGTACGGGATTTGAACCCGTGTACACGGATTTGCAGTCCGTTGCCTCGCCTCTCGGCCAACCCACCGCGATGGCCCTACGCACTGGCCTGGTCAGGCAGTGGGTCTGACCACTCCGAGCGGACGACGAGGCTCGAACTCGCGACCTCAACCTTGGCAAGGTTGCGCTCTACCAACTGAGCTACGTCCGCTTTGCATCGTTTCGCCGGCCTTGCGGCCCGCTCTGCGGTGCGGTTGAGAACATTAGCCGATCCCGTGAACGGCGCCAAAACGGGGGTCCACTTTCGGCATGTCGGGGCCTCCTAGGCTGGTCCCATGCGCGTGTGGATCAACGGTCAGGTCCTGTCCGACCCGACGGCTCCGGCGGTGCCGGTGACCGACCACGGGCTGACGGTGGGGGACGCGGTCTTCGAGGCGGTCAAGGTCGTCCAGGGGCAGCCGTTCGCGCTGCGCCGCCACCTCGACCGGCTGGCGCGCTCGGCGCGGGGGCTGGGCCTGGAGGGCCTCGACATCGAGGAGGTACGGCGCGGGGTCGCCGCCGTGCTCGAGGGGGAGCCGTTGGCGCTCGGCCGGCTGCGGATCACCGTCACCGGAGGCAACGCACCGCTGGGCAGTGGTCGTGGCGAGGACCCGCTGACGCTCATCGTGGTCGCCGCCCCCATGGCGCCGGCTCCGGAGACGACGGCGGTGATCACCGTGCCGTGGCCGCGCAACGAGCGGGGGCCGCTGGCCGGGCTGAAGACGACGTCGTACGCCGAGAACGTGGTCGCGCTGGCGGCGGCACGCGAGAAGGGTGCCAGCGAGGCCGTCTTCGGCAACCTGGCGGGCGACCTGTGCGAGGGGACCGGGACGAACGTGTTCTACGTGGTGGAGGGCGAGCTGCGCACCCCCACCCTGGCCAGTGGCTGCCTCGCCGGTGTGACCCGGGCCCTGGTGCTGGAGTGGTTCGGCGCGACCGAGGTGGACGAGCCGATGGAGGTGGCCGCCGGGGCCGACGAGATCTTCCTCGTCTCCACGACCCGCGACGTGCAGGGCGTCCATCGCTGGGACGACCGGGACCTGCCGGCGCCCGGACCCGTCACGCGTGCAGCCGCGGCCGCCTGGCGCGAGCGGGAGGCAGGGCTCCTCGGCCTCGATCGCTGAGCGCGGGCTCAGCGGCCCGCCACGAGCGCGACGCACGAGGCGGCGAAGGCGGCCAGGTCGAGAGCCACGCGGACGAGGTTGGCCCGCACCCAGCGCGTCTCCGAGAAGTCGGCTCGCGCCGCCGCGACGTCGATCGCGTCCGGCTCGCCCGCGGCCTTGAGTCGGTCGTTGAGGGGCAGATGCACCGCGACCGTGATCGCCACGACGACGAGGTGCAGGACCAGGGCGGCGAGCAGCCAGGGGAGGGCGTCCTGCTCCGGCCCGGAGAGGCTCAGCGCCGCGCCGACGGCGAGCAGCAGCGGTGCGCCGAAGAAGCTCCCGAGCAGGAAGACGGGGTTGATGATCGCCCGGTCGATCGCCTGGAACGCGCCGACGAAGGTGCGGTCGTCGGTGCGCCGCAGCCCGGGCATCACCGTGTGGGCGTAGAGCAGGAACACCCCCGCGGACAGCCCCGTGCTCAGCGTCGCCAGGACCAGGACGACGTCGCGCGTCATCGCGTCCGGGCGCCGACCACGCGCAGCGACACGCCCTCGCCCAGTCGGTACGGGTTCGTCGCGAGCAGCGCGCCCAGCACCCGGCGCATCCGCGAGACCTCCGCGCGCACCGTGACCTGGTGCTCGCCGTCGCCGTAGAGCCGGTGGCTCAGGAGGCTCGCCGACGCCCCGGCCGTGCCGGCGGCCGCGATGGCGGCGAGCAGGTCGGCGTGGCGGGGCGTGAGCGCCACCCGCCACGGCGACTCGCCACCGCGGACCTCGAGCGTGGCGGGGCCGGCGCCGAGGTCGAGGACGGCGTCGAGCACGTGGCCGGATGACGAGGGCCGGATCAGCCAGCCGCCGCGCAGGCGCTCGGGCAGGCACAGCCCGAGGCCGGGTACGGCGAGCGCCCGGTCGGCCTGCGGCGCCTCGACCCGGTCGCGGACGGCCACCCCCTGGTGGGCCGCGACCCAGCCGTGGTCATCGACCACCAGCAGCGGCCCGTTGGCGCCGGACAACAGCGGCTCCGCCGTACGTCGCAGCTGCTCGAGGCGCTCCTCGTGGTGGCGCCACAACCGGGCTTCGGCGAGTCGGACCGACGCCGTCACCAGGGCCTCGATCGCCGGATGCAGGGTGAGGGCGGGGCCGCTGACGTCGACGATGCCGATCAGCGAGCCGTCGATCGGATCGTGGATGGGCGAGGCGGTGCAGTACCAGGGCACCTGCGCGTTCTCGAAGTGCTCGGCCGAGAACAGCTGGACCGGCGCGGCCTCGGCGAGCGCGGTGCCGATCGCGTTGGTGCCGACAGCGCCCTCGGTCCACAGTGCGCCCTCGGTGAACCCCAGCCCGTCGGCCTGGCGCTTCACCCTCGGCGAGCCGCTGCGCCACAGCACGATGCCGTCCGCGTCGGCCACGACGACGAGATAGTTCGAGGCATCGGCCGCCGAGAGCAGCAGCTCGCGGATCTCGTCGATGACCAGCGCCAGGCGCGACGCACGCCGCCGCTCGTCGACGTCGGCAGGCGTGAGCGGGTCGCGGCCGTTGCGGCCGTCCGGGTCGATCCCGAGACCCAGCACCCGGGTCCACGACCGCGCGACGACGGCCCGCGGCCGCTCGGGCGGCGCAGCGCCGGAGAGCACCGCGTCGTGGATCCGGACCAGGTCGCGGGCCCGCATCGCGAGGTCGTGCGTGGCCATGTCTCCACAGTAGGCGGCCCGATGTGATGGGGGCCACATGCAACAACGTGCAACGGTTCCGGCGACCTGACCGCCGGCGGTCTCCTTCTCGGCATGACCCAGCTCGACGACCGGCCCGTCACGACGGCCGCCACCACACCGACCGAGGACCCCGCCACCGTCTGGTTCGCCGCCTTCGAGGACGCCCTGACCGCCCGCGACATCGACCGTGCGTCCCACCTGTTCGCCGCGACCAGCTTCTGGCGCGACCTGATCGCCTTCTCCTGGAACCTCACGACCGTCGAGAACCCCGACGGGGTCGCCGACCTGCTCGCGGCGACCCTCGACCGCGTCGACCCGCGCGGCTTCCGGCTCACGGAGCCGGCGGACACCGTCGACGGCGTCACCACGGCCTGGTTCGAGTTCGAGACCGCGGTGGGCCGGGGGCGCGGCCTGGTGCGGGTCGTCGACGCCGGTGACGGCGAGGGCCCCAAGGCGTGGACCTTCCTCACCACCCTCTACGAGCTGAAGGGCCACGAGGAGCCCCGAGGCGTACGACGCCCGATGGGCGCCGAGCACGGCGCGACCAAGGAGCGGGTGACCTGGCTGGAGCGGCGCCAGGCCGAGGAGGCGGCCATCGGCGTCGACACCCAGCCCTACGTCCTCGTCGTCGGCGGCGGCCAGGGCGGCATCGCGCTCGGCGCGCGACTGCGCCAGCTCGGCGTCCCGGCGCTCGTCATCGATAAGCACCCGCGTCCCGGCGACCAGTGGCGCAACCGCTACAAGTCGCTGTGCCTGCACGACCCGGTCTGGTACGACCACCTGCCCTACCTCAAGTTCCCGGACAACTGGCCGGTCTTCGCGCCCAAGGACAAGGTCGGCGACTGGCTGGAGTTCTACACCCGGGTGATGGAGGTGCCGTACTGGTCGAACACCGTCGCCACGAAGGCGTCCTACGACGAGGCGGCGGGGGAGTGGACCGTGCACCTCGAGCGCGAGGGCAAGCCGCTCGTGCTCAAGCCGACGCACCTGGTGCTGGCGACCGGCATGTCCGGCAAGCCGAACATCCCCGACCTGCCCGGCAGGGACGTCTTCCAGGGCGAGCAGCACCACTCCTCCCAGCACCCCGGCCCCGACGCGTACGCCGGCAAGCGGGTCGTCGTGATCGGCAGCAACAACTCGGCCTTCGACATCTGCGGCGCGCTGTGGGAGACCGGCGCGGACGTGACGATGGTGCAGCGCTCGTCGACCCACATCGTCAAGAGCGACACCCTCATGGACATCGGCCTGGGCGACCTCTACTCCGAGCGGGCGCTGGAGAACGGCGTCACCACCGAGAAGGCGGACCTGATCTTCGCCTCGCTGCCGTACCGGATCATGCACGAGTTCCAGATCCCGCTCTACGACCGGATGCGCGAGCGCGACCGGGACTTCTACGACCGGATGGAGGCGGCCGGCTTCGACCTGGACTGGGGCGACGACGGGTCGGGCCTGTTCATGAAGTACCTGCGCCGCGGCTCGGGCTACTACATCGACGTCGGCGCCGCCGAGCTGGTGGCCAATGGCGACGTGAAGCTGGCCAAGGGCCAGGTCGACCGCCTCACCGAGACGTCCGTGCTCCTCGCCGACGGCACCGAGCTGCCGGCCGACCTGGTCGTCTACGCCACCGGCTACGGCTCGATGAACGGCTGGGCGGCGGACCTGATCAGCCAGGAGGTCGCCGATCGCGTCGGGAAGGTGTGGGGCCTCGGCTCCGACACGACGAAGGACCCCGGTCCGTGGGAGGGCGAGCAGCGCAACATGTGGAAGCCGACCCAGCAGGAGAACCTCTGGTTCCACGGCGGCAACCTGCACCAGTCACGCCACTACTCGCTCTACCTGGCGCTCCAGCTGAAGGCCCGCCACGTCGGGATCGACACCCCGGTGCACCGGCTGCAGGAGGTCCATCACCTCGGCTGACCAGGGCGAGAGGGCCCGTGGGGAGGTCCCCGATGTGAGCCGCGGTCGCGAGATGCGTTAGAGTCTCCGACCGCGGTTCCTCACGGACCGCCCCGGGCGATTGGCGCAGTGGTAGCGCGCTTCGTTCACACCGAAGAGGTCACTGGTTCGAACCCAGTATCGCCCACCGGGAACCCACAGCCTCCGGCCGCACCGCGGACCGGAGGCTGTTGCGTTCGTCGGCCCCGGTCAGCCCCGCGCCGTCGCCGTGCCGCGGTAGAGGTAGCCCCACGGCCGCATGGGCGCCGGCCCGGGCAGGTACGCCGTCGCGAGCGTGGCGGTGGCGAACCCGGCGTCGGCGAGCAGCGCGGGGATGTCGTGGGTGAGGTGGCAGCCGCCGGCGACCCGCCTCTCGAGCGGGTCGAGCCGGTGCTGCCAGCGGGCGACCCGGGCGTCGGGGGAGAGGCCGTGCTCCAGGAAGGCGAGGGTGCCGCCCGGCCGGACCAGGCGTCGTACCTCTCGCAGGGCCCGGACCGGATCCGGGATCGTGCACAGGGAGAACGTGACGAGCGCGTGGTCGAAGCTGTGGTCGGCGGCCGCGACATCCTGTCCGTCGAGCCCGATCCGGGCCACCGGGACCGGCGCGGCAGCCCGCCGCCGGGCGGACAGCTCCCAGCCGCGGTCGGACGGCTCCACCGCGGCGACTCCGGTGACGGCCGCGGGGTAGTGGGCGATGTTGAGGCCGGAGCCGAAGCCGACCTCCAGCACCTGGCCGGCCAGTCCGGCGCAGACCTCCTGCCGCTCCTTGCGCACCGGACCGGTGGAGAGGGTCTTCTCGACGAGGACCGGCACGACCCGGTCGTCCCAGAACCGCATGCGACGAGGGTACGGCGCCGCGAGATCCACGAGCTGCCGCATTCGGCGGACAGGGGAGGTCGACGCGCCCTAGGCTGCGGCGCCGTGAAGAGCCGTCGTATCGCCGCTGTCCTCGCCGCCGTCGCCCTGGTGGTGCCCGCCTCGGTCGCCCTCGCCTCGCCGGCCGACGCGGCCGCGCCGAAGACCTACCGGAACTGCACCGCGCTCAACAAGGTGCACCCGCACGGCGTGGGCAAGCCCGGCGCGGTCGACAAGACGTCGGGCACCAAGGTCACGAACTTCACGCGCAACGCGAAGCTCTACAAGGCCAACGCGAAGAGCGACCGCGACAAGGACGGCATCGCCTGCGAGAAGCTCTGAGCCCGCTCAGGCGTCGGCGGCGGCGTCCTTCTCGGTGGCGTCGCCGGCGGTGCTGAGCCGCCCACCGGTGTCCTCCAGGTGCGCCCGGATGAACCAGTGGAACAGCTCCAGCTGCTCGGTCTGCGCGATGAACATGTCCTGGGTGACCAGGTCGAGGTCGTCGAGCTCCTTGATGCCGTCGCGGTAGGTGGAGATCACGCCCTGGTAGACGACGTCGAGGGCGGCGAGGTGCTGCTGGGTCGTGGCACGGCCGATCTCGTAGTCGTCCCAGGGGCGGCGGGCGACGAGGGCGCCGGGCGTGCCCTGGGGCGAGCCGCCGAGGGTGGCGATCCGCTCGGCGAGGTCGTCGGCGAAGCCGCGGACGGTGTCGACCTGCGGGTCGAGCATCTCGTGGACGGCGATGAAGTGCGGGCCGACGACGTTCCAGTGCACGTGCTTGAGCGTCAGGTGCAGGTCGGTGCACGCGTCGAGACGGCTCTGGAGCAGCTCGACGACGCGACCGGCCGCCTTCTCGTCGAGTCCGGGTGTGGTGAAGTGCAGGGTCTGGTTGTGGGCCATGCTCGTTCAGTACGCCGCAGCGGCGGGTTCACACGGGTGAGCCGGCTCCGGCAACTGCCGCGCGGCGGGTGCGGTCCGCTCGGTACGATCGTGACCCGGTGCGCCGACCGGTCGCGCCGCCGCCACGAACCACCCGAGGGAGCACCTCCGTGTCCGACATCAAGGTCGCCGTACTCAGTCCTGACGCACGCCAGGAGCAGACGGTCACCACGGGCACGAAGGCGTGGGAGCTCTTCCGCGACGAGGCGGACGTGATCGCGGCCCGCGTGGCCGGACAGCTCAAGGACCTCTCCTACGAGCTGGCCGACGGCGACGAGGTAGAGGGCGTGCTGATCGGCAGCCCCGACGGCCTCGACATCCTGCGGCACTCCACCGCCCACGTGCTGGCGCAGGCGGTGCAGCAGGTCTTCCCCGAGGCCAAGCTCGGCATCGGCCCGCCGATCCAGGACGGCTTCTACTACGACTTCGACGTCGCGACCCCGTTCGTGCCCGAGGACCTCGCGAAGCTCGAGACCGCGATGCGCAAGATCATCAAGGAGAACCAGCGCTTCGACCGCCGGGTCACCACCGACGAGGACGCGCTGGTCGAGCTGGCCGACGAGCCCTACAAGGTCGAGCTGATCGGCCTCAAGGGCAACGCCGGCGAGGCCGCCGAGGGAGCCTCCGCCGAGGTCGGTGCCGGCGAGCTGACCATCTACGACAACATCAACCGCAACGGCGAGGTCGCCTGGAAGGACCTCTGCCGGGGCCCGCACCTGCCGACCACCAAGCGGATCCCCGCGTTCAAGCTGATGCGGAGCGCGGCGGCGTACTGGCGCGGCGACGAGAAGAACAAGCAGCTCCAGCGCATCTACGGCACCGCCTGGCCGAGCAAGGACGAGCTCGACGCCCACCTGCACCGCCTCGAGGAGGCCGAGCGCCGCGACCACCGCAAGCTCGGCCGCGAGCTCGACCTGTTCAGCTTCCCCGACGAGATCGGCTCCGGCCTGCCGGTGTTCCACCCCAAGGGCGGCGTGATCAAGCGGGCGATGGAGGACTACGTCCGCGAGCGCCACATCGCCGAGGGCTTCGAGTACGTCGGCACGCCGCACATCGCCAAGGAGGGGCTGTTCTACACCTCCGGCCACCTGCCCTACTACGGCGAGGGGATGTACCCCGCCCTCGACGTCGACGGCATGGAGTACCGCCTCAAGGCGATGAACTGCCCGATGCACAACCTGATCTTCCGCTCGCGGCAGCGCTCCTACCGCGAGCTGCCGCTGCGGCTGTTCGAGTTCGGCCACGTCTACCGCCACGAGAAGTCCGGCGTGATCCACGGCCTCACCCGCGTGCGCGGCTTCGCACAGGACGACTCGCACTCCTACGTCACCCCGGAGCAGGCGCCCGCCGAGGTCGAGCACCTGCTCAACTTCATGCTCAGCCTGCTGCGCGACTTCGGCATCGAGGACTTCTACCTCGAGCTGTCCACCCGCGACGAGTCCAAGGACAAGTTCATCGGCTCCGACGAGGACTGGGCCAAGGCGACCCAGGTGCTCGAGGACGTCGCCCGCGCGACCGGGCTCGAGCTCGTCCCCGACCCGGGCGGCGCGGCGTACTACGGCCCGAAGATCTCGGTGCAGGCCAAGGACGCCATCGGCCGCACCTGGCAGATGGGCACCGTGCAGTACGACTTCAACCAGCCCTCGGCCGACCGGTTCGACCTCGAGTACGTCGCCGCCGACGGCAGCCGCCAGCAGCCGGTGATGATCCACTCGGCCAAGTTCGGGTCGATCGAGCGGTTCATGGGCGTCCTGGTCGAGCACTACGCCGGTGCCTTCCCTCCGTGGCTGGCTCCCGTCCAGGTGCAGGGGATCCCGATCGCCGAGCGGCACGTCGACTACCTCCACGAGGTGGCCGCGGAGCTGAAGAAGCACGGGATCCGGGTCGAGATCGACGAGTCCGACGACCGGATGCAGAAGAAGATCCGCAACGCCCAGCTGCAGAAGGTGCCGTTCATGGTCATCGCCGGTGACCAGGACGTCGAGGCCGGCGCGGTGAGCTTCCGCTACCGCGACGGGCGCCAGGACAACGGCGTACCGATCGCCGAGGCGGTCGCCCGCGTGGTCGCCGCGGTCGACGCGCGCGAGCAGGTCTGAGCGATGGTCGGCGTCATGGGGGACGCCGGTCGGCGGGTGGCGCTCGCGGCTGCGACGGCGCTGGCCGCCGCGGTGCTGACGGCCTGCGGCGGGTCGTCGCCGTCCGCCGCGCCGCCACGGCCCCCCTCGAGCGCGCCGACCACCGCAGCGCCCGTCGACGAGGGCGGGCCCGCCGGTGACGCCGGCGATCCGGGCGCCGACGCGAGCGACCTCGCCAAGCTCGCCGAGGAGGCGGCACGCGAGGCCGGCGGGAGGGCGACCAGCGACATCGCCCCCCGCGACGGCGAGGTGCTCGGCGGCGACGTGAGCTGGCCGCAGTGCCCGCCCGGCACGGGCATCCCGGAGAAGCAGGGCCTCGGGATGCCGATGCCGCTGCCCGAGGCCGAGTACGTCGTCCTGGGGCTCACCAACGGACCGGGCTTCACCCCCAACCCGTGCCTGTCCGACCAGGTGGCGTGGGCGAAGGACAACGACGTGCTCGTCGCGGTCTACGCCGTGTCGAGCTACCCGAGCCGGGCGACGCTCGAGAAGTACGGCGCCGACGGTCCCTACGACGCGAGCGACCGGCTCGGCCGGCTGCGTAACGTGGGCTACCAGCAGGCCCGCTACAACATCGGGACGATGGGACAGGTGGGGCTGCTCAGCCCGATCGTGTGGATCGACGTCGAGCCGGTGCCGATGTTCGACTGGAGCAGCGACCTGCAGGCCAACGCGGCCGTGATCGAGGGCGTGGCGCGCGGCTACACCGACGCGGGCTACGCCATCGGCGTCTACTCCACGCCCAGCCTCTACCGGCGCGTCGTCGGTGAGCTCAGCCTCGGCGGCGTGCCCGAGTGGCGGGCCGCCGGGCAGACGTCGCGGGCCGAGGCGCTCGACCGATGTGGCCCCGACTGGTCCATCCAGGGCGGCACCGCCGTGATGGGACAGTGGGTGGAGCAGCAGCGCGACCAGAACGTGACCTGTCCCGGGATCGCCGCCGATCTCGGCCGGTGGTTCCACCGGTTCTCGTGACCGCGCGGAGGCCCGGGACGGGACGTGAGAGGGTTTGCCAGTGACCTCGGAGGGTGTGGAGACGGAGCCGCTCGACGGCCGTCGGCGGCGCTGGCAGGAGCACAACCAGGTGCGTCGCCAGGTGATCATCGACGCGGCGATCGCCGTGCTCGAGCGTCAGGCTCCGGGCGAGGAGTTCCAGGTCCAGGCGGTCGCCGACGAGGCCGGGATGAGCCGTACGGTCATCTACCGCCACTTCGAGGACCGCGCCGACCTCGACCGCGCCGTGCAGCGGCAGATCTGCGAGCACGTCGGCAACGAGCTGCTTCCCGCGCTGTCGTACGACGGCACGCCGGACCAGATCATCCACCGCATCGTCGGCAGCTTCGTGCGCTGGGCCGAGGCGCACCCCACCCTCTACTGGTTCGCCGAGCGCGACCTCGCCGGCTGGGGACCCAGCCCGCTCAGCCAGGCCGTCGAGCAGGTCGCCGAGGGCATCGAGGGGATCATGGCGGTCGTCGTCGCCGCGCTGGGCGTCGAGCTGACCGACGACGACCGGGCGGCGCTCGACCCGTGGGTGTTCGGCATGATCGGCGCCGTCTTCGCCGCCGTCCGCCGGTGGCTCGAGCGCGAGGTGCGCGAGCCGGGCATCGAGACCTGCGTCAACATCTTGTCGGAGTCGATCTGGCTGCAGATCAACGGCATGGCACTCGCCCGGGGGCTCAACCTGCCCGACCTCCCGGTCGCGGAGCTGCTGCAGGCCCTCGGGCCGGCCGAGACCGAGCGCGACGTGGAACGCAACGGGGAGGGCGACGCATGAGCCGGCCCACCCCCGGCCCCGACGGCCTCGAGCGGCTCTGGACGCCGCACCGGATGGCCTACGTCCGGGGCGAGGCCGACCCGGCCGACGAGCCCGCCCACGCCGACCCGCGCCCGGCATGCCCGTTCTGTCGGATCACCTCGGACCCCGCCACGTCCACCGACGACGAGCTGGTCGTCGTCCGGGGCCGCACGGCGTACGTGGTGCTCAACCTCTATCCCTACAACCCCGGACACCTGATGGTGCTGCCCTATCGGCACGTCGCCGACTACCTCGACCTCGACGACGAGGAGACCGAGGAGGTGACGGCGCTGACCAAGGCGGCCCTGCGCACGATCCGCGCGGTCGCCCAGCCGCACGCGTTCAACGTCGGACTCAACCTCGGCGGCGCCGCCGGCGGATCCCTGTCGGGCCATCTGCACCAGCACGTGGTTCCGCGCTGGTCCGGCGACGCCAACTTCATGACCGTCATCGGCGGCACGAAGACCCTGCCGCAGCTGCTGGGGGAGACCCGCAGCCTGCTCGCCGACGCCTGGCAGATGGCGCCCGCGACGTGACCATCGAGTAGGTTCCTGACCCGTGTTGGATCGCTTCAAGGAGTTCTGGGCCGGGACCGTGCTGCACCCCGTGGTGCGCCTGCTGATCCGGCTGGGCGTCAGCCCGGACGCGGTGACGCTCGTCGGCACGCTGGGCGTCAGCGCCGGAGCCCTGATCTTCTTTCCGCAGGGCGAGCTGCTGATCGGCGTCCTGTTCATCACCGCCTTCGTCTTCAGCGACCTGATCGACGGCCGGATGGCGCGCGAGACCGGCCGGGTCTCGAAGTTCGGGGCGTTCTGGGACTCGACGCTCGACCGGATCGGCGACGGCGCGATCTTCGGCGGTCTGGCGCTCTACTTCGCCGGCACCGGCGAGGACCAGGGCGACAGCTACCTCTACCTGTGCGTCACCCTGTGGTGTCTGGTGATGGGGTCGGTCACCTCCTACGCGCGGGCCCGTGCCGAGTCCCTCGGCATGGACGCGAAGGGCGGTCTCGCCGAGCGCGCCGACCGGCTGGTCTCGATCCTCGTGATGACCGGTCTCGGCGCCCTGTTTGACCTCCCGATCCTGATGTACGTCACGCTGTGGGCACTGGCCCTGGCGAGCACCTACACCGTGGTCTTCCGGGTGCTGAAGGTACGCCGTCAGGCGCTCGCGTCCGAGGGTGAGACTCCCGCGTAGCGTGGCCCCGCGAGTCGTAGACTCGCGACATGAGCGAGCAGCAGGAGCACGGCACCACCCGGGTCAAGCGCGGCATGGCCGAGATGCTCAAGGGTGGCGTCATCATGGACGTGGTGACCCCGGAGCAGGCGAAGATCGCCGAGGACGCCGGCGCGGTCGCGGTGATGGCGCTGGAGCGGGTCCCGGCCGACATCCGCGCCCAGGGCGGGGTGTCGCGGATGAGCGACCCGGACATGATCGACGGGATCATCGCGGCGGTGTCGATCCCGGTGATGGCCAAGGCCCGGATCGGTCACTTCGCCGAGGCGCAGGTGCTGCAGTCGCTGGGTGTGGACTACATCGACGAGTCGGAGGTGCTGACCCCGGCGGACTATGCGAACCACATCGACAAGTGGGCCTTCACGGTGCCGTTCGTGTGCGGCGCGACCAACCTGGGCGAGGCGCTGCGGCGGATCACCGAGGGCGCGGCGATGATCCGCTCGAAGGGCGAGGCCGGCACGGGTGACGTGTCCAACGCGGTGACCCACATGCGCACGATCCGGGCCGAGATCCGCCGGCTCGGCTCGCTGGCCGACGACGAGCTGTACGTCGCGGCGAAGGAGCTGCAGGCGCCGTACGACCTGGTGGTCGAGGTGGCTCGCACGGGCAAGCTCCCGGTGGTGCTGTTCACCGCCGGCGGGATCGCGACCCCGGCGGACGCCGCGATGATGATGCAGCTGGGTGCCGAGGGTGTGTTCGTGGGCTCGGGGATCTTCAAGTCGGGCAACCCGGCGCAGCGGGCCGAGGCGATCGTGAAGGCGACGACGTTCTACGACGACCCGGACGTGGTCGCGAAGGTGTCGCGAGGCCTGGGCGAGGCGATGGTCGGCATCAACGTCGAGGAGATCCCGCAGCCCCATCGGCTGGCCGAGCGCGGCTGGTGAGCCGGGGTCTGCGGCCACGGCGCCTGATGTTCAGGGCACGGCCACCCGCGGGCCATCTCCGCGCCGGTCGCGGAGCCGTTCCGTCGCGTTCACTGGCGGTGTGAGCACCGCGCATCCCGATCTCGCGACATGGGCCGGGGTCGGCGCACGATGAGCGCGGGAGTCGTCGTCGGCGTGCTCGCGGCCGTGGTCGTCGTCGGACTGCTGGCCGTCATGGGCGTGGGCCTGGCGCGGATGTACCGCGCCGGCCACTCCCGCGCCGCCGACTTCACGGCCGCGCCCGTCGGCGTCGGGTTCCTCCGCGACCTGTCGTCCCGGCTGGTCGACACCGAGAGCACCAGGTCGATCGAGGTCGGCCTCGACGTCCTGGACTCCCGCGGCACGCTCCGCCGCGCGGTGCACAAGCAGTGGATGGGGCCGGGCGAGCACGCCTCCTACGTCGGCCTTCCGGTCGGCACGATGATGCCGGTGCGCTGGCGAGCGGACGGCTCGGCGATCGTCAGCCCCGCCGACCTCCCCGAGGCCGAGCGCCTGTGGCGGGAGGAACGGCAGCGCGCCGGGCTGCTGAGTGCCGCACAGGCCGCGGCGATCGAGCGCGGCACACCGGCGCGGGCCACGGTCGAGCGGGTCGTGGAGTCGGAGGCGGCCTGGCACGACCTGCTGGTCGGCTTCGACGTACGGCTCACCGTCACGCTGCCCGGAGGCGCCGAGCGGGCCGCCGTCACCCGGATGTTCGCCCCACGCGACGTCGGCTTCGCCGCGCTGCGGGCGGGGGAGCGGGTCGACGTGCGGATCTCGTCGGGGCCCGACGCCACGGTGGTGCTCGCCGGAGCCCCGGCGTCGGAGCTCTGGACGCCGGACGCCGTCGCGCGCTGACCGCGGGATGGGGTGCGTCACGACACGCGGGGTGCGCCGGCCCGCCCCGCCTGCGAGAATCCTCCGCGAGGAGGAGCCATGCCAGGACCCGTCACGAACCCGGCGGCCGAACCCGTCGACGAGACGTTCCCGGTCCTGTCGACGCTGGATCGGCGGGCGGGACGGATGACCCAGCTCCTGCCCGGTCGCCCGGTGGGACGCTTCACGGGGCGGCTGTGGACCTGGACGCTGTCGACCGTGGTGGTGTGGGCCCTGGCCTTCAGCGTGCCCTGCGCGGCCTTCCTGGGGCTCGCCCCCGGGTCGCTGGGTTCACCGTGGGCGATCCTGCCCGGGCTGGTCCTCGCCTACCTCGTCCTGAGCTCGACGCTCGGGCTCGGCGAGCAGGTCCGCGCGGCCTTCGGCCAGGTCCGCCTGCCCGGACTGCTGGTGACCACCATCGTGACGGGCTCCTTCGCCCTCACGGCGCTCGGCTGGCTGGTCGCGAGCTACGCCGACGAGCCGGAGCCGGCGTTCGAGCTGAGCAATATCGCCACCTCCACCTCGCTCCCGCGCGAGCTGCTCGCGCTGCTCGCCTGCGCGGCCCTCGCCTGGGCGCTCCTCGCCGCCGCCAGGCTCGTCTCGGCCTTCCGGCACGCCCGGTCGCGCCAGGCGACGATCGAGCGGCTGCGCCGCCACGGCACCCGCCACCATGGTGTCCTCACAGAGCGCGAGTTCGGCGGCAGCTGGCTCTACGACAAGCCCGCGTTCACGATCCGGGTGGCCTACGACGACCAGGGTGGGGAGCGTGTCGTGCGCGCCTTCATGCGCACGCTGCCGGCCCAGGTGCCGGTGCTGGGCTCGCCGGTCGTCGTCCTCACCGACGAGGACGGCACGGTCCATGTCGAGCTGGACCGCTCGTCGGGGGTCGCGTACGAGACCGACTACGGCCGGTTCGAGCCCTCGGACGGGTGAGGCCGTCCCGGCTCGCGCCGCCGACGCCCCCGGTGCGCTGCCTCGGTTAAATCTCGGGACGTTGGTCCCTATTCGGCTCACCCGCCGTCCCCGGCTGTGCTGTCCTTCGTTGTGGATCGAGACGCGCTCCCTGCGTCGCGACCACGAGCACCGGACCTGGGGACAACAGGGCATGGGGACTGGAGTACCGATGAAGAAGACGACGAAGGGCGCGCTCGCGGCTGGCACCGCGGCGGTCCTGCTCATGGGTGGTGCGGGCACCCTGGCGTACTGGAGCGACACGGCCAGCATCGGCGGCACGTCGATCAGCACCGGGAGTCTCTCGCTGGAGAACGACAACTGCGGTGGCTGGGTCCTCGACGAGGGCGACCCCGTCAAGGAGGCGCCCTACACGAACCAGCTCCTCGTGCCGGGCGACAGCCTGACCCGGGTGTGCAGCTTCGAGATCGAGGCCAGTGGCACCCACCTGGAGGCCACCCTGACCACGCCCGCGGCCCTCCCGCTGACCGGCACGCTTGAGTCGGTCTCCACCACGGAGTCGGCGCCGGTCAACGCGTCCTACGTCGTGGCGGACGACGCGGCCGGCACGACCAACCCGGTCGCCGTCCCGGGCACGATCACCTCCAGCCACGACGGCAAGTACCTCGTGGCGACCGTGACCGTCGACTTCCCCTACGGCACGCAGACGACCGTCAACGCGAACGACACCCAGCTCAAGGCGGGGACACTCGACGCGATCACGGTGTCGCTGACGCAGAACGACAACCACTGATCCGAGGACTCGCGGTGCCGGTGCGCTCCGTCGTCGGCTGGGCCGGCCAGGTCGTCATCTGGCTGGTGCTCCTGCTGATCGCGGTCGCGCTGGCCGCCGCGGTCCTGGTGCCGCGCATCGCCGGAGGCACGCCGTACACCGTGCTGACGGGCTCCATGGAGCCGGACTACCCGCCGGGCACGCTGGTGGTGGTCAAGCCGGTGGCGGTGGACCGGATCCGGATCGGTGACGTGATCACCTACCAGCGCGAGTCGGGCAGGTCGACGGTGGTGACCCATCGGGTCGTCGGCGTCGGCTCCCGGCTCGACGGGGAGAAGGCGTTCACCACCCAGGGGGACGCCAACGACACGCCCGACCCGGCACCGGTCCGCGAGGTCCAGGTCAAGGGCCGGCTCTGGTACTCGGTGCCGTATCTCGGACATCTCAACAACGCACTGACGGGCAGGCAGCGTCAGGTCGCCGTGCTGGTCGTCTCGACCGGGCTGGTCGGCTATGCGGCCTTCATGTTCGTCGGGGCGATCCGGGACCGGCGGCGCGGGCGCCGCGAGATGGTCGAGGAGCCGCCCGCCGAGGCGGCGGGGGAGACACCCCTCGCCGAACCGGCCACCGCCCTCGACCTCCCCAGCGCAGCAGGCTCGGACCCGACGGGGTCCACCCGGGGACACACCCCGGTCCTGGCGGTCCCGGTGACGTTCGCCGTCGCCGCTGTGCTCCTGCTGACCTGGCGCCGCACCCGGCGCCGGCACCCGATCCGCTCCATCCGACGTACCAAGGAAGGCCGACCATGATCCGCCGTCTCGCCGCGCTGGTCGCCGCAGCCCTGCTGGCTGTCGGCGCCGCAGCCGCGCCGGCGTACGCGGACGACGAGATCGGGCTGAGCACGGACGGCGTCACGTGGCTGCCGCAGCTCACCGCCCCGCTCTACGACTCCGCATTCCGCTGGGTGCCCGGCGACGTCGAGGAGCGGTCCTTCCGGGTCCGCAACGACGGCCCGTCGGCCGGCGAGCTGTCCGTCGAGGTGCTCGCCGCCGACCCCGTCGGCCTGCTCGCGTCGCCCGACCTCCAACTGGAGGCGCGGGTCGGCCAGGGGCCGTGGACCGAGATCCTCGCCGGCACGACGAAGGTCCAGCCGACCGTCCTCGCGGTGCCCCGCGGCGCCGACACCAGCGTCACCGTTCGCGGCACGTTCCGCCCGGAGACCACGACGCGCTTCCACGAGATCGCCGACTTCGAGGTCCGCGTGACGCTGGCCGAGGACGGTGAGGTCGCCGGCGTGGAGGACGAGGGCGGCGACGAGGCAGGCGACGTGGCCGGCGGCGCGCTGCCCGACACGGGCTCGCCCGTCGGGATCGGGTTGATCTGGCTCGCCGCCGGACTCGTGGGTGTGGGCCTCGCGCTGGTGCGCCCCGCGCGCCACCGTCGTCAGGAGGTGGGTGCCCGTGGCTAGACAGGCACCGCGGCACCGCGGGTCCCGTCCGGGGTGGTTCGGTCGCGGTCGTACCCGGGCCCTGCTCTCCACCGGCCTGCTGCTCGGCACCGGCGCGGTGGCGACGTCGGCGTACTGGACCGACGGCGGCTCGGTGGCCGGCGTCGGGCTCTCCACCGGCGCCCTCCACATCGACCTCGAGGGCAACCACCGCGTCAAGCCGGAGACCATCTCCGACTGGGGCGATCTCGACCTGACCGCTCTCCAGGCCGGCCAGACCCGCGCCGCGATGATGACGGTGACCAACAACAGCCAGGGGAACGCGCCGCTGTCGTACAGCGTCCAGGCCGCGGCCGCGGGCGGCTCCCCGGCGCTGAACGGCGCGCTGCGGATCGTCGTCCGCCGCGGAGGGACCGTGTCCGGGACCTCCTGCACGGGAGGTACGGCGCTCGGGAGCGGCTCACCGGTCGCGCTCGACGGCTTCAGTCAGCCGGCCGGTGCGAACCTGCCTCTGGGTGGGTCCCACCTCCTGTGCATCGAGGTCTCCCTTCCCGCCGCGCCGGTGCTGGCGACCAACCTGTCCGCCACCGTGACGTTCACCTTCCCCGCCAAGCAGGAGCCGTGATGAGACGCGCGACCAGCACTGCTCGTGAGCTGCTCCTGTGGGTGGGCGGCGGACTGGGCGCGCTGTGCCTGGTCTCGCTGCTGGCCGGCTGGATGTTCAACCTGACGCCGCTGGTCTTCTCCTCCGGCTCGATGGCACCGACGTACGACGCCGGGGCGCTCGGTGTCGCTCGGCAGGTCGATGCCGCCGACCTGGCGGTGGGCGACGTCGTGAGCGTCCGTGACGACGCGGATCGGCGGGTCACCCACCGCATCGCGGCGCTCACGCACGACGGCGAGGTCGCGGTCCTCACCCTTCGCGGCGACGCCAACGACCTCGCCGACGCGCAGGCCTACCGCGTCGAGCAGGCCGACCAGGTCGTCCTCGGCGTGCCGTACGCCGGCTACGTGCTGAACGCGGCCGCGAGCCCGTTCGGCCTCGCGGTCGTCGCGCTGCTGGTCGGAGCGTCGCTGCTGCTCGGCTTCGATCGTGGCCGGCGCCTGGTGCCGGTCGGACTGGCCGCCGCGGTGGCCGCGGGAGTCGGCCTCGGCGCGAGCGGCACCGTCCCGTGGGCGTTCACCTCGGCCTACTGGACCGACGCGGCCGCCGCGACGGCCCAGGCGAGGACCCTGTCGACGCCCCAGACCCCGACCTGCACGGACACCGGGACCGGGGGCATCGCCAAGATGAGCTTCGCGGGCCTCGGGCCGAGCTACGAGTACTACGTGGAGCTGCGCGAGGTCGCGAACAACGGCAGCCTGATCTCCCCACCGGCCAACACCTCCGTGTTCGGCTCGGGAACGCCCACGACCAGCCAGGTCGAGCTCCAGTTCCAGATCATCTCCGGCGGCGGCGGGAACAAGGACTACGACGCCCTCATCTGGAGCCGGCTGATCGGCGGCGCCAACATCGGCAGTCCGACCGTCACGCACCTGCAGGCCGGGCCGCAGCCGAACGGCCCCAACTGGTCCGCCTACTGCGGCCACAAGAAGAGCTATCCCGGGCACTAGGCCGTGCGGGGACGCGCCTAGGATCGGTGTCCGTGCCCGCCATCGGAGTCTTCGCCCTCCAGGGCGACGTCCGTGAACACCTGCAGACCCTGACCGCCCTCGGCGCCGACGCGTTCCCGGTGCGCCGCCCGGCCGAGCTCGACCGCTGCGACGGGCTGGTCCTGCCGGGTGGCGAGTCGACCACGATGGCCAAGCTGGCGCGGACCTTCGACCTGTTGGAGCCGCTGCGGGCGCGGGTCGGCGCGGGAATGCCGACCTTCGGCACGTGCGCCGGGATGATCCTGCTCGCCGACCGGATCGAGGGCGGGACGGCCGACCAGGAGACGATCGGCGGGCTCGACGTCACCGTGCGCCGCAACGCGTTCGGACGCCAGGTCGACTCGTTCGAGGCGGACCTGCCGTTCGCCGGGCTGACGGAGCCGGTGCACGCCGTGTTCATCCGCGCCCCCTGGGTCGAGCGCACCGGGCCGGGCGTCGAGGTGCTGGCCGAGGCGCAGGGCCATCCGGTCGCCGTACGACAGGGACACCTGATGGCGACGTCCTTCCATCCCGAGGTCGACGGCGACGGACGGGTGCACCGGATCTTCCTGGATCTGGTGCAGCAGTAGACTTCCCCGCTGTTGTCGGGATGTAAGGAGTCCTCATGTCTGGCCACTCCAAGTGGGCGACCACCAAGCACAAGAAGGCCGTGATCGACGCGAAGCGCGGCAAGCTCTTCGCGAAGCTCATCAAGAACATCGAGATCGCCGCGAAGCTGGGCGGTCCCGACCCCTCCGGCAACCCGACGCTCTTCGACGCCATCCAGAAGGCCAAGAAGCAGTCGGTCCCCAACAAGAACATCGACTCCGCGGTCAAGCGCGGCGGCGGTCTCGAGGGCGGCGGCGTCGACTACGAGACGATCATGTACGAGGTCTACGGCCCGCAGGGCGTGGCGCTCCTCGTCGAGTGCCTCACCGACAACCGCAACCGTGCCGCCATGGAGGTCCGCACGGCGGTCACCCGCAACGGCGGCACCATGGCCGACCCGGGCTCGGTGTCGCGCCTCTTCCACCGCAAGGGCGTCGTCGTCGTGGCCAAGGCGCAGGAGGGCAAGGAGGTCTCCGAGGACGACATCCTCGAGGCGACCCTCGACGCGGGCGCCGAAGAGGTCAACGACCTCGGCGAGGCCTTCGAGGTGCAGTCCGAGGCCACGGACGTCGTCGCGGTGCGCACGGCGCTGCAGGACGCCGGGATCGACTACGAGTCCGCCGAGGTGCAGTTCGTCGCCACGATGGACATCCCGGTCGCCGACCCTGCCGCCGCCGGCAAGGTGTTCAAGCTCGTCGACGCCGTCGACGACCTCGACGACGTGCAGAACGTCTTCTCGAACGCCGACATCCCCGACGAGGTCCTGGACCAGATCGAGGAGTGAGCGCCGCTCCCGGGCGTGTCTCGCCGGCTTTGACACGGAAAGCGCCTACCTTGGTCTCCGAACACCTGTTCGGACGGAAGGTGATGGCGTGCGCGTGCTCGGGATCGACCCGGGGCTGACCCGCTGCGGGCTCGGCGTGGTCGAGGGCTCGATCGGGCGCCCGCTGGCGCTGGTCGACGTCGGCGTGGTCCGTACGCCGTCGGCCTGGTCGGTGCCCGAGCGCCTGGTGTTCATCGAGAAGGGCATCGAGGCCCGGCTCGACGAGCACCGGCCCGACGCCGTCGCGATCGAGCGGATCTTCGCCCGCTCCGACGTCAGCACGATCATGGGCACGGCCCAGGCGGCCGGGATCGCCATGGTGTGCGCCGCGCGCCGCGGGCTGCCCGTCGCCCTGCACACGCCGAGCGAGGTGAAGGCCGCGGTGTCCGGCAACGGCCGCGCCGACAAGCACCAGGTCGGCACGATGGTCACCCGGATCCTGCGGCTCGACGCGATGCCCAAGCCGGCCGACGCCGCCGACGCGCTCGCGCTCGCCATCACGCACATCTGGCGCGGGGGGACGCAGGCACGCATCGACGCCGCGCTCGCCGCGTCCCCTCCGACCCGCAACCTGCGAGGAGTCCGATGATCGCGTTCGTCCGCGGCAACGTCGCCGCCCTGACCCTGACCAGCGCCGTCGTGGAGGTCGGCGGCGTCGGCCTCGAGCTGATGTGCACGCCGGGCACGCTGGCCCAGCTGCGCACGGGCGCGTCCGCGACCCTGCCGACCAGCATGGTGGTGCGCGAGGACTCCCTCACGCTCTACGGCTTCGCGGACGAGGAGGAGAAGGCGATCTTCGAGCTCGTCCAGACCGCCTCCGGGGTCGGTCCCAAGCTGGCCCAGGCGATCGTCGCCGTGCTCTCGCCCGACGGCGTACGCAACGCCATCGCCTCCGACGACGTCCGCACCCTCACCAAGGTGCCCGGCATCGGCCAGAAGGGCGCGCAGCGGATCATCCTCGAGCTCAAGGACCGCATCGGCGTCGCGGCGGGCACCGCCTCGGTCGGCACCGTCGCCGGAGCCGCGGCCTGGCGCGACCAGGTCCACCAGGGCCTGGTCGGCCTGGGCTACAACGCCAAGGACGCCGACAAGGCCGTCGCCGCGGTCGCCGGCGAGGCCGGCGCGGCGCCCGATGTCCGCGCACTGCTCCGGGCCGCCCTGCGCTCGCTCTCGAAGGCCTGACCCCACCGAACCGACGGAGACCACCCATGCCCTTCCACGAGGACGACCTCGAGGCCGCGGAGGACAGCCACCTCCGTTCGCTCACGGCCGCCGAGGCCGAGGGCGACGAGCGCGCGGTCGAGGCCGCCCTCCGGCCGCGCAGCCTCGACGAGGTGGTGGGCCAGTCCCGGGTCCGTGACCAGCTCGGCCTGGTGCTCGAGGCGGCTCGGCAACGGGGGAGGGCTCCGGACCACGTCCTGCTCTCCGGGCCTCCCGGGCTCGGCAAGACCACGCTCGCGATGATCATCTCCCACGAGATGAACGCCCCGCTGCGGATCACGAGCGGACCGGCCATCACCCACGCCGGCGACCTCGCGGCGATCCTGTCCGGCCTCAACGAGGGCGAGGTGCTCTTCGTCGACGAGATCCACCGGATGTCGCGTCCGGCCGAGGAGATGCTCTACCTCGCCATGGAGGACTTCCGGGTCGACGTGGTGATCGGCAAGGGGCCCGGCGCGACCGCGATCCCGCTCGAGCTCCCGCCGTTCACCCTGGTCGGCGCCACCACCCGGGCCGGGCTCCTGCCCGGCCCGCTGCGGGATCGGTTCGGGTTCACCGCCCACCTCGAGTTCTACGAGCCCGGCGAGCTCGACCGCATCGTGCGGCGCTCCGCCGACCTGCTCGGCGTCGACCTCGCCCCCGACGGCTCCGCCGAGATCGCCGGCCGCTCGCGGGGCACGCCCCGCATCGCCAACCGGCTGCTGCGCCGGGTCCGCGACTACGCCCAGGTCCGCGCCGACGGCGTCGTCACTCGGCCCGTCGCGCAGGCCGCGCTCGACCTCTACGAGGTCGACGAGCTCGGACTCGACCGTCTCGACCGCGCCGTCCTCGACGCCCTCTGCCGGCGCTTCGGCGGGGGCCCGGTGGGCGTCTCGACGCTCGCCGTCGCGGTCGGCGAGGAGCGCGAGACGGTCGAGGAGGTCGCGGAGCCCTTCTTGGTCCGCAACGGGTTCCTCGCCCGGACCCCGCGCGGTCGCATCGCCACTCCCGCGGCGTGGACCCATCTCGGTCTCACCCCCCCGGCCCTGCCGTACGACGAGACCGGGCCGACCCTCTTCGAGGACTGAGCCGCGGCCCGGCGGGCGGCTCGGCGGGCACTGATTTCACCGTCGATCAGTGGTGGGCAAGGTTCCGTGGCTACACTTCCCAGTCGGTCCCGGGGACGCGCATGTCCTTCGGTGTCCGTCCTTGCCCCCGTGGAGAAGGTTGGTCCGTGAAAGACGCTGTGTCCCTACTGCCGATCGTGGCGATCGCGGCCATTTTCTGGCTGCTGATCATCCGCCCCGCCTCGCGCCAGCGCAAGCAGGCTGCCGAGCTGCAGGCGGCGCTCTCGGTCGGTGACGACGTGATGCTGACCTCCGGCATCTTCGGGACGATCACCGGGTCCACCGACGAGCACATCGAGCTCGAGATCGCCCCGGGTGTCGTCATCCGGGTCGTGCGCGGAGCGGTCGCCTCGGTGCGCCGCGACGCCGAGCCCGAGTCCGAGGAGGCGCGCTCCGAGGCGCTTCCCGACGACGAAGAGGAGCGCTGAGCCATGGCTGCCCGCCGTCTGCGCCCGGGGCGCAGCCTCGTCGTCTTCTTCCTCGGCCTGGCCATCCTCTACGGCCTCACCGCGCTGTCCCAGGCCGGTGTCGAGGACCCGGAGAAGCCGTGGCGCCCCGCGCTCGGCCTCGACCTCCAGGGCGGCACCCGGATCACCCTGACCGCCGAGGAGGCTCCGTCCAAGGAGAACCTCGACGAGGCCCGCCGCATCATCGACCAGCGGGTCAACGGCTCCGGCGTCGCCGAGGCCGCGGTCACCACCCAGGGCGGCCGCAACATCGTGGTCGAGGTCCCCGGCAAGACCAAGAACCGCGGCCAGCTCGAGGAGACGGTCAAGCGGCAGGCCCAGCTGCGCTTCCGCCTGGTCGCCTGCTCCGACATCCGGCCCGCCGCGTGCGCTGCCGGCTCCGCGGCCGACGGCATGGGTGGTCTCGGCCGGGCGCCGCTCTCGCTGGCCGAGGACGACCCGACCGACGCGCCCGCCGACGGCGCCACCGACCCGGCCACCGACGCGCCTGCCGACGGCGCCACCGACGCCCCGACCGACGCGCCCACGGACGCCCCGAGCGACGCCCCCACGGGTACGCCGGGCGCCGGCGACCCGGCCGGCGACGGCGAGAAGTGGACCGTCGAGGACGACATCGCGTGGTCGCGCGCTCCCGACCAGGACGCGATCACGGCGTTCAACACCTACACCTGCGACCCGAAGGGCGTGCTGGTCGACGCCGAGGGCAACCCGGCCGACCTGCCCGACGACCCCGACCAGCCGGTCGTCGCGTGCTCCGCGCCCGACAAGGACAACGGGGTCCTGAAGTTCCTGCTGAGCCGTTCGGTCGTCGAGGGCACCGAGCTCGACGACGCCAGCGCGCAGACCCCGCAGAACGGCGTCGGCTGGGTCGTCGCCATCGAGATGGGCAACAGCAAGGACCGCGCCCACCCGAAGGGCTCCGCGGGCGCCGCGTCCGACTTCGAGGCCGTGACGCGGGCGTTCGCCGGCACGGAGGAGCAGTTCGCCGTCGTCCTCGACTCCCAGGTGCTGACCTACCCGGTCCTCAACAGCGTCATCACCGACGGCCGCTCGCAGATCGAGGGTGACTTCACCGAGCAGGAGGCGCTCGACCTCGCCAACAGCCTCAAGTTCGGTGCGCTGCCGATCAAGTTCAACGACGAGCAGACCTCGGTCGAGGAGATCGGCCCGTCGCTGGCCGGCAACCAGCTCTCCGCCGGCCTGACGGCGGGCGCGATCGGACTCGCGCTGGTGATGCTCTACTGCCTCGTCTACTACCGCGGTCTCGGCCTCGTGGTGGTGAGCTCGCTGTTCGTCGCCGCGATCATCACCTACGCGCTGGTGCTGCTGCTCAGCAAGACGGCCGGCTTCACGCTGACGCTGCCGGGCATCGCCGGCCTGATCATCGCGGTCGGTGTCACCGCCGACTCCTTCATCATCTTCTTCGAGCGCATCCGAGACGAGATGCGCGAGGGCAAGTCGATGCGGGTCGCGGTCGAGACCGGCTGGGCGCGTGCGCGGGTCACCCGGGTCGCGGCCAACACGGTCCAGCTGCTCTCGGCGCTCATCCTCTACGTCTTCGCGACCGGTGCCGTGAAGGGCTTCGGCTTCGCCCTGGGGCTCACCACGCTGATCGACCTCGCGGTGCTGTTCTGGTTCACCAAGCCGATGGTGTCGTGGCTGGCGCAGTTCCGGCTCTTCAACTCCGGGCACAAGCTGTCCGGCCTGAGCAAGGAGACGCTCGGCATGGACGTCGCGCCCGACCGCCGTCCCGCCGTCGCAGGAGGTAAGGCCTGATGGGCAAGATGTCCCGGCTCGGCAACGAGCTCTACCAGGGCCGCAAGTCGATCGACTTCATCGGCCGTCCGTGGCTGTGGTACGGCGCCTCGCTGATCCTGGTCGCGCTCGCGGTCGGTGTGCTCTTCGTCAAGCCGCTCAACATGGGCGTCGAGTTCACCGGCGGCACGACGCTGTCGATCCCGGTCGGCACCGGCAACGCCACCCAGGAGAACGCCGACGAGATGGTGGAGCGGGTCGCCAACTCCGGCATCGAGAACGCCGAGAACCCGACGGTCACCACGGAGGGCGACTCCTCGCTGACCGTCCAGGTCGAGAACCTCAGCGAGAAGCAGCGTGGGGAGATCACCGCGCTGGTGCACGAGATGTACCCCGACGTCGAGGACGGCGACATCTCGATCCAGGACATCGGCCCCAGCTGGGGCGCCGAGATCGCCAAGCGCGCGCTGATCGGCATCGGCATCTTCCTGGTCGCCGTCGTGCTGTTCATCTGGGCGTACTTCCGCGAGTGGCGGATGTCGGTCGCGGCGCTGCTCGCCCTCTTCCACGACATCGCACTCACCGTCGGGGTCTACGCCCTGTCCGGCTTCCAGGTGACCCCCGCCGCGGTGACCGGCCTGTTGGCGATCCTCGGGTTCTCGCTCTACGACACCGTCGTCGTGTTCGACAAGGTCAAGGAGAACACCACGACCCTGCGCAAGAACACGCAGTCGTACGCCGACGCCGCCAACCTGGCGGTCAACCAGACGCTGGTGCGCTCGATCAACACCGCCATCGTCGCCCTGATCCCGCTGGGGGCGATCCTCTACGTGACGGCCGTCCAGCTGGGCGCCAGCTCGCTGCAGGACCTGGCGCTGGCGCAGTTCGTCGGCATGGCCGTGGGTGTCTACTCCTCGGTGATGCTCGCCCCCCGGATCCTGGTGCACCTGAAGATGCGCGAGACCGAGGTGCAGATCCAGGCGCGGCGGGCCAAGGCCAAGCAGCGGGCGCTCGCCGACCGCTACGCATCGGTGCCCGTCGCCACCGACGACGCTCCGCTCGCTGGCCGGCGGGGCGAGGACCCCGACGCGATCCCGGACGAGCTGCTCGACGAGGAGTTCGAGATCGAGGTCGACGACGACGAGGCGCCGACCGCGCGTCGTACGACTCCGAACACGGACGCCGCGGGCAAGGGACGCGTGGTCCCGGCCAACGCCCGCCCGGTGAGCGACAGCGGCAGCTCGGGTCGCAAGCAGCCGGTGCGCCAGGCACGGTCCAAGCGCGGCAAGAAGTAGCACGGTGGGCGATCACGAGGTTCGTGACCGCGCGCTCGACGCCCTGACCCGGCTGGTCCGCGACATCCCCGACTTCCCGGAGCCGGGCGTCGTCTTCAAGGACATCACGCCGCTGCTGGCCGACCCGGACGGCTTCGGCGCGGTGGTCGCCGCGCTCGCCGAGGCGGGCCGCGGGGAGCGGGGCGAGGTCGTCGTCGACAAGGTGGTCGGCATGGAGGCGCGGGGATTCATCCTCGCCGCGCCCGTGGCCCTGGCGCTCGGCGTGGGCTTCGCGCCCGTGCGCAAGGCCGGCAAGCTGCCCCACGACACGCATCAGGTCGACTACGCGCTCGAGTACGGCGAGGCGGTGCTCGAGCTCCACCGCGACGCCGTCGCGCCGGGGGAGCGGGTGCTGCTGGTCGACGACGTGCTCGCCACGGGCGGCACGGCCGGTGCGACCTGCGAGCTGGTCCGTCGCTGCGGCGCCGCGCCGACCGCGTTCGCCGTGCTGCTCGAGCTCGGCTTCCTCGCCGGCCGTGGCGCGCTGGGGGAGGTCCCCGTCCGCTCGCTGCTGACCGTCTGACGCGCCGCCGGCGACGTACTGGGGTGCGGCCGGTGCTGCCGGCGGCTCCTCGACGGCGCTCGAGCGCCCGCCACTAGACTGGGGAGATGACCGAGGAGCGCACGACCCCACGCGTAGCGCCGCGGGTCCCGTCCGTGCCCGCTCCGGTCCCCAGCGAGCCCGGCGGCGGTCGCGGCGTGCGCGCCCGCCTGGCCCGGATGGGCAATCGCGCGCAGGTCGCCAACCCCGTGCTGGAGCCGCTGTTCCGCGCGGTGCGGGCCAACCACCCCAAGGCCGACCTCCAGCTGCTGGAGCGTGCCTATGTCACCGCCGAGCGCCTCCACGCCGACCAGAAGCGCAAGAGCGGCGACCCCTACATCACCCACCCGCTCGCGGTGACCACGATCCTCGCCGGGATCGGCATGACGGAGCCGACGCTGGTCGCGGCGCTCCTGCACGACACCGTCGAGGACACGCCGTACACGCTGGAGGAGTGTCGCCGCGAGTTCGGCGACGAGGTCGCGCTGCTCGTCGACGGCGTCACCAAGCTCGACAAGGTCGTCTACGGCGAGTCGGCCAACGCCGAGACCATCCGCAAGATGATCGTCGCGATGTCGCGCGACATCCGGGTGCTCGTCATCAAGCTCGCCGACCGGCTGCACAACATGCGCACGCTGCGCTTCGTCAAGCAGTCCACCCAGGAGCGCAAGGCCCGCGAGACGCTCGACATCTACGCGCCGCTGGCCCACCGGCTGGGCATGAACACCATCAAGTGGGAGCTCGAGGACCTCGCCTTCGCGACCCTGCACCCGAAGATCTACGACGAGATCGTCCGCCTGGTCGCGGAGCGGGCGCCGTCGCGCGACTCGTTCCTCGCCGAGGTCATCTCCCAGGTCGAGAAGGACCTGCGCGAGGCCAAGATCAAGGCCACCGTCACCGGCCGGCCGAAGCACTACTACTCGATCTACCAGAAGATGATCGTCGGCGGCCGCGACTTCTCCGACATCTACGACCTGGTCGGCATCCGCATCCTGGTGGAGGAGGACCGCGACTGCTACGGCGTCCTCGGCGTCCTGCACTCGCGCTGGAACCCGGTCCTGGGCCGGTTCAAGGACTACGTCGCGATGCCGAAGTTCAACATGTACCAGTCGCTGCACACGACCGTCATCGGCCCGCAGGGCAAGCCGGTGGAGATGCAGATCCGGACCTTCGCGATGCACCGCCGCGCGGAGTACGGCGTCGCGGCGCACTGGAAGTACAAGGAGGACGGCCGGGCCGGCAACGACACGGACCGGCCGGGCGACCTCGACGACATGAGCTGGGTGCGCCAGCTCCTCGACTGGCAGAGCGAGGTCGAGGACCCGGGAGAGTTCCTCGAGTCGCTCCGGTTCGAGATCAACCAGGCCGAGACCTACGTCTTCACCCCGCGCGGCGACGTGATCGCGCTGCCATCGGGCTCGACCCCGGTCGACTTCGCGTACGCCGTCCACACCGAAGTCGGCCATCGCACGATCGGGGCCCGGGTCAACGGCCGCCTCGTGCCGTTGGAGTCCACCCTCGAGAACGGCGACGTCGTCGAGGTCTTCACCTCGAAGGCCGAGGGCGCCGGCCCGTCGCGCGACTGGCTCAACTTCGTGAAGTCGCCGCGCGCCCGCTCGAAGATTCGCCAGTGGTTCACCAAGGAGCGGCGCGAGGAGGCGATCGAGCGCGGCAAGGACGAGATCGCCAAGCTGATGCGCAAGGAGGGGCTGCCGCTCAAGCGGCTGCTCTCCCACGACTCGCTGACGCTCGTCGCGAGCGCGTTCCGGCTCAGCGACGTCACGGCGCTCTACGCGGCGGTCGGCGAGGGCAACCTCGGCGCCCAGACCGTGGTGCGGCGGGTCATCGAGCTGCACGGCGGCGACGAGGGCGCCCAGGAGGACCTCGCCGAGGCGGTCACGATCACCGACCGCGGTCGCCGCCCCCGGCGCCCGACGAGCAGCGACGCCGGCGTCATCGTCACCGGCTCGCCCGACGTGTGGGTCAAGCTCGCCAAGTGCTGCACGCCGGTGCCCCCGGACACGATCCTCGGCTTCGTCACCAAGGGCGGTGGCGTCTCGGTCCACCGCAAGGACTGCACGAACGCCGCCAGCCTGCTGGCCCAGCCCGAGAAGCTGGTCGACGTCGAGTGGGCGCCGACCGGCCAGTCGACCTTCCTGGTCAACATCCAGGTCGAGGCGCTGGACCGCTCGCGGCTGCTGTCGGACATCACCATGGTGCTGTCCGACGCCCACGTGAACATCCTGTCCGCCAACCTCACCACCTCGCGCGACCGCGTCGCGAAGTCGCGCTTCACCTTCGAGATGGCCGACGCCAAGCACCTCGACACGGTGCTCAGCGCGGTGCGGTCGGTCCCCGGCGTGTTCGACGCCTACCGGGTGACGCAGTAGCGGGTCGGGCGCCTTGACGGAATCGCCGGTCGACCGGCGATTCCGTCACTGGACGGGCGTTGCAACGCGCGACAAGTGACAGAACTGGCCGTCAAGCAGCCGGTGATCAGGCCTGTCCACAGGCTACTGCGCTGCAGAGGCCGATCTGTCGGCTCCGCTGTGCACCGTCGTCCCATGCAGATCCCCTCCGATGACCCGCGTCTTCTCCAGATCGATCTTCGAGCCGACCTCCTGCGCCTCGGCCACACCGATCGGTCGCTGGCCGCAGCCGTGCGCCGCGGAGAACTGGACCGACCGCGGCGCGGCGCCTACGTCGCAGCGGCCGAGTGGGCGCAACTGTCCTCTGAGCAGCGGTACGCCGTGCGAGCCCGGGCGGTCGAGCGCCAGGCTCGCACCGAGGTGGTCCTCAGTCACACCTCGGCGGTGCCCTTCCACGACGGACCCCTCTGGGGACAGCAGCTGGAAGACGTACACGTCACGCGCCGCGATGGCCTGACCGGTCGCAAGGAACGCGGCGTGCGGCAGCACAGAGGGCAGTTGCGGGATGGTGACGTGGTCGCCGTCCACGACTTCCATGTCAGCGCCCCGGCCCGCACCGTCCTCGAGTGCGCCACCGTGGCGTCGGTGGAATCGGCGCTGGTGGTGGCGAACGACTTCCTCCACCGGGGCCTGGTGACGCCGCAAGAGCTGCATGAGCGCTACGACGAGGTGATGGCCCACTGGCCGCAGTCGTTGGGGACCCCTGTCGTCCTGCGTCTGGCCGACCCACGAATCGAGTCAGTGGGGGAGAGTCGGACCTGGTACTTCCTGTATCGGTCGAGCCTCCCCAAGCCCATCCCTCAGTTCGAGGTCTGGGACGGTCCGGAGCTCGTCGCCAAGCTCGACTTCGCGCTTCCGGAGTACGGCGTCTGGCTGGAGTTCGACGGCAGAGTCAAGTACGAGACGTTCCTGCGGCCAGGTGAGTCGCCGGCGGATGCAGTCGTCCGCGAGAAGCTGAGGGAGAACCGCGTGGCCGAGCTGACTGGCTGGCGCTGCCTGCGGATCACGTGGGCCGACCTCGCGGACCCCGCACGACTGGCTGCCCGTGTCCGCGCGCTGATCGACTCCGTTGCCCGTGCGGCGCGGC
Source organism: Nocardioides segetis (assembly GCF_051390595.1). Classification (NCBI taxonomy): domain Bacteria; kingdom Bacillati; phylum Actinomycetota; class Actinomycetes; order Propionibacteriales; family Nocardioidaceae; genus Nocardioides; species Nocardioides segetis. Next base: position 352,457 of record NZ_JBNINR010000005.1, on the reverse strand, counting down.
GCGCGAGCTGATCGGAGGACTTGGCGGGTGTTTCCTGCGCTTGACCTGCGTTGCAACGGCCGACAAGTGCAGGAATCGCCGGTCGACCGGCGATTCCTGCACCAGGAGTCAGCTCCTCAGCCGAACTCGGCGGACGCCTTCTTGGCCATCTCGAGGAACGACCGGCGACCCTCGAGGTTCTCCTCGAGCTCGCGGACCTTCCGCTCGTCGCCGCGGGCGCGGGCGGCCTCGAGCTTGGCCTCGGCCTCGGCGATCGCGGCCTCGAGCTTGGAGACCATGTCGTCGGCGCGGGCCGACTTCTCGGGGTCGGTACGACGCCACTGGTCGTCCTCGGCCTTGCGGATGACCTGCTCGACGGCGCGCATCCGGCCCTCGAGGTCCTTGATCCGGTCGCGGGGGACCTTGCCGGCCTCGTCCCACTTCTCGGCGACCACGCGGAAGGCGGCCTTGGCGGCGGCGAGGTCGCCGGACGACTCGAGGGCGGGCAGGATCGCCTCCGCCTCGACGAGCAGGCCCTCCTTGACGACGGCGTTCGCGGCGAACTCCGAGTCGAGGGCGGCATTGGCGGCGTCACGGGCGCCGAAGAAGGTGTCCTGCGCGCCGCGGAAGCGCCGCCAGAGCTCGTCGTCGACGGCCTTGGGCGCGGGGCCGGCGGCCTTCCACTCGCGCATCAGGTCGCGGTAGCGGCCCGAGGTCGGCCCCCACTCGGTGGAGCCGGCGAGCGCCTCGGCCTCCTTGACCAGGCGCTCCTTGACGACCCGCGCGCCCTCGCGCTTCTCGTCCTGCTCGGCGAAGTGTGCCTTGCGCGCCTTCGTGTACGCCGAGCGCGCGGAGGAGAACCGCCGCCACAGCTCGTCGTCGGCGGCCTTGTCGATGCGGGGGAGCTTCTTCCACTCCTCGAGCAGCTCGCGGAGCCGGTTGGCGCCGTTGCGCCAGTCGCGGCCGCCGGCGATCTTCTCGGCCTCACCGGCGAGTCGCTCCTTCTCGGCCCGCGCGTCGGCCACCCGCTGGGCCTTCGCGGCCCGCCGCGCGTCGCGCTGGGTGGCGATCACGGGACCGAGCTCGTCGAGCTTGCGCCCGAGCGCGGCGAGGTCTCCGACCGCATGCACGTCCACGAGCTGCTCGCGCACGAGCTTGACCGACGACGTCGCCTCCTCGGGCGAGAGCACGCCGGTCAGCACCCGTTGGTGGAGCAGATCCACCTCGAGCGCGAGGTTCTCGTACCGTTTGGTGTAGAAGGCCAGCGCCTCCTCGGGCGTCGCGTCGGGCATCTGCCCGACCGCCCGCTCGCCGTCGGCTGTCTTCACGTAGACGGTGCCGTCGTCGTCGACGCGGCCCCAGTCGGAGGTAGTCACAATGGCCCATGCTAATCAAAGCCGGAGGCCTCGATAGGCTGGGCCGGTGCTGATCGCCGCTTTCCCTGCCGGACCGTGGGGCACCAACTGCTACGTCGCGGCCACGGCACCGGGCGCCGAGTGCGTCGTCATCGACCCCGGCAAGGACGCCGCCGGGGGTGTCGCCGAGGTCGTTCGCGAGCACCGGCTGAAGCCGGTGGCCGTGCTGCTGACCCACGGCCACATCGACCACATGTGGTCGGTGACCCCCGTCGCGGGCGCCTACGACGCCACGGCGTGGATCCATCCCGGCGACCGGCACCTGCTGGCCGACCCGATGGCCGGGATCTCGCGCGAGTCGGCGGGCATGCTGCTCGGCGGCGACTACGAGTTCACCGAGCCCGACGACGTCGCGGAGCTCGGCGACGGCGCCCGACTGGAGCTGGCGGGCCTGACCTTCGTCGTGGACCACGCGCCCGGGCACACGAAGGGCTCGGTGACCTTCCGGACGCCCTGGGACGACCCGGCGGGCCCCGACATCTCCGAGGTGATGTTCTCCGGCGACCTGCTCTTCCAGGGGTCGATCGGCCGCACCGACCTGCCGGGCGGCGACCACGCCGCGATGCTCCGCTCGCTGCGCGCGAAGGTGCTGCCCCTGGCCGACGACATCGTCGTCCTTCCCGGTCACGGCGAGCAGACCTCGATCGGCCGGGAGCGCGCCACCAACCCCTTCCTGCTCGACCTGATCGATTCCGGCACCGGCACCACGGCCGGACGAGTCACCCGAGGACTGTGACGACCCGCATGGCCAAGCCCACTCCGCTCAGCGGATTCCCCGAGTTCCTGCCTGCCCAGCGCTTCGTGGAGCAGGAGGTGATCGCGACCCTCGCGCGCACCTTCGAGCTGCACGGCTTCGGCAACGTCGAGACGCGCGCGGTCGAGCCGCTCGACCAGCTCCTGCGCAAGGGAGACACCTCCAAGGAGGTCTACGTCCTGCGCCGGCTGCAGGAGGAGGCGAGCGGGAAGGACGCGGGGATCGGCCTCCACTTCGACCTCACCGTGCCGTTCGCCCGCTACGTGCTGGAGAACGCCGGCAAGCTGGAGTTCCCGTTCCGCCGCTACCAGATCCAGAAGGTGTGGCGGGGGGAGCGGCCCCAGGAGGGTCGCTTCCGGGAGTTCGCCCAGGCCGACATCGACATCGTCGGGCGCGACGCCCTGCCGTTCCACCACGACGTCGAGATCGCCCGAGTGATGCTCGAGGCCCTCGGCCGGTTGGCCCGCCCTGACTCGATAGGCCTCCCCGGCTTCCGGCTCCAGGTCAACAACCGCAAGCTGATCCAGGGCTTCTACGCCGGCCTGGGGCTCGACGCGGACGGCATCGACGAGGTCATGCGCCTGGTCGACAAGCTCGACAAGCTCGAGCCCGCCCAGGTCCGCGCGCTGCTGCTCGCGGAGGCTGGGATCACCGAGGAGCAGGCCGACCAGGCGCTCGCGCTCGCGACGATCCGCGCCACCGACGACTCGTTCGTCGCCCGCGTCCGCGAACTGGGCGTGACCCACGACCTGCTCGACGAGGGACTCGAGGAGCTCGCCACGCTGGTGCGCGCCTGCGCGCCCCTGGCCACCGACAAGGTCCGGATCGAGGCGGACCTCGCCATCGCCCGCGGCCTCGACTACTACACCGGCACGGTCTTCGAGACCCGTCTCGACGGCTTCGAGTCGCTCGGCTCGATCTGCTCCGGCGGCCGGTACGACGCCCTGGCCTCCGACGGTCGCACGACGTACCCCGGCGTCGGCATCTCGCTCGGGCTGAGCCGGCTGCTCGTCCCGCTGGTGCAGCGCGGCGTGCTGACCGCGGACCGCTCGGTGCCGAGCGTCGTGGTCGTCGCTGTCGCCGCCGAGGAGACCAGGGCCGAGGCCGATGCGGTGGCGACGGCCCTGCGGGCCCGCGACATCCCGTGCGAGGTCGCGCCCACCGCGGCGAAGTTCGGCAAGCAGATCCGCCACGCCGAGCGCCGCGGCATCCCCTACGTCTGGTTCCCGGACGCCGAGGGGCGCGGCGAGGTCAAGGACATCCGCAGCGGCAACCAGGTCGCGGCGGACCCCGCGACCTGGCAGCCTCCTACCCAGGACCTGCGACCGCAGGTCGTCACCACCATCTCCGAAGGGGAACCCTCGTGATCCGCACCCTCCCAATGAGGACGCACAGTGCCGGCGCCCTGCGCGCCGAGCACGTCGGCCAGGTCGTCACCCTCGCGGGGTGGGTGGCCAATCGGCGCGATCACGGTGGTGTGGCGTTCATCGACCTGCGCGAGGCCAGCGGCGTCGTCCAGGTCGTGATCCGCGACGAGGCCGTCGCCCACAGCCTGCGCTCGGAGTTCTGCCTGCGGGTCACCGGCGAGGTGATCGCTCGCGGCGAGGGCCGCGAGAACCCGAACCTCCCCACGGGCGCGATCGAGGTCGTGGCCAGCGACGTCGAGGTGCTCAGCGCCTCGGCCCCGCTCCCGTTCCCGATCAGCGACCACGTCGACGTCGGCGAGGAGGTGCGGCTCAAGCACCGCTACCTCGACCTGCGCCGCAGCGGCCCCGCGCAGGCCATCCGGCTGCGCAGCCAGGTCAACAAGGCGGCCCGCGACGTGCTGGCGCGCCATGACTTCGTGGAGGTCGAGACCCCGACGCTGACGCGCAGTACGCCCGAGGGCGCCCGCGACTTCCTCGTGCCCGCCCGTCTCGCTCCCGGCAGCTGGTACGCCCTGCCGCAGAGCCCTCAGCTGTTCAAGCAACTGCTCATGGTCGGCGGGCTGGAGCGCTACTACCAGATCGCGCGCTGCTACCGCGACGAGGACTTCCGCTCCGACCGACAGCCGGAGTTCACCCAGCTCGACATCGAGATGAGCTTCGTGACCCAGGACGACGTGATCGCCCTGGGCGAGGAGATCGTCGCCGCGCTGTGGAAGCTCGTCGGCGTCGAGGTCGAGCTGCCGCTGCGGCGGATGACCTACGCCGAGGCGATGGCCAAGTACGGCTCCGACAAGCCCGACCTGCGCATGGGCCTCGAGCTCGTCGAGTGCACCGACTACTTCAAGGACACGCCCTTCCGCGTCTTCCAGGCGCCGTACGTCGGCGCGGTGGTCATGCCCGGGGGCGCGAGCCAGCCGCGCAAGCAGCTCGACGCGTGGCAGGAGTGGGCCAAGCAGCGTGGCGCCCGCGGTCTGGCCTACGTGCTCGTCCAGGAGGACGGTGAGCTCGGCGGACCGGTCGCCAAGAACCTCTCCGAGGAGGAGAAGTCCGGTCTGGCCGCCCACGTCGGCGCGCAGCCCGGCGACTGTGTCTTCTTCGCCGCGGGCGCGGTAAAGAGCAGCCGCGCGCTCCTGGGCGCCGCGCGGCTCGAGATCGGCCGTCGTACCGGCCTGCTCGACGAGGACGCCTGGAGCTTCCTGTGGGTGGTCGACGCGCCGCTGTTCGAGCCGGCCGACGAGGCGACCGCGGCCGGTGACGTCGCCGTCGGCGGGGGAGCGTGGACCGCGGTCCACCACGCCTTCACCAGCCCGCAGGACCTCGACGGCTTCGACCGCGACCCCGGCGACGCCCTGGCGTGGGCCTACGACATCGTCTGCAACGGCAACGAGATCGGCGGAGGGTCGATCCGTATCCACCGGGAAGACATCCAGAAGCGGGTCTTCGAGGTCATGGGCATCGGCCAGGAGGAGGCCGAGGAGAAGTTCGGCTTCCTGCTCGAGGCGTTCAAGTACGGCGCCCCTCCGCACGGCGGCATCGCCTTCGGCTGGGACCGGGTGACGGCGCTGCTGGCCGGCACCGACTCCATCCGCGACGTCATCGCCTTCCCCAAGACCGGCGGAGGCTTCGACCCGCTGACGGCCGCCCCCGCGCCCATCAGTGCCGAGCAGCGGAAGGAAGCCGGTGTAGACGCCCGTCCGGAGGACGAAAACAAGTCCTGAGGGCGTCCTCGCCGGACGCTTTGCCGGCCGTCGAGACCAAACCGTTACCGCGTCGCTATCGCCTTGACGCACCAAGTACGCCTAATGTCACGGACGGCGCGCGACCCACGTGGTGCGCGTCGCATCCGTGACGCACGGCGACGAGGTGAAGATGACGATCCCGGGCTCCGAACTGGAGATCCACGAGACTGAGGTTCCGGTCGAGGACGACGGCGTCGTCAAGGTCGCCGGACGATCCCCGACCCAGCTGGCGATCGCCAGGTTCCGGGCGGACAAGCTCTCGATGATCTCCTTCGTCCTGGCGGTGCTGATCGTCCTGTGCGCGATCGCCGCTCCGATCCTGGTGGCGACGGGCGTGCTCAACCCCAACCAGCCGAACCAGGACCTGCTCTCCGAGGACGGAGTCGTTCCGAGCGGCGCGTTCGGCGGCGTGAGCTGGGACCACCCGCTCGGCGTCGACCCCGGTCTCGGTCGCGACCTGCTGTCGCGGCTGATGCTGGCGATCTCCTGGTCGCTGGGCATCGCGCTGACCGGCACCCTGATCACGGTGATCATCGGCGCGATCCTCGGCATCATCGCCGGATTCTCGGGCGGCTTCATCGACGCCACGATCGGCCGGATCATCGACCTCACGCTGTCCTTCCCCCAGACCATGATGCTGCTCGCGCTGGCCGCGCCGACGGTCCTGCTGCTGCGCACCCAGGTCTCCGACGTCTGGGGCATGGGCTTCCTCCGGGACGCGGACCGGTCGAACGCCCTGTTCGTCATCGCCATCCTGGCCGCCTTCGGCTGGCCGCCCGTCGCCCGCGTGGTGCGCGGGCAGGTGCTCTCGATCCGCGAGCGCGAGTTCATCGAGGCCGCGCGGCTGTTCGGCGCCTCGCGGCGACGCCTCTACTTCAAGGAGGTGCTGCCGAACGTGTGGGCCCCGGTGCTCGTGTACCTCACCCTGCTGGTGCCGGCCTACATCTCCGCGGAGGCGGCCTTCAACTTCCTCGGTGTCGGCATCAAGCCGCCGACCCCCACGCTGGGCAACATCCTCGCCCACTCCAAGGACTACACCAGCGGCGATCCGACGTACTTCTTCCTCCCGGGCCTGCTGCTGGCCCTCATCGTCGTGGTGTTCAACCTCGTCGGCGACGGCGCCCGCGACGCGCTCGACCCCAAGTCGAACCGATAACAGGACCCAGTGCTCCGTCGACATTAGGGACATGGAGCGTTGCGGCGCCGGCCCGGGCCGGCGCCACTCACCGAAAAGGAGATAGTTGAATGGCCTTCACCAAGAAGCCATTGGCTGCGCTCGCCGCCACGGCGCTCGCGGCCACGCTGGCCGCGTGTGGCGGTGGCAGCGGCGACGACGACAACGGCGGCAGCAGCAGCGGCGGCAAGGCGGAGAAGGGCGGCAACGCCATCTTCTTCGTCGGTCCGCGGACCGTCGAGCACTGGGACCCCCAGCGCATGTACATCGGCCGCGACCTGAACAACTCGGGTCGCCTGTTCTACCGGAGCCTCGTGGCGCTGCCCGCGTCCAACGACCCGGTCGAGGGCACCACGCCGGTCGCCGACCTCGCGACCGACACCGGCACCACCGAGGACGGCGGCAAGACGTGGACCTTCACCGTCCGCGACGACGTCAAGTGGGAGGACGGCCAGCCGATCACGTGTGAGGACTTCAAGTACGGCGCGTCGCGCAACTTCGCGACCGACGTGATCATCGGCGGTCCGGCGAACTACCTGTTCACCTACCTGGACATCCCGACCGGCGACGACGACCTGCCGGCCTACAAGGGTCCCTACTCCAAGCAGGGTCAGGACCTCTTCGACAAGGCCGTCACCTGCGACGGCCAGACGATCACGTACCGGTTCAAGAAGGCGTGGCCGGACTTCCCGCTGTCGATCGCGCAGCTGCGCTACCTCGACCCGTACCGGGCCGACCTCGACAAGGGTGACGCCAACAACTTCGAGATCATCTCCAACGGCCCCTACAAGCTGGACGGTGACTGGAAGGAAGGCACGGGCGGCAAGTTCGTCCGCAACGAGAACTGGGACGAGTCGACCGACCCGATCCGCAAGGCCTACCCGGACACCTGGGACTTCCGCGAGGGTGACACCGACGAGGCGATCTACGAGCAGCTGCTCGCCGACTCCGGTGACGCGCAGTACGCCGTGACCGAGCGTCGCCTCCCGCCCGCGCTGTTCAGCCGCAAGGACGAGGCCGGCGACCGCTACACGCAGGTCGAGTCGCCGTACGTCGACTACGTGCTGCCGAACTTCAACTCGCCGGTCTTCAAGGACGCCAACTGCCGTGAGGCGCTCAAGCTGTCGACCGACCGTGCGGGCTGGATCAAGGCCGGTGGTGGCGAGAACTACTTCAAGGCCACCGACTCGGTGATCAACCCCAGCGTCCCGGGCTACGAGCCCAACCCGGCCTTCGCCGACATCCCGCTGGAGGGTGACATCGAGGGCGCCAAGGCCGCGCTCGAGAAGTGCTCGGCCCCGAAGCCGGTGAAGATCAAGTTCACCTACTCCGGTGGCACGCCGACCTCCGACAACCAGGCCTCCGCCCTCAAGGCGGCCTGGGACAGCGCCGGCTTCCAGACCGAGCTGGACCCGCTGGAGGACACCTACTACGCCGTGATCCAGAAGCCGGACGCCGACTTCGACGTCACCTGGGGTGGTTGGGGTGCTGACTGGGCCTCGGCCGGCACCGTCATCCCGCCGCTGTTCGACAGCCGGATCAACCTCACGGGCGACTCCAACGGCAACGACTACGGCAACTACAAGGGCGGCCCGGAGGTCGACCAGCTGATCGACGACGCCTACGCCGAGCCGGACCTCGAGGCCGCGGCGGAGAAGTGGGCGGCGGTCGACGCCAAGCTGGGTGAGGACATCGCCTACATCCCGCTCGAGATCACGATCTTCAACTTCGTCCACGGAGGGAAGGTCACCGGCTACGCCAACAACGTGTCGGTGAACGGCTACGCCGACCTCGCCGTGCTCGGCGTCGAGAAGTGATTCTCCGATAACCAGATGACGGTCGGGGGCCGCCCGTGCGGCGGCCCCCGACCGTCGGTGCCCACCGGCCACCAACGCAACAAGAAGGTCCTCTGTGCTCGCGTACGTCATCCGCCGTGTCTTCGCCGGCGTGATCATGCTCATCGTGATGAGCATCGTCACCTTCGCCCTGTTCTTCGCCTCGCCGATCGACCAGGAGTCCTTCATCTGCGGCAAGAACTGCTCGGCCGCACAGAAGAAGCAGACCGCGGCGGCCATGGGCTACGACGACAGCTTCGTCAACCAGTGGACCGACTTCGCGAAGGGCGTGGTGGTCGGCCGCGACTTCCCCGACGACCCGAAGCTGCGCGAGACCGCGCCCCAGACGATCGTCCGCTGTGACGCGCCCTGCCTGGGCTACTCCCGCGAGCGTGGCGACACCGTCACCAACCTGATCAAGGACACCTTCCCGGTGTCGTTCTCCCTGGCGATCTCCGCCTTCGTGCTGTGGATCGTCGGCGGCGTGCTCTTCGGCGTGATCGCCGCCCTCAAGCGCGGCACCTTCATCGACCGTGGCCTGGTCGGCCTGACGCTGATCGGCTACGCCTTCCCGACCTTCTTCGTCGGACTCCTGCTCTACAAGTTCGTCGCGATCCAATGGGGACTGACCGACATCCCGCGCTACACCTCGATCGCGGAGGGAGGCGTCGGCGGCTGGCTGTCCAGCCTGACCCTCCCCGCGATCACGCTGGCCGTGTTCTTCATGGCGGCCTACGTCCGCATGACCCGCTCCTACGTGATCGAGTCCTTCCAGGAGGACTACGTCCGCACCGCACGGGCGAAGGGCCTGCCGGAGCGCACGGTCACCTTCAAGCACGCCCTCCGGGCGGCGCTGACGCCGATCGTCACCATGGCCGGCCTCGACCTCGCCGGTCTCATGGGCGGCGCGATCATCACCGAGCAGGTCTTCAACTACCCCGGCATGGGCAAGCTGTTCGTGCTGGCGAGCACCGACTTCGACCTGCCGACCATCGTCGGACTGGTCATCTTGCTGGCCGCCTTCGTGATCCTCGCCAATATCGTCGTGGACCTGCTGTACGCCGTCATCGACCCGCGCGTGCGGCTGGGCTGAGAGGAACTTCGCCGGACATGTCCACCACCTCCCCGACCCCCGTCGGCTCCGCGCAGGCGTCCTCCGGGCCGCTGCTGTCGGTCCGTGAGCTGCAGGTGCACTTCCCGACCCAGGACGGCCTGGTCAAGGCCGTCAACGGCCTCACCTTCGACCTCGAGGCCGGCAAGACCCTCGGCATCGTGGGCGAGTCCGGCTCCGGCAAGTCGGTCTCCAGCATGGCGATCATGGGCCTGCACCGCGGCACCAACGCCCAGGTGTCCGGCGAGATCGAGCTGGCCGGCGTCAACCTGCTCGACATCACCGCCGACGAGATGCGCCGCAAGCGCGGCCGCGACGTGTCGATGATCTTCCAGGACCCGCTCTCCGCGATGCACCCGTACTACACGGTGGGCAACCAGATCGCCGAGGCCTACCGGGTGCACCACGACGTCTCCCGCAAGATCGCGAAGCAGCGGGCGGTGGAGATGCTGGACCGGGTCGGGATCCCGACCCCCGACAAGCGGGTCAACGACTATCCCCACCAGTTCTCCGGCGGCATGCGCCAGCGGGCGATGATCGCGATGGGCCTGATCAACGACCCCGGCCTGCTCATCGCCGACGAGCCGACCACCGCCCTCGACGTGACCGTCCAGGCGCAGATCCTCGACCTTCTCCAGGACCTCCAGCGCGAGTTCAACTCCGCGATCATCATCATCACCCACGACCTCGGCGTCGTGGCGGAGATGGCCGACGACGTGCTCGTGATGTACGCCGGCCGCGCCGTCGAGCACGGCCCGTGCAAGGAGATCCTCACGCATCCGGAGATGCCCTACACCTGGGGCCTGCTCTCCAGCGTCCCCGACCTGTCGGGCGACACCGGCGCGCGGCTGGTGCCGATCCCGGGCAACCCGCCCAGCCTGCTCAACCCGCCGTCGGGCTGCCCCTTCCACCCGCGCTGCCCGCACCGCGACAAGGTGCCCGGCGACCTGTGTCGCACCGACCTGCCGCTGCTGGTGCCCGGGCAGCGCGGCGCCCATCACACCAAGCGCTGCCACCTGCCGAACCCCGACGCGATCTACGCGGCCGAGGTGCTGCCGGAGATCGCCCCGGAGCTCGTCGACGGTGCCGTGGACGGTGCCGTCGACGACCGGGCCAAGGAGCTGTGATGACGAACGAGACCATCAACGAGCCGACCGAGGGAGAGCCGGGCACCATGGCCGTCGCACCGACGACCGGAGGACACAGCGCCGCGGTCGCGCCCTCCGACGCCAAGCCGATCCTCGAGGTCGACGGCCTGCGGATGCACTTCCCGGTCAAGTCCCCGGGCCTGATCCGACGCACCGTCGGTCACGTCCAGGCGGTGGACGGCGTGTCCTTCCAGGTCGCCGAGTCGACGTCCCTCGGCCTGGTGGGGGAGTCCGGCTGCGGCAAGTCGACCACCGGACGGCTGATCACGCGGCTCTACCAGCCGACGGCCGGAGCGATCCGCTTCGAGGGCCAGGACATCGCCCACGCGAAGGCGGCCGAGCTCAAGCCGCTGCGCCGCGAGATCCAGATGATCTTCCAGGACCCCTACACCTCGCTGAACCCGCGCCAGACCGTGGGCTCGATCGTCGGGGCGCCCCTCGAGATCCACAAGGTGCTGCCCAAGGACAAGGTGCTCCCGCGGGTCCAGGAGCTGCTCGAGATCGTGGGCCTCAACCCGGAGCACTACAACCGCTACCCGCACGAGTTCTCCGGTGGCCAGCGCCAGCGCATCGGCATCGCCCGCGCGCTGACCCTCCAGCCCAAGCTGCTCGTCGCCGACGAGCCGGTCTCCGCGCTCGACGTGTCCATCCAGGCGCAGGTCATCAACCTGCTCCAGGACATCCAGAACGAGTTCGGCGTCGCCTTCCTCTTCATCGCCCACGACCTCGCGATCGTGCGCCACTTCTGCCCCGAGATCGCGGTCATGTACCTCGGCAAGATCGTCGAGATCGGCGACCGCGAGTCGATCTACACCAACGCCCACCACCCCTACACCCAGGCCCTCCTCTCGGCGGTGCCCGACGTGAAGCAGGCGGCGACCGGCGGGCGCCTGGAGCGGATCCGGCTGCAGGGCGACGTACCCAGCCCGATCAACCCGCCGTCGGGCTGCCGGTTCCGCACCCGCTGCCCGATCGCCCAGGAGATCTGCGCCCGGCACGAGCCGCCGTTGCTGCAGATCGGCCGCAAGCACAAGGTGGCCTGCCACTTCCCGGGGCGCCTCGGCGAGGCGCCGCGCGAGCCGCTGACCGCGGGCCTGCTCGGGGTCGACTCCGAAGGGCGGCCCGACCCCGGCGCCAGCCCCAGCACCGACCTGGTCGAGCAGCCCGGGTACGCCGACACCTGGTTCGACCTCGACAACAAGTCCATCGGCCGCGCCTGAGCTGGATCGGCCGAGCGCGTCGCCCGACCGACGGCCGCGGGCGGCCACTCGGTGCGCTCGGACCGGCCCCGGGCGGCCACTCGCTGCACTGGTCAGACCAGTCGGCGATTGGGCACAGACCGCAGGTGATCGGGCGGTTTCGTCGCGGTTTGGGACCAAACCGCAACAGATCTGATCGCACCAGGACGGCGGACCGGCTCGCAACGGTCGGACGTCCCCGAGCCTCACGTCGTCGATGTCGCAGCCGCTGACTAGGGTGGATCACCGTGGATGACGAGCCCCAGCTGTTCGACACTCCCGGGTCCCGGGCGGCGGGCTCGGGGGGCTCCCTGACCGACGCGTCCCACGCCTCGGCTCCGCTCGCGGTGCGGATGCGCCCGCGCACCCTCGAGGAGCTGGTCGGTCAGGAGCAGCTGCGGGCGCCCGGCTCCCCGCTGAGGCAGCTCGTCGAGGGCGACCAGTCGCTCTCGCTGCTGCTGTGGGGACCGCCGGGCACCGGCAAGACCACGATCGCCTCGATCATCAGTCAGCAGACCGGCCGGCGGTTCGTGGAGATCTCGGCGGTCTCCGCGGGCGTCAAGGAGGTCCGTGCGGCGATCGACAGCGCGCGCCGCCAGCTCGTCGCGACCGGCGAGGAGACGGTCCTCTTCGTCGACGAGGTGCACCGGTTCAGCAAGGCCCAGCAAGACGCCCTCCTGCCGGGCGTCGAGAACCGCTGGGTGACCCTGGTGGCCGCCACGACCGAGAACCCGTCTTTCAGCGTGATCTCGCCCCTCCTCTCGCGCAGCCTGCTGCTGCGGCTGCAGTCGCTGACCGACGAGGACATCGCGGCCGTGCTCGACCTCGCGGTCGCCGACGAGCGCGGCCTCGGCGGCGAGCTGGTGCTCGAGGACGAGGCCCGCGACCACATCGTCCGGCTCGCCGGCGGCGACGCGCGCCGCTCGCTGACCTATCTGGAGGCGGCCGCGGGCGCCGCGCGGGCGAAGGGAGCCGCGACCGGCTCGACCGCCAAGCCGGTGATCGACGTCGAGACCGCCGAGACGGCGGCCGACCAGGCGGCGGTGCGCTACGACCGCGACGGCGACCAGCACTACGACGTGGTGAGCGCCTTCATCAAGTCGGTGCGCGGCTCCGACGCCGACGCGGCCCTGCACTACCTGGCCCGGATGATCGAGGCGGGGGAGGACCCGCGCTTCATCGCCCGGCGACTGATGATCCTGGCCAGTGAGGACATCGGCCTGGCCGACCCGACCGCGCTCACCACCGCGGTGGCCGCGGCACAGACGGTGCAGCTGATCGGAATGCCCGAGGCCCAGCTCACGCTGGCGCACGCGACGATCGCGCTCGCCGTCGCGCCCAAGTCGAACGCCGTGACCACGGCCATCTTCGAGGCGATCGGCGACGTCCGGGCAGGCAAGATCGGCCAGGTACCACCCCACCTGCGCGACGCCCACTACTCCGGTGCGAAGGCGCTGGGGCACGGGAAGGGCTACGTCTACAGCCACGACGCGCCGTACGGCGTCGCCGAGCAGCAGTACGCCCCCGACGTCGTCCGCGACGCCGCCTACTACCGTCCGACCGAGCTCGGCGCCGAGGCCGCCGTCAAGCAACGCTGGGAGCGGGTCCGCCGCATCATCCGCGGCGGATAGTGGTCGCCCGCCGAGCTCGACGGACGGCCCGCACTCCGGGCGCGGGCCGCCACCGAACAACTTCTGGCGGCAACCACTAGGCTTGCTCGTCGTGACCTCCGACCTCGCCGTCCCGACCTGGCTGGTCGTCGTGACCCTCGGCGCCGTGCTGGCGCTCGCGGTCGCGGCGTTCCGGCTGTCGCGGTCCGTGCGTCAGGCCCGCAGGCACACCGAGGCGCTGCTCGAGGCCGCCGCCCAGGACGCGGAGGCGCTGCGCGCGCAGCTGGCCGGCATCGAGGCGGAGCTCCAGGACCAGCACGAGGGCGCGATCCGCTCGGAGCGGACGCCGGTCGCCACGGTCGACGACCGCGAGTACGTCATCACCGACCTCGGCCAGGAGCACGGACCGCGCGTGCCCGCACGGGTGGTCCCCGCCCCGCTCTTCGCTGACATCCTGCTCCGCGAGAGCGTGATCAAGACGGCCGCGCTGGCCGCCGGACTGCGCCGCGCCCTGTCGCCGGAGGTCCGCAACCGGATCCGGTTCGAGATGAGGCGCGAGGTCAAGCGCTCCCGCAAGGAGCGCAAGCTCATGCTGCGGGCGGCCCGGCGCGACCTCGAGGCGCGCCAGCGGGGGACCCTTCGCACGGACGTGGAGGTGCCCTCGTGAAGGCGGGGGTCTGGTTCGCGGCCGGGGCCGCGGCCGGGGTCTACGGCATGGTCCGGGCCCGGCGGCTCGCCGAGGCGCTCACCCCCGACGGCATGCGCGACCGGATCGGAGCCGCGTTCCTGGGCGCCCGGCTGTTCGGCGAGGAGGTCGCCCGGGGCCAGGCCGCCGCGGAGGTCCACCTGCGGCAACGCTTCGACGGCGCGGACGCCGGTCCACCCCAACTGATGAGATCCACCCAGGAAGGCAATTGATGACCGAGCGGTACCTGAGCAGCGCGGAGATCCGCAACCGGTTCCTCGCCCACTTCGAGGCGCGCGGCCACACCGTCGTACCGTCGGCCTCGCTGCTGCTCGACGACCCCAACCTGCTGTTCGTCAATGCCGGGATGGTGCCCTTCAAGCCCTACTTCCTGGGCCAGGAGACACCGCCCTTCCAGCGGGCGACCAGCGTCCAGAAGTGCGTGCGCACCCTCGACATCGAGGAGGTGGGCAAGACGACCCGCCACGGCACCTTCTTCCAGATGAACGGCAACTTCTCCTTCGGCGACTACTTCAAGGAGGGCGCGGTCCAGTTCGCCTGGGAGCTGATCACCAACGCCCAGGCCGAGGGCGGCTTCGGCTTCGACCCGGACCGGATCTGGGTCACCGTGCTGCCCGGGGACGACGAGGCGCGCGACGCCTGGAAGCGGATCGCCGGTCTCCCCGACGAGCGGATCCAGCCGCGCGGCCTCAAGGACAACTACTGGAACATGGGCGTCCCCGGTCCGGGCGGCCCGTGCAGCGAGATCTACATCGACCGCGGCCCGGAGTTCGGACCGGACGGCGGTCCCGAGGCCGACGAGGACCGCTTCCTGGAGATCTGGAACCTGGTCTTCATGCAGGAGGAGCTCAGCGCCGTGCGGGCCAAGGACGACTTCGACGTCGCCGGGCCGCTGCCGAGCAAGAACATCGACACCGGCATGGGCCTGGAGCGCGTCGCCTACCTGCTCCAGGACAAGCACAACCTGTACGAGATCGACACGGTGTTCCCCGTGATCGAGAAGGCGATGGAGCTCTCGGGCAAGAAGTACGGCGCCACCGGGGCCGATGCCCAGGTCGACGACGTGCGCTTCCGCGTGGTCGCCGACCACGTCCGCAGCTCGCTCATGCTGATCGGCGACGGCGTCACGCCGGGCAACGAGGGCCGCGGCTACGTCCTGCGCCGGCTGCTGCGCCGCGCGGTGCGCAACATGCGGCTGCTGGGCTTCCAGGACCCGGCGCTGCCCGAGCTGCTGCCCGTCTCGCGCGACCGCATGGGGGAGAGCTACCCCGAGCTGGTCTCGGGCTGGGACCGGATCGCGCAGGTCGCCTACGCCGAGGAGGACGCCTTCCGCAAGACGCTCCAGGCCGGCACCCAGATCTTCGACCTCGCCGCGGGCGAGGTGAAGCGGTCGGGCGCGGCCACCATCCCGGGGGAGAAGGCGTTCGCGCTGCACGACACCTACGGCTTCCCGATCGACCTCACGCTTGAGATGGCCGCCGAGGCCGGACTCGACGTCGACGAGACCGGCTTCCGGCAGCTGATGGCCGAGCAGCGCGAGCGCGCCAAGGCCGACGCGCGGGCCAAGAAGGGCCAGCACGCCGACACGAGCGTCTACCGCGACATCCTCGACGCCAACGGCCCCACCGAGTGGCTGGCCTACGAGACGCTCGAGACCGAGTCGCGGCCGCTGGCGCTGCTGCGCGAGGGTGCCGCCGTCCCGGTCCTCACCGGGGGTGAGATCGGCGAGCTGGTGCTCGACCGCACGCCGTTCTACGCCGAGTCGGGCGGCCAGGTCGCCGACGCCGGTGTCATCGAGTTCGAGGGCGGTGCGCTCGAGGTGCTCGACGTCCAGCGTCCGGTCCGTGGTCTCGTGGTCCACCAGGTCCGCGTCGTCGACGGCGAGCTGCCCGCCGACGCGCGGCTGCTGCACGCGAAGGTCGACCCCCAGTGGCGCATCGGCGCCCGGCAGGCGCACTCCGGCACCCACATCGTGCATGCGGCGCTGCGCGAGGTGCTCGGCCCCACCGCCCTGCAGTCCGGCTCCTACAACCGCCCGGGCTACCTCCGCCTCGACTTCGGGTGGCTGAACGCGCTCTCGCCCGACCAGGTCCGCGAGATCGAGCAGGTCGCCAACAACGCACTGCGTGCCGACCTGCCCGTCGGCTGGCAGTACATGACGCTCGGCGAGGCCAAGGACTGGGGCGCCATCGCGCTCTTCGGCGAGACCTACGACGACCAGAAGGTGCGCGTCGTCGAGATCGGCGGCCCCTGGTCGCGCGAGCTCTGCGGTGGCACGCACGTCGAGCACTCCAGCCAGGTCGGCACCGTCGTGGTGACCGGCGAGGCCTCGGTCGGCTCCGGCAACCGTCGTATCGAGGCGCTGACCGGCCTGGAGGGCTTCGCCTATCTCGCGCGTGAGCGCGACGTCGTCAGCCAGCTCTCCACCCTGCTCAAGGCGCAGCCCGACGACCTCGTCTCCCGCGTCGAGGACCTCGTCGAGCGGCTCAAGCGGGGCGAGAAGGAGATGGAGAGGATCCGTCTCGCCCAGCTCCTGTCGGGCGGCGCGGCGCTGGCGGAGGCAGCGAGCGACGTCAACGGCGTCCGGCTGGTCGCCCAGCGGCTCGACGGCGCGACGGGCGGCGACGTACGCACCCTCGCCACCGACGTCCGGGCCCGGCTCACCGGCGACGCGCCCGCCGTGGTCGTCCTCGTCGGCGCGGCGGACGGCAAGGCGGCGATCGTCGCGGCGATCAACGACGCGGCCCAGGCCCGCGGGCTCGCGGCGGGTGACCTGGTTCGTGCGGCGGCGCCCTTCCTCGGCGGCAAGGGCGGTGGCAAGGCCGACCTCGCCCAGGGCGGCGGCACGGACGTGACCCGGATCGACGAGGCGCTCGCCGCGGTGACGGCGGCGGTCGCCTCGGCCTGAGGAGCCCGATGAGGCACGGCGTCCGCCTCGGCGTCGACCCGGGCGACGCCCGGATCGGCGTCGCCCGCAGCGACCCGTCCGGGATCCTCGCCACCCCGGTGGAGACCGTGCGGCGCGGCAAGGGCGACCTGCGGCGGATCCACCAGATCCTGACCGCCGAGGAGGCGGTCGAGGTGATCGTCGGGCTGCCCCGCTCGCTCTCCGGCGGGGAGGGGCCGGCGGCCGCGAAGACCCGCGACTTCGCCGCGCGACTGGCGCGTCGGGTCGCGCCGGTCCCCGTGCGCCTGGTCGACGAACGGCTCACCACGGTCACCGCGGAGGCTATGCTGCGCGACCAGCGCAAGGGCGCGAAGCGGCGCGCTGTGGTCGACCAGGTCGCGGCCGTCGTCATCCTGCAGCAGGCGCTGGATGCCGAACGTGCCACCGCCACCCCTCCCGGGGAGTTGGTGGCGCCCCCCACGGACGAGGAGACGCATGACTGAGCAGCCGCCCACGGAGCCCGCCGAACCCGCTGAGGACCTCGGCCTGCTCCGCGGCACGCCCGCGGGCGGCCGCCGGCGCGCGGCCAAGCAGCGCCGGGGCGGCTGTCTGCCGATCCTGCTGGTCGTGGTGCTCTTCTGCGCTCTCGTCGCGTGGTTCGCCCGCGGTGCGATCTCCGACGTCAAGGACATGTTCGCCGGACCGGAGGACTTCTCCGGCCCGGGCAGTGGCGAGGTCACCTTCGTGATCGACCCGGGCCAGACCGTGGGCTCGATGGGCGCGGAGCTCGAGGAGCTCGGGGTCGTCGCCTCCCGCGACGCCTTCGTCGACGCCGCCGCCAAGGACGACCGGTCCACCCGCATCCAGGCCGGGACGTATCTGCTCAAGAGCGAGATGAAGGCCGCCGACGTCGTCGCCGTCCTCGTCGACCCCGCCAACGTGTCGACGGAGACGGTCACCGTCCCGGAGGGCCTGCGGGTGGTCGACATCGTCGATCTGCTCGCGAAGAAGACGGAGTTCACCAAGAAGGACCTGAACGCCGCGCTGCGCAGCCCCGAGCTCGGCCTGCCGGACTTCGCCGGCGGCAACCCGGAGGGCTACCTGTTCCCGGCGACGTACACGATCAGCCCCGGCGACACCGCCGCCGGCTTCCTGAAGGCGATGGTCGACCGGTGGAAGCAGGCGGCGGACGACGCCGGCCTCGACGCGGCCGCCCAGCGCCTCGGCTACACCCCGCACGAGCTGATGACGGTCGCCTCGCTGGTGCAGGTCGAGGGCAAGACGGCCGACGACATGGCGAAGATCGCCCGCGTGATCCTCAACCGGATCGAGAACCCCGGCACGGCCGGGCAGACCGGACGGCTGCAGATCGACGCGACCGTCGACTACGCCCTCGACCGCAAGCTGACCGTCGGCCTCACCCAGGCCGAGCGGGACGGGACCGACTCGCCCTACAACACCTTCCGGGTCACCGGCCTGCCCCCCGGCCCGATCAGCGCCCCCGGCGACGAGGCCATCACCGCGGCGATGAACCCGCCCGACGGGAACTGGTACTACTACGTCACCGTCAACCTGCGCACCGGTGAGACGAAGTTCGCCGCCACCTACGACGAGTTCCTCGGCTACCGCGACGAGCTGCGCGACTACTGCGCCACCGAGTCCGAGGGCGCCTGCTAGATGATGGGGGTCGCTCGTGGCTGACCCGATCCGGTGTGCGGTGGTCGGCGACCCGGTGGCGCACTCGCTGTCGCCGACCCTGCACCGGGCCGGGTACGCCGCGCTCGGCATCGCGGCCTCGTACGACGCCGTGCGGGTCCCCGCCGGCGAGCTGGCCGGCTTCGTGGCGGGCCTGGGCCCGCAGTGGCGAGGGCTGTCGGTCACCGCGCCCCTCAAGCGGGAGGCCCTCGCGCTCGCCGACGAGGTGTCCGACATCGCCCGGCTGGCCGGGGGAGCCAACACCCTCGTGCGGACCGCCGCCGGCTGGTCGGCGGACAACACCGACGTGCCGGGGGCGGCGGCCGCGCTCCGCGAGCGCTACCCGGGAGCTGCGACGACCGCCACCATCCTGGGCGGCGGCGCGACCGCGGCGAGCGTCGGCCTGGCCCTGGCCGACCTCGGGATCGGCCGGATCACGGTGGCCGCCCGGAACCCGGACAACGCCGCCGACGCCGTCGCGGCGATCCGTCGGCACCCGGCGGGCCCGGAGGTGGAGGTGCTGCCTCTCGCCGCCGTCGACGGCCGCGGCGGGGTCGTGGTGTCGACGATCCCCGCGGCCGCGCAGACGCCGGACCTCGTCGCCCGATCGCTGCCTGCCGAGGTGGTCTTCGAGGTGACCTACAACGAGTGGCCGACCCCGCTGGTCGCGGCCGCGACGGCCGGAGGCGTCCCGGTCGTGTCCGGTCTCGACCTGCTCGTGCACCAGGCCGTGCTGCAGTTCGCCCGGTTCACTGGTCACGACGGGCCACTCGACGCGATGCGCTCGGCGGGCGAGACCGCCCAGGCCGCCCGGTAGCGTCGCGGCATGCACGCCGTCCCCGCGCTGGTCTGTGCCCTCGTCGGAGCGCTGGGCGCCCTGCTCGTCCCGTGGTTGATCGCGCAGTGCCCTGAGCCCGAGCACGACCCCGCGGAGAACCCCGAGGACTATCCCGACCACGTGCCCTTCGCGCAGCTGGCCGCGCGCCCCGGCCTGCGCGCACGCTCCGCCGTCGCCTGCGCACTCGCCGCCGGCGTACTCGGTCTGGTGCTGGGCTGGAGCTGGGCGCTGCTCTGGCTGCTCGCCCTCGTGCCGGTGTGCGGCGCGCTGACGGTGATCGACTACGTGACGTGGTACCTCCCGTCGCGCCTGATCCGGCCGGCCTGGCTGGTCACCGGCGCTCTGGTCGCCGTGGTCGCGGTCATCGTCGGCGACCCGTGGGTCGCCGGGTGGGCCCTGATCGGGTTCGTGGCGCTCGGTGCCTACTACGGCCTGATGCGTCTGGTCAGCCCGCGGGCGATGGCCGGCGGTGACGTCCGCCTGGGCGCCCTGCTCGGCATCGCGATCGGGCCGTACGGCACGGGAGTGCTGATCGTGTCCGTGTTGGCCGCCGCCGTGCTCGGCACCGTGGCCATGGTGCCGATGCGGCGCAGCGGCACCATGATCCGGCGCCGGGTGCCGTACGGCCCGTTCCTCGTGCTCGGCGCGCTGGTCGCGGTGGTGGTGGGACAGGTCCTCAGCAGCTGATCCCACCGTGGGAGACTGGTGCGCATGTTGCGCTGGCTGACTGCGGGGGAGTCCCACGGCCCCTCCCTGGTCGCGATCCTCGAGGGCCTGCCCGCCCACGTCGAGGTGACGACCGAGGACATCTCCGACTCGCTCGCCCGTCGGCGGCTCGGCTACGGCCGGGGCGCGCGGATGAAGTTCGAGGCCGACGAGGTGACCATCACCGGCGGTGTGCGGCACGGCCGCACCCAGGGCGGACCGGTCGCGATCCAGGTCGGCAACACCGAGTGGCCCAAGTGGGAGACCGTGATGGCGGCCGACCCGGTCGACCCCGTGATCCTCGAGGGCCAGGCGCGCAACGCCGCGCTGACCCGTCCGCGGCCGGGGCACGCCGACCTGGCCGGCATGCAGAAGTACGACTTCGCCGACGCCCGGCCGATCCTCGAGCGCGCCTCCGCCCGCGAGACCGCGGCCCGGGTCGCCCTGGGACGGGTCGCCAGCAACTTCGTCGAGCAGGCGACCGGGGCGCGGATCGTCAGTCACGTGCTCGAGATCGGCGGGGTGCGCACCCCGTCCGCCGAGCTGCCGTCGCCCGACGACGTCGCCCGCCTCGACGCCGACCCGGTCCGCTGTCTCGACCCGGACGGCTCGAAGCAGATGGTCGAGCGGATCGACCAGGCGCACAAGGACGGCGACACGCTCGGTGGCGTCGTCGAGGTCGTCGTGCACGGACTGCCGCCGGGCCTCGGGTCCCACGTGCACTGGGACCGACGTCTCGACGCCCGGCTCGCCGGCGCGCTCATGGGCATCCAGGCGATCAAGGGCGTCGAGGTCGGCGACGGCTTCGAGCTCGCGGCCACCCCCGGCTCCCTCGCCCACGACGAGATCGTCCCGACCGAGGACGGCCTGCGCCGGGTGTCGGGGCGCTCGGGCGGCACCGAGGGCGGGATGACGACCGGCGAGATCCTGCGGGTGCGCGCCGCGATGAAGCCGATCGCGACGGTCCCGCGCGCCCTGCGCACCGTCGACCTCGCCACCGGCGAGGAGGCGGTCGCCCACCACCAGCGCTCCGACGTGTGCGCGGTGCCCGCCGCCGGCATCGTCGCCGAGGCGATGGTGGCCCTCGTGCTCGCCCAGGCCGTGCTGGAGAAGTTCGGCGGCGACTCCGTGCAGGAGACCCGGCGCAACGTGCAGTCCTACCTCGACACGCTCCGGTTCAGGTGAGCGATGCGGGCGGGCCGCGCGCGGTCCTGATCGGCACCATGGGCGCCGGGAAGACGACCGTGGGCCGGCGGGTCGCGGCGACGCTCGGGGTCGGGTTCGCGGACAGCGACGAGCTCGTCGAGGAGCAGGCCGGCAAGTCGGTCCAGGACATCTTCGTCGAGGACGGCGAGGCCGCCTTCCGCGCGCTCGAGCGGGCGACCGTGGCGCGGGTCCTCGCCGAGTACGACGGAGTGCTCTCGCTGGGCGGCGGCGCCGTCCTCGACCCGGCGACACGGGCGCTGCTCGCCTCCCACCGGGTCGTGTTCCTCCGCGTCGGCCTCGCCGACGCCGTCAAGCGGGTCGGCCTCGGCACCGGCCGTCCCCTCCTGCTCGGCAACGTCCGGGCCCGGGTCAAGCAGCTCCTCGACGAGCGCACCCCCGTCTACGAGAGCCTCGCCCGGATCACCGTCGAGACCGACGGTCGCGAGCCCGCCGAGATCGCGGCCGAGGTCGTCACCGCCCTCCAGGGAGACCCCGCATGAGCACACCGAACGACAGCACCCTCATCCGCGTGGCCACCGCGGCGCCGTACGACGTCGTGGTCGGCCACGGCGTCCTCGACCGTCTCCGCGGGCTGCTCCCGCCGGGCGTCCAGCGGGTCGCGATCATCACGCCGGAGTCGCTGGAGGACCTGCTTGAGCCGTTCGCGGACCTGCTCGAGGGCCTCGACGTCATCGTGCTCCAGGTCCCCGACGGCGAGGAGGCGAAGAACTGGGAGGTCGCCGCGGCCTGCTGGGAGTCGCTCGGCGAGGAGGGGTTCACCCGCTCCGACGCCGTGGTCACACTGGGCGGCGGCGCGACCACCGACCTCGGAGGGTTCGTGGCCGCGACCTGGCTGCGGGGCGTCGCGGTCGTGCACATTCCCACGACGGTGCTCGCCATGGTCGACGCCGCCGTCGGGGGCAAGACCGGCATCAACAGCCCGGCCGGCAAGAACCTGGTCGGCTCGTTCCACGAGCCGGCCGGCGTGCTGTGCGACCTCGCGCTGCTCGCCACGCTGCCGCGCGCCGAGTTCGTGGCCGGCCTCGGCGAGGTCGTGAAGTGCGGCTTCATCGCCGATCCCCGGATCCTCGAGCTCGTCGAGTCCACCGACCCGTCGGACCTCACGACCGACTCGCCGGTGCTCCGGGAGCTGGTCGAGCGGGCGATCCGGGTGAAGGCCGACGTCGTCGCCGGCGACCTCAGGGAGACCGGGGGAGCCGACGGCCACCCGGGCCGTGAGGTCCTCAACTACGGCCACACGCTGGCCCACGCCATCGAGAAGGCCACCGACTACTCCGTGCGCCACGGCGAGGCGGTTGCCCTGGGCTGTGTGTACGTCGCCGAGCTGGCTGCGCGGGCCGGCGGACTGTCGCCCGAGCTGGTCGACCGCCACCGCACGGCGTTCGGCCGGGTCGGACTGCCGACGTCGGTGGCGGGCTGGGCGGGCGTCGACTTCGACACCCTGCTCGCCGCGATGCGGGTCGACAAGAAGGCCCGCGGCAGCCAGCTCCGGTTCGTCGTCCTGGAGGACCTGGCCCGCCCCGTCGTGCTGGCCGGACCCTCCGAGGCCGACCTGCGGGCGGCGTACGCCGCCCTGTCGGCTGGGGCAGGATCCTGATCATGGCCAAGCCCGACGTCTACGTGCTCAACGGCCCCAACCTCGGCCGCCTGGGACGGCGCCAGCCCGAGATCTACGGCAGCACCACCCACGCCGACCTGCAGGACCGCCTGCTGCCGGCGTGGGGCAAGGAGTTCGGCCTCAAGATCCACTTCTCCCAGACCAACCACGAGGGTCAGCTCCTCGACTGGCTCAACATCGCTGCCGACCGCGCCTGGCCGGTCGTACTCAACGCCGGTGCCTGGACCCACTACTCGTACGCGCTCTACGACGCCTGCGCCCAGCTCACCGCCCCGCTGGTCGAGGTGCACATCAGCGCGCCGTCGAAGCGCCCTGAGGAGTTCCGGCACACCTCGGTCGTCACGCCGCACGCCGCGAAGGTCATCGAGGGCGAGGGCATCGACGGATACCGGCAGGCGCTCGAATTCATCGCAGCCCACGGCGCGCACTAGACTCTCCCGCTGGCCCCGGTGCGCCCCGTCTGAGGTGGCGCTGCGGCCACCCGATCTTCGACACCTCCAGAGAAGGCTGACGCATGGCAACGACGAACGACCTCAAGAACGGCATGGTTCTCAACCTGGAGGGCCAGCTCTGGCAGGTGGTGGAGTTCCAGCACGTGAAGCCGGGCAAGGGTCCCGCGTTCGTCCGCACCAAGCTCAAGCACGTCGAGTCCGGCAAGAACGTCGACAAGACCTTCAACGCCGGCACCAAGGTCGAGACCGCCACGGTCGACCGCCGCTCCTTCCAGTACCTCTACAACGACGGCACCAACTTCGTCTTCATGGACGTCCAGGACTACGACCAGGTCGAGGTCGACCCGTCGATCGTCGGCGACGCCGCCGGCTTCCTCCTCGAGAACCAGGAGGTCATCCTGGCTACCAACGAGGGCCGGGTCCTCTTCATCGAGATGCCCGCCTCGGTCGAGCTCGTCGTCTCCTACACCGAGCCGGGTGTCGTCGGCGACTCGGCCACCGGCCGCACCAAGCCCGCCACCCTCGAGACCGGCGCCGAGATCCAGGTCCCGCTGTTCATCGAGCAGGGCGAGAAGATCAAGGTCGACACCCGCGAGGGCGGCTCGTACCTCTCCCGCGTGAAGGGCTGATCCACCTCGTGGGAGCCCGGACCAAGGCCCGCAAGCGCGCCCTCGACGTCCTCTACGCCGCCGACCTGCGCGGCGAGACGGGCGCCGAGGCGCTCGAGCGGGTCACCGCCGAGGGCGAGGCCCCGGCGAACCCCTACACCGCCGTGATCGTGCGCGGCGTGAGCGAGCGCCGCGCCCGGATCGACGAGGTGCTCGAGGAGTTCTCCACCGACTGGAGCCTCGCCCGGATGCCCGCCGTCGACCGCAACGTCCTGCGGATCGGCGTGTGGGAGCTGTTGTGGGCCGACGACGTCCCCGACACCGTCGCCGTCACCGAGGCCATGGGCCTGGTCCGCGAGCTGTCCACCGACGACTCGCCGGCGTTCGTCAACGGGGTGCTCGGCGCGATCCAGCGCAAGAAGGCGTCACTGGTCTGACCACCTGACCTGATGCGGTTAGGGACCAAACCGCGACAATTCGGGCCTCGGGCATGCGGTTTGTGCCCAATCGACGAGCTCCCGACGACCTCTCGACGACGCCGCGGCCTCCGCGCGGGCCCCTTGGCCCGTCCTTGCCGGCTGTGCCACTGTGGCGCCATGACAGGCCAGCGGGAAGCCGACGTCGTCGTCATCGGACTCGGGCCGGGCGGTGAGCACCTCGCCGCCTCGCTCGCCCGGGCGGGACTGTCGGTGGTCGGGGTCGACCGCCGGCTCGTCGGTGGCGAATGCCCCTACTTCGGCTGCATCCCGTCGAAGATGATGATCCGGGCCGCTGACGCACTGGCCGAGGCCCGGCGGGTGCCCCTCCTGGGCGGCACCGCCGAGGTCGCGCCGGACTGGACGACGGTGGCCGACCGGATCCGCGACGAGGCGACGGACGACTGGGACGACAGGGTCGCGGTCGAGCGGTTGGAGAAGTCCGGCGCGCGATTCGTGCGCGGCCACGCCCGGCTCGCCGGCGCCGGCCGCGTGGTGATCGAGACCGACGGGGGCGACCAGGAGGTCGTCGTACGTCGGGGCGTGGTGCTCAACACCGGCACCGAGCCCGCCGTTCCGCCCATCGACGGGCTCGCCGGGACGCCGTACTGGACCAACCGGGACGCCGTCCGGCTCCGCGAGCTGCCGAGCAGCCTGGTCGTGCTCGGCGGTGGCGCGATCGGCTGCGAGCTCGCCCAGGCGTTCTCCCGGTTCGGGGTCGAGGTGGTCGTCGTCGAGGCGGGGGAGCGGATCCTCGGCCCCGAGGAGCCGGAGGCCAGCGCCGTCGTCGCCCGGGCGCTGGAGGCCGAGGGCATCGCCGTCCGGGCCGGGACCGGAGTCACCTCGGTCGCGCACGACGGAGCCTTTCGCGTCGGCCTCGCCGACGGCACGTCGCTCGACGCCCAGGCGCTGCTCGTGGCCGCCGGGCGGCGCACCAACCTGGGGGATGTCGGACTCGACACGGCCGGACTCGACCCCTCGGCGCGCTCCATCGACGTCGACGAGCGGATGCGGGTGCGTGGCACCGACGGCGTGTGGGCGGTCGGTGACATCACCGGCAAGGGCGCCTTCACGCACATGTCGATGTACCAGGCGCAGGTCGCGATCCGCGACCTCACCGGTGAGGACGGGCCGTGGGCCGACTACCGCGCGGTCGCCCGAGCCACGTTCACCGATCCCGAGGTCGGCTCGGTCGGCATGACCGAGGACCAGGCGCGGGGCGCGGGCCTGCGGGTCGGCACCGGCTCGGCGCCGCTGCCGGAGTCGAGCCGCGGCTGGATCCACAAGGCGGGCAACGACGGCCTGGTCAAGGTCGTGGCCGACCTCGACCGCGGCGTGCTGGTCGGAGCGACCGCCGTCGGTCCCGCCGGCGGCGAGATCATCGGCATGCTGGTCACCGCCGTGCACGCCGAGGTCCCGCTCGCGACGCTGCGGGGGATGCACTTCGCCTATCCCACCTTCCACCGAGCGATCGAGACGGCACTGTCGGACGTGTCCTGACCCCGGCGGGCCGGGGTAGGTTGGCGGGCGACCGCTGCCTATCTCGGAGGTACTCGTGAGTCACTCGTCGACCGACCCCCTGTTCGATCCGCTCACCGACCCGCTCGGAGCCCGACCGGCGTCCGCGCCGGACGGGGCGCCAGTCTCCGCGCCGGTCTCCGCGCCGGCTGACGAGCACACGTCCGTCCGGGGACTCCACGCCGGTGCGCCCACTCCCGTCGGTCCGCCGCCCAGCGCTCCGCCGCCCAGCGGTCTGCCGCCCACGGGCCCGCCGCCGGGCGGCCCGCCGGCCGGCGTACCCGCGGCCCCGACGCCCCAGGGGGTGCCTCCCGCCCCTGCTCCGGCGAGCGAGCCGCGGAGGTTCATGAGCGCCACGGACTTCCTCGACCGGCGCGAGGGAGGGGCGGCGCCGGGCCCGGCGACCTGGGGCTGGCGCGGCCGGGTACGCCGCTGGAGCGGTGGCCTGGTCAAGCCGGCCATGGGCGCCCGGGAGCGGGCCTACGAGGCCGACCGGGCCGCCATCCAGAAGGACTTCGACGGCCCGCGCACCATCGCCTTCGTCAACCCCAAGGGCGGCGCCGCGAAGACCACGAGCGTGCTGGCCGCCGGCTACACCTTCGGCACGGTCCGCGGTGGTGGCGTGATCGGCTGGGACAACAACGAGACGCGAGGGACGCTGGGGATCCGCGGTGCGCGCGGCCACCACCGCAACACGACCCGGGAGCTGCTCGACGACCTCGGCCGGTTCACCGACGTCCACCAGTCCCGGATCGGCGACCTCGGCGCCTTCGTCCGCTCCCAGGGCGACGCCCACTTCGACGTCCTGGCCTCCGACGAGCGCCCCGACGTCACGGGCGTCATCCACGCGGAGGACTTCCGCGAGGTCCACGCGCTGCTCGAGCGCTTCTACCGGATCCTGCTCATCGACACCGGCAACAACCTGCGCGCGGAGAACTGGCTGGCCGCGGCGGACGCGGCCGATCTGCTCGTCGTCACCAGCACGGTGCGCGAGGACACCGGCTACAGCGGGCTGTGGATGCTCGACGCGCTGCAGGACGCGGGGCACGAGAACCTGAAGTACAAGACGATCACGGTGCTCTCCGACCCGAGCCCGAAGGTCGACGAGGCGCTGGCGCGGGACCTCGTGCAGGTCTACGAGCAGCGCACGCGGGGCGTCTACCGGGTGCCCTACGACCCGGCGCTGGTGTCCGGCTCGGTCGTCCCGTACGCCCAGCTGTCCGCCGACACCCGGCGGTCGTGGCTGCGGGCGTGCGCCGCCATGGCGGCCGCGTTGTAGGACGTCGGCCACCCGGATCACGGACCGTCGGCCGGGTACCCCAGACGGGACAGCCGCCCGACGACGAGAGGAGCCCACGATGGGTCTCGACGACAAGCTGAGCAACAAGACCGAGGAGATGGCCGGCAGGGCCAAGGAGGCGGCCGGGAAGGCCACCGACGACGAGGACCTCGAGGCCGAGGGCAAGGTCGACAAGGCCAAGGGCAACCTCAAGCAGGCCGGCGAGAAGGTGAAGGACGCCTTCAAGTAGGACGGCCCGCGCTCGTGGAGGGACCTGGCCCGGCCGGGTCCCTCCGTCGCGTGGTGGTCAGACCAGTCGTCGATTGGGCACAGACCGCATGTCCGGGCCCCGAATTGTTGCGGTTTGGGACCAAACCGCAACGCCTGGCACGCCGATCCCGGTTCGCCGCCGGCCCGGCCGAGCAGGTAGGGTGATCCGCAGTTCGACATCCTTTAACGAGCCGTCCAGTGAGGCGGAGAAGGAGGGCCGTTCAGCCTTGCCTGCACAGCAGACCTCGAAGGCACACGAGGGCACCGACGCCGGTCGCGTCGTCCTCGACGCCGGCGACATCAGCCGGGCGTTGATCCGCATTTCCCATGAGATCCTCGAGCGCAACAAGGGCGCCGAGGATCTTCTGCTTCTCGGGCTCCACACCCGGGGCGTCCCGCTCGCGCGCCGCCTGGCCGACAACATCGCCCAGGTCGAGGGTACGACGGTCGCCACCGGCGAGCTCGACGTCACGATGTATCGCGACGACCTGCGCTCGAACCCGACCCGGGCCCCGCATCGCACCCAGGTGCCGGCGGGTGGGATCGACGGCAAGACCGTCGTGCTGGTCGACGACGTGCTCTACAGCGGCCGCACCATCCGGGCCGCGCTCGACGCGCTCTCGGACCTGGGCCGGCCGGCCGCCGTACGGCTGGCGGTGCTGGTGGATCGCGGTCACCGCGAGCTCCCGATCCGTGCGGACCACGTCGGCAAGAACCTGCCGACGGCCCGCAGCGAGCGGGTGAGTCTGCGTCTGGTCGAGACCGACGGCGAGGACGAGGTGCGGATCCGGTGAACAAGCACCTGCTGACCATCGACGACCTGGCACCCGACGACATCGAGGCGATCTTCACGACCGCGGCGGAGATGCACGACGTGCAGCGGCGCCAGGTCAAGAAGCTCCCGGCGCTGCGCGGTCGCACCGTCATCAACCTCTTCTTCGAGGACTCCACCCGCACCCGGTCCAGCTTCGAGATCGCGGGCAAGTGGCTCTCCGCCGACGTGATCAACCTGTCCGCGAAGGGCAGCAGCGCGAGCAAGGGCGAGTCCCTGCGCGACACCGTGCTGACGGTGACGGCCATGGGCGTCGACGGGCTGGTGGTCCGCCACGGCGCGAGCGGCGCGGCCGAGCAGATCAGCCGATGGGTCGACGTCCCGGTGATCAACGCGGGCGACGGCACCCACGAGCACCCGACGCAGGCGCTGCTCGACGGCTACACGCTCACCCGCCGGCTCGGCACCCTCGAGGGCAAGCACGTCGCGATCGTCGGCGACCTCACCCACAGCCGGGTGTTCCGCAGCAACGTCAAGAGCCTCATCAAGCTCGGCGCCACGGTCACGGCCGTCGCTCCGCCGACCCTGATGCCGGCGGGCGTCGGGGACTGGTCCAAGGCCGCGGGCTTCGCCACCAGCTACGACCTCGACGAGGTGCTCCCGCATGCGGACGCCGTGATGATGCTGCGCGTTCAGCGCGAGCGGATGAGCGGCGGCTTCTTCCCGACCGCGCGCGAGTACACCGTCGGCTACGGCCTGACCCGCGACCGTCTCGCGCTGCTGCGGCCCGGCACGCCCATCCTGCACCCCGGTCCGATGAACCGCGGCCTGGAGATCTCCGCGGACGCCGCCGACGCGATCGACTCGGTCGTCCTCGACCAGGTGTCCGCCGGTGTCGCCGTCCGCATGTCCGTGCTCTACCACCTGCTCGCCGGTGAGGAGACCTCATGAGCATCCTGATCAAGGGCGCCACACTGTCCGACGGCACGACCACCGACGTCCTGGTCCGCGACGGCGTCGTCGCGGAGGTCGGCTCGCTGAAGGCCAAGGCCGACCGCACCATCGACGCCGCCGGGCTGCGCCTGCTGCCCGGCCTGGTCGACCTGCACACCCACCTGCGTGAGCCCGGCCGGGAGGACGCCGAGACGGTGCTCACCGGCTCGCGTGCGGCCGCGGTGGGTGGCTTCACCGCGGTCCTCGCCATGGCCAACACCAGCCCGGTCACCGACACCGCCGAGGCGGCGGAGCGGGTCCACGACCTCGGTCGCGCCGCCGGGCTGGTCGACGTCCAGCCGGTCGGGGCGGTCACCAAGGGCCTGGCCGGCGAGGAGCTCGCCGAGCTGGGCCTGATGGCGCGCAGCCGGGCGAAGGTGCGGGTCTTCTCCGACGACGGGAAGTGCGTCCACGACCCGCGGGTGATGCGCCGGGCGCTGGAGTACGTCAAGGCGTTCGGCGGGGTGGTCAGCCAGCACAGCCAGGACCCGTCGCTGGCGGGCCCGACCGCGTGCTGTCACGAGGGCGAGCTCTCCGCGCGGCTCGGTCTCCCCGGCTGGCCCGGCGTCGCGGAGGAGGTCATCGTCGCCCGTGACGTGATGCTCGCGCGGCACACCGGCAGCCGCGTGCACGTCGCGCACGTGTCGACCGCCGGTAGCGTCGAGGTGATCCGCTGGGCCAAGGCGCAGGGGATCGACGTCACCGCCGAGGTCACGCCCCACCACCTGCTGCTCACCACCGAGCTCCTCGCGGGCTACGACCCGACGTTCAAGGTGAACCCCCCGCTGCGGCCCGACGAGGACGTGCGGGCCCTGCGCGAGGCGTTGGCCGACGGCACCATCGACGCGGTCGCGACCGACCACGCGCCGCACGCGCGCCACGACAAGGAGCACGCGTTCGTCGACGCCGCCTTCGGCATGCTCGGCCTCGAGACCGCGCTGCCGGTCGTCACCACCGTGATGGTGGAGAACGGCCTGCTCGACTGGGCCGGCGTCGCCCGCGCGATGAGCGTCAATCCCGCCCGCATCGCCGGCCTCGACGACCAGCACGGCCGGCCGATCGCCGTCGGCGAGCCCGCCAACCTCACCCTGGTCGACCCGGCCGCCCAGGTCGTCGTCGACCGCGCCGCCAGCGTCTCGCTGAGCCGCAACAACCCCTGGCACGACCGCAAGCTCACCGGGAAGGTGATCGCCACGCTCCTGCGCGGCACGCCCACGGTGCTCGAAGGAGCTCTCGCATGACCCAGTCCCAGCCCGCCCTGCTCGTCCTCGAGGATGGACGCGCCTTCCGCGGGGAGGCCTACGGCGCCGAGGGGGAGACCTTCGGCGAGGCCGTCTTCAACACCGGCATGACCGGCTACCAGGAGACGCTGACCGACCCGTCGTACCACCGCCAGGTCGTCGTCATGACCGCGCCGCACATCGGCAACACCGGCGTCAACGACGAGGACCCGGAGTCGAAGCGGATCTGGGTCGCCGGGTATGTCGTCAGGGAGCCGGCGCGCATCCCGAGCAACTGGCGCTCGCGCCGCTCGCTCGACGACGAGCTGCGCGCGCAGGGCGTGGTCGGCATCTCGGGCATCGACACCCGAGCGCTCACCCGCCACCTGCGTGAGCGCGGCGCCATGCGGGTCGGCATCTCGACGGTCGAGACCGACCCGGACGCCCTGCTCGCGCGGGTCAGGGAGTCCGCCGAGATGAGCGGCGCCAACCTGTCCGAGGCGGTCTCCACCGCGGAGGCGTACGTCATCGAGGCGCAGGGGGAGAAGCGGTTCACCGTGGCCGCGCTCGACCTCGGCATCAAGGACATGACGCCGCAGCGGATGAGCGAGCGCGGCATCGAGGTCCACGTGCTGCCGGCCACCGCGTCGATCGACGACGTGCTGGCGGTGCGCCCCGACGGCCTGTTCTTCTCCAACGGCCCCGGTGACCCGGCCGCCACGACCGGCCAGGTCGAGCTGCTCCAGCAGGCGCTGGAGCGCGGACTGCCCTACTTCGGCATCTGCTTCGGCAACCAGCTCTTCGGGCGCGCGCTCGGCTTCGGCACCTACAAGCTGAAGTACGGCCACCGGGGCATCAACCAGCCGGTGATGGACCTGACCACCCGCAAGGTCGAGGTCACCGCGCACAACCACGGGTTCGCGGTCGACGCACCGCGCGACACCCCCACCGAGACGCCGTACGGCACCGCCACCGTGAGCCACGTGTGCCTCAACGACGACGTCGTCGAGGGCCTCGAGCTGCATGCCGAGGGCAGGCTCAAGGCGTTCTCCGTCCAGTACCACCCCGAGGCCGCCGCCGGCCCGCACGACGCGGCGTACCTCTTCGACCGCTTCACCACGCTCCTGGAGGAGAACGCCTGATGCCGAAGCGCGACGACATCACGTCCGTCCTGGTCATCGGGTCCGGCCCGATCGTCATCGGCCAGGCCTGCGAGTTCGACTACTCCGGCACCCAGGCGTGCCGGGTGCTCAAGGAGGAGGGCCTGCGGGTCGTCCTGGTCAACTCCAACCCGGCGACGATCATGACCGACCCGGAGTTCGCCGACGCCACCTACGTCGAGCCCATCACGCCCGAGTTCGTCGAGAAGGTCATCGCCAAGGAGCGCCCCGATGCGATCCTGCCCACCCTGGGTGGTCAGACCGCGCTCAACACGGCCATCGCCCTGCACGAGAACGGCGTCCTGGAGAAGTACGACGTCGAGATGATCGGCGCCAGCTTCGAGGCGATCCACCGCGGCGAGAACCGCGAGCTCTTCAACGCCATCGTGCACAAGGTCGGCGGCGAGGTCGCGCGGTCCTTCGTCTGTCACTCGATGGACGAGGTCGCCGACGCGGCCGCCGAGCTGGGCTTCCCGATCGTGGTCCGTCCGTCCTTCACGATGGGTGGTCTCGGCTCCGGCATCGCCTACGACGAGGCCGACATGCACCGCATCGCCGGCGCCGGACTCTCCGCCAGCCCGACCACCGAGGTCCTCATCGAGGAGTCGATCATCGGCTGGAAGGAGTACGAGCTGGAGGTGATGCGCGACAAGGCCGACAACGTCGTCATCATCTGCTCGATCGAGAACTTCGACCCGATGGGCGTCCACACCGGCGACTCGATCACCGTCGCGCCCGCGATGACCCTCACCGACCGCGAGTACCAGCACCTGCGCGACCTGGCGATCGGCATCATCCGCGAGGTCGGCGTCGACACCGGCGGCTGCAACATCCAGTACGCCGTCAATCCCGCCGACGGCCGCGTCATCGTCATCGAGATGAACCCGCGGGTGTCGCGCTCCTCCGCGCTCGCCTCCAAGGCGACCGGCTTCCCGATCGCCAAGATCGCCGCGAAGGTCGCGGTCGGCTACACCCTCGACGAGATCCCGAACGACATCACGCAGGAGACGCCGGCGTCGTTCGAGCCGACCCTCGACTACGTCGTGGTGAAGGTCCCGCGGTTCGCCTTCGAGAAGTTCCCCACCGCCGACCCGACGCTGACCACCCACATGAAGTCGGTCGGTGAGGCGATGGCGATCGGCCGCAGCTTCACCGAGGCGCTCAACAAGGCCCTGCGCTCGCTGGAGAACAAGGCAGCGCCGTTCGACTGGGCCTCGCCCGTCGGCGACCGGGCCGCGCTGCTGGAGCAGATCCGGGCCCCGCACGACGGACGGCTGCAGAAGGTCATGCAGGCGATCCGCGCCGGGGCCAGCCAGGAGGACGTCCACGACGCCACCCGGATCGACCCCTGGTTCGTCGACCAGCTCTTCCTGATCGACGAGGTGGCCGCGAAGGTCGCCGCGACCGAGACCCTCGACGCCGACGCCCTCCGGCTCGCCAAGAGGCACGGGTTCTCCGACGCGCAGATCGCGGCCATCCGCGGCCTGAAGGAGTCCGAGGTCCGGATCGCCCGCCAGACGCTGGGCGTACGACCGGTCTACAAGACCGTCGACACCTGCGCCGCGGAGTTCGCCGCGCAGACGCCGTACTACTACTCGTCCTACGACGAGGAGACCGAGGTCCAGCCGCGCGCCGAGGGCAAGCAGGCCGTCATCATCCTCGGCTCCGGCCCCAACCGGATCGGCCAGGGCATCGAGTTCGACTACTCCTGCGTCCACGCCTCCCTCGCGCTGGCCGAGGCCGGCTACGAGACGATCATGGTCAACTGCAACCCCGAGACCGTCTCCACTGACTACGACACCTCCGACCGGCTCTACTTCGAGCCGCTCACCCTCGAGGACGTGCTGGAGATCTACGAGGCCGAGAAGGCCGCCGGCCCGATCGCCGGCGTCATCGCCACGCTCGGTGGTCAGACCCCGCTCGGGCTCGCGCAGGGCCTGCAGGACGCCGGCGTCCCGATCGTCGGCACCAGCCCCGAGGCGATCGACCTGGCCGAGGAGCGCGGTGCCTTCGGGCGGGTGCTCGCCGCGGCCGGCCTGGTCGCGCCGAAGCACGGCACCGCCGTGTCGTACGACGAGGCCCGGGCGATCGCGCACTCGATCGGCTACCCGGTGCTGGTGCGGCCGTCGTACGTCCTCGGCGGACGCGGCATGCAGATCGTCTACAGCGACGCCGCGCTGGAGGCCTACATCGAGGCCGCCACGGAGATCAGCCCCGACCGGCCGGTGCTGGTCGACCGGTTCATCGACGACGCGGTCGAGATCGACGTCGACGCGCTCTACGACGGCACCGAGCTCTTCCTCGGCGGTGTGATGGAGCACATCGAGGAGGCCGGCATCCACTCCGGCGACTCCTCCTGCGCCCTGCCGCCGATCACGCTCGGCAACGCGGAGATCGGCCGGATCCGCGAGGCGACCGAGGCGATCGCCGAGGGCGTCGGAGTCCGTGGTTTGATCAACATCCAGTTCGCGCTGGGCGCCGACGTGCTCTACGTCATCGAGGCCAACCCGCGGGCCTCGCGCACGGTGCCCTTCGTCTCCAAGGCGACCGGCACCCAGCTCGCCAAGGCCGCCGCCCGGCTGATGCTGGGGGAGCCGATCGCGGCGCTGCGGGCCGCGGGCGTGCTCCCGGCCGAGGGCGACGGCGGCACCCTGCCCGCCGACGCGCCCATCGCCGTGAAGGAGGCGGTGCTCCCGTTCAACCGGTTCCGCACCAAGGACGGCCAGTTCGTCGACACCGTGCTCGGTCCAGAGATGAAGTCGACCGGCGAGGTGATGGGCTTCGACGCCGACTTCGGCACCGCGTTCAGCAAGTCCCAGGCCGCGGCGTACGGCCCCCTGCCGACCGCGGGCAAGGTGTTCATCTCGATCGCCGACCGCGACAAGCGGACCATGGTCTTCCCGGCCCGCGTGCTCGTCGACTACGGCTTCGAGATCCTCGCGACCCAGGGCACCGC
Organism: Nocardioides segetis; assembly: GCF_051390595.1. Lineage (NCBI taxonomy): Bacteria > Bacillati > Actinomycetota > Actinomycetes > Propionibacteriales > Nocardioidaceae > Nocardioides > Nocardioides segetis. The sequence goes on along the minus strand of NZ_JBNINR010000005.1, from coordinate 317,647 downwards.
CGACGTGCTGCGCCGCAACGGCATCCAGGCGACCGTCGTCCGCAAGCACTTCGAGGGCCCCGGTCCCGACGGCGAGCCGACGGTCGTGCAGATGATCCTCGACGGTCAGATCGACCTGATCGTGAACACGCCCCACGGGTCGACCGGCGGGGGCGACTCCCGCGTCGACGGCTACGAGATCCGCTCCTCGGCCGTGCTGACCGGGACGCCGTGCATCACGACCGTCCAGGGCCTCGCTGCCGCCGTCCAGGGCATCGCGGCGGTCCGGGCGGGCGCGATCGGCGTGCGCTCGCTGCAGGAGTGGAACGCGGCCGCCGAGGCGGCGCGGTGACGCTCTACGACAAGGTCTTCGACAACGTCCTGGTCCGCGTCGACGCCGAGCGGGCGCACCACCTGACGTACGACGCGCTGCGGGCCGGTGGTCCGCTGCTGTCCCGCGCGCCGATCCCCGCCGGTCCTGGCGGCGCGCCGGTGCGGGCGATGGGCCTGACCTTCCGCAACCGGCTCGGTCTCGCCCCCGGCTTCGACAAGAACGCCCAGGTCTACGACCGGATGGGCGCCTTCGGGTTCGGGCACGTGGAGATCGGCACGGTCACTGCGCTGGCCCAGCCGGGCAACCCCCGCCCGCGGCTGTTCCGCCTGCCCGACGACCGGGCGATCGTCAACCGGATGGGCTTCAACAACGACGGGGCGACCGCGGTCGCCGCGCGGCTGGCGAAGCGGCGGCGCGGCGACCTGGTGCTCGGCGTCAACATCGGCAAGTCCAAGGTCGTGCCCGACGACGACCAGGCGGCGGTCGAGGCCGACTACGAGACATCCACCCGGCTGCTCGCCCCCCACGCGGACTACCTCGTCGTCAACGTGAGCTCGCCGAACACGCCCGGCCTGCGCAACCTGCAGGCCGTCGAGAAGCTCGCGCCGCTGCTCGGCCACGTCCGTCGTACCGCCGACGAGGTGACCGCCGCGCCGCTGCCGTTGCTGGTCAAGATCGCGCCGGACCTGTCCGACGAGGACGTCCTCGCCGTCGCCGACATGGCGCTCGACCTCGGCCTGGCAGGGATCATCGCGACCAACACCACGATCTCCCGCGACGGGCTGCGCACGCCCGCCGCGCAGGTCGAGGAGATCGGCGCCGGGGGCCTGTCCGGCGCGCCGCTCAGCGAGCGCTCGACCGAGGTGCTGCGGCTGCTGCGCGGCCGCGTCGGACCCGCGCTCACGCTGATCGGCGTCGGGGGCATCGGGACGCCCGAGCAGGCCCGTGCCCGGGTCGCGGCCGGTGCCGACCTGGTGCAGGCCTACAGCGCTCTCATCTACGGTGGCCCGATGTGGCCGCGCCGGATCCTGAAAGGCCTGTGAGATGAGCTTCGGGGACTACCAGATCGAGCTGTACCTCGGTGCGCTCGGCGGGGTGCTCCCCGCCCATCCCTTCGACTACGCGGACCTGGAGGCGCGGGCCCTCGCCGCGCTGCCGCCGGAGCTGCGGACCTATGTCGCCGGGGGCGCCGGTGACGAGTCGACCCAGCGGGCCAATGTCGCTGCCTTCCAGCGCTACGCGCTGGTGCCCCGGATGCTCCGTGCGCCGGTCGAGCGCGACCTGTCCGTCGAGCTCTTCGGCCGGCGGCTGGCCAGCCCGCTGCTGCTGGCGCCGATCGGCGTCCTCGGCCTGTGCACGCCCGACCAGCACGGCGACGTCCACGGCGCGGAGGTGGCGGCGGCGACCGGCGTGCCCCTGATCGGCTCGACGCTGATGAGCGACCCGCTCGAGGACGTCGCCGCCGCGGCCGGCGACGCGGGCAAGTGGTTCCAGCTCTACACGCCGAAGAACCGCGACCTCGCCGCCAGCCTCGTGCAGCGGGCGGAGAAGGCCGGCTACGAGGCGATCGTGATCACGCTCGACACTTGGGTGCCCGGGTGGCGGCCGCGCGACCTCGCCAGCGGCAACTTCCCGCAGCTGCGGGGCAAGGCGCTGGCCAACTACACCTCGGACCCGGTCTTCCAGGAGATGACCGGCCCGGACCCGGACCCCGGCACCGTCGTGATGACCTGGGTCGGCACGTTCGGCCATCCGGTCACCTGGGACGACCTGCCCTGGCTGCGGTCGCTCACCGACCTGCCGATCGTGCTCAAGGGCATCTGCCATCCCGACGACGCGCGACGCGCCCTCGACGAGGGCGCCGACGGCATCTACTGCTCCAACCACGGTGGTCGGCAGGCCAACGGCGGGGGAGCGGCCCTCGACTGGCTGCCCGACGTCGTGACCGCGGTCGACGGCCGTGCCCCGGTGGTCTTCGACTCCGGCGTGCGCACCGGCGCCGACGTCGTCAAGGCGCTCGCCCTCGGTGCCGACGCGGTCGCGATCGGCCGGCCCTACGCCTACGCCCTGGCGCTCGGCGGCGTTCCCGGCGCGGTCCACCAGGTCCGCGCGCTCCAGGCCGAGCTCGACCTGATCATGGCCGTCGACGGCTACCCCGCCCTGGCCGACCTCGGCCCCGACGCCCTGCGGAGGATCCCCTCATGACCTTCGGAGCCCGGCTCCATGCCGCGATCAGCGACCGCGGTCCGTTCTGCGTCGGCATCGACCCCCACGGCGCCCTGCTGCGCGCCTGGGGCTACGACGACGACGTCGCCGGGCTCGAGCGGTTCGCCCTCGGCGCGGTCGAGGCCGTGGCGCCGTACTGCAGCGTCGTGAAGCCGCAGTCGGCGTTCTACGAGCGGTTCGGCAGCCGGGGGGTGGCGGTCCTGGAGCGCGTCGTCGCCGCGGCGCGGTCCGCCGGCGCGCTGGTGCTCCTCGACATCAAGCGCGGCGACATCGGCTCGACCTCGCAGGCCTACGCCGACGCCTACCTCGACCCCGCCTCGCCGCTGGCCTGCGACGCGGTCACCGTCAGCCCCTTCCTGGGCTTCGGGTCCCTGCAGCCCTTCGTCGACACGGCAGTCAAGCACGACGCCGGACTCTTCGTGTTGGCCGCGACCTCCAATCCGGAGGGGCCCGAGGTGCAGGACGCGGTCACCGGCGGACGGACGGTCGCCGCGACGATGCTCGACCACCTGCGCCGGCTCAACGCCGACGCGGTGCCGCTGGGCTCGTTCGGGGCCGTCGTCGGCGCGACCCTCGCGGACGACCGCGGTCTCGACCTGGCGTTCAACGGACCGATCCTGGCACCCGGCTACGGCGAGCAGGGCGGCACCACCGACGACATCCGTCGGATCTTCGGGTCCAGCGCCGCCCAGGTCCTGGCGAGCTCGTCGCGGGGCGTCCTGCGGCTCGGCCCCGACCCGGCGGCGATGCGCGACGCCGTACGGCGGACCAACGACGAGCTGCGCGGGCTCCAGGGCTGAGCCCGAGACCGAGCATGCGCCGCAACCTGCCGCTGCTGCTGGTCCTCGTCGTCGCCGTGGTGCTCGTGGTGGGTTTCCTCGTGCTCCGCGGCGGTGAGGACGACCCGTTCGCCGACTACTGCTCCGAGGTCGCCGACCGCCGCGAGGACGTGGGCGCCGCGCTCTCGGCCGGCGCGACGACCGGACTGCTCCGGGCGCTGCCGAGCTTCGAGGCCCTGGCCGAGCGCTCGCCCGACGACATCCGGCCCGACTGGAGGCTGGTCGTCACCCGGATCACCGACCTCGCCGAGGCCCTCGACGCGGCGGGGGTCGAGCCGGCGACGTACCGGGTCGACGCGCCGCCGGAGGGCCTCTCCGACGACGACCGGAAGGCGATCGAGGCGGCCGCGGTCCGGCTCGGCGCGCCGGAGACCTCGACCGCGCTGGCCCGCGTCGAGCAGCAGGCGCGCGACGTCTGCAAGACCCCGCTGAGCCTGTGACCGCGACCGGGAGCGGGCCGCGTTGCCGACGGGGAACCCCTGTGGCTAGATTGGCAGCCGGCTCGCACCCGCCGACCGTCTGCACCGAAGGATCTCTCACCCGTGGCCCTGCCTCCCCTCACCCCTGAACAGCGCCAGGCCGCTCTCGAGAAGGCAGCGGCCGCCCGCCGGGAGCGAGCGGAGGTCAAGAACCGGCTGAAGAACTCCGGCGCCTCCATCAGCGAGGTGCTGCAGCAGGGTCAGGTCAACGAGGTCATCGGCAAGATGAAGGTGCTCGACCTGCTCCAGTCGGTGCCCGGCCTCGGCAAGGTCCGCGCCCGTCAGGTGATGGAGCGGCTCGGCATCGCCGAGTCGCGCCGGGTCCGGGGGCTGGGGGCCAAGCAGGTCGCCGCGCTCGAGCGCGAGTTCGCCGACCAGTAATGCCCGCCCAGCTCTTCGTCCTCGCCGGACCCACCGCGGTCGGCAAGGGCACGGTGGCGGCTGCGATGCGCGAGCAGCACCCCGAGATCTACCTGTCCGTGTCCAGCACGACCCGGCCGCCGCGTCCCGGCGAGGTCGACGGCGTGCACTACCACTTCGTGTCCGCCGACGAGTTCGACCGGATGGTCGCCGAGGGCCAGATGCTCGAGTGGGCGGTGGTCCACGGAGTGCACCGCTACGGCACGCCGCGCGGTCCGGTGGACGCGGCGCTCGCCGCCGGTCGTCCCGCGCTTCTCGAGATCGACCTCCAGGGCGCCCGGCAGGTGCGGGACTCGATGCCGGAGGCGGTCTTCGTCTTCCTCAAGCCCCCGTCGTGGGAGGAGCTCGTCCGCCGGCTCGTCGGCCGCGGCACCGAGGACGCGGAGGAGCGGGAGCGTCGGCTGGCCACCGCGCGCGAGGAGCTGGCCGCCGAGGCGGAGTTCGACGTGACGATCGTGAACCGCGAAGTTCACGCTGCCGTCGAGGAGTTGGTAACCTTGATGGTTGGTTCGCGCTGATCCACCCGATCGGCCCCTCCTGTCTCCTGCCCGCCCATCATCTGTGAGGCTTCGCCACGTGTCTGCCCCGAACATCGCCGCCGAGGGTGTCACCAACCCTCCCATCGACGACCTGCTGTCCAAGACCGACAGCAAGTACAAGCTGGTGCTCTACAGCGCCAAGCGCGCGCGGCAGATCAACGCCTACTACTCGCAGCTCGGCGAGGGCCTGCTCGAGTACGTCGGCCCGCTCGTGGAGACCCACGTCCAGGAGAAGCCCCTGTCGATCGCGCTGCGCGAGATCAACGAGGACCTGCTGACCTGCGAGGACATCGACCCGGCCGAGCTCGCCGCCGAGCAGGCTGCCGCGGCCGCCGCTGCCGCCGCGGAGACCCCGGTCGCCGACGCCGAGTGATCTGACGACTGCCATGGCCGGCCGCAGGGTGGTGCTCGGCGTCTCGGGCGGCATCGCCGCCTACAAGGCCTGTGAGCTGCTGCGGCGGTTCACCGAGTCCGGGCACGACGTCACGGTCGTGCCGACCGCGGCGGCGCTGGAGTTCGTCGGGGCCCCGACCTGGGCGGCGCTGTCGGGCAAGCCGGTGTCCGCCGAGGTCTGGGACGGTGTCCACGAGGTCCCGCACGTGCGCCTCGGGCAGACCGCCGACCTCGTCGTGGTGGCGCCCGCGACGGCCGACCTCCTGGCCAAGGCCGCCCACGGGCTGGCCGACGACCTGCTCTCCAACACCCTGCTGACCGCGCGCTGCCCGGTGGTGCTGGCTCCGGCCATGCACACCGAGATGTGGGAGCACCCGGCCACCACGGCCAACGTCGCGACGCTGCGCTCCCGCGGCGTGCTGGTGATCGAGCCGGCCGAGGGCCGCCTGACCGGGGCCGACACCGGCAAGGGGCGGCTGCCCGACCCGGAGGAGATCTTCGAGGTCGCCCGCGACGTACTCGCCCGGTCGCAGTCCGCCACGGCGGGCGCCGTCCACGACCTCGCCGGTCGCCATGTCGTCGTCTCCGCCGGCGGCACCCGGGAGCGGCTCGACCCCGTCCGCTTCCTCGGCAACCGCTCCTCGGGCCGACAGGGCTATGCCCTCGCCCGGGCGGCAGCGGCCCGCGGGGCCGAGGTGACCCTGATCGCGGCCAACGTCAGCCTGCCCGACCCGGCAGGGGTCAAGGTCGTGCGGGTGGAGTCGACCTCGGAGCTGCGCGACGCCGTACTGTCGGCGGCAGCCACCGCCGACAGCGTCGTCATGTCGGCGGCGCCGGCCGACTTCCGGCCGGTCGCGACGTCGGCCACCAAGATCAAGAAGGCCGACGACGGATCGGCCCCGTCGATCACGCTGCAACAGAATCCCGACATCCTCAAGGAGATCTCGACCCACCGAGCGCGCCCGGAGGCCGTGATCGTCGGTTTCGCCGCCGAGACCGGCGACGCGACCGGCAGCGTGCTCGACCTGGCGCGGGCCAAGCTCGCCCGCAAGGGCTGCGACCTGCTCGTCGTCAACGACGTCAGCGGGGGAGCGGTCTTCGGGAGCACCGACAACGAGGCGGTGATCCTCGGCGCGGACGGCTCCGCCGTCGAGGTCCCGCACGGCACGAAGTCGGCCCTCGCCCACCTGATCTGGGACCAGGTCGTCGCCCGCCTGGCCTGACGACACGTCCTGAGACTTCTCGGGCATCACTCCAGCCCATCCGTATCGTTGGACCACCGCCCCACCCGCCCCCAATCAGGAGTTCCCACCACCATGACCGGACGTCTGTTCACGTCGGAGTCGGTGACCGAGGGTCACCCGGACAAGATCGCCGACCAGATCAGCGACACCGTGCTCGACTATCTGCTCGAGCACGACCCGAAGAGCCGGGTCGCCGTCGAGACCCTGCTCACCACCGGACTGGTGGTCGTCGCCGGTGAGGTGACCACGGAGGCCTACGCCCCGGTCGCCCAGCTGGTGCGCGAGAAGGTGCTCGAGATCGGCTACGACTCCTCCGACAAGGGCTTCGACGGCAACTCCTGCGGCGTCCAGGTCGCGATCGGCGCGCAGTCGCCCGACATCGCCCAGGGCGTGGACACCGCGGAGGACGTTCGCCTCGGCGGCTCCTCCGACGAGCTCGACAAGCAGGGTGCGGGCGACCAGGGCCTGATGTTCGGCTACGCCTGCGACGACACCCCCGAGCTGTTCCCGCTGCCGATCAAGATCGCGCAGACGCTGGCGGAGAAGCTCACCGAGGTCCGCAAGGACGGCACGCTGCCCTACCTCCGTCCCGACGGCAAGACCCAGGTCACCATCGAGTACGACGAGGACGACCGCGCGGTCCGCGTCGACACCGTGGTGCTGTCCACGCAGCACGCCGAGGACGTCACCCAGGAGCAGATCGCCGCCGATATCACCGCGAAGGTGATCGAGCCCGTGCTCGAGCAGTTCAAGACCAGCGTCCCGTTCGACGGCTACAAGCTGCACATCAACCCGACCGGCAAGTTCGTCGTCGGGGGCCCGATGGGCGACGCCGGCCTGACCGGTCGCAAGATCATCGTCGACACCTACGGCGGCATGGCGCGCCACGGCGGCGGCGCGTTCTCGGGCAAGGACCCGTCCAAGGTCGACCGCTCGGCCGCCTACGCCATGCGCTGGGTCGCCAAGAACATCGTCGCCGCGGGCCTGGCCCGTCGCGCCGAGGTCCAGGTCGCGTACGCGATCGGCGTCGCCAAGCCCGTCGGTGTCTTCGTGGAGACCTTCGGCACCGGCGTCGTCGCGGACGAGAAGATCCAGGAGGCCGTGCTCGAGGTCTTCGACCTGCGCCCGGCCGCGATCCTGCGCGACCTCGACCTGCGCCGGCCGATCTACGCCAAGACCGCCGCCTACGGTCACTTCGGCCGCGAGCTCCCCGAGTTCACCTGGGAGCGCACCGACCGCGCCGACGCCCTGAAGGCCGCCGCCGGTCTCTGATCCACCGACCCGGCGCATCTGTACGCCGCTCGACCGCCGACCCGTCGCGTTCAAACGCGACGGGTCGGCGTGTTCTGGAGGTTCAGATGCGACGGGTCGGCGATGGATCGGATCCCGCTGGTAGAACATCCGGCATGACCCCCACTCCCGACGAGCCGGCGCTGGAGCTGCCCGGGCTCGTCCGGGACCGGGCGGCCGAGGGCCGGGCCAAGGCCGCCGCCACCCGGGCACGCAAGGCGGTCGAGGCGGAGATCACCACCGTCGACCCGGTGGCCCGGGTCGTGCTCGACCTGCCCCTGGCGCACCTCGACCGGGTCTTCGACTACGCCGTCCCGGCCGCGATGGCCGACGGCGCCGTGCCCGGGAGCCGGGTCAAGGTCCGCTTCGGCGGGCAGGACGTCGACGGCTTCGTCGTCGAGCGGGTCGCCGCCTCCGACCACGACGGCCGGTTGGCGCCGCTGCGGCGGCTGGTCAGTCCCGAGCCGGTGCTCAGTCCCGCGGTCGCGGCGCTGTGCGAGCAGGTCGCCGAGCGGTACGCCGGCGTCAGCTCCGACGTGCGCCGCCTCGCCGTCCCGCCGCGGCACGCCACCACGGAGAAGGAGCCGACGCCGCCCGAGCCTCCCCTGACCTACGACGCCGGCGCGGCGGAGCACGCCTGGGCGGCCTACCCCGCGGCCGCTCCGTTCCTGGGCCACCTGCGCGAGGGCCGTCCGCCGCGGGCCGTGTGGTCGGCCGGGCCGGGGGAGGACTGGCCGCTCCTGCTCGCCCATCTCGCGGGCGCCGCGCTGGTCGCCGGGCGGGGCAGCGTCCTGTGCCTGCCCGACCACCGTGACGTCGCCCGCGTGGACGCCGCCCTCACCGCACTGCTCGGCGAGGGTCACCACGTCGCCCTTCACGCGGATCGGGCCTCCGGGTCGAGCGAGTCGACGGCGTCGGTGGGGCCGCACGCCGCCGGCGACGCCTCCGGCCTCGCTGCCGGCCGGGTGTCCGGCCCGGCCGCGCGCTACCGAGAGTTCCTGGCGGTCAGCCGGGGTGGGCGGCGCATCGTCGTCGGCACCCGCTCCGCGGCGTTCGCCCCGGTGCGCGACCTCGGGCTCGTGGTGGTGTGGGACGACGGCGACGACCTGCACGCGGAGCCGCGCGCGCCCTACCCCCACGTGCGGGAGGTGCTGCTGCTGCGCGCGGAGCAGGAGCGCGCGGCGGCCCTGGTCGGTGGCTTCGCCCGGACCGTCGAGGCCCAGCACCTGCTCCACACCGGCTGGGCGCGCGAGATCGCGCTCCCGCGAGCCGCCGTGCGCGAGCGGGCGCTGATCGGCATCAGCGGCGCGACGGACGTCGCGATCGCGCGCGACCCGAGCGCCGGGGCCGCGCGGGTGCCCCGCGAGGCGCACGACGCCCTGCGCTGGGGCCTGGCCCGCGGCCCGGCGCTGGTGCAGACGCCGCGGGCCGGCTACGCGCTGCGGCTGGCCTGCGAGCGCTGCCGCACCCCGGCCCGGTGCCGGGCGTGCTCGGGGCCGCTCCAGCTCACCGGCCCCACGACGCCGCCCCGCTGCCGGTGGTGCGCGACCGAGGCGCCTGGCTGGTCCTGCGCGGAGTGCGGGTCGACCGGCCTGCGAGCGCCGGTGGTCGGCGACGCCCGCACCGCCGACGAGCTCGGTCGCAGCTTCGCGAAGGTCCCCGTGGTCTCCTCGTCCGGCGACCAGGTCCGGACCCGGGTGGGCCCCGAGCCGCGGATCGTGGTCGCGACGCCCGGCGCCGAGCCGGTCGCCGAGGGCGGGTACGCCGTCGTCGTGCTGCTCGACACCTGGTGGGCGCTGGGTCGCGACAGCATGCGTGCGCCCGAGGAGGCGCTACGGCGCTGGTGCAACGCGGTCGGACTGCTCGGACCGGGCGGTCGCGCGCTCGCGGTCGGCGACCCGGCCAGCCCCGCCCTGCAGGCGCTGGTGCGCTGGGACCCCGCCGGGTTCGCGGTCCGGGAGGCCGAGGACCGGTGGGAGGCGCGGTTGCCGCCCGCCGCCCGGCTGGCGACGGTGACCGGTCCACCCGGCGCCCTCGACGACGTCCGCGCGCTGCTGGCGCTGCCCGACGCGGCGGAGGTGCTCGGTCCGGTCCCGACCCGCGACCCCGAGGTGGAGCGGCTGGTGCTGCGGGTGCCGCGCGCCCAGGGCGCGGTGCTGGCCCGCGCCCTGGCGGAGACGCAACGGCTGCGCTCGGCCCGCAAGCTCGACCCGGTGCGGATCCAGGTCGATCCCTGGGAGCTGTGACCGCCGGTGCGCCCACTAGGCTGACGCAGTGGCGATCCGACCCATCCGACTCTTCGGCGACCCCGTCCTGCGCAAGCCCGCGATCGAGGTCGTCCACTTCGACGCCGAGCTGCGCCAGCTGGTCACCGACCTGACCGACACCATGCTCGACGCGCCGGGAGCCGGCCTGGCCGCGCCCCAGATCGGCGTGGGACTGCGCGTGTTCACCTGGTACGTCGACGGCGAGGTCGGGCACCTGGTGAACCCGACCCTCCAGCTCTCCGAGGAGACGCAGGACGGCCCCGAGGGCTGCCTGTCGCTGCCCGAGCTCACCTATGACTGCCTGCGTGCGCTGTCGGTGGTGGCGAGCGGGTTCACCATGCACGGAGAGCCGGTGACGATCGAGGGATCGGAGCTGCTCGCCCGGGCGATCCAGCACGAGACCGATCATCTCGACGGCATCCTGTTCATCGACCGGCTCGACGAGGCCGGCCGCAAGGCGGCCATGCGCGAGATCCGCGAGTCGGAGTGGTTCGGGCTGGAGAAGCCGACGGTGAGGGTCTCGCCGCACGCGACGGGGGGATTCGGCCGATGACGCCTCTGCGGCTGGTCTTCGCCGGCACCCCCGAGGTGGCCGTGCCCGCGCTCGAGGCCATCGCGGCCTCGCCCCACGAGCTGGTCGGCGTGGTCACGCGGCCCGACGCGCCCTCGGGCCGGGGGCGCAAGCTGACGCCGAGCCCGGTCGCGCAGCGGGCCGAGGCGCTCGGCGTACCGGTCCTCAAGCCCGCGCACCCGCGCGACCCGGAGTTCCAGGAGGAGTTGCGGGCGCTGGAGCCGGACTGCTGTCCGGTGGTGGCCTACGGTGCCCTCATCCCGCGCAGCGCCCTCGACATCCCGCGCCACGGCTGGGTCAACCTGCACTTCTCGGTGCTGCCGGCCTGGCGGGGCGCGGCCCCGGTGCAGCACGCGATCTGGGGCGGCGACGAGTTCACCGGCGCGACCACCTTCCGGATCGTCGAGGCGCTCGACGCCGGGCCGACCTTCGGCGTGATGACCGAGCGGATCCGGCCCACCGACACCGCCGGCGACCTGCTCGGTCGCCTCGCCGAGGGCGGCGCGGGCCTGCTGGTAGCGACGCTCGACGGCATCGCGGACGGCTCGCTCGAGGCCCGCGAGCAGCCCGCCGACGGGATCAGCCTCGCGCCGAAGATCACCGTCGACGACGCCCGCGTGGACTGGAAGGAGCCGGCCGTCGGCGTCGACCGCCGGATCCGTGCCTGCACGCCGGGTCCCGGCGCCTGGACGACGCTCGACGGCGAGCGGGTCAAGCTCGGCCGGGTCGAGCCGGTCGCCGACGGGCCCGAGCTCTCCCCGGGCGCGATCCTGGTCGGGAAGAACGAGGTCCTGGTCGGCACCGGCAGCGCTCCCGTCCGGCTGACCGACGTCAAGGCGTTCGGGAAGAGGCAGATGGGCGCGGCCGACTGGGCGCGCGGCGTACGCCTGCCGGAGACCGCGGCCTTTGCGTAGGCCGACGCGGCGGGCCGTCGACCCGGCCCGACTGGCCGCCTTCGAGGTGCTGAAGGCGGTGCGCGTCGACGGCGGCTACACCAACCTGCTGCTGCCCGCGGTCCTCGCGCGGCACGGGCTCTCGGGCCGTGACGCGGCCTTCGCGACCGAGCTGGCCTCGGGCACGATCCGCCGGCAGGGCACGTACGACGCGGTGCTGGCCGCGTGCATCGACCGGCCGCTGCGCAAGGTCGAGGCGAAGGTGCTCGACGCGCTGCGGCTCGGCTCGCACCAGCTGCTGGCGATGCGGGTGCCGACCCATGCCGCGATCGACACGACCGTCACGCTCGTGCGCGCCCAGGTCAACCAGGGCGCGGCCGGCTTCTGCAACGCCGTGCTGCGCAAGGTCGCGGCGCGCGATCTCGACGCCTGGCTGGGGCAGGTCGCGCCCGGCGACCTCGCTACCGCCCACAGTCACCCGGCATGGGTGGTCGCGGAGCTGGGGCGTGCCCTGGGCGATCGTGACGCCGAGCTGCCCGCCCTGCTGGACGCCGACAACGCACCGCCGCGGGTCACGCTGGTCGCCCGGCCCGGGCGCGCCACCCGTGAGGAGCTGCCCGGTACGCCGACCCGCTACTCGCCGTACGGAACCGTGCTCGACGGCGGCGATCCGGCCGCGATCCCCGCCGTCGCCGAGGGGCGTGCGGGCGTCCAGGACGAGGGCTCCCAGCTGGTCGCCCTGGCCCTGGCCGAGGCACCGGTCGCGGGGCGTGACGAGCGGTGGGTCGACCTGTGTGCCGGGCCCGGCGGGAAGGCCTCGCTGCTGGCCGCGCTCGCGGGGCGGCGGGGTGCCACCGTCACCGGCGTCGAGCTGCACCACCATCGGGGCCGCCTGGTCGCGCGGGCGGTGGCCACGGGCTCCGGCCTCGCCGGCGTGGTCCAGGCCGACGCCACCCGCGCGCCGTTCGCGGACGGCACCGCCGACCGGATCCTGCTCGACGCGCCCTGCACGGGCCTGGGCGCGCTGCGCCGGCGCCCGGAGGCACGCTGGCGACGCAGCCCGGGCGACCTGGCGGAGCTCGTCGCCCTCCAGCGGGCGCTGCTGGCCGAGGCGGCCCGCGTGCTGCGTGCCGGGGGAGCACTGCTCTACGCCACCTGCTCGCCGGTCCTGGCCGAGACGTCCGAGGTCGTGACCTCGGTCGTCGCGGACCACCCCGGGCTGCGGCTGGACGACATCCGCGCCCACCTGCCCGCCGTACCCGACGCCGACGGGCCGCTGCCCGGCACCGTCCAGCTGTGGCCGCACCGGCATGGGACCGACGCGATGTTCCTCGCACTGCTGCGCCGGGAATGACCGGCACTAGTTGACGGTTCAACCAGTCATGAAGAAGATCGGGTTCCTCTCGTTCGGCCACTGGACGCCGAGCCCGCACTCGCAGGTGCGCACCGCGTCCGACACCCTGCTGCAGTCCATCGACCTCGCGGTCGCGGCGGAGGAGCTGGGGGCGGACGGCGCGTACTTCCGGGTCCACCACTTCGCCCGGCAACTGGCCAGCCCGTTCCCGCTGTTGGCGGCCATCGGCGCGCGGACCAGCCGGATCGAGATCGGCACGGGTGTGATCGACATGAGGTACGAGAACCCGATGTACTTCGCCGAGGACGCCGGGGCCGCCGACCTGATCTCCGAGGGCCGACTGCAGCTGGGCATCTCGCGCGGGTCACCGGAGCAGGTCGTCGACGGATGGCGCTACTTCGGCTACGCGCCGGCCGAGGGCGAGACGGAGGCCGACATGGCGCGGCGGCACACCGAGGTGCTGCTCGAGGTGCTGAAGGGGGAGGGCTTCGCCCAGCCGAACCCCCGCCCGATGTTCGCCAACCCTCCGGGCCTGCTGCGGCTGGAGCCGCACTCCGAAGGCCTGCGCGAGCGCATCTGGTGGGGCGCCGCCTCCAACGGCACCGCCCGCTGGGCCGCCGAGCTCGGCATGAACCTGATGAGCTCCACGCTCAAGGAGGACGAGAGCGGCCAGCCCTTCCACGTCCAGCAGGCCGACCAGATCCGCGTCTTCCGCGACGCCTGGGCCGCCGCCGGGCACGATCACCAGCCCCGCGTGTCGGTCAGCCGGTCGATCTTCCCGCTGGTGTCGGACGAGGACCGGGCGTACTTCGGCGGTCGTCCCGAGGACGACCAGGTCGGCCAGATCGACGACATGCGCGCCATCTTCGGGCGCTCGTACGCCGCCGAGCCGGACCAGCTCGTCGAGCAGCTGCGCGGCGACGAGGCCATCGCCGAGGCCGACACGCTGCTGCTCACCGTCCCGAACCAGCTGGGCGTCGACTACAACGCCCACGTCATCGAGTCCATCCTGACCCACGTGGCGCCGGGCCTGGGCTGGCGCTGAGGGCGATCGCGCGGGCCGCGGACGGGACCGAGGGACGCGTCGTCAGGCCGGCGTCGGGGCGTCGAACAGCTCGCCCGCGCCGACCCGCGACAGGAACGTCCGGATGGTGTCGCGACTGCGGCTGAGGCAGTCGATCCGCTTCTCGAGGCCGACCAGCTCCTCGGCCAGAAGGGCCGCGACCTCGGCCGAGCACGTCGGCCGCTCCAGGGCGCAGGCCGCCTCGGCCTCGAGCAGCACCTTGACCAGCCGCGTGGGCACCCCGGCCTGGACCAGGCCGGCGACCCGCTCGATCCGCTCGACGTGCGTCTCGCCGTAGCTGCGGTACCCGTTGGGCAGCCGGTCGGCGCTCAGCAGGCCCTGCTGCTCGTAGTAGCGGATCAGCCGGGTCGTCACGCCGGTCCGCTCCGCCAGCTCCCCGATCCTCATATGGGCTGCCTCACCTTCTCGTCGCCGGACCTTGACATTGACATCAGTGTCAAACTCTAGCGTCGAGGACATGGCAACCACCAGTGCTTCCTCGATCCCCCTGTCCACCGATGCTCCCCACCGGCTGCCGTGGCCGGTGCTCCTCGTCCTCGGCGGGGCCACGCTGGTCATGGTGACCGGCGAGATGCTGCCGATGGCCGTCCTCGGCCCGATGAGCCGCGGTCTCTCGGTCTCCGAGTCGGCGGCCGGCCTGCTCGTCAGCGTCTGGGCCGCCGTCGTCGTGGTCGCGAGCATCCCCCTCGTGCGGCTCACCCGCGGGATCGCGCGGCAACGCGTCATCGCCGGCAGCCTGGTCGCCTTCGCGATCGCCGCCGCGGCGACGGCCCTCGCGCCGTCGTACGGCGCCGTGCTGGTCGCCCGCACGGTGGGCGCGGCCGCGGTGGGGCTGCTGTGGTCGACCGTCAACGCGCACGTCGCCGACCTGGTTCCCGACCGGCTGCTCGGCAGGGCCACCTCGGTGGTCCTCGGCGGCGCGACGCTCGGGATGGTGCTCGGCACGCCCGTCGCCCGGCTGATCGCGGACCTCGTCGGCTGGCGCGCCTCCTTCGGGATGCTGGCCGGCGCGAGCCTGGTCGTGGCGGTCCTCGTGGGGCGCGTGGTGCCGGAGGCGGTCGTCGAGCAGGCGGCCGGGCCCCGGGAGGCCGCGGGCGGTGGCTCGGTGCGGCCGATGGTCGGGGTGACCCTGCTGGTCGCGCTGGCCCTGGTCGGGCACTACGGGGCCTACACCTTCCTCACGCGGCTCAGCGGCCCGCCGGCCGTCGCACTGCTGGTCTTCGGGCTCGCGTCCGCGCTCGGGGTGCTGCTCGCGGGCCGGGTGGAGCGGACGGCGCGGGGACTGGTCGTCGCGACGGCGCTCACGGCGGTGGCGGTCCTGGCCGTGGGGATCGACGGAGGCCTCGTGCTCGTGGCCCTGTGGGGCGCCGCGTCGGGAGCGCTCCCTCCCTTCGCCCAGACCCTCATCCTCCGACTGGCCGGACCGGCCCACCGCGCGCTGGCCGGCGCGCTGATCCCGGTGCTGTTCAACGGGGGCATCGCCGTCGGCGCTGCCCTGGCCTCGGGCATCGTGGCGCGCTACGGCGTCGGCGGGCTGGGCCTTCCCGCCGCCGTCCTGATCGCCCTCGCGGCGGCCGGCCTCGCCGCGACCGCCCGCGACCGCTGAGGCGTGCGCGGTCCCGGGCGGCCCGTTCGCGGCGCACTCCGTGGTCACCCGGTGCCCCGGGCCGTCAATCGAGCACGTGGCGCAGGTAGCGGCGGGGGTCGTCGAGGTAGCGGCGCCAGTGCTGGACGAGCTCGAGCTCCTCCCACGTCGTCCGACGCAGCCCCCAGTCGCCGACCTCGAGGATCGTCGCGCCGGGCATCGCCGCGAGCACCGGGGAGTGCGTGGCACAGAGCACCTGGCCGCCCTCGCCCACCACGCGGTCGAGCACCGCGATCAGCCCGAGCGTCGAGGAGAAGGACAGCGCGGCCTCGGGCTCGTCGAGGCAGTAGAAGCCGGGGGAGTCGAAACGGGTGCGCAGCACGTCGAGGAACGACTCGCCGTGGCTCATCTCGTGGAACCTGCTGTCCGCGGGCGCCCCGGGGCCGCGCGGGTTCTGCTCCAGGTAGGTGTACCAGCCGTGCATGGTCTCGGCCCGCAGGAAGAACCCCCAGCGGCCCGCCGCGAGTCCGCGCTGGAGGCGGAGCGCGGCGTGCAGCGGCGACTCGGTCGCTCGGGTGGTGTGCCGACCCTGGGTGGTCCCGCCCTCGGGCGAGAGCCCGTAGGCCACGGCCACCGCCTCGACCAGGGTCGACTTCCCCGAGCCGTTCTCGCCGACGAGGAAGGTCACGCCCTTGGGCAGGTCGAGTCCGTCGCGGACCAGCTGGGCCACGGCCGGGATCGTCATCGGCCAGTCGTCGGCGGCGAGGTCGTCGAGCCGGTCGGGCTCGGCGGTGACCCGGACGACGGGCGGCTGGTCGAAGTCCACGCGCTCACGCTACGGCTACGTTGGCCGGATGCAGACGTGGCAGCGCCGATCGACCCGGACCGCCTACGAGAACCCCTGGATCCGGGTCCGCGAGGACGCGGTGGTCCGGCCCGACGGCAGCGACGGGATCTACGG
Source organism: Nocardioides segetis (assembly GCF_051390595.1). Lineage (NCBI taxonomy): Bacteria > Bacillati > Actinomycetota > Actinomycetes > Propionibacteriales > Nocardioidaceae > Nocardioides > Nocardioides segetis. The sequence continues at coordinate 301,189 of NZ_JBNINR010000005.1, read as the reverse complement.
GGTGGTCGAGCTGAAGAACCCGGCCGTGTTCGTCGTCGCCCTCACCGACGCCGACGAGGTGGTCCTCGTCGAGGTCGACCGCTACACGACCGGCGACCGGTCGTCGCTCGAGGTCCCGGCCGGCGGCACGGACGGCGAGGACCCGCTCCTCGCCGCGCAGCGCGAGCTGCGGGAGGAGACCGGCCTGGCGGCGTCCGAGTGGCGCGAGATCGGCCGGATGAACGCGCTCAACGGCGTCGCCGACGCGCCCGAGATCGTCTACCTGGCCCGCGGCCTGACCGAGGTCGGTGACGACGCGATGCTCGAGGACGGCATCGTCGCCGTCCACCGGGTGCCGTTCGACGAGCTGCTCACCCGGGCGGGACGCGGTGAGGTCGCCGACGGTGAGACGCTGGCCTGTCTGCTGCTCGCGCTCGTCGCGCTGGGCCGCGCGGGCTGACGGTTCGCTACCCTCACCACCCATGGCGTCCCCGGCGGTGGAGATCGAGGTCGAGAGCCGGGTCGTGCGCGTGAGCAACCCCGACCGGGTGTACTTCCCCGAGATCGGCGCCACGAAGCTCGACCTGGTCGAGTACTACCTGGCCGTCGGCGAGGGGATCGTCAACGCCCTGTGGGAGCGGCCGTGCATGCTGCACCGCTTCCCCAAGGGCCTCGCCGGCGACAAGGTGCACCAGAAGCGCCTTCCCGCCGGAGCCCCGGACTGGGTGGAGACGGTCCAGCTGTTCTTCCCGCGGTGGAAGCGGACGGCCGACGAGCTGTGCGTGACCGAGCTGGCCTCGGTGATCTGGGCGGTGCAGATGTCGACCGTCGAGTTCCATCCCTGGAACAGCCGCCGGGGCGCGACCGAGCAGCCCGACGAATGGCGGATCGACCTCGATCCGGGACCCGCGTCGACGTACGACGACGTGCGCCGGGCCGCGCACGTCGCGCACGAGGTCCTCGACGAGCTGGGCGCCGTCGGCTATCCGAAGACCAGCGGCAGCAAGGGCCTGCACGTCTACGTCCGGATCCGGCCGGATCACGACCACAAGGGCGTACGCCGGGCCGCGCTCGCCTTCGCCCGCGAGGTCGAGCGGCGGGCGCCGGAGCTGGTCACGACCACCTGGTGGAAGAAGGACCGCGACCCGGCCGCGGTGTTCGTGGACTACAACCAGAACGCCCGCGACCACACCATCGCCGCGGCGTACTCCGTGCGCGGCCTGCCGGACGCCCGGGTCTCGACGCCGATCCGGTGGGACGAGATCGACGACGCCGACCCGCGCGACTTCACCATCCGCACGGTGCCGGCGCGGTTCGCGGAGATCGGCGATCTGCACCACGACATCGACGACCACGTGTTCGACATCGCACCGCTGCTGGCGTGGGCCGACCGCGACGACCTGCCGCACGAGGACGCCTCCGGCGAGGACACCGCTGACGAAGGGGCCGGGGAGTAGGTTGCGAGGGTGACGCTGACCTCGCTCGACGCCGCGGCCCTGGACGCCGCCGACCCGCTCGCCGGCCACCGCGACCGCTTCGTCGGGGCGGAGGGGCCGATCGTCTACCTCGACGGGAACTCCCTCGGCCGGCCGCTGCGCGCGACGGCGGCCCGGATGGCGGCGTTCGTCGAGGAGGAGTGGGGCGGCCGGCTGATCCGCGGGTGGGACGAGCGTTGGTTCGAGCTGCCGTTGACGCTGGGGGACCGGCTCGGCCGGGTGGTCCTCGGCGCGGCGCCGGGCCAGGTCGCGGTCGGCGACTCCACGACGGTCCTGCTGTACAAGATGGTGCGCGCGGCCGTCGCCGCGCGGCCCGGCCGGCGCGAGATCGTCGTCGACCGCGACAACTTCCCCACCGACCGGTACGTCGTCGAGGGCGTCGCGCGGGAGTGCGGTCTCACCGTCCGCTGGCTCGACGTGGATCCCGACGGCGGCATGACGGCGGACGACCTGGCGGCGGTGCTCGGTCCCGACACCGCGCTCGTCGTGGTGAGCCACGTGGCCTACAGGTCCGGCTACCTCGCCGACGTCGCGGAGCTGGCGCGGCTCGCTCACGGCGCCGGAGCCTGGATCCTCGTCGACCTGTGTCACTCCGGCGGGTCGGTGCCGGTCGAGCTCGACGCGTGGGAGATCGACCTCGCGGTGGGCTGCACCTACAAGTACCTCAACGGCGGGCCCGGGGCGCCGGCGTACGGCTACGTCGCCGCCCGGCACCTGGCCGAGGACACCTTCGCCCAGCCGGTCCAGGGCTGGATGGGCGCGGCGGACTCGTTCACGATGGGCCCCGCCTACGTACCGGCTCCGGGCATCCGGCGCCTGCTCAGCGGCACGCCGCCGATCGTGGGCATGCTCGCCCTGGAGGACATGGTCGACGTCCTCGAGGAGACCGGGATCGACGCCGTACGGGAGAAGTCGGTCGCGCTCACCGAGTACGCCGTCGCACTGGTCGACCGCGACCTGGCCGGCGTGCGGATAGCGTCACCGCGCGACCCGGCGGAGCGGGGCGGTCACGTGACGCTCGCCCACCCGCGGATGCGGGAGGTCACCGCCGCCCTGTGGGAGCGCGACGTCATCCCGGACTTCCGGATGCCCGACGGGCTGCGGATCGGCCTCTCGCCGCTGTCGACCTCGTTCGCGGAGGTCGCGGCGGGAGTGGCAGCGATCGCGAGCGCGCTGGGCGCGGCGCCCGCCTAGTGTCCCGAGTCAGAAATTCGCACCCAGCCCCCGCGCTCTGAGCAAGCACCTCGCTGCGTTGGCGACGCTCGACGTACGCCCGGTATGCCGTCGCGCCGCCGCCTTGCGATGCACGCACTCAGCGCACGGCTGCTGCATCCGAATTTCTGACTCGGGACACTAGCCGAGCGACGCCACGGTCGCGCAGCGCGCGAGACCTCGGAGCTGCTCATGCGGGGCCGGATCGGAGGGCACCGCCGGTCCGGGCGGTCGATGGGACACCTCTAGACTGGCCGCCCGTGGGCCACATCCAGATCACCCCGTCGATCCTCAACTCCGACTTCGCGCGTCTCGGGGAGGAGGTGGCCCGGATCCCCGGCGCCGACTGGGTGCACGTCGACGTCATGGACAACCACTTCGTGCCCAACCTGACCTTCGGTCCGGCCATGGTCGAGGCGCTCGCCCGGGTGAGCCCGGTGCCGCTGGACGCTCACCTGATGATCGAGGACGCCGACCGCAACGCCCCGGCGTACGTCGAGGCGGGGTGCGGCTCGGTGACCTTCCACGTCGAGGCGGCCAAGGCGCCGGTGCGGCTGGCCCGGGAGATCCGCTCGGCCGGCGCACGGGCCTCGATGGCGCTCAAGCCCGCGACGCCGATCGAGCCCTACGAGGACCTGCTCGCCGAGCTCGACATGGTGCTGATCATGACCGTCGAGCCCGGCTTCGGCGGGCAGCGGTTCCTCGACCTGTGCCTGCCCAAGATCCGCCGTGCGCGGGCGCTGATGGACAAGCACGGCGTCGAGACCTGGCTCCAGGTCGACGGCGGCGTCTCGCTGGAGACGATCGAGCGCTGCGCCGAGGCGGGCGCCGACGTCTTCGTCGCCGGCTCGGCGGTCTACTCGGCCGAGGACCCCGACGCGATGGTGGCCGCACTGCGGGCGAAGGCCGAGGGCGCCCGCTCCTGACCGCTGCTGTCGGCAGCCGGCGTACGGCCCACTTGTCGGGCAGAACTGTCACTTGTCGGGCGTTGCAACGCCCGACAAGTGCAGGGATCGCCGGTCGACCGGCGATTCCTGGACGGAGCCGGCGTCAGCTCTCGAGCGCCGCGTCGAGCGTGATCGGGACGCCGCTCAGCGCCTTGCTGACGGGGCAGCCCACCTTGGCCGCCCCGGCGGCGGCGTCGAAGCCGGCCGCGTCGAGGCCCTCGACCTCGGCGCGGACCGTCAGCACGATGCCGGTGAGCTGGAAGCCGCCGGCCGGGTCGGGGCCGAGCGTGACGTCGGCGGAGACGTCGAGCGCCACCGGGGTGCCACCGGCCTTCGCGATCTCGTTGGACAGCGCCATCGCGTAGCACGCGGAGTGGGCGGCGCCGATGAGCTCCTCCGGGCTGGTGGTGCCGTCGGCGTCGTCCGCGGCGCGCTTCGGGAAGGAGACGTCGAAGGTGCCGGCGCCCGACGAGGTCAGCTCGACCTGGCCGGTGCCGTCCTGCAGGCCGCCGTTCCAGGCGGTGCGTCCGGTGCGAGTGGGCATGGTGCTCCTCCTGCGGAACAGGTGTCGATTGGGCAGAGACTGCACGTTTCCGGCCCCAATTGTTGCGGTTTGGGACCAAACCGCAACGCCCGGCGACCCTCAGGCCACCGACAGCAGGCAGTCGGCGAGGACCGGCGAGCCGTCCCGCTCGCCGCCCTCGATGGTCGCCGCGCCGACGATCGCGTCGTCCTCGCGCCAGCCGGCGACCCGGATCGTCTCGCCCGGGAACACCACGCCGGCGAAGCGACCGGTGAACCCGGCGACCCGGGTCGCGTCGCCGCCGAGGAGGCCGTCGGTGAGCTCGCGCAGCACGATGCCGTAGGAGCACAGGCCGTGCAGGATCGGCGCGGGGAAGCCGGCCGCCTTCGCGAAGCCGGGGTCGGCGTGGAGCGGGTTGCGGTCGCCGCAGAGCCGGTAGAGCAGGGCCTGCTGGGGCGTCACGGCGTACGACGAGACGTGGTCGGGCGCGCGCTCGGGGACCTCGACCGGTGTCGACGAGCCGCGCTCGCCGCCCCAGCCGCCCTCGCCCTTGACGAAGATCGAGGACCGCACCCGCCACAGCTCCTCGCCGGTGCCGTCGTCGCCGGCGGTGGCCACGCCCTCCTGCCAGATGACGGCGGCCTTGCCCTTGTCCCAGACGTCGGTGATCGTCGTCCGCACGGTGGCGGTGCCCGACGTGGGGAGCGGACCGGAGACGGAGATGGCCTGGGAGCCGTGGACGACCTGCGCGAGGTTGATGTCGCAGCCGGGCAGGTCGAGCGGCGGCGGGTCGGTGTCGTGGAAGGTCGGCGCGACCACGCCGAAGGACGGCAGCACCTGCAGGGCCGCGTCGTCGAGGGTGTACCGCAGCGCGGCGGGGGCGAGGTTGTCCCCGGCGCGCGCGCCGGCGCCGATGCCGAGGTGGTAGAGCAGGACGTCGGACTCGCTCCACGAGAAGGTCCGGGAGCCGAGGTCGGCCCCGATCGCGACGGACGGGTCGATGGGCATCAGTAGTTCTCCTTGTCGGTGGCCGCTCCGGGGGAACCGGCGGCTCCGGTGGCCGCGGCGGCGAGGTCCTGCGCCGCCAGGTATCCGAACACGATCGCAGGCCCGATGGTCCCGCCCGGACCCGGGTAGGTGTTGCCCATGACGGCGGAGGAGACGTTGCCCGCGGCGTACAGGCCGGGGATCACCGATCCGTCCTCGCGCAGCACCCGGGCGCGCTCGTCGGTCACGAGGCCGCCCTTCGTGCCCAGGTCGCCGGGCACGATCTTGACCGCGTAGAACGGGCCCTTCTCGATCGGCGCGAGGGAGCAGTTGGGCTTGACCGTCGGGTCGGAGTAGTACTTGTCGTAGGCGGACTCGCCGCGGTGGAAGTCCTCGTCGACGCCCGCCCGGGCGAAGCCGTTGAACCGCGCCACGGTGGCGTCGAGCGAGCCCTCGGGCAGCCCGACCTTGGCGGCGAGCTCGCCGAGCGTGTCGGCGCGGGTCACCACGCCCTCCTTGTACCAGCGGCCGGGGAAGGGCTGGCGCCCGGCGACGCCGGCGAAGAGGTAGCGGTTGCGGTAGGTCTGGTCGAAGACCATGTAGGACGGCACGTGGTCGACGCCCGTGGCCTGGCCGCGGTAGATCTCGTGGGTCGCCTCGACGTAGGGCAGGGCCTCGTTCATGTAGCGCACGCCCGCGGAGTTGACGATGATCGATCCCGGCAGGTTGCGCTCCGCGAGGCAGAACCAGGCCCGGCCGGGCAGCGGGATGGTCGGCCCCCACCAGGCGTCGTCGAGCAGGTCGGTCGCGGCTCCGGCGGCCGTGCCGGCGAGCAGCCCGGCGCCGGTGTTGCTGGCCGCGCCGGTCGACCAGGCGGCGGAGGTGGGCTGGGGGAGGAACTTCTCGCGCAGCTCCTGGTTGTGCTCGAACCCGCCCGAGCCGAGAACGACGCCGCGGGTGGCGCGGATCGGGCGGCGCTCGCCGTCGCGCTCGACGACGACGCCCACCACCCGGCCGTCCTCGACGAGCAGGTCGACGAGCGCGGTGTCGTAGGCGACCGGCACGCCCGCGTCGACCAGTCCCTTGCGCAGCCCGATGGCGATCGCGTTGCCCATCGCGAACATCCGCTTGCCGGTCACGATCGCGAGCAGCCGCTTGACCATCACCTTGAGCATGGTGAGCGGTCCGCGGACCGTGCGCAGGCCGAGGCTCAGCTTGCGGAAGTCGGCCTGGGTGACGATCAGGTTGGCGGGCGCCTTGGTGTACGGCGGGTGCAGCCGCTCCAGCTCGTCGCCGAGGAAGCGGGCGTCCATCGGGACCGGCTCCACGCTGCGCCCGCGCGGTCGTCCGCCGGGACGCTCGGGCAGGTAGTCGGCGTACTCCGGGACCCAGGTGAAGCGCAGGGGCGTCGTCTCGCGCAGGAAGTCGAGGACCTCGGGCCCGCGGTCGAGATAGGTGTCGCGCCGCACCTTCGGCACCACGTCGCCGACGATCGCGTCGAGGTAGGCCTTGGCCGCCTCGCGGTCTCCGGGGTCGACCTGGCCGGCGGCCTGGAGCGCGTAGTTGCCCGGGATCCACACCCCGCCGCCGGAGCGCGCGGTGGAGCCGCCGAAGTGACCGCTCGCCTCGACCACGACGGTGTCGAGGCCCTGGTGGGCGGCGGCGAGCGCGGCGGACATGCCGGCACCGCCGGCGCCGACCACCACGACGTCGTAGGAGTCCTTCATGCGAAAAACTGTAACAGGTTCTAGTATTGCCCGTAGCGTCGCGTCCGGGCCCGCCCGATGCGTCGCGAGTGGGACTCGGACTTGTCAAAACTAGAACGTGTTCTACTATTGGACACACACTCTGTCGCAGACACAGGAGCTCCCATGAACCAGGACTTCACGCCCGAGGTGAACGGCGTCCTTGCGGGCGTGCGCGACCTGCTGCCCACCTTCCGCGAGCGGGCGGAGGAGGGCGATCGGCTCCGGGTGATCCCGGACGCCTCGATCAAGGAGCTCGAGCAGACCGGCTTCTTCCGCCTCCTCCAGCCGAAGCGCTACGGCGGCATGGAGGCCGACCCGGTGGCCTTCTACACCGCCGTGCGCGACATCGCCTCGGCCGACGGCTCGACCGGCTGGGTGGCCAGCGTGGTCGGTGTCCACCCGTGGCAGGTCGCGCTCTTCGACGACCGCGCCCAGCAGGCCGTGTGGGGGGACGACGGAGGCGTCCGGCTCTCCTCGTCCTACGCGCCGACCGGCAAGGCCGTCGTGACCGACGGTGGCTTCCTGCTCTCGGGCAAGTGGAGCTTCTCGTCGGGCTCCGACCATTGCGCCTGGGTGCTGCTCGGCGGCCTCGTGTTCAACGCCGAGGGCCAGGTCGTCGACTTCCGCACCTTCATGGTGCCGCGGGAGAAGTACCAGGTCGTCGACGTCTGGAACGTCGTCGGCCTGCGCGGCACCGGCTCGAACGACATCGTCGTCGAGGAGACCTTCATCCCTGAGGAGTTCACCCTCTCGATGGGAGAGACCGGCCAGTGCAAGGGCCCGGGCCAGGCGGTCAACACCAGCGAGCTCTACCGGCTGCCCTTCCACTCGATCTTCACGAGCACCATCGCGACGCCGATCATCGGCATGGCCAAGGGGGCCTACGCCGAGCACGTCGAGATGCAGCAGAAGCGGGTGCGGGCCGCCTACCTCGGCGAGAAGGCCTCGCTGGACCCCTTCGCCGCGGTCCGCATCGCGCGCTCCTCGTCGGAGATCGACGCCGCCTGGGGGCTGCTGATGAGCAACATCCGCGAGGAGCAGGCGCACGTCGCCCGCGGTGAGCAGATCCCCCTGGAGCTGCGCCTGCGGGTGCGCCGCGACCAGGTGCTCGGCACCGCCCGGGCGATCGAGGCGATCGACGCGCTGTTCGAGGCCTCCGGCGGCCGGGCCCTCGCCGAGGGCACCTACCTCCAGCGGGCGTGGCGCGACGCGCATGCCGGTCGGGTGCACGCGGCCAACGACCCCGAGCGCGCGCTGCAGATGTACGGCGCCCAGCAGTTCGGCCACAAGGTCGACCCCGGGATGTACTGAGCAGATGGCCAACCAGGAATTGGACTGCTCCAAGGAGGCGACCCGCCGGTCCGCGAAGGCCGGCGACATCACCCTCAACTACTACGAGGCGGGCCCCGGGCCCGACGCGGCCGGCTCGTCCGTCGGCGGTGGGCTGCCGTTCGTCCTGCTCCACGGAGGTGGCCCGGGTGCGTCGGCCTGGAGCAACTTCGGATCGGCGCTGCCACGGTTCGCCGCGAGCTTCCGGACCCTCCTCGTCGACCAGCCGGGCTTCGGCGGGTCGGACAAGCCGGAGGTGGGGGCCAACTACTTCCGCCACTCCGCGTCGTACCTGCTGCGGTTCCTCGACGAGCTGCAGATCGAGCGGATCCACCTGCTCGGCAACTCGCTGGGGGGCGGCACCGCGATGCGCTTCGCGCTCGAGTACCCCGACCGGGTCGGTCGGCTGGTGCTGATGGGGCCCGGCGGCCTGTCGGTCAACCTGTTCCACGCCGACCCGACCGAGGGCGTCCAGCGGCTGATGGACTTCAGCATGAACCCCAGTCGGGAGGCGCTGCGGTCGTTCATCTCCACGATGGTCGTCAACCAGGCACTCGTCACCGACGAGCTCGTCGAGGAGCGCTTCGCCGACGCCACGGCGCCGGGCTCGCTGGAGGCGATGCGCTCGATGGGCGCCTCGTTCTGGAACCCGGAGTGGGCCGAGGACGGCATGCTCTGGCGCGAGGCGCACCGGCTGCGCAAGCACACCCTGCTGACCTGGGGCCGCGAGGACCGGGTGAACCCGCTGGACGGTGCCCTGGTCGCGCTCAAGCAGATCCCCAGGGCCCAGCTCCACGTCTTCCCGAACTGCGGCCACTGGGCGCAGATCGAGGCGGCCGACGAGTTCGCCGAGATCTGCACGGCCTTCCTGGCCCGTCACGTCGAACGACCCACCACCGAGGGAGGGGCAGCATGACCATCGACATCAAGTCCATGGGCTACATCCGGGTCGCGAGCACCGACCTGGACGCCTGGAAGACCTTCGCCGGCAAGGTCCTCGGCCTGGCCGAGGGCCGGGGACCGAACCCGGAGCACCAGTACTGGCGCATCGACGAGGTCTCGGCGCGCGTGGTCGTGTTCCCCAGCGACGTCGACCAGCTCGACTGCACCGGCTGGGAGCTGGCCGACCACCAGGCGCTGCAGGCCGCCCGCGAGCACCTGCAGAAGGCCGGCGTCGAGTTCGAGGAGGGCACCCGCGAGGAGCTCGACGAGCGCCGGGTCCAGGAGCTGGTCCGGTTCCGCGACCCGTGGGACAACGTGTTCGAGCTGTTCCACGGCATCACCTACGAGGCGCGGCCCGTCGTCACGCCGTACGCCGCGAACTTCGTCACCGGCGACCAGGGCATGGGCCACATCGTGGTGCCCGTGCTCGACGACGTGGAGGCGCTGCGGTTCTACACCGAGGTGCTCGGCTTCCGGCTGCGCGACTCGATGAGCATGCCGGGCGAGTTCGTGGGCAAGGAGCCGGGCAGCAAGGTCTGGCTGCGCTTCCTCGGCGTCAACCCGCGGCACCACTCGCTGGCGTTCCTGCCGATGCCCAACCCGAGCAAGTGCGTCCACGTCATGCTCGAGGTCGACGAGCTCGACCACGTCGGCCGCGCGCTGGAGCGGGTCCGCAAGCACCAGGCGCCGCTGTCGGCGACCCTGGGCCGGCACATGAACGACGAGATGATCTCGTTCTACGTGAAGTCGCCCGGCGGCTTCGACGTCGAGTTCGGCACCGAGGGGATGACCGTCGACGACGCCCGCTGGGTCGCGCGGGAGTCGACCGCCGTGTCGTACTGGGGTCACGACTTCAGCGGCGGGCGCTGAGGGACGGTCACGATGGGGGTCACTACCGTGGGCGCTGTGCCGGCAGAGAACCAGGAACCGTCCGCGGACGGGCTCCCCGAGGGGATCAGCCCCGACGCGCGGGCGACCTGGCCGCATCCGGAGCTCATCCAGTCCTGGCTCGGCGACGCCGAGGTCGACTTCGAGCTGCGCCCGGGCGAGGAGGTCGCGGTCCACGACGACCCGGCCGCCCAGGCCGCGGCCCGTCGCTTCCGCGACGTGCTCGGCTGCTTCGCCTCGGGCATCACCGTCATCACGACGATGAGTGACGGCGAGCCGGTGGGGATCACCTGCCAGTCCTTCTCGAGCGTCTCGCTCGACCCGCCGCTGGTGACGTTCATCCCGGCCCGGTCCTCGCGCGCGTGGCCGCTGATCCAGCGCGCCGGCCGGTTCTGCGTCAACATCCTCGCCGCCGACCAGGAGCACATCTCCGGTCAGATGGCGACCAAGGGAGCCGACAAGTTCGCCGGCATCGACTGGGCCCCGGCCCGGGCCACGGGGTCGCCCGTCATTGCGGGCACCCTGGCCCACCTGGACTGCACGATCCACGCGGTCTACGAGGGTGGCGACCACTTCGTGGTGGTCGGTCGCGTCGAGCACCTCGAGACCCATGCCGAGGACGCCGCGGTCGTCGAGCCGCTGCTCTACTTCAAGGGCCGCTACCGCACGACCGACTCGTGACCTGCCCCAGCCCTGCGCGTTGAGCCCCTGAGCGAGGACGACGACACCGGTTCGGGGGGATCGATGAGGATGCGCAGGTCCCTCGGGGCGCTCGTCGTGGCCGCCCTGGTCGCCGCGTCGGCGCTGACGGCGCCGACGGCTCCCGCGGCGGGCTCCGACCGGGGGCCCGGCCCGGCGCCGCGCCCGGCCCGCGCCGCGCCACCGCTCGTGCACGCGCTGTCACCCCACGCGGTCCGGCGGTTCTGGACCCCGCGGCGGATGCGTGAGGCCGTTCCGTTGGACCTCGGCAGGGCGGGGGAGCGGTTGCCGGCCCCGGTCACGGACCCGGCCGGGCGTCGGCGTGCCGCGGACCCGAGCCCGCGCAGCGCCGGCAAGCTGTTCTTCAGCCAGGGCGCGTCGACCTACGTCTGCTCGGCCGCGGCGGTGAACACGCCGGAGCGCAACCTCGTCGTGACCGCCGGTCACTGCGTGAACACCGGCGGCGTGCCGGGCTACCTCGGCGGCTGCCGCGCCGGCTCGTACTTCACGAACTTCCTCTTCGTCCCCGCCTACGACCAGCGGGCGGCGCCCTACGGATCCTGGGTCGGGACGCACGCGGTGGCGCCCGCCGAGTGGATCCAGCAGTGCAACGCCTTCTCCCACGACCAGGCGATGATCGCCGTGGCGCCGCTGAACGGCCGCAACCTCGTCGACGTCGTGGGCGGCAACGGACTGGCATGGAACTATCCCGCGCGCGAGGACGGGGTGCGGATCGTGGGGTGGCCCGCCGAGTCGCCCTACGACGGCCAGACGCGGCACGAGTGCGGCGGCTCGTCCGCGCCGATGCCGACCGGCCCCGATGCCCAGGTGGCGTGTCCGATGACCCAGGGCTCGAGCGGCGGCCCGTGGTTCCTGCGGATGGCGAGCGCCGACACCGGGTTCGTCTGGGCGGTCACCTCGCGTCTGATCGAGGGGCGCTCGGTGCTCCTGGCGACCCCCTTCGACTCCTCGATCGAGACGCTGCTGGCAGCGGCCCGGACCGCCGGTCGACCGGTGGCCGCGCGCGCCGTCGTCGCGCGCCCCAAGAAGGGACGCAAGCAGCGCGTCCGGCTCGCCGTGACGCCGACGTCCGTCGGATTCGGCGAGACCTACCAGCTGGTGGTGTCCACCCGACGGGTGCGCAAGGTCGTGCTCCAGACCCGGACGTCCCCCGGGGAGCCGTGGCAGCGGACGGCGACGCTGCGGACCCGCGGCGGGGGCGCCGTCGTCACCGAGGCCGGACCTCCGGGGACCCGGTGGTACCGGGTGAAGGTCAAGAAGGGGCGCAAGCGCAGCGCGCCGGTGGCCGTGACGGTGCTGCCGTGCCCGTTGCCGCTCGACCGCAGCCCGGCCGTGGTGGCCGCGACCCGTTGCACGAGTCCCGTCGGCTGAGGTGCCGCGGAGCCGGCGCACCCGCACGCGGCACGCGCCCGCGGCACCGGCGCTCCCCGCACGCTCTCAGAGGTCGACGGCCGCCCGGTGGTGGTGCGCGGCGCCGTAGAGCTGTCCGAGAGCGTGCGCCCGCTTGAACACCAGGTGGGCGTCGTGCTCCCAGGTGATCGCGATCCCGCCGTGCAGCTGCACGCACTCGCTCGCGGCGAGCGCCGCGGTCTCGAGCGCGTACGACGCCGCGGCATGGGTCAGGAACGCCGCCTCCGCGGGATCCGCGTCCCGGTCCGCCAGGGCGTAGCAGGCCGCCCAGCCGGCCGACCGGGACATCTCCACCCGGGCCAACAGGTCGGCCATGCGGTGCTTGAGCGCCTGGAACGAGCCGATCGGGCGGCCGAACTGGACGCGCTCCTTGCTGTAGTCGACCGTCATGGACAGGGCCCGGTGGGCCAGGCCCACGGCCAGCGCCGCGACGGCCGCGCTGCCGACCAGCTCGGCCCGCTGCCGCGCGGCAGCGCCGTCGCCGATCACGGTGACGTCCGCCCCGGCCAGGTCGAGCCGCGCCAGCCGGACGCTCTGGTCCATCGACTCGACCCAGGTCGCGTCGGCGTCGGTCACCTCCAGCAGGTCGTCTCCCCGCACGGCGAGCACGACGGCGGCGCGGTCGCCGTCGAGGACCGGTCCGTCGTCGAGCGCGATCGTCGCGATCTCACCCGTCGCGATGCGCGGCAGCAGCCGCCGCCGGGCCTCGTCGGAGCCCCCGGCGAGCAGCGCCTCGGTGGCGACGGTCGTCGCCAGCAGCGGGCTCGGCGCGAGCGTGCAGCCGAGCTCCTCGAGGACCACGGCGGTCTCGAAGAAGCTCGCGCCGACCCCGTCGTACTCTTCGGGCACCGCGAGCGCCGCCACCCCGATCTGCTCGCACAGCGTCGCCCACAGGGCCTCGTCGTGGCCGCGCGCGGAGACGGACGCGGCGCGCACCGCGGCCGAGTCGGCGCGCTTGTCGAGCAGGCCGCGCACCGTCGACGCCAGCTCGGCCTGCTCCTCGCTCAGCTCGAAGTGCATGGGGCCGTGTCTCCTCTTCCTCGGTGGATGTCCTCGTCGTCCAGTGCGCGCGATGGCAAGGCGCTGGTGCGAAGGCGTGCTGGGCGCACGTCGGGCGACGGCAACGCCGCCAGCGTGCGTGCTGGGCGGCTTGGGCGCCGCCAGGGAAGGGGAGACACGGCCTAGGCGCTCCGCAGCGTCTCGAGGATGCGGGCGCGGTGGAACCCGGGGGTGCCCCAGGCCGTGACCAGCGCACGGATCTTGGTGAGCCACAGGCTCAGGTCGAACTCCTCGGTGTAGCCGATGGCGCCGTGGACCTGCAGGCCGGTGCGGGACGCGAGGTAGGCCGCGTCGCCGCAGGCGACCTTCGCGGCCGACACCGCGCGGGGCGTCGGGTCCAGCGCCGCTCCGAACACGAGGGGGCGCGCGAAGTCGAGCGCGATCCGCACGTCGGCGAGCTTGTGCTTGATCGCCTGGTAGGAGCCGATCTCGCGCCCGAACTGCTTGCGCTGCTTGACGTAGGTCACCGCGTCGGCGAGCACCCGCTCGCCCGCCCCGAGCAGCTGGGCGGACGTCGCGAGCACCGCGAGGTCGAACGCCTCGCGCGACCGGTCGGCCGTGTCGTGGACGGCGCCGGGCGTGACCGGGAACAGTCGGCGGGTCCGGTCGACCGACGTGAGCGGCTCGCCCGGGGTCGCCGTACGGACGCCGTCGCTGCCGGCGAGGTAGACGCGGTCCGCCACGTCGGCGTCGAGCGCGTAGGGGGTGTGCGGCGGGACGGCCACCGTGGCGACGGTGCCGGAGGCGATCGCCTCGCGGGCCGCGCCGGAGAGCTCGGTCGCGAGGTACGCCGCGGCCTCCGCCCAGGGGCCGGGTACGGCGTGGCGGCCCAGGGCCTCGAAGGCGACGGCGAGCTCGACCGGTGTCGCTCCCATGCCGTCGGCGTCTTCCGGGACGAGCAGGGCCGTCACGCCCTGGTCGGCGAGACGCTGCCACAGCCGCAGGCCGGGGGCGTGGTCGCCCGCCGCCCAGGCACGGGCGACGGCGACGGTGTCGGCGGCCGCGAGGAGCGCCTCCAGGGAGGCGGCGAAGTCCTGCTGGTCGTCGGTGAGCTCGAATCTCACTTGCTGGCTCCCTTCGCCTCGCGGGGAAGCCCGAGGATCCGCTCCGCGATGATGTTGCGCTGGATCTCGTTGGTGCCGGCGTAGATCGGCCCGGACAGCGAGAAGGTGTAGCCGTCGAGCCAGCTGGACTCGAGCTCGGCGTCGGGTCCGAGCAGGTCGAGCGCGGTCTCGTGCAGGGCGACGTCGAGCTCGCTCCACCAGACCTTGTTGACGGACCCGGCGGCTCCGATGTCGCCGCCGTCCTTCAGCCTCGACACCGTGCCCCAGGTGTAGAGGCGGTAGGCCTCGGCCTTGAGCCAGGCGTCGACGACGCGGTCGGCGACGCGCGGGTCGGGCCGCTCGGCGTACTGCGCGAGGAGGCGGTCGGCGGCAGCGGTGAACCGACCGGGGGAGCGCAGCGAGAGGCCGCGCTCGTTGCCGGCGGTGCTCATCGCCACGCGCCAGCCGTCGCCGGGCGCGCCGAGGACGTCGGTGTCCGGGACGAACACGTCGTCGAAGAAGACCTCCGCGAAGCCGGCCTCCCCGTCGAGCTGCGCGATCGGCCGGACGGTGACGCCGTCGGCGTCGAGCGGGAAGAGGAAGTAGGTGAGCCCCGCGTGCTTCTGCGCCTCGGGGTCGCTGCGGAACAGGCCGAAGCCCCAGTGGGCGAGCGCGGCGCGCGAGCACCAGATCTTCTGGCCGTTGAGGACCCAGCCGCCGCGCGCGTCGTCGCGGCGCGCGGTGGACCGGAGCGAGGCGAGGTCGGAGCCGGCCTCGGGCTCGCTCCAGCACTGTGCCCAGACCCGCTCGCCGGTGGCCATCGTCGGCAGGAAGCGGTCCTGCTGCTCGCGGGTGCCGTGCTCGAAGATGATGGGCGCGAGCAGGAAGATGCCGTTCTGGGACACGCGGCTCGGAGCGCCGGCGCGGTAGTACTCCTCCTCGAAGACGACCCACTCCACGAGGGAGGCCTCGCGGCCGTGGTACTCGGTCGGCCACGACACCACCGACCACCGGGCCGCGGCGAGCCTCGCCTCCCACTCCTGGTGGAGCCGGAAGCCGTCCGGCGTGTCCAGGGACGGCAGCGGCTCGGCGGGCGCGTTCGCGGCCAGCCAGGCCCGGGCCTCGGCCTGGAAGGCCGACTCGGACTCGCTCAGATGGAGATCCATGTCAGTTCGTGTGCTTCCTCGTCGGCGGTCGCGGTCGTCGTAGGAGAAATGTAGGCGCGGGCGATGCCCTAACCAAGCATTTGCTTGGTAGGGTAGCAGCCATGAACCTCACCGAGGGCGCGCAGGACCGTGCGTTCCGCGCCGAGATCCGGGAGTGGCTCGGCGACCACCTCTCGGGCGAGTGGGCCTCCCTGCGCGGGCTCGGTGGCCCCGGCCGGGAGCACGAGGCGCATGACGAGCGGCTGGCCTGGAACCGCCACCTCGCCGAGCACGGGTGGACCGCCGTCGGCTGGCCCACCGAGCACGGGGGTCGCGGCCTGACGCTGTGGCAGCAGGTGATCTTCCACGAGGAGTACGCGCGGGCGAACGCGCCCGCCGGCGTCAACCACCTCGGCGAGCAGCTGCTCGGCCCGACGCTCATCGCCTTCGGCACGCCGGAGCAGCAGCGTCGCTTCCTGCCCGAGATCGTCGCGGTGCGCGAGCTGTGGTCGCAGGGGTACTCCGAGCCGGGCGCCGGCTCCGACCTCGCCAACGTCCAGACGCGCGCCCGCCTCGACGAGGCGTCGGGCGAGTGGGTGATCGACGGGCAGAAGGTGTGGACGTCGCTGGCCCACCTCTCCGACTGGTGCTTCGTGGTCGCCCGCACCGATCCCGGCTCGGCCAGGCACCAGGGCCTGTCCTTCCTGCTCGTGCCGTTGCGCCAGGACGGCGTCGAGGTGCGCCCGATCGAGCAGCTGACCGGCGGGTCGGAGTTCAACGAGGTGTTCTTCACCGGTGCCCGCACCGCCGGCGACCTCGTCGTCGGCCGGCCCGGCCACGGTTGGGGCGTGGCGATGGGCCTGCTCGGCTTCGAGCGCGGCGTGTCCACGCTCGGCCAGACCGTCGGCTTCGCCCGTGAGCTGGACGGCGTCGTGGCGCGGGCGCGTCGGAACGGAGCCATCGACGACCCGGTGGTCCGGGATCGGCTCGCCGCGCTCAAGGTCGAGCTCGCCGTCATCCGCAGCTTCGCCCTGCGCGCGTTGGCGCTGGTCGAAGGCGGCCAGGACTCCGCAGCCGGTGGGGGAGCGGGCTCGATCTTCAAGCTGGCCTGGGCCGGCTGGCACCGGACGCTGGGGGAGGTGGCGATGGACGTCGCCGGGCGCGACGGCCTGCTCGCGCGCGAGTCCGCGACGCCGTACGACCTCGACGACCACCAGCGCCTGTTCCTCTTCTCGCGCGCCGACACGATCTACGGCGGCAGCGACGAGATCCAGCGCAACATCCTCGCCGAGCGGGTGCTCGGCCTACCGAAGGAGCCTCGCGGATGACCGCCATGCGACCCGAGCAGCCCACCCCCGACTACGTCCCCGGCCACGACCTGCTCGCCGGCAAGGTGGTCGTCGTGACGGCGGCGGCCGGCGCGGGCATCGGTGCCGCGGTCGTCCGCCGCGCACTGGAGGAGGGAGCGAAGGCGGTCGTCTTCAGCGACACCCACGAGCGCCGGCTCAAGGAGGCCGAGGAGACGCTGGCCGCCGAGTTCGGCGCCGACCGGGTCCGTCAGCTGGTCTGCGACGTGACCAAGGAGGAGGACCTCGCGGCGCTGCTCGACGCGGCCGACGAGCTCGGCGGGATCGACGTCATGATCAACAACGCCGGCCTCGGCGGCACCGACTCGATCCTCGAGGTCACCGACGAGACCTGGAACCGGGTCATCGACATCACGCTGACCGGCACCATGCGCGCCACCCGCGCGGTCGGGCGGCGCTTCGTCGCCGCGCGCACGAAGGGCGTCATCGTCAACAACGCCTCCGTCGTCGGCTGGCGGGCGCAGGAGGGCCAGGCGCACTACGCGGCCGCGAAGGCCGGGGTGATGGCGCTGACCCGATGCGCAGCGGTCGACCTCGCACCCCACGGCATCCGCGTCAACGCGGTCTCGCCGTCCCTGGCCATGCATCCCTTCCTCGAGAAGGTGACGTCGCCCGAGCTGCTCGCCGAGCTCAAGCAGCGCGAGGCGTTCGGCCGCGCGGCCGCGCCGTGGGAGGTCGCGAACGTGATGGTCTTCCTCGCGAGCGACTACTCGTCGTACCTCACCGGCGAGGTCATCTCCGTCAGCAGCCAGCACGCCTGAGCCCCTCTACCAACGCAAGGAGTCCTGTCATGGCCGAGGCCTTCATCGTCGACGCGGTCCGCACCGCCGTGGGCAAGCGCGGCGGCGCGCTCGCCGGCGTCCACTCCGCCGACCTGGCCGCGCACACGATCGGCGCCCTCGTCGAGCGCACCGGCGTCGACCCCGGCGCGGTGGACGACGTGATCCTCGGCTGCTGCGACACGATCGGCTCCCAGGCCGGCGACATCGCCCGGACGGCCTGGCTGGTCGCGGGCCTGCCCGACCACGTCCCCGGCGTCACCATCGACCGCCAGTGCGGCTCCTCGCAGCAGGCGGTGCACTTCGCCGCGCAGGGCGTCATGTCCGGCACCCAGGACCTCGTGGTCGCCGGCGGCGTGCAGAACATGAGCGCCATCCCGATCTCCGCGGCGATGCTCGTCGGCCAGCAGTACGGCTTCTCCACGCCCTTCGCCGAGTCGCCGGGCTGGCTCAAGCGGTACGGCGACCAGGAGGTCAGCCAGTTCCGCTCGGCGGAGATGATCGCGGAGAAGTGGGACATCTCGCGCGAGGACATGGAGCGCTTCGCGCTGGCGTCGCACGAGCGGGCCCGGGCGGCGATCGCCGACGGCCGGTTCGCGAGCCAGATCGCGCCCTACGCGCTGGAGGACGGCAGCGTCTTCGACACCGACCAGTGCCCGCGCGAGACGTCGTTGGAGAAGATGGCCGGCCTCGAGCCGCTCGCTCCCGGCGGTCGGATCACGGCCGGCGTCGCCTCGCAGATCTGCGACGGCTCCGCGGCGGTGCTGGTCGCCTCGGAGCAGGCGGTCCGCGACCACGGCCTGACCCCCCGGGCGCGGATCGTGCACCTGTCGGTGCGCGGCGACGACCCGGTCTGGATGCTCACCGGTCCGATCCCCGCGACCCGGCACGCGCTGGCGAAGGCCGGGATGACGATCGACGACATCGACCTGTTCGAGTGCAACGAGGCGTTCGCCTCGGTCGCGCTGGCCTGGATGAAGGAGACCGGCGCGCCCCACGAGAAGGTCAACGTCAACGGCGGCGGCATCGCCCTCGGTCACCCGATCGGCGCGACCGGTGCCCGCCTCATGACGTCCCTGCTCAACGAGCTCGAGCGCACCGGCGGGCGCTACGGCCTGCAGACGATGTGCGAGGGCGGCGGGCAGGCGAACGTCACCATCGTCGAGCGGCTCTGACCGGCGCGCGCCGGCCGGCGCCGTCGGTCTCGGGACAGCTGTCGGCACGAGTGTCGGGACCGGTGTCGGCGGCGGCTGCTTCGATGGGGCCATGATCGACCACCTCGGCATCAACTGCGCCGACCTCGAAGCGTCCACGACGTTCTACGACTCCGTCCTCGCCCCGCTCGGCTACGGCCGGGTGATGGACGTCGGCGTCGCCTGCGGCTACGGCGTCGAGGGCGACCCCGCGTTCTGGCTGAGCAGCTACGCCGACATGCCGCCGCAGCGCGAGGTCCACGTCGCGTTCAAGGCGGCCGACGTGGCCGCCGTCCATGCCTTCCACGAGGCCGCGGTCGCCGCCGGCGCCGAGGTGCTGCACGCGCCGCGCCCGTGGCCGGAGTACCACCCCGGCTACTACGGCGTGTTCGTCCGCGACCTCGACGGCAACAACATCGAGGCGGTCACGCACGGCTACGTCGCCGAGGGCTGAGCCTGGCCGTCGCCGGTGGGACTCAGAGCACCGTCCACCAGAGGCCGACGATGCCCGGCACGAGTCCGAGCAGCAGCCATGAGGACTTCCAGGAGCGGCCGTTGATGACCAGCGTGGCCGCGATGCCGCCGACCATGAAGGCGGCCGCGATCAGGTTGAGGCCGACCCGGGCGTCGGTCCGGCCGTCGGCGACGTGGTCGGCGGCGATCACGAAGCCGACGGACAGGTGCAGGATCGTGGTGATCACCAGCACCGAGATCACCCGGCGCTGGACCCGCTGAAGACGCTCCAGGTCCTTCGGGTCGGGCGCCTTGCGGGGTGCGTTCGGATCCATCAGGTGACGCCGGCGCGAGGTGCCCGCGTTGCCGGGGCCGGCGGGCGTCGTCTGGTTCACGCCGCCAGGATATCCAGTGGAACCGGCGGCTCCGGCACCGCATGCTGGCTCCCATGGAGATCCACCCGTTCGGCCCCGACGACACCGCCGCCGTCGCCGCCTGGACCGACCTGGTCAACGTGATCGGCGCGGCCGACGCGCCCTGGGAGCGACCGATGACGACCGCCGTCGCCGAGGCGCGGTGGCGCCACGGCTGGGACGGCGAGCCCGGAACGCCGTACCTCGCCCGTGTGGGGGAGCAGGTCGTCGGCTGGGCCGCGATCTCGACCAGCGAGTACGACAACCTGCACCTGGCCTGGCTCGAGCTGGGCGTGCACCCCGACCACCGGCGCCAGGGGTACGGCACGACGCTGCTCGCCGCCCTGGAGGAGGCCGCCCGGCGCGCGGGACGCACCAGCATCGCCATCGACGCCTGGGAGTCCGAGGCGGCCGACGCCTTCGCCAAGGCGCACGGCCTGGACCGCAAGTCCTCCGAGATCAACCGCCGGCAGATCCTGGCCCAGATCGACTGGCCCGCCCTCGACCGCCACTACGAGGAGGCGTCGGCCCACGCGACCGACTACGTCCTGGAGCGCCGTCTCGGACCGACCCCCGACGACGGTCTCGAGGCGCTCGCGGCCATGGCGTCCGCCATCAACGACGCTCCCACCGACGACCTCGACTACGAGGACGAGGTGTTCAGCGGCGAGCGGATGCGTGCCTACGAGACGGCGGTCGACGCGCACGGCGACGACCTCTACCGCGTGGTCGCCCGGCACGCGCCCACCGGCGAGCTCGCCGCCCAGACGGTCGTCGCCGTGTCCCGCGCTGAGCCGACCTGGGCCGATCAGCACGACACGTCCGTCACCCGCGCGCACCGGGGCCACCGCCTCGGTCTGCTGCTGAAGACCGACATGCTCCGCTGGCTGCGCGACGCTGCGCCGGAGCTGGCCACCATCGACACCTGGAACGCCGAGTCCAACGACCGGATGATCGAGGTGAACGAGATCCTCGCCTATCGGGTCATGGGGCGGGCATGGACCTACCAGCGGTCGCTGTGAGCCGTCACGAGTAGCGGTGCGTCTTGGCGGCGTGCCCCCGCTCGCGGGTGCAGGTGCGGCCGCTCATGTTGCGGTGCCCGCACCGGCCGTCATCGGCGGGCTCCGCATCGGACGGTGTGGGGGCGGCAGGCACCACCGCGGCGGGCCTCGCCCGCCTCGGGGCCGGTGCTCCGCCGGCCCGCGCCTGGGTCTCGGCGTACCGGGCCTCGCGCATCGCGCGGACCGCGTCCAGCTTGCTCATCGGCTACTCACCCGGAGGACCCTAGAGCAGGGGGCCGACAGGTCACGCCAGGTACGACGCCGTCCGCTGCAGCTCGCCGGCGGCCTGGACCACGATCCGCTCGATCAGCTCCTCGCACGACGGGAGGTCGTCGATGACGCCGACGACCTGGCCGCTGGCGAGGACGCCGGCGGAGGTGTCGCCCTCGACCAGACCCGCGCGGAGCATGGTGGGGGTGTTGGCGGCGAGGGCCATCTGGCCGAGGGTGCGGCCCTGTGCCCTCTTCATCGCGCGGCCGTCCTTGAGCAGGCCGGTCCACGACATCCCGGAGGACCTCTTGAACTCCAGCGTGCGGCGCATGGTCGGGCCGAGCCGGCGGATCGCCGAGGTCTCCTCGAGCGAGTCGACCAGGGGGGTCCGGAGCATCCGGTGCGGCATGCCGTCGACCTTGGCCGTCACGACGGTGTCCGTGAGGCCCTTCGACAGGTAGAGCTCCTTGACGGCGTCGGGCACCGCGGAGTCGCGGGTCAGCAGGAAGCGGGTGCCCATGCCGACGCCGGCGGCGCCGTACGACAGGGCCGCGGCGAGGCCGCGGCCGTCGAAGAAGCCACCCGCCGCGATGACGGGGATGTCGACGGCGTCCAGCACGGTCGGCAGCAGCAGGGTGGTCGGGATCGCGCCGGTGTGACCACCGCCCTCGCCGCCTTGGACCATGACGGCGTCGGCGCCCCAGCCGGCGACCTTCTTCGCGTGCTTGGCCGCGCCGATCGAGGGCATGACGACGATGTCGTGCTCCTTGAGCTTGGCGATGAGCTCCGGCTTGGGGGCGAGCGCGAAGGACGCCACCTTCACGCCGTGGTCGATGAGGAGCTGGCAGCGGTCACTCGCGTCGGCGGCGTCGGCGCGCAGGTTGACGCCGAAGGGCTGGTCGGTGCGGCCCTTGACCTCGATGATCGCGGCCTCGAGCTCGGGCGTCGTCATCGTCGCCGAGGCGAGGATGCCGAGGCCGCCGGCGTTGGCGGTGCCGGAGACGAGACGCGGCCCGGAGACCCAGCCCATACCGGTCTGCACGACCGGGTGCGGGACGCCGACGAGGTCGGTGAACGGCGTACGGATCTGCTGGGCGATCATTCGGCCGGCACCTCCTTGAAGCGCAGGCCCTTGGGGTCGAGCATCTCGCGGATGATGGTGAGCTCCTCGTACGTCGGCTCGCGGGTCACCGGCGCCTCGGCCGGGACCTCGAGCGCGAAGCCGGTCGCGGCGACGACCTCGTCGGCCGTGACACCCGGGTGCACCGAGACCAGCCGGACGGTGTCGTCGGCGCCACCGAGGTCGAAGACCCCGAGGTTGCTGACGATCCGGTGGATGTCGTTGAACCGGGCGGCGCCCGCTCCGGCGGCCTTGGCCCGTGCCGGGCCGACGCCGGAGACGATGTCGACCTGCTCGACGAACACGCGCGTGGAGTGCTTGGGCACCCAATACGACGTCCGGTTGTTGACCGTGTTGCCCGGGGCGCCGCGCGAGCCGAGGAGCTGGCGCTTGGGCTGGGCGAACGGACCGATCGCGGAGATGTTCTGGTTGCCGTGCCGGTCGACCTGGGTGGCGCCCATCATCACGTGGCGCTTGCCGTAGGCGACGACGTCGAAGACGCGGCGGAACGGGATCCAGCCCTCGACGACGTCCTTGCCGCCCAGGGGCGGCGTACCACCGAGGAAGAGCGACTCGCCGTCGCTGATCACCAGGTCGGGGTTCGACGTGAGCTTGGCGAGCCGGACGCCGAGCGTGGGCAGCAGGCCCATCGGGCTGGCGAAGATCTCGCCGTCCTCGCTGAAGGCGTCCGCGATCGCGGCGGCGCAGACGTCGGCGCGGGTGTAGTCGCTCATCGGGCGTTCTCCTCGGTGAAGGCCTGGACGGCTGCCTGGTAGGCGGCCTCGTCGCCGGCGAGGAAGCGGTCGTGGAAGGCCTGCCACTCCTCGTCGGTGCCGCCGGCCGCGGCGGCGTAGGCACGCTGGAACCTCTCGTCGCGCTCGTAGTCGGGCGTGCAGGTGGTGAAGTGCGCGCCGTTCGGGGTCTCGACCACACCGCTGACCATCATCCGATTGAGCAGCAGCCGCTGCACGGGGGTGTCGACGGTCAGGCCGGCGGTGTCGACGACCTGCTCGACACTGACATAGGTCCGGTCGGCGGCCATCGCGAAGAGGTCGTCGAAGTAAGGGTCCGGGCCCAGGTAGGTCGCATTGCCGTGCTGGTCGGCGCGGTTGAGGTGCACGAGCGCGGCGTCCAGCTTGAGCGCGGGGACGGCGACGAGCTCCTCGTGACCGTGGCCCTCGTCGTACGGGCTGGTGACCGTCTTGAGCCACGGGTTGTTGACCAGGACGTCGGAGCCGAGGCCGGCGCGCATCGGGAGGAAGGGCAGCCGCTCGGCCGCGGCCTTGAGCCCGGTCTGGAACATGCCCTCGTCGAGCTCGACGACCTCGGGGATGGACGCCGTCTGGCGGGCGCGCTGGAAGTTCGGCTCGAGCGGGACCGTGTCGAGCGAGACGAAGGCGTAGACCAGCTTGCGGATCTTGCCCGCGCGGGCGAGCAGGCCTACGTCGGCTCCGCCCCAGCTGACGACGGTCAGGTCGGTGAGGTCTGAGTTGTAGATCGCGCGGACCAGCGCCATCGGCTTGCGTCGGGGGCCCCAGCCGCCGATGCCGATGGTCATGCCGCTCTCGAGGCTGCCGACGACCTCCTCGATCGACATCCGCTTGTCGCGCGGCTTGCGCTTGCTGCTCATCACGCCCCCTTGGCCTTCTCGGTGCCGGCGAAGTCGTCACGCAGCTCGTCGCTGACGCCCATCAGGTTGAGCTCGAAGGTGAAGCCCTGCTCCCAGCGGTAGGACTTGTTGACGTCGACCGGGTCGATCCCGTTGAGCGCCTCCTTCGCGGCGCGGATCACCGTGGTGTTCTTGGCGGCGATCTCGCCGGCGACCTTCAGCGCCGCGTCGAGCAGGTCGTCGCGGGGCACGACCTCGAGCACGGAGCCGAACTGGACCAGGTCCGCCGCCGGGATCGTGCGCGCGGTGAAGTAGAGGGTGCGCATCAGGTGCTGGGGGACGAGGCGGGCCATGTGGGTCGCGGCGCCCAGCGCGCCCTGGTTGACCTCGGGCACCCCGAAGTAGGCGTCGTCGCTGGCCACGACGATGTCGGCGTTGCCGACCAGTCCCACCCCGCCGCCGACGCAGAAGCCGTTGACGGCCGCGACCACCGGAACCGCGCACTCGTAGACGGCCTTGAAGGCGGCGAAGCAGCCCTTGTTGGCGCCGAGGAGGGCGTCGAAGCCGGTCGTGTTCTGCATCTCCTTGATGTCGACGCCGGCGTTGAAGCCCTTGCCCTCCGCGCGCAGCACGACGACCTTGGTCGCCATGTCGGCGCCGGCCTCGTCCAGCGCGGCGGCCACGTCGAACCAGCCCTGGACGGTGAGGGCGTTGACCGGGGGAGCGTTCATCGTCACGACGCGGATCCCGTCGGGCCGCAGCTCGCTGGTGACTGTCATGCCCGCCATGCTACCAAGCATTTGCTTGGTATCGTGGTCCGTCCCGGGTCCGCCGTGGACGACCCGACGTCGCAGAGGAGACCGCAGTGAGCAGGTTGTTGGAGGGCCGGGTCGCGATCGTGACCGGTGCCGGGCGAGGCATCGGACGCGCCCACGCGCTGGAGCTGGCGCGCCACGGCGCGAAGGTCGTCGTGAACGACTTCGGCGTGTCGCTGGCCGGCGAGGGCACCGAGGAGACGCCCGCCCACGAGGTCGTCGCGGAGATCGAGGCGCTGGGCGGCGAGGCGGTCGTCAACGGCGCGGACGTGGCGGACTTCGCCGCCGCGGAGGCGATGGTACGCCAGGCCGTCGACGTGTACGGCGGCCTCGACATCCTCGTCAACAACGCCGGCTTCGTGCGCGACCGGATGCTGGTCAACACCAGCGAGGAGGAGTGGGACTCGGTGATCCGCGTCCACCTCAAGGGTCACTTCGCACCGCTGCGCCACGCCGGCGCGTACTGGCGCGCGGAGGCGAAGGAGGGCCGTCAGCGCGCCGCCCGCGTGATCAACACCTCCTCCGGCGCCGGCCTCCAGGGCTCGATCGGCCAGGCGACGTACTCCGCCGCCAAGGCGGGCATCGCCGGACTCACCCTCGTCGCGGCCGCCGAGATGGGCAGGTACGGCGTCACCGTCAACGCGATCGCCCCGGTGGCCAAGACCCGGATGACCGAGGGTGCCTTCGACACCTCCGCCATGGCCCTGCCCGAGGACAACGCGCCCGTCGTCGCCTGGCTCGCCTCCGAGGAGGCGGGCGACGTCACCGGTCGGGTGGTCGAGATCGACGGCTCGGTCATCACGCTCGAGAACGGCTGGTCCCACGGCCCGTCTCGCGACAACGGTGCCCGTTGGGAGGCCGGCAGGGTCGGTCCTGCTCTCCGGAAGCTGCTCGGTGAGGCTCCCGTGCCGGAGCCGGTGTACGGGTCGGCCTGAGAAGACAGTTTCACCGGCCGGCCGGTGAAACTCATGCCTGGACGAGGAAACTTCCTCGTCCCAGCATGAGTTTTGTCGTCCCGATGTGGCGGTTGAGACCCGTGGGACTGTCATGCCGCCAGCCGCATCGCTCGGAGAATCCGCGCGACGGTCGCGTCCGGATTGGCGAGGTCGCCCCAACTGATCCTGATCATCACCCAGCCGGTGAGCTCCCGGAGGCGGTCCTCACGCTGCTTCTCCCGGATCACCATCTCTTCGATGGACTCGCCGGGTCGACGGTGCCGGTGGTACTTGACCATGCCGTCGAACTCGAGCATCACCTTGAACTCCGGCCACGCGAAGTCGACCCGCCCGGCGAGTTGCCCGCTCGGGTGCCGGATCTCGTACTGGGGGATCGGAGGGGGCACGCGGTGCGCGCGCAGCATCAGCCTGGTGCGCGTCTCGCCGACGGACTCCGCCTTGCCGTCGGCAAGAGCGAGGACGCGATGGAGGTGCAGGGTGTGCGGCCAGGTCCTCATCCGGCCGAACAGGTCGAAGAGCTGAACGAGACTGGTGAGGCCGGTCTGGACGTACCAGTCGACCACGGCAACTCCCGGTTCCTGTCGTAGCAGGGAGGCTGTGTCGAGGGCGGTTCGGGCGGGTGCCGTCAGCCAGCCTTGGCTGTCACGGGTCACGTCCTCGACACGGACCTCCCCGCGGTGGTGGATCACGCGCGCCGACGTCCGCTCGCCTTTCCCGTACAAGTTGGTCAGGTGGACGGCGGACAGATCGAGGCCCCAGTTCGGACCGCCGTGCTCGAGGCAGGCGCTCAGGTGCGAGGCCGCCACGCGATCGTCGTACAGCTGGCGGACGGCGTCGAGAAGCAGCCGGTGGCGTTCGACGGCGTCTGCCTGCTCCCAGACGGAGCGGAGCACGTAGCAGCCCTGGCGGATCCGCACGAGGAAGCCGGAACGCACCGCTCGCTTGAGGACGTTGTCATCGCAACCGGCGGCGATCGCGTCGCGCCTCAGCAGGATCCCGCTGCCGTCGACGAGGTACTCGAGCATGAACCACAGCGTCCCTGGTTTGGCCGGGCTTCGCCCGTTAGCCGGGCTCGTGCTGTGGATATCCGGGTACGACCGCTCGGCCTTGTGGATGAACGGCTGGGTTGGACGACAAAACTCACGCTGGGACGAGGAAGTTTCCTCGTCCCAGCGTGAGTTTCACCGGCCGGCCGGTGAAACTGTCTCCGCGTCAGATCCGCTCGATGATCGTCCCCGTCGCCATCGCGCCGCCGGCGCACATCGAGATCAGCGCGGTGGAGGCGTCCCGCCGCTCCAGCTCGTGCAGGGCGGTGGTGATCAGGCGGACACCGGTGGCGCCCACGGGGTGGCCGAGGGCGATGGCACCGCCGTTGACGTTGACCTTGTCCATGTCGACGCCGTGCACGCCGGCCCAGGAGAGGACGACGGACGCGAACGCCTCGTTGACCTCGAACAGGTCGAAGTCGCCGATCGCCATGCCGGTCTTGTCGAGCAGGCGCTGGGTGGCGTCGATGGGGCCGTCGAGGTGGTAGTAGGGGTCGGAGCCGACGAGGCACTGTGCCTTGATGCGGGCCCGGGGCGTCAGGCCCAGCGCGCGCGCCTTGTCCTCGTCCATGATCAACACGGCGGCGGCGCCGTCGGAGATCTGCGAGGAGGTGCCGGCGGTGTGCAGGCCGTCCTCGAGCACCGTGCGCAGGCCGGCGAGGCCCTCGGCGGTGGTCTCACGCAGGCCCTGGTCGCTGTCGACGAGACGGGTCTCGCCGGTCGGCTCGCCGGAGTCCGACAGCACCGGCGCCTCGATCGGCGCGATCTCGCGCTTGAAGCGACCCTCGTCGACGGCGGCGCGCGCCTTGGCCTGGGAGGCGAGGCCGAGTGCCTCGAGGTCGCCGCGGCTCAGGCCCCGGTTGCGCGCGATCCGGTCGGCGGCCTCGAACTGGTTCGGCATGTCGATCGACCAGTCGGCGGGGCGCGGGTCCCCGAGTCCGGGGGGCACGTTCGCGCCGAGGGGGATGCGGGACATCATCTCCACGCCGCAGGCGATGCCGACGTCGATGGTGCCCGCGGCGACCATGTCGTTGACGAGGTGCGCGGCCTGCTGGCCGGAGCCGCACTGCGCGTCGAGGGCGGTGCCGGCGGTGGCCTGGGGCAGTCCGGCGTAGAGCCAGGCCCGACGGACCGCGTCGTTGGACTGCTCGCCGGCCTGGGTGACGCAGCCCCCGATCACCTGCTCGACGAGGGCGGGATCGACGTCCGCGCGCCGCAGGACCTCGGTCATGATCGTGCCGAGGGTCTGCGCCGGATGGAGGCCGGCCAGCCAGCCCTTGCGCTTGCCCAGGGGAGTGCGGACTGCTTCGACGATCACCGGGTTGCCCATGGTCGCACCGTAGCATCACACTAGAACACGTTCTAGTGTGATCCGCGTCGCCGGCGCGCGGCGTCGAAAGTCGTTTCACGAAACCCTTTCGTATTGGCGCGATGCTTTGTACGGTGGCGTTAGAACGTGTTCCATCCCCCGGCTGTCCCGTAGCGAAAGGTTCGTGGTGTGACCGAGCTCCTCATTCCGACGGATTGGGATCCCACGGATCCCGACATCAACGAAGTCGCCGTACCCCACGAGCAGTTCCGCGCGCTGCGCGCGAGCGAGCCGATCCGCTGGATCGAGCAGGTCCCGGAGGCCCGCGCGGGGTTCCTCGACACCGGCTACTGGGCGTGCACCCGGCATGCCGAGGTGCGTCAGGTCTCGAAGGACAACGAGAACTGGTCGGCCATGGAGAACGGCGTCATCATCCGCTTCGCGCCCGACATGACCCGCGATCAGGTCGAGGTCCAGCGCGCGATGCTGATCCACCACGACCCGCCGGACCACACCAAGATGCGGGGGATCGTCTCGCGCGGCTTCACCCCGCGGGTGATCGCCTCGCTCAAGCAGGCGCTCAAGGACCGCGCCTACGAGATCGTCGAGCAGGCGGTGGCGAAGGGCAGCGGCGACTTCGTCGAGGAGGTGGCCTCCGAGCTGCCGCTGCAGGCGATCGCCGACTTCCTCGGCGTGCCGCAGGAGGACCGCAAGAAGCTCTTCGAGTGGTCCAACCAGATGATGGGGTACGACGACCCGGAGATCGACGCCGACCCGGCGATCGCGTCCATGGAGATCCTCGGCTACTTCGACCAGCTGGCCAACGAGCGGCGGGCGAACCCCCAGGACGACATCGTCACCAAGCTGATCAGCGTCGGGCAGGACGACGACCACGGCGCGCTCACCAACGACGAGTTCGGCTTCTTCGTCATCCTGCTGACCGTCGCCGGCAACGAGACCACGCGCAACGCCACGACCCACGGCATGCACGCCTTCTTCGAGAACCCCGACCAGTGGGAGCTGTGGAAGAAGGAGCGTCCGGAGACCGCCATCGACGAGATCGTCCGCTGGGCGACCCCTGTCACGGTCTTCCAGCGCACCGCCAAGCAGGACACCGAGCTGGCCGGCCAGGCGATCAAGAAGGGCGACCGCGTCGGCCTCTTCTACGCCTCGGCGAACTTCGACGAGGAGGTGTTCGAGGACCCGTTCTCGTTCAACATCCTGCGCGAGAACAACCCGCACGTCGCGTTCGGCGGCCACGGCGCGCACTACTGCCTCGGCGCCAACCTGGCTCGCCTGCAGATCAACCTGATCTTCAACGCGCTCGCCGACCTCGCCCCCAACATCTCCCTCGCCGGCGAGCCGCGCCGGCTGCGGTCGGGCTGGCTCAACGCCATCAAGGAGATGCAGGTCGACTACCGCTGATCTCCGGCGCGCTCTTCAGCGCAGGTTCAGGGTGGCTCCGCGAGAATGGAGCCACCCTGACTGCTTTCCGGAGGTCGCATGCGTGTCCTGGTCGTCGACGACGAGCGCCGGCTCGCGCGTTCGCTGGAGGTGGGCCTCGGCGCGGAGGGCTTCGCCGTCGACGTGGCCCACGACGGCACCGACGGCCTGTGGCTGGCGCGTGAGAACGAGTACGACGCGATCGTGCTCGACCTGATGCTGCCGGGGATCAACGGCTACAAGGTGTGCGAGACGCTGCGGCGCGAGGGCAACTGGACGCCGGTCCTGATGCTCACGGCGAAGGACGGCGAGTGGGACCAGGTCGAGGGGCTGGACACCGGTGCGGACGACTACCTGACCAAGCCGTTCTCGTTCCCCGTGCTGGTCGCCCGGCTGCGCGCCGTGGTCCGCCGCGGCGCCCGCGAGCGCCCCACCACGCTCGAGATCGGCGACCTGGTGATCGACCCCGCGGCCCGCCGGGTACGCCGGGGCGCGGAGGAGGTCAGCCTCACCGCGCGGGAGTTCGCGGTCCTCGCCTTCCTCGCCCGGCACCCCGGCGACGTGGTGTCCAAGCGCCAGATCCTCGACGCGGTCTGGGACGGCGACTTCGACGGGGACCCGAATATCGTCGAGGTCTACGTCCGCCACCTGCGCAACAAGGTCGACCGGCCGTTCGGGCGACAGGCCATCGAGACCGTCCGCGGTGCCGGCTACCGGCTCGCGAGCGACGGCGGCTGAGGTGCGCGTCCCCGGCTCGGTGCGAGTGCGTACGACGCTCGCCGCCGTCCTCGTCGTCGCCGTCGCGCTGCTCGTCGGCGCGGCCGCGCTCGTGCTCACGGTGCGCTCCTCCCTGCGCGACGCCGCCGAGTCGACGGCCGAGCAGCGCGTCGCCGACCTCGTCGCCCGGATCGAGGCGAACGACCCGCCGCGCCCCGCGGTGGGCGACGCAGACGAGGACGAGCCCGAGGAGGTCGTCTGGCAGGTGGTCGGCCCGGACGGGCGGGTCGTGGCCGCCGAGCCGTCGCTGCGCGGCACGATCCCCGACACCGACGACGACGTCGTCGAGCTGCCCGGCGGCGAGCACCCGTACGTCGTGGCGAGCGACGATGCCGAGGACGGGTCGGTCGTGTCGGCAGCGGTGTCGCTGGAGGATGTCGAGGAGACGACGACCGCCCTCGCGGCGCCGCTGCTGCTCGGCGCCCCCCTGCTCCTGCTCGTGGTCGGCGCGACCACCTGGCTCGTCGTGTCCCGGGCGCTGCGGCCGGTGGAGCGGATCCGGACCGAGGTGGAGCTGATCAGCGGATCGAGCCTGGAGCGACGCGTGCCGGAGCCTCCGGCACGCGACGAGGTGGGCAGGCTGGCCCGCACCATGAACCTGATGCTGGCGCGGCTGCAGGGCGCGCGCGACCGGCAGGAGGAGTTCGTCGCCGACGCCTCTCACGAGCTCCGCTCGCCGCTCGCCAGCATCCGGCAGGCGGCCGAGGTCGCTCGGGTCCATCCGGACGCGCTGCCGGAGGGAGAGCTGGCCGAGACGGTCCTCGAGGAGGCGCTGCGCATGCAGGCTCTCGTCGACCAGCTCCTGGCGCTCGCCCGCGCCGGCGACGGGCGCGGCCGGAGCCCCTGGACCGATGTGGACCTCGACGACCTCGTGCTGGCCGATGCCCGTCGGGTCGCTCGGGCCGGTCTCGTGGTGGAAACCCGGGGGGTCGGGCCGGGCCGGGTCCACGGCGACACCGTCGCCCTCGCCCAGGTCGTGCGGAACCTGCTGGACAACGCGGCCCGGCACGCTCGCTCCCGTCTCGCGCTCTCCCTGCGGACGGTGGCCGGGGGTGTCGAGCTCGTGGTCGAGGACGACGGCTCCGGCATCGCCCCTGCGGACCGTGCCCGGGTCTTCGAGCGCTTCGTCCGCCTCGACGACGCGCGGGCTCGCGACGCCGGCGGGAGCGGCCTCGGGCTCGCCATCGTGCGCGAGGTCGTCACCGCTCACGGCGGGTCGGTGGTGGTCGAGGAGAGCGCCCGGGGCGGCGCCCGGTTCGTGGTGCGGCTGCCTTCCTGAACGCCGCTTCAGGTGGCTTCAGGCGAGGTTCAGCGACCTCGCGGCAGGCTCGGACCGTCAACCGAACGAGCGAGAGGAAGCTCCCATGAAGATCAACGTCCTGCGCCGCAAGCGCGTCCTCGTCCCCACCCTCACCGCGGTCGCGGTGCTCGGCGCCGGCGGCGTCTTCTGGGCCGCCTCGGCCGACGACGTCTCCGGCGACGAGCGTGACCGGGTCGCCGCGGCCGCCGTGGACGCCGCCGGCGGCGGCGAGGCCGTCGACGTCGAGAAGAGCGACGACCCGGGGGAGGCCTACGAGGTGGAGGTGCGGCTCGCGGACGGCACCGAGGTCGACATCGCCTTGGACCGCGACCTCGCGGTCGTGATCGAGGACCGGGACGACGACCGTGACGACGACCGCGACGACGACCGTGACGACGTACCCGGGACGGACGGCGTGGACGCGGACGACCGGCTCCTGAGCGACGCGGAGCGGACGTCGGCCGAGCAGGCCGCGCTGGCGGCCG
The DNA here is from genome assembly GCF_051390595.1 of Nocardioides segetis. Taxonomy (NCBI): domain Bacteria; kingdom Bacillati; phylum Actinomycetota; class Actinomycetes; order Propionibacteriales; family Nocardioidaceae; genus Nocardioides; species Nocardioides segetis. The sequence continues at coordinate 269,425 of NZ_JBNINR010000005.1, read as the reverse complement.
TCGGCGGCGGCACGGTGCTCGACGTCGACCCGAGCGACGACCCGGGGGTCGCCTACGAGGCCGAGGTCCGCGACGCCGCGGGCGTCGAGTGGGACGTCGACCTCGACGCCGCCTTCGCCGTCGTCGCCAAGGTCGCGGACAACTGAGCCCGGTTCCAGGCTGAGGGCCCGGATCCCCGGCCTGCTCCCCGAGCCGGGCGGCGTGCAGTAGCGTTCATGGTGAAGGCAGGCCGACATGCAGGAGGTTGCGATGAGCGACGTCAACACCGAGCAGTTCCCCGGGTTCGCGGAGAACCACTACCAGCACGGGATGCACTCCCTCGCCTGGGTGTCGCTGTGGCTGATCGTGGGGCTGGGCGTGGCCTGTGGCGTCTTCGGGTTCTTCTGGGGCCTCACCCAGTGACCCGCTGAGCCGGACCCGGCCCGGCCACCGGGCTCAGGCGACGTTCGTACGCCGCACCAGGTCGTCCACGACCGCAGGGATGCTCGCCCCGCTCCGCTCGTAGGCCGCGCGCTGGCGGGTCGCCCCGCCCTCCGCGAGCAGCCGCGGTACGCCGGACCGCACCAGCTCGGTCTCGCCATAGGCGTCGAGCTGGTCGCCGACGCGGCCCAGGAGGCTCTCGAGGACCTCGCGGGCGGGCGCCAGCGAGCCCGTGACCGGGTCGAGGAGCCGGTCGGTCAGGCCGTAGCGCGCGGCACGCCACCGGGCGGCCCGGAGCAGCTCGGGACGCCAGCCGCCCGCGCCGAGACCGGCGCCGTCGAGCTCGGTGCAGACCAGTGCGCGGACCAGCACCGCCACGATCGTCGCGTCGTCCGGGTCGGTGCACACGTCGCCGATCCGGACCTCGACCGTCGGCTGGTGGGCGGACAGCCGGGCGTCGAAGTAGAGCATGCCGGGATCCATGGCCGCGCCGGAGGCGATGATCCGGCGGCTGACCGCGTGGTAGGCCGCAGCGGAGCCGAACGCCTCGGTCGGCCCGGCGCTCGGCCACTGCGACCATGCCTGCGACCTCCACGACGCGTAGTGGGTGTCGCGGCCGTGGTAGAACGGCGAGTTCGCGCTGATGGCCAGCAGGACGGGCAGCCACGGGGCCAGCGCATCGATGGCGCGCACCCCGTCCTCGTCGTCGTCGACGCGGACGTGGACGTGCTGTCCGCAGGTGCCACCGGGACGCGCCACCTCGCCGTAGGTCTCCACCATCGTGAGGTACCGGTCGTCGCGCGTCGTGCGTGGCGGGCCGCCCGGCAGCGGGACCGCGCCCGAGGCCGCCGTCAGTAAGCCGGCCCGCTCCGCTGCGCGGGCGGCCCGCCGCCGCAGCCGCACCAGATGGGCGCGCAGCTCACCGGCATCGCTCACCGGCGGCGTACGTGTCTCGAGCTGGTGGGCGAAGAGCTCGTGGTCGAGCTCCTCGAGCGGGTCCAGGTCGTGCTCGGCGGCCTGGCGGAGCACCTGCTCCGCGCGCGGCGCCGCGGCGCGGCTCTCCGGGTCGACGAGGATCAGCTCCTCCTCGACGCCCATGGTTCGGCGGTCCATCGCACCCCACCATCACGTCGGTCGTGACGGGGCGGTACCCCGAGCGGAGCGGGTCAGCCGCGGTCGGGCGGCGCTCCGGGACGCCGGATCCGTCAGTCCCGGGCGGTGAGGACGAGCGGGTCGCCCGAGGTGATCGCGACCGTGTGCTCGCAGTGGGCGCCGCGGGACCCGTCGGCGCTGCGGATGGTCCAGCCGTCGGGGTCGAAGACGATCTCGTCGGTCGTGTGCAGGAACCACGGCTCGATCGCGATGACCAGGCCGGGACGCAGCTTGAGGCCACGTCCGGGCCGACCGTCGTTGGCGACGTGCGGCTCGCCGTGCATGGTGCGGCCCACGCCGTGGCCGCCGAACTGCAGGTTGACCTGGAGACCGGCCTCGTGCGCGACGCTGCCGATGGCGAAGGAGATGTCGCCGAGACGGTTGCCGGCGCGGGCGGCCGCGATGCCGGCGTCCAGCGCGCGCTGGGTGACGTCGATGAGCGCGAGGTCCTTCGGGTCGGGCGTGCCGACGACGACGGACAGAGCGGAGTCGGCGACCCAGCCGTCGACCGACGCCGCGAAGTCCACGGAGAGCAGGTCGCCGTCGCGCAGGGTGTAGTCGTGGGGGAGGCCGTGCAGCACCGCGTCGTTGACGGAGGTGCACAGCACCTTGCCGAACGGGCTGGCGCCGAAGGACGGGTGGTAGTCGATGTAGCAGGACTCGGCGCCGGCGTCCTTGATCATCCGGTGCGCCAGCTCGTCGAGCTCGAGCAGGTTGACCCCGACGTCGGCCTTCTCGGACAGGGCCTGGATCACCGAGGCGACGAAGCGCCCGGCGGGACGCATCTGCTCGATCTGGGTCGGGGTACGAAGCTCGATCACACCCCAAGACTACGGCGCGCCCGGCGACTCGTGTGAGTCGGCGGGCGCGCCGTCGGCCGGGTGATCAGTTGGTCGGCTTGTCCGCGCCCACGACCCACATCGCGAAGAACTGCGACCCGCCGCCGTACGCGTGGCCGAGGGCCTTGCGGGCGCCGTCGACCTGGTGTTCGCCGGCCGCGCCGCGGACCTGGAGGGCGGCCTCGCCGAAGCGGAGCATGCCGGACGCGCCGATCGGGTTGGACGACAGCACGCCGCCGGAGCAGTTCACCGGGATCCGGCCGGTCATCGCGGTCTCGCCGGCCTCCGTGAGCCTCCAGCCGGTCCCTTCGTCGGCGAAGCCGAGATTCTCCAGCCACATCGGCTCGAACCACGAGAAGGGCACGTAGATCTCCGCCGCGTCGATCTCGTCGATCGGGCTGGTGATGCCGGCCTGCTTCCACAGTGCGGCCGCGGCGTCGCGACCGGCCTGCGGGTTCACCTGGTCGCGCTCGGCGGCCGTGGTGGCCTCGGAGCGCATCACGGTGCCGTGGATCCAGGCCGGGTTCGGCGAGGACCTGGCGGTGTCCTCGTCGACGATCACCAGGGCGCAGGCACCGTCGGAGGACGGGCAGGTCTCGTCGTACCGGATCGGGTCCCACAGCATCTGCGAGGCCAGCACGGACTCGACGGTCGTGCCCTCGTTGTGGAGGTGCGCATAGGGGTTCTTCAGCGCGTTGTTGCGGTCCTTGGCCGCCACGATCGCACCCACGTGGGTGGGTGCCTGGGAGCGCCGGATGTAGGAGCGCACGTGCGGTGCGAAGTAGCCGCCGGCTCCCGCGTGGACCGGCATGTTGAACGGCAGCGGCACGGAGAGCGCCCACATCGCGTTGGACTCGGACTGCTTCTCGTAGGCGACCGTCAGCACCCGCTTGTGGACGCCGGCCTGGACCAGCGAGGACGCGACGATGGCGGTCGAGCCGCCGACCGAGCCGGCCGTGTGGACGCGCAGCAGCGGCTTGCCGGCCGCCCCGAGCGCCTCGGCGAGGAACAGCTCGGGCATCATCACGCCCTCGAACAGGTCGGGTGCCTTGCCGACGACGATCGCGTCGATGTCGTCGAGCGTCAGGTTGGCGTCGCGGAGCGCGCGGTCGATGGCCTCGCGGCACAGGCCGGCCATGGAGACGTCCTCGCGCTTCGCGCGGTGGTGGGTCTGGCCGACGCCGATAATGGCTGCGGGCTGCTTGCCCATCAGATCTGCCTTCCTTCGGTCGAGGCTTCCAGGGTGCAGACGAGGTTCTGCTGCAGGGCGGGGCCGCTGGTGGCGTGGGCGAGGGTCTTGTCGGCCTCACCCGACCAGATCCGCGTCGCTGCCTCGCCGACGCGGATGCCACCGCCGGAGAACATGGGGTTGCTGGCGAGCGCGCCGCCCGAGGGGTTGATGACGACGTCGTCGCCGAGCCCGAGCTCCGCGCGGAGGATGAGCTCCTGGTGGCTGAAGGGCGCGTGCAGCTCGGCCACCTCGACGCCGCCGAGATCGAGCGCGGCACCGGCCCGCTGGGCCGACGGCGACCGGGTCAGGTCGCGCACGCCCATGCCCATCGGGTCGACGTAGTGGGAGATGCCGGTCAGCCAGGCGGGACGCTCGCGGACCTCGCGTGCCCGGTCGCCGGCCGCGAGCACCAGGGCCGCCACCCCGTCGGTGACGGGGGAGCAGTCGTGCTTGCGCAGCGGGTCGGCGTACATCGGGCGCGCCAGGAGCTCCTCGACGGACGATCCGCCCTTCCGGACGGCGTGCTCGTTCTTCTCGGCATCGGTGAGCGAGCGGTTCGCGACCGCGGCCATGGCGCGCTCGTCCCACAGGCCCGCATCGATGCCGACGCGAGCCTGGAGACCGGCGAGGGACACGGTGTCGGGCCACAGGGGCGTCATCGTGTAGGGCTCGAGCTGGAGGGCGAGGGTACGGCGCAGCACGCCGGCCGAGCTCTTGCCGAAGGCGTAGACGAGGGCGGTGTCGACCTCGCCGGTCTGGATCTTGATCCAGGCCTCGTACATGGCCCACGCGAGGTCCATCTCCACGTGCGACTCGTTGACCGGCGGGATGACGCCGATGGCGTCGACGGCCTGGACGAACGAGAACGAGCGGCCGGCCAGGTAGTCGGAGGAGCCGGAGCACCAGAACCCGACGTCCTTGCGGGTCCAGCCGGTCTGCTCGTAGAGCTCCCTGAAGACCGGGACCAGGAGCTCGACGCAGGTCGGTGACCCGTCGAACTGGGGCATCTGTCGCTGGGCGAACCCGACGACGGCGACGTCACGCATCTGTCCGTTTCTCCCGTCTAGAGGTGGTGCTTGTAGGTGTCGAAGTCGGCGTCCGGATCGCCGGTCGGCGCGAAGTGGTCGATGTTCTCCAGGGAGTAGGCCCACTCCTCCTCGGGCTTCCAGACGGCCTTGACCCGCATGCCCATCCGCACCTCCTCGGCGGGGACGCCGAGGATCAGGTGCAGCAGCGCGATGTCGGCGCCGTCGAGGAGGACGTAGGCCGAGACGTACGGCGGGGTGATCTTCTGGCCGAGGAAGGGCACGTTGACCACGCAGAAGGTCGTGATGGTGCCGGTCTGCGCGAGCTCGACCTCCTCGGCGGTCGGCGTGCCGTCGGAGGGGCAGGCGCTGCGCGGCGGGACGTAGACCTTCTGGCAGGTCGGGCAGCGCTGGCCCATGATGCGGCCCTCGTTGAGCCCGCGGTAGAACAGCGACTCCTCCGGGGACGCGGCGTACTGGTAGTCGAGCGAGACGGGGGTGACCACGCCGGTGACCGGCTCGTCGCCGGCGGCGGCCGGGGCGCTCGCCTCGGTCTCGCCGGGCGCCAGCGGCTCGAAGCACGCGATGTCGTTGATGTGCCCGACCCGCTCCGCGGCCCAGCGCACCCGCACCCGCATCCCGGTCGTGACCTCGTCCGGCGAGGAGACGTCCAGGGCGTGCAGGAGCGGCACGTCGGCTCCGTCGAGGGTGACCAGCGCGAAGGCGAACGGACGGTCGAACGGCTGGTCCTTCACCGGCTCGGGGACCCAGGTCCACGACGTGACCGTGCCGACGGAGGAGACCTCCACGAACTCGGTCGTCGCCTCGTGGGTCACGGGGTCGAACTCGAGCGGGGGGACCACGACCTGGCCGGCCGAGGTCCGTCCGCCCACGACCACCCCGTCGCGAAGGCCGGAGAGGAAGCGGCCGACGACCGGCCCGGTGGATCGCGTGTAGTCGAAGGCGACCGTGACCGGCGCCGAGAGGGTGCGACTCATGATCCGAAGTGAAACATGTTCTGCCCAAAAGTGAAACACGTTCTAGAAACGTGTCCGCGGGCCGGGCATGATGCAGCCATGAAACTGGGCTTGCAGCTGGGGTACTGGTCCGCGCAACCGCCGCAGGGGGTCGGCGAGCTGGTCGCGGCGGCGGAGGACGCGGGCTTCGACGCGATCTTCACCGCGGAGGCATGGGGGAGCGACGCGTTCACGCCGCTGGCCTGGTGGGGCCGCGAGACCTCGCGCGTCCGGCTCGGCACGTCCATCGTGCAGATGTCCGGACGGACGCCGACGTCGATCGCGATGCACGCGCTCACCCTCGACCACCTGACCGGCGGGCGGGTCGTCCTCGGTATGGGCGTCAGCGGGCCGCAGGTCGTCGAGGGCTGGTACGGCGTCCCGTTCGCGAAGCCGCTCGCCCGCACCCGGGAGGTGGTCTCGATCATCCGGCAGGTGCTGGCCCGCGAGGCGCCGGTGACGAACGCCGGTCCCCATCACCCCCTCCCGTACGCCGGGCCGGGCGCCGTCGGTCTCGGCAAGCCGCTCAAGCCGATCGTGCACCCGCTGCGCGCGGACCTGCCGATCTGGCTCGGTGCGGAGGGCCCGAAGAACGTCGCCCAGACCGCCGAGATCGCCGACGGCTGGATCCCGATCTTCTACACGCCCCGGAGCGCGGGGATGTACCAGCCGTGGCTGGACGAGGGCTTCGCCCGCCCGGGTGCGCGGCGTACGCGGGCCGACTTCGAGATCGCCGCCACCTGTCATCTCCAGATCGTCGAGACGCAGGAGCAGAAGCAGGCGGTCGTCGACGGGATGAAGCCGTTCGTCTCGCTCTACATGGGCGGGATGGGGGCCAAGGAGCAGAACTTCCACAAGCAGGTCTTCACGCGGATGGGCTATGGCGACCTGGCCGACGAGGTGCAGGAGCTCTACCTGTCCGGCGAGAAGGACAAGGCGACCGCCCTCATCCCCGACGAGCTCGTCGACGACATGCACATCATCGGCACTCCGTCGGAGGTGAAGGAGCGGGTCGCGCAGTGGGAGGAGACCGGGGTGACGACGCTGCTGCTGTCGTGCCGCAGTGCCGCCGAGGTCCGGGGGATCGCGGAGCTGCTCGCCTGAACTTCACGCCGCGGACGCGGTCCGTGCCCTGTTCCGTGTCGGCGATGCGGGCTACCGTCCTCGGCATGAGGCGCGAGCCGCACGAGAATGTCGCCACGGTGCTGGTCGACCCCGCCCTGCTGCCGGAGCTCGAGATGGAGCTCGTGGAGCTGGACCTGTGGGTGTGGCCGGTGCGCACGGCGCCGATCTGCGTCGACGGTCCACGCACCGAGTTCCAGGTGCGCCGCCGCCTCGTCGAGGCGCAGCGCGGCGCCTGGGCCTGTGCCGAGACCTGGGTGCCGGTGTGGATCAGCTTCGGGGAGCGGTGGGCCCACGGTGACGACCCGCTGCCGTGGTCCGCGCACCGCGCGCTGTGGCAGGTGCTCGACGCCCATGCCGACCAGGTCCGCTTCCATCGGCGGCTCGGCGGCGTGCGTCCTCTGGTCCCGCCGGTCGAGCGGAGGCCGGCGTCGTAGGAGCGTCCGTGCCGAAGGCGTCGGGCCCCCTTGCCTGGCACTAGAACACGTTCTAGTCTGCGACGGTGACCGACACGCTCCGCACGCCCGCCCACAACGGCCACCTGATGGTCGCCGCCCTCAAGCGGCACGCCGACCGCCCGATCGTTCACCTCGGCGACGTGACCCTGACCGGCCGCGAGACCGCTGAGCGGATCTCCCAGTACATCCAGGCCTTCGAGTCCCTCGGCGCCGGACGGGGTACGCCGGGCGCCCTGCTCGCGCTCAACCGCCCCGAGGTCCTCTTCATCCTCGGCGCGGGGCAGACCCAGGGCTTCCAGCGGACGTCGCTGCACCCGCTCGGCTCGGCGGACGACCACGCCTACGTGATCAACGACGCCGGCATCACCACGCTGGTCATCGACCCGTACTTCGCAGCTCGGGCCGTCGAGCTGCTCGGCAAGTGCCCGGGGCTCAAGCAGGTGCTGACCATCGGCCCGGTCCCGCCGGAGCTCGCGGAGGTCGGCACCGACCTCACCGAGGTGGCGGCCTCCTTCGAGCCGCAGCCGTTCCAGGCAGCCCTCCTCGAGCCCGACCACATCACCTCGATCACCTACACCGGCGGCACCACGGGCAAGCCGAAGGGGGTGATCGGCACGGTGCGCGCGTTCTCCACGATGGCGCAGATCCAGATGGCCGAGTGGGAGTGGCCGGAGGAGCCCCGCTTCCTCATGTGCACGCCCCTGTCCCACGCCGGCGCCGCCTTCTTCGTCCCCGTCGTGCTCAAGGGCGGGACCCTCTTCGTCTCGTCGCGCTTCGATCCCGCCGAGGTCCTGCGCACGATCGAGGAGAAGCGGATCAACTCGCTGATGCTCGTGCCGACCATGCTCTACGCGCTGATGGACCACCCCGACTCCCGTACCCGCGACCTGTCCTCGCTGGAGACCGTCTACTACGGCGCCTCTGCGATCAACCCGGTCCGGCTCAAGGAGGCGATCGAGCGGTTCGGGCCGATCTTCGCCCAGTACTACGGCCAGTCCGAGGCGCCGATGGTCATCAGCTACTTCCCGAAGGGTGATCACGTCGACGCCGACGGCACCCCGGTCGAGCGCCGCCTCACCTCGTGCGGCCGGCCCTCGGCGTACCTGCGGGCGGCCCTGCTCGACGAGTCCGGCAACCCCGTGCCGCAGGGCGAGCCGGGGGAGATCTGCGTCGCCGGACCGCTGCTGTCGGCGGGCTACTGGCAACTGCCCGAGGCGACCGCCGAGACCTTCCGCGACGGCTGGATGCACACCGGCGACGTCGCCCGCGAGGACGAGGACGGCTTCTGGTACATCGTCGACCGGACCAAGGACATGATCGTCACCGGCGGGTTCAACGTCTTCCCGCGGGAGGTCGAGGACGTCGTCGCCGAGCACCCGGCGATCGCCCAGGTCGGTGTCATCGGCACCCCGCACGAGAAGTTCGGCGAGGCCGTCACCGCGGTCGTGGTGCTGCGCGAGGGCTACGAGCTCACCGACGAGGTCGTCGCGCAGATCAAGGACGCGGTCAAGGAGCGCAAGGGCTCGGTGCAGGCGCCGAAGGACGTGATCGCCGTCGACGCGCTGCCGCTCACCGCGCTGGGGAAGCCGGACAAGAAGGCCCTGCGGTCCCGATTCTGGACGGGCGAGCGCTCCATCGGCTGACCGGGACGGCGCTCCGCCCGGGGCGAGCGGCGGGCCCCATCAGGCGCCGTCACTCGTCGATGAGACGCAGGATCTCGTCGCGGGAGGAGTCGATGTGGCGCCGCATCGCCGCCGAGGCCGCCTCCCCGTCGCCCTCGGCGATCAGGTCCAGGACGAACTGGTGCTGGGCGTGGCTCGACTCCTTGATCACCTCGAAGTCGGCCAGGTCGACCGGTTGGAACATGCTGGCCCGGCTGTCCTCGATCGCGGCCGCGAGGTGCTGGTTGCCCGCCGCTCGGGCCACGGCGAGATGGAAGACCGTGTCCGCGCGACGGAACTCGTCCTTGTTGTCGACCGAGCGCAGGGTCTCCTGGGCGTGCCTCATCTCCGCGAGGTCCTCGTCGGTGCGGCGTGTGGCGGAGAGTCGAGCGGCCACCGACTCGAGTTCGCGACGGAACTCGATCAGGCTCAGCAGGGCGGTCCGGCGCTGCCGAAGCTCGTGGAGCGCGACCTCCGGGGCGACGCTGTTGTCCTGGATGATCGCCCCGCCCGCGTTGCCGCGCACGATCTGGATCTGACCGCTGCCCTCGAGGACCCGGAAGGCCTGGCGGAGCGTCTCCCGCGCCACGCCGAGCCGTTCGGCGAGCTTGCGCTCCGCCGGCAGCTTGTCGCCCGGGAGGAGTCGCCCCAGCGAGATCTCGCGCCGGATCAGGTCGACGACGTCGGCGTAGCCCGCGAGCGGGTGATCGGGGCGGAGGGTCGCGGGAGTGCGCGCCAGCGGTGTGTCGGCCATGTCGAGGTCATCCTAGGAGGTCGGGGTCGGTGACTCCGTCTGGTCGCCGTGCGCCACGGCGTCCAGGATCGGCGCGCGCCGCTGACGGGATCCGACCACGAAGCCCACGACCGCCGTCGCGAGGATCAGCAGCGGCATCGCGTTGACGAGGTCGGAGTCGCTGCCGGTCACGACCGCGTAGTTGTCGAGGATCACGAAGGCGAAGTAGGCCAGCGCCAGGGCGGCCGCAACGGGGGCGACCACGTGGTGCCACGGGCGCACGGCCCCGCGGCGCCGGAAGTAGAACGGCACCGAGAACGAGCACAGGGCCATGAGGATGATGACGGACAGTGAGCCGATCCCGGCGGCCTGGGAGCCGAGGTCGACGTACGGGTCGGCGCCCGCGATCACGTAGACGAGCGCCACGATCGCGACGATGGCGGCCTGGGTGACTCCCGCCGCCTGCGGGGTCTGCCGTTCCGGGTGGGTGCGGGCGAGGTAGCGGGGGAGCACGCCCTCGCGGCCGAAGGCCATGAGGTAGCGCGACGACATGTTGTGCAGTGCCATCAGCACGGCCAGCAGGCTGGTGAGCAGGAGCCAGTCGATCACCGTCGTCGAGCCACTGCCGAGCACCGAGGCCATCGCGTCGAGGGTGAAGGCGCCCGGGTCGGTCGCGGCCACGTCCCCGGCGTTCGTGCCGCCGTTGGTGCCCACCAGGACCCACGCCGTCAGCACGTAGAGGGTGCCGATCACGCTGATCGCCAGATAGGTCGCCTTCGGCACGGTGCGGTGCGGGTCGCGCGCCTCCTCACCGAAGATCGCGGTCGCCTCGAAGCCGATGAAGCACGTCACCGCGAAGAGCAGGGCCAGGCCGGGGGAGCCGGACACGACCTCGCTCGGCGAGAACGACTCCGCCGGCAGGACGTCCAGACCGTGCCGGGCGAGGGCCACGAGGTCGAAGAGCACCAGAACCCCGGTCTCGACGAGCAGGATGATCCCCAGGGCCCGGACGTTCAGCTCGACGCCGCGGATCCCGATGACCAGCGCGATCGCCAGCGCGACCGCCGAGAACAGCCACCAGGGCAGGTCCAGCCCCAGTTGCGCCTCGAAGGTCTGCTGGGAGAAGTAGCCGATGAGGCCCACGACGTAGATCGTGAGCACGTTGTAGGCGACCACGGCGACCAGCCCGGCAGCCATGCCGATCCGGCGGCCGAGGCCGGCGCTGATGTAGGCGTAGAACGCCCCGGCGTTGACCACGTGGGCGCTCATCGAGGTGTAGCCGACGGCGAACAGCGCGAGGACGACCGCCACGAGCAGGAAGGTGCCGGGCGCGGCCACGCCGTTGCCGAAGCCCACGACCAGGGGCAGCGCGGTGGCCATCGCGGTCAGTGGCGCCGCTGTCGCCACGACCATGAAGACGATGCCCCAGGGGGTGATGCTGTCGGCCTTGAGGGAGTCTCGCCGTTCTGCCGTCATGGGTTCTCCTCGGTGGTCCCAATATTGATGGCATGGACCGTAATATAGGCCAATGGTCCATGGCGAGACTTTCCGTGAGAACTTTTGCGGCGATCCTCCGCCGGACCGCGGAGAGTTGCCCCGCGTGGAGGGCGATCTTGGCCGAATTGCTGGACCACCGTGGCCCATTGGTCTACCGTATGTGCCAATGCAGGCGGTCACGTCGCCTCGGTACGGACAGGAGAGTGGTCATGGTCGGCCGACAGGGCTCAGCACGCCGTCAGGCGGCGGGTGGCGGGGACACCGCGGAGGAGAGGCGGTGAGGGGGCCCGGGGTCCGGCCGGTCATCGGCCTGACCGGCCGGCGCATGGCGGCGCGGATCATCGGCGTGCCGATGGGATTCGAGGACGCACCTCTCGACATCTACATGAGCGAGTACGCGACCTCCGTGCTCGACGCCGGGGGCATCCCCCTGCACCTGCCGCTGGACATGCGTCCCGACGACGTCCTCGACCTCGTCGACGGCGTCATCTTCGTCGGCGGAGCCGACGTGGACCCGCGCCGGTACGGCGGCGTGCCGCATCCCCGCTCCGGCGGGCTCGAGCCGCTGCGCGACCAGTTCGAGCTCGACCTCGCCGCGCAGGGGCTCGGTGCGGGCGTGCCGATGCTCGGCATCTGTCGCGGTGCCCAGCTCCTCAACGTGGCGCTCGGAGGCACGCTGGTGGCGGACCTGCCGATCGGCGAGGGCGAGTCGCACGCCTCGTACGCCTACCCGCGCGCGCACCGCTCGCACGGCGTCTCCTTCACCGCCGGCTCGATGCTCGAGTCCCTCTACGGGCCGGCGGCGGTCGTCAACTCCTTCCACCACCAGGCCGTCGATCGACCCGGTCGCGACGTCGTGGTCACGGGCCGCGCGGGCGACGGGGTGGTGGAGGCGTTCGAGGTCGCCGACCGCCCGGTCGTCGGCATCCAATGGCACCCCGAGTGCTTCGCATCAGATCCGATCTTCAACTGGCTGGTCGACGCGAGTGTCGCCCACAAGCTTCAGGAGAGTGCAGCATGACCGCAGTCCACGGCGGCAAGAACGCCTACATCACGGGTGCCGGCTCGGGCATCGGTCGCGAGACCGCGCTGCGGCTGGCGCGCGAGGGCGCCCGCGTGATGGTGACCGACATCGATCTCGCGCTGGCCGAGGCCACGGTGAAGGCGATCGAGGACGACGGCGGCGTCGCGCTCGCCGCCGCGGTCGACGTACGCGACCGGGAGGCCGTCGCCGCGTCGGTGCGCACGGTCGAGGAGAGCTGGGGCGCCCTGCACCTGCTGGTCAACAACGCCGGCCTGGTGACGCCGCACTCGTTCCGCGACCTGACGGACGACGCCTGGGACCTCGTGCTCGACGTCAACCTCAAGGGCCAGTTCGTGGTCGCCCAGGTGGTGGCGCCGCTCATCGCCCGCTCGGGCGGTGGCGCCATCGTCAACCTGTCCACCGTCGAGGCGATCGCGGTCGTCACGTCCGGCACCACGACCCAGCCGCACTACAACGCGAGCAAGGGCGGGGTGCCGATGCTGACGAAGGCGCTCGCGATCGAACTGGCGCCCGACAACATCCGCGTCAACTGCGTCGCGCCCGGACCGGTCGCCACGGACTTCTTCGACCTCGAGATGGTCACCTCGGAGGCCGGCCTGGAGTTCATGAAGCAGCGGCTCCTGGTGCCCCGCGTCGGGCAGCCGAGCGACATCGCCGCCGCTGTCTCGTTCCTGCTCTCGGACGAGGCATCGTTCATCGACGGCATCCAGCTGCCGGTCGACGGCGGGTGGCTGACCCGATGAGCGCGGCCTGGCTGCTGGAGCCCGCCGACCTCGTCGCCGAGGGTATCCACACGGTCGTCGTCGCATCGCCGGACCTCCAGGGCCGCCTGGTCGGCCGCCGGGTGCCGGTCGAGTCCTTCGACCGCGTCGTCGAGGACGGGGTCGAGGTCTGCACGTGCGTGTACGCGTGGGACCTGACCCAGGACCTCGGACTCGTCGAGGCCGACGTCTTCCCGCTGTGCGGCATGCACAACGGCGTTCCGGACGTCACCTTCCGGCCCGACCTGAGCACCTTGCGGCGCGCCGCCTGGCTCGACGGCATCGCCATCTGCCTCGCCGACCCGTGGGACGGGGCGAAGGGTGAGTACCTGCCGCTCTCGCCGCGGGTCATCCTGCGCCAGCAGATCGAGCGCTTCGGCGCCGACGGCCTCCGCGCCCAGATGGGCACCGAGCTGGAGTTCTACCTGTTCCGCAACGAGCCACGCGAGCTGCGGCGGTCGGGCTTCCGCGACCTGGAGCCGACGACGATCGTCCCGGCCGACTTCATGATCCACGAGGGCAACACCTACGAGCCCTTCTTCCGCAAGCTCCGCGCCGACCTCAAGGCGTCGGGCATCGAGATGGAGGCGGCGCAGTCGGAGTGGGGCACGGGACAGTGGGAGATGACCTTCCGCTACGGCGACCCCCTCGAGATGGCCGACCGCCACGCTCTCTACAAGCTCGCGGTCCGCGACAGCGCCACCGCCGCCGGCATGAGCGCGACCTTCATGGCCAAGCCGTTGAACGGCGGGCAGCCGGGGTCGTCGTGCCACGTCCACTTCTCGGTCGTCGACGACGAGGGCCGCCCGGTCTTCTGGGACGACGACGCCCCGCACCACCTGGGGGAGAGGATGCACCACGCGATCGGCGGCATCCTGCAGGAGGTGCCGACGTTCATGGCGTGGTACGCCCCGACGGTCAACTCCTACCGCCGGGCGAACGGTGCCGACGTCGCCGGCTGGGGACGCACCTGGGGCCTGGACAACCGCACGACGTCGGTGCGCGTCGTGGGCGGCCGTCCGCGGGACCTGCGCCTGGAGTTCCGGTTGCCGGGCGCCGACACGAATCCCTATCTCACGCTCGCCGGCCTGCTCTGCTCGGCACGGCAGGGCATGGCGAAGGGCGTGACCCCGCCGCCGATGACCGAGGGCAGCGGCTACGCATCACCGATCGACGCCGAGGTCCCGTTGCACCTCGGCGAGGCCGCGAAGGCGTTCGCCACCTCGTCGTTCGCCCGGGCGGAGTACGGCGACGAGGTCGTCGAGCACTTCCGCATCCTCCTGGACCACGAGTGGCGCTCCTTCCTGAGCAGCGTCAACGACTGGGACCTCGACCGCTACTTCGACAGGATCTGACGTGACGTTCACCCCTCCCACGCTCGAGACCTGGATCGGCGGCACGCCGGAGCTCTCGGCCGTCGAGCTCGACGACGTGCTGCACGACCCGAACACGGGCGCGCCGCTGCAGCGCAACCGGTCGTCCTCGCCCGAGCAGGTCGAGCGGGCACTGGCCGCCGCGTGGTCCGCGCACACCGCCGGTGCGTGGCGCGACCTGGGCCTCGCCGGGCGGGCCGCGCTGCTCCACCGCCTCGCCGACCTCATCGACGAGCAGCAGGCGGCGATCGCCGAGCTCGACTCCCTCAACAGCGGCGTCACACTCCGGGAGACCACGCTGTTCGCGTCCAGCCTGGCCGGGACCGTCCGCACGGCGATCGAGCTGGCCGAGCGACGCGGGGAGTCGGCCGACCTCGCAGCCACGCAGGGGCCGGTGCGGCTGCGACGGGTGCCGTGGGGTCCCACGGCCCTCATCGCCCCGTGGAACGCCCCGGCGGCCGTGGCCGTCAAGAAGATGGCGTACGCACTCGTCGCCGGAGCGCCGGTCGTGCTCAAGCCGTCACCGGCGTCGCCGTGGAGCGCCCAGCTCCTCGCGGACGCGGCGGTGCGGGCCGGTCTGCCGACCGGTGTCTTCTCGCTGGTCCTCGGCGGTGGTGAGGTCGGTCAGCAGATCTGCGGCGACGCGCGGATCAAGGCCATCTCCATGACCGGGTCCACGGCCACGGGCCGGCTCATCGCCCAGGCGAGCGCTCCCCATCTGACCCGGCTGCGCCTCGAGCTGGGGTCCAACAACCCGGCCATCGTGCTGGCCGATGCCGACCTCGCGGCCACCGTCGAGGATCTCGCCGCGGGCATGACCAAGCTGAACGGACAGTGGTGCGAGGCGCCGCGCCGGGTCCTCGCCGACCGGAGCCTGCACGCCGAGCTGGTGGAGGGCCTGGCCGAGCGGCTGCGGCGCACGCGGGTCGGCTCGGCCCTCGACGCGGGCACCGACGTCGGCCCGATGGCGTTCCGCCAGCGACGCGACGACCTGGTGGCGCAGCGCGAGCACCTGGTCGCGTCCGGTGCGACCGCCGCCCAGGGGCCGGATCTGCCCGGCGCGGGGTGGTTCGTCGCCCCGACAGTCGTCTCGTCGTCCGGTCAGGTCGATCTGCCCGGCGAGGTGTTCGGCCCGATGATCGCGATCGAGCCGTTCACGACGGTCGAGGACGCCCTCGTGAGGTCGAACACCGGTCCGCACGGGCTGGCCGGCTATGTGTTCGGCGGCGACGTCGAGCGGGCGATCGCGGTCGGTGGCCGCATCGAGGCCGGCGAGGTGAAGGTCAACGGCACCAGCCTGCTCGACATGTGCGCCGACTCTGCGCAGAGCTTCTTCGGCGACAGCGGTCTGGGCGGGCACGGCGACGCCGACGTCCTGGAGTTCTATGCGGGCAAGCAGATCGTCGGCGTCGACCTCGTCGATCCTCCGATGTAGCCCCGGTGAAGCAAGCGGCGTCCGCGCGGCGGCCCGTGGCGTCGGGACCTGCCGGCACTATCATGCTCGGCATGCGTCCTCTCTCTCGGGCAGTCGCGGTGGCGTTCCTGGCCGTCGCGCTGCTGTGCTCGTCGTCCGCCACGCCGGTCCACGCCGCAGCCGGCCCGAAGGGACCCGGCGGCACGTACGCCGGCGCGGAGGTGCCTGCGCCCGACAACCCGATCGACGCGGTGGACATCAGCTTCAAGGTCAGCAAGAACGGCCGCAAGATCCAGAACTGGCTGGTCACGATGAACGTGATCTGCGTGTCCTACCCGCCCTACGTCCAGCTGATCTCGCAGTCCATGCCGACCATGAAGGTGAAGCGGAACGGTCGGTTCCACGGCGTGTTCGCGGGCACGCAGGACGGCACGGAGTACCACGTCGAGGTCGGCGGCAGGCTCGTCGCGAAGAAGAACAAGGTCAAGGCGGGCACGCTGTCCTACGAGGTCGGCGTGTGCCAGCGCGGCAACGACGCGGGTGACCCCCTGCGCTGGACGGCGAAGCGCACCGGGCGCTGAGCCCGGCGACCGTGCCCACGTCATGCGGCTGCGCAACGGCGAGCACGGCTACGGCGCGGTCACCCGCACGCTGCACTGGCTGACGGTGCTGCTGCTCGCGGCGCAGCTCGTCGTCGGCTACACCATGGCGACCGAAGCCCGGGTCGCCCGGGTCGACTGCGATCCCGTGGGCGAGGACCGCAGCGGCGGTGACACCAGCGACGTGGAGGACGAGCGCCTCGACCGCCTCGAGGAGCGGTGCGAGGCGCGCCAGGACGCCCGGGAGGAGGCTGCCGAGGCGGACGAGGGCGCGCCGAGCGCGCTCCACGTCGTGCTCGGCGCCCTCCTGCTCGCCCTGGCCGTGGCCCGGTCGGCCTGGCGCCGACTCACGCCGCTGCCGCCGTGGGACCCCCGGCTCGGGCGGGCCGGACGCCGAGTCCTGCACGCCACCGAGGTCGCCCTCCTGGTCTCGTTGTTCGCGATGCCGCTCTCCGGGCTGCTCCTGATCGCCGGCTCCGACGACCTGGTCGCCCTCCACGTCGCCGCCCACCTGGTCTTCTACGCGGCCCTCGCCGGCCATCTCGCGGTGGTCGTCAGCCGTGGCCTGGTGCCGCGGATGCTGCCCGGGGCGCAACGCCGGGCGAGGCCCGGAGGGCGGCCCGGGCGCTGACGTCGGGCGGTCGGCGACCGGTCAGCGGGGCTGCTCGCCCCGCAGCCGGTCCCAGACGCGCCCCGGAATCCGGTCGAGCAGGGCATCCATGAGGTGCAGCTTCGCGTCCACCTCCGCGGGCGTGTGGGCGCCGGCGCGGATGACCAGCAGCGAGTCGCCGGTGATCCGCCAGGACAGGGCGGGGTGATGCCGCATCACGTCGCGTACGTCGGACAGCAGGACGTCCGCGGCGAACTCCGGCGCCGAGGAGTGGACCGTGTAGGCGGCGTCGAAGGCCGGATCCCCGATCTCGATGTCGCGTCCCGTCAGGGAGTCCACCCAGCGGCGCAGGGTGCTGGTCGGGCCTACGGCGAGGTCGGGAGCGCGAACGCCCAGGTTGAGCGCGAGCACCGAGTAGGTATGGCGCGAGGAGTCCTCGCCGGAGCCGGTCGTGAACTGGTAGTCGAACGCCGTGAACGCGCGACCGTCGTACCGGCCGAGGAGCACGTTGGTCGCCTGGCGGGCGTGCCCGCGGCCGAAGGGGGCGCCGGCGAAGCGCTCGACGAGAGCCGGGTCGCTCGGGCGGAACTCCCACTCGCGGTCGCGCGCGAAGGCCGCGAGGCCCGCGCGCCGCTCGGCGGCGCGCTTCGCGGCGGCCGAGACCCCGAGCGCGAGGAGCACGACGAGCGCCACGACGACCAGCGCGGTGACGGCGAACATCAGGACGGCGAGGACACCCATGCCGCCATGCTGCCCGGGTGCGCCCGAGTCACTCCTCCTCGGTCGCGGTCCTGCCCGGTGAGGTCACCGCCCCTCGAACCGTGGCGCCCGCTTCTCGAGGAAGGCTCGGGGGCCCTCCTTGGCGTCCTCGGAGGAGAACACCGCGGCGCCGACCTTGGCGTCGTCCGCCCAGCACTCCTCCTCGTGCTTGCCCTCGGAGTCGCGCATCGTCTTGAGGATCGCCTGGACCGCGAGCGGGCCGTTGGCGGCGATCCTGTCCGCGATCTCGTGCGCCTTCGCCAGCGCCTCGCCGTCGGGGACGACGTGGCCGATCAGGCCGAGCTCCTTGGCCTCGGGGGCGCCGAGGGTGCGGCCGGTGAGCAGCAGCTCCGCGGCGACGGTGTAGGGGATCTGGCGGGGGAGTCGGACCGCGGACCCGCCGAGCGGGTACAGCGACCAGCGGGCCTCGGCGACGCCGAACTTCGCCGACTCGCCCGCGACCCGGATGTCGGTGCCCTGCAGGATCTCGGTGCCGCCCGCGATGGCCGGTCCCTCGACCGCGGCGATGAGCGGCTTGGTGAGCCGGAAGCCCTTGAGCAGGCCCTTGATCGTGGTCGGGTCGTAGGCGCCGGACTCGAAGCTCTCCGAGGGCGGCTTGTCGTCGGCTGCCTTGAGGTCCATGCCCGCGCAGAAGAACCCGCCCGCGCCGGTGAGGATGCAGACCCGGATCTCCGGGTCCTCGTTGACCCGGTCCCACGCGGACTCCATGATCCGCAGCATCTCGCTGGACAGGGCGTTGCGGCGCTCCGGCCGGTTCATCGTGACGACCAGCTTGTGGCCGTCCTGCTCGACGAGGCAGTCGGGGGAGGCGTCGGTGACGGCATCAGTAGCGGACATGTGAACAACGCTAGCGAAAAAGTGAAACGTGTTCTACTGTCGCCCTCGTGGCCCTGAACATCGCCGATCTCTTCGAACACGCCGTCGACGCCGTGCCCGACAAGCCCGCCGTGCAGGTGGGGGACCGCGTCATCTCCTTCGCCGAGCTCGAGGCGGAGTCCAACCGGCTCGCCCACTTCCTGCAGGCGCAGGGCATCGGCACCGGGGACCACGTGGGCCTCTACGCCAAGAACAGCATCGAGCACGTGATCGCGCTCATCGGCATCCTCAAGGTCCGCGCCGTCGCGATCAACGTCAACTACCGCTACGTCGCCGGCGAGCTGGAGTACCTCTTCGACAACGCGGACCTCGTGGGCCTGGTCCACGACCGGGTCTACGCGCCTCTGGTCGCCGAGGTGGCGCCCAAGTTCCCGGACCTGCGGACGATCATCGCGGTCCCCAATCCGCTCGAGCCCGACGACGAGAGCGACCTGTCGTCGTTCGGCGGGATCACGCTCGAGGAGGCCCTCGCCGGTCAGTCCGACGCCCGCGACTTCGGCGAGCGCAGCCCGGACGACATCCACATCATCTACACCGGCGGCACCACCGGCTTCCCGAAGGGCGTCATGTGGCGTCACGAGGACTTCTGGCGGGTGCTGGGGGGCGGCATCGACTTCATGACGTCCGAGCCGCTGGAGGAGTACGACCAGTCCAAGAAGGCGCGGGAGGACAGCCTGGTCACGCTGCCCCTCAGCCCGCTCATGCACGGCGGGGCGCAGGCGTCGCTGCTCATGCACCTCTTCGCCGGCCAGGTCACCATCCTGGAACCCAAGTTCGACCCGGTCCGCACCTGGGAGCTCGTCGACAAGCACGGCGTCCAGATGCTCTTCATGACCGGCGACGCCATGGCCGTGCCGCTGATCGACGCCTACGAGGCGGGGGGCTACGACGGACAGACGCTCTTCGCCATCGCCTCCAGTGCGGCGATCTTCTCGAAGTCGGTCAAGGAGCGTTGGATGAAGGCGTTCCCGAACGCGGTCTTCACCGACTCCGTCGGCTCGTCCGAGACGGGCTTCCAGGGCACTGGGCTCCAGGACGCGAGCGCGTTGTCGACCGACGGTCCGGTGGTCTCGCTGCCGCCGACGACCGTCATCCTCGGCGACGACAACGTGCCGCTCGACCCGGTCAAGGACGTCGGCAAGATCGGTCGCACCGCCCGTGCGGGCAACGTCCCCGTCGGCTACTACAAGGACCCCGAGAAGTCCGCCAAGACGTTCGTCGAGATCGACGGCGTGCGCTACTCGATCCCCGGTGACAACGCTCGGATCGAGGAGGGCAACCGGATCACCCTGCTCGGCCGCGGCTCCAACTGCATCAACACCGGCGGCGAGAAGGTCTATCCGGAGGAGGTCGAGCAGGCGATCAAGGCCCACCCGGGGGTCTACGACGTCCTGGTCGTCGGCCTGCCCGACGACACGTACGGCCAGGCCGTGACCGCGGTCGTCGAGCCGCGCCCGGGCCACACCGTCGAGCTCGAGGAGCTGCGGACCTTCCTCCGCTCCCACCTCTCCGGCTACAAGCTGCCGCGCGCCCTCACCATCGTCGAGGAGATCCCGCGCAACGCCACCGGCAAGGCGCAGTACCCGCGGGCCAAGGAGCTCGCCCTCGCCGACCGCCGGTCCGACACCACCGCAGGAGCCAACACCTGATGCACACCACGCTTTGCGATGCCTTCGGCATCGACTACCCGATCTTCGCGTTCACCCCCTCCGAGCACGTCGCTGCCGCGGTGTCCCGGGCCGGTGGCCTCGGCGTCCTCGGCTGTGTCCGGTTCAACGACACCGACGACCTCGACCGGGTGCTGACCTGGATGGACGAGAACACCGACGGCAAGCCCTACGGCGTCGACGTGGTCATGCCGATGAAGATCCCCACCGAGGGCACGTCGGCCGACCTGTCGTCGTACATCCCCGACGAGCACCGGAAGTTCGTCGACGAGACGCTGCTCAAGCTCGGCGTCCCGCCGCTCCCGGAGGGCGAGGGGCGCGAGGGCGTCCTCGGCTGGCTGCACTCGGTCGCGCGCTCCCATGTGGACGTCGCCCTGCAGCACCGTCCGGTGCTCATCGCCAACGCGCTCGGCTCGCCGCCGGTCGACGTGATCGAGCAGTGCCACGAGGCGGGCCTCAAGGTCGCCGCGCTGGCGGGTGCTCCCAAGCACGCGCTGAGCCACGTCGCGAACGGCGTGGACATCATCATCGCCCAGGGCTACGAGGCGGGCGGGCACACCGGCGAGATCGCGAGCATGGTGCTGACCCCCGACATCGTCGACGCGGTCGGACCCGACGTCCCGGTGCTCGGCGCGGGCGGGATCGGGTCGGGTCGGCAGATCGCCGCCTCGCTCGCCCTCGGCGCGCAGGGGGTGTGGACGGGCTCGATCTGGCTCGGCACGGAGGAGTACCGCAACCTCGCCGGCAACAAGGGCTGGGAGACCGCGTTCCTGCGGGCGACCTCGTCCGACACGGTCCGCACGCGGATCTACACCGGCAAGCCGGCCCGGCTGCTCAAGACGAAATGGACCGAGGCCTGGTCGGAGGAGGGTGCGCCGGCGCCCCTGCCGATGCCGCTGCAGAACCTCCTGGTCGCCGACGCGCACAACCGCATCAATGCCTCGGGCGACCCGGACGTCATCTCCATGCCCATCGGCCAGATCGTCGGGCGGATGAACGAGGTCCGCCCGGTGGCCGAGGTGATCGGCGACCTCATCGCCGAGTTCGAGGCGACGGTGAAGAAGCTCGACGGCATCGCCGGTCTCTGAGTGGCCGATCCGGCGGGAGTGGATCTTTTCGCGGCCGGCGCGCACCTGTGAGGTGTGACTGACCGGCACCTGCTCCCGTGGAGCTTCGACGACATCGCCGCGTTCGGCTCCCGGCCGCACCTGGCAACGCACCGGCTGCACGAGCAGCCGATGTTCACCGACGGCGCGCTGGCAGCCCTGCTGGACCGGCTGCCGCGCTCCGTCGTGCATCCCTACACGATGGGCGACGACCCGACGCGCGTGGAGGACTGGCGCCGCGGAGCGGAGACCGACCTGCCCGGGGCCGAGCTGCTGGAGATCGTGGCGCGCGGGCACCTGTGGCTCAACCTGGTCGGCATCGACGCCCACGACCGCGACGTGTCCGGCCTCGTCGACACGCTCTACGACGAGATCCGTGCGCTCGTGCCCGGCTTCGCGCCGATCCGCACGTCGGCGACGCTGATCGTCTCGTCGCCGACGGCGATGGTCTACTACCACGCGGACAACCAGCCCAACCTGCTCTGGCACCTGCGCGGCCGCAAGCGCGCCTACGTCTATCCCCGGTCGGAGCGGTTCGTGAGCGACGCCGACCTGGAGCGGCTGGTGGCCGGCGCCACCGCGGAGGAGCTGCCCTTCGACCTCGGGTACGACGACCACGCGGCGGTGTTCGAGCTGGAGCCGGGCCAGGTCGCCTGGTGGCCGCAGAACAGTCCGCACCGGGTGGAGAACGTCGGCGGGCTCAACGTCTCGCTCTCCACCGAGCACTGGACGGCGGACTCGGCGCGTCGCGAGCACCTGTGGGCGGCCAACTACTACCTGCGCCACCGGTGGGGACGGCTGCCGCGCTCGACCCGCGAGCGGGGCCTGGTGCCGGCGGCGAAGGTCGCGGCGATGCGACTCGGCCGGCGCGCCGGCCTGCTCACCCCCGGGTCGCGCGGCGGCGCGCGGCCGAGCTTCGCCGTCGATCCCACCGTCGCGTCGGGGGTCGGTCCGCTGCCGGACCTCCCGGCAGGCTGAGCCCTGGTACTCAACGGTCGCGGAGACCGGACGGCCAGGATCGAGCCATGACCTCGCACCCCACCTCGCGACTCCGGCTGGCCCTCGTTCTCGCCACCGCCGCCACGACCCTCGCCGCCTGCGGGAACGACGTGGACGCCGACGTCCTCGGCACCGCGGCGATGGGGGTCGACGCCGACGGCGCCCCGGTCGCATTGGTCGAGGTCTGTCGCGGCCGCATCGACACGGTCGAGGTCCACGGCGACCGGACCGGACTGCGCGACGACGAGCCCAACCCGGTCGTCGGCACCTGGCGGGCGGCCGAGCCGCGGGACGGCCGCGTGGAGCTGAGCCTCGTGGCTCCGTCCTGGGACTGGGCCGGACCGGAGGGCCTCACGCTGGCCGAGGGACGCACCTACGTGCTGACCGCCTACGACTCCGATCGCGACGCGGAGGTGACCCAGGTGTCCTTCACGACGACCCAGCTCGCGGCGCTGACGCCCGAGCGCATGATCGTCGGCGCGGGCTCGACGCGGCCGCGCGCGGAGCTCGACGCCTGCGACCGCGAGGAGTAGCCCATCGAGGGACCGCGGCCGGCGCACTACGCTGCCGGGATGACCCGCAACGTGTTGATCGCAGGAGCCGGCCCGGGGGTGAGCGGCTCGCTCGCCCGGTTGTACGCCGCGGAGGGCGGCAGCGTCGGACTGCTCGGTGCCGACGAGGACGTGCTGACCGCGCTCCGCGCCGAGGTCGAGGCGGCGGGGGCGGTGGCCGGCTCCGCGGTGGTCGACCTCACCGACGACGCCGCGACCCGGGTCGCGGTCACCCGGATGGGCGAGCACCTCGGACATCTCGACGTCGTCCACTTCAACCCGTCGGCCTATCGCGAGAAGGACCCGCTGAGCCTGACCGTGGAGGAGCTGCTCGAGGACGTCCGCCTGGGCGTCGGCGCTCTGCTGACGGTCGTCCAGGCGGCCCGGCCGTTCCTGGGCCCCGGGGGCCGGGTCACCGTGACCGGCAGCATGGCCGCCGACCGGCCGTGGCACGGCGCCGCCTCGCTCGGCGTGCAGAAGGCCGGCGTGCAGAACCTCGTGCACAGCATCGACGCGACGCTGAAGGGCGACGGCATCCGCGCCGTCTCCGTGACCGTGCGCGGCCTGCTCAAGAAGGAGGGGCCGTTCGCGCCCGACAACGTCGCCCGGGCGCTGCGCGCAGCGATCGACCAGGACGAGGCGGACTGGCGTACGGAGCTGCCCTACACGGGCTGAGCCCGGACCACCGGCCGAGGGCCTGACGGTCGACGGATGCGGGGCGGCCGTGCGAGGGTGGCCCCACCCGGCGGCGATGCCGCGCACCACGGACGACATGGGGGTCGGCATGGGGGTCATGGGGACCAGCAGGGGCCGTGAGGCCGCGGGGGAGCACGCTCGGCCACTGCGCCGGCTGGCGCTGGCGACGACGGCCGCCACGCTCGTGCTCGCCGGCGCTGTCGTGTCGGCGGGCTCGTCGCGCGCCGACCTCTCGCTGAGCGGCGTGCCGCGGGCGACGTGCGCCGACGGCGACCTGCCGGAGACGGCCGAGCAGGGCCGGGTGCCGGCCGCCGACCACGCTTCGGGCCGGGCCCTACAGGGCTACCGGTGCAACAGCGTGGAGATCGGTCACCACGGCAAGCGGTCGATGCTCGGCTCGGGCGGCTACAAGGTCCAGCGCTACACCGACGCCACCGGGCGCACGTGCGCGTACTACGACTCGGCGCTGATGGCCGGGCTCAACCTCCCGGGCCTGCTCACCGGCGGTGCCGGTCTCGGCGTCGTCGTCCTCGACATGACCGACCCGGCGAAGCCGGTGCGGACGGCGAACCTGGTGACCCCGGCCATGCTCCAGCCCCACGAGTCGCTGCTGGTCAACCAGGAGCGGGGTCTGCTCGCCGCGGTGATGGGCACCCTCGCCACGGCGCCGGGCGTCCTCGACGTCTACGACATCAGTCGCGATTGCCGCAAGCCGCGGCTGAGGTCGACGACGCTCTCGGGGGTGATGGGCCACGAGAGCGGCTTCTCGCCGGACGGCCGGACGTTCTGGACGGCGGGCGCCGCCGGCTTCACGCTGACCGCCGTCGACCTGACCGAACCCCGCCGGCCCCGCATCCTCCACACCAAGACCGGCGTCGTCTACCACGGCCTGCGCCTGTCCGACGACGGCCGGACCATGTACGCAGCGAACATCGGCAGCCCGAGCGTCCTCACCGGGGGGCTGCTCGACGGTGCCGGTCTCGACATCCTCGACGTCTCCGACATCCAGGACCGGCGTCCGAGGCCCGCGATCCGCACCCTGTCCCGTCTGGCCTGGGAGGAGTCGTCCATCCCGCAGGTCGCGGAGCCGTTCACGCAGGGAGCCCGGCAGTACGTCCTGGAGGTCGACGAGTTCAGCGACCTCTTCGGAGACTTCACCCGGATCAACTCGCCGAGGAGCCCGGTCGGAGCGGCGCGGATCATCGACGTCACCGACCCACGCGCACCGGTGGTCGTGTCCAACCTGAGGCTCGAGGTCCACGACCCGCTGGTGCGCGACGACGTCATGGGCGATCCGGGGGCACGGCTCATCGTGCGCAGCTACACGGGGCACTACTGCTCGGTGCCCACCCGCGACGACCCGAGGATCGCCGGCTGCTCGATGATCGGCTCCGGGCTGCGCCTGTTCGACATCTCCGACGTCACCCGACCCCGTGAGGTCGGGTACTTCAACGAGCCCGGCCCCAACGGCGCCGCGGCCCTGTCCCAGCCGGCCTGGGACGTCGAGCGCGCCCAGGTCTGGTACACCGACATGGACGAGGGCTTCTTCGCCGTCGGCCTGCGTGGCCCGGCGGCGGCGCTGCTGCGCTGAACGCAGGCCCGATGCCGGCTGATGCGGGCGGAGCCGCGGGCCCGGTCAGTCGTACGACGTGCCCCGCTCGGCGCGTGTCCAGAGCGGTGGGTCGGAGGTCGGCGCGACTCCGGCGGCCGTCAGCTCTCGCTTGACCACCTTGTTGGTGGCCGTGCGGGGCAGGTCGCCGACGATCCGCACGTAGCGCGGCCAGGCCTTGGGGGAGAGGTCCGCCTGCTCGGCGAGGAACGTCTCGAGATCGCGGGGGGTCAGCGGACCGCGCAGGATGAGCGCGCAGGCGACCTGGTCGCCGACCTTCGGGTCCGGTACGGCGTACACGGCCGCCTCGGCGACGGCCGGGTGCCGCAGCAGGATCCGCTCGATGGGGGCCGCCGCCAGGTTCTCCCCGTCGACGCGCAGCCACTCGCCGGATCGGCCCGCGAAGTACACCCATCCGTCGGCGTCGCGGTAGGCGAGGTCGCCGGACCAGTACCTGCCGCCGCGCATCCGCTCGGCCTCGGCCTCGGGGTCGTTGTAGTAGCCGGCGAACGCTCCGGCACCGGTGGTGTTGACCAGCTCGCCGATCGCCCGGTCCGGGTTGAGCAGCCGGCCGGAGGCGTCGAACTCGGCATCGGCGGTGACGTCCCCGGAGTCCGGGTCCAGCACCGCGACCCCCGGCAGCGGCATGCCGAGGGACCCGCGCGGCATGCCCGGGCGCCGCTGGACGATGACGGCGTTCTCGGTCGAGGAGTAGGAGTCGACGACCTCGCACCCGAAGCGCGTGGCGAACGCCGCGATATCCGCGTCGTTGGCCTCGTTGCCGAAGACCAGCCGGAGCGGGTTCTCGGCGTCGTCCGGCCGTGCGGGGGTGGCCAGGACGTAGGTCAGCGGCTTGCCGACGTAGTTGGCGTAGGTCGCGCCGAAGTCTCGCACGTCGGGCAGGAACCCGCGGGCGGAGAAGCCGGCGACCGCGAACGGGGCGCCGGTGGTCAGCGCCGGCGCCCAGCCCGCCATCACGGCGTTGGAGTGGAACAGCGGCATCGACACGTAGTGCACGTCGTCGGCGCTGAGGCCGAGCCGGCCGACGAGGTGGGTGCCGGGGCCGGTGATCTTCTCGTGCGTCACCCGCACGGCCTTCGGCGAGCCGCTGGTGCCGCTGGTGAAGATCAGCATGAACAGCGAGTCGGGCGTCGGCGACGCGTCCGGCACCACGCCGTCGCCGGACTCGGCGAGGGCCGCCAGCGCGAGGTCCGCGGCGTCGACGACGACCTGGCAGTCGGCCTTGGCGATGTCGGCGTCGAGGGCCGCGCCCCGACGGGTGGTGTTCAGCCCGACGAGGACGTGGCCGCCCAGCCCGGCCGCGGCCAGGTGCAGCGCGAAGGCCGGCCCGTTGGGGAGCAGCACCCCGACGTGCGGCGGCCGCGCCGGATCGAGCCCGCGCTCGACCCGCTCCGCGAGGCGGGCCGCCGCGCCGACGTACCGGCGCCAGGAGAGCTCGCGGATCGCGCCCGCATCCCGCCAGCGCAGTGCCGGACGGTCGTCGTCGGCGCGGGCGAGGAGGAGGTCACGGACCGTCACGGGGCTGGATCCGTCCTTCGCTCGTCCTCGCCGCGGACTACCCGGCCGCCGAGAACGCCCGGCCGATCGCCAGCGCCTGCTCGGTCGCGCCGCCGAAGAGGAACTCGAAGCGCTTGCCGCTGGTGAAGTAGCGGTGCGCCTCCCCGTCGAGGTCGATGCCGACGCCGCCGTGGACGTGGACGGTCGTGTGGGCGATCCGGTGGCCCGCGTCGGCGGCCCACAGCTTCGCGGTGGCGACCTCGCTCGCCGCGGGCAGCCCC
The DNA here is from genome assembly GCF_051390595.1 of Nocardioides segetis. NCBI lineage: Bacteria > Bacillati > Actinomycetota > Actinomycetes > Propionibacteriales > Nocardioidaceae > Nocardioides > Nocardioides segetis. The sequence goes on along the minus strand of NZ_JBNINR010000005.1, from coordinate 242,386 downwards.
TCCTCGAGGCGCCACACCGCCTGCCACAGGGTGAGTCGCTGGCCGAGGACGTCGATGAACCCGTCGGCCAGGCGCTGCGAGACCGCCTGGAAGGTGCCGATCGGGCGGCCGAACTGCTCGCGGGTCTTGGCGTACTCCGCCGTCAGGCGCAGTGCGCCCTCGGTCACGCCGAGCTGCTCGGCCGCGGCGAGGGCGACGAGGAGCTGGCCGAGGCGCTCCGGTGCCTCCCCGCCGCCCACCGGGGTGGAGAGGGCGCCGGAGAGGGTCACCAGGGCCGCGGCGTCGCCGTCGCTGGTCCTCTGCGCGACCCGCTCGACGCCCGGCGCCGTGACGTCGACGAGGTGGACCCCCGGCCCGGACGGACCGGTGGCCGTGACGAGCAGGGCGTCCGCGGCCATGCCGGCGCGCACCAGCGTCTTCACGCCGGTCAGGGCGCCGTCGGCCGATGCGGTGACGGTGGGTGCGGCCGGCAGGTGCGCACGCTCCTCGGCGACCGCGGCGGCGTAGAGCCGGTCGCCGACGGTCACGCCGTGCGCGGCGAGCAGCGCGGTGCAGGCGCCGTGGACCGCCAGCGGGACGGGCGCGACCCGCTTCCCGACCTCGACGAGCACGCGGGCGAGCTCGATGAGCCCGAGGCCGGCGCCCCCCTGATCCTCGGGCAGATGCAGGCTCAGCAGCCCGGCGTCGCCGAGGTCCTTCCACAGTGCGCGGTCGAACCGGTCACCGCCGGCCTCGACCTCCTTGAGCCGCTCGTTGGTCGTCTTGTCGGCGAGGATCCGCGCCGCGAGCTCGGCGGCCTCGTCCTGCTCGGGGGTGAAGAGAAAGTCCATGTCCGTCTCCTGTCGACGCGTCAGGCTCGCTTGGCGGCGGGCAGGCCGAGGCCGACGTACCCGATGATGTCGCGCTGGATCTCGTTGGTGCCACCACCGAAGGTCATCACCAGCGAGGACCGGTGGAACCGCTCGAGGCGCCCGGCGAGCACCGCGCCGGGGGAGTCGCCGGTCACGCCGGCGTGCGGCCCGACGATCTCCATGAGCGAGCGGTAGACCTCGGTCGCCAGCTCGGAGCCGTAGATCTTCGTGGCCGACGCCTCGGCCGGCGAGAGCGCGACGCCGTGGTCCGCGTCGGCGGCGAGCTTCCAGTTGATGAGGGTCAGCGCCTCGATCCGGGCGTGGGCGCGGCCGAGCGCGATCTGCACCCACTCGGTGTCGATGACGCGGGTGCCGTCGGGGTTGCGGGTCTCGGCTGCCCAGTCCTTGACCAGGGTCAGGGAGTGCTGCAGCGGCGCCGCCGAGGTGAGAGCCACCCGCTCGTGGTTGAGCTGGTTCGTCATCAGCGCCCAGCCGCCGCCCCGCTCGCTGACCAGGTTGGTGGCCGGGACGCGGACGTCGGAGTAGTACGTCGCCGAGGTGCCGACGCCGGCGACGGTGTGGACGGGGGTGTACGACACGCCTTGCGCGTCGGCGGGGACCAGGATCATCGACAGTCCCTTGTGGCGGGGGGCGTCGGGCTCGGTGCGGCACGCCAGCCAGAGCCAGTCGGCGTACTGGATGAGCGAGGTCCACATCTTCTGTCCGTTGATCACCCACTCGTCGCCCTCGAGCGTCGCCTTGGTCTGCAGTGACGCGAGGTCGGTGCCCGAACCGGGCTCGGAGTAGCCGATCGAGAAGTGCAGCTCGCCGGCCAGGATCCTCGGCAGGAAGAACTCCTTCTGCTCGGTCGACCCGAAGCGCATGATCGTCGGGCCGACCGTGTTGAGCGTCAGGTAGGGGATCGGCACACCGGCGATCGCGGCGACGTCGGTGAAGATCAGCTGCTCGACCATGGAGCGGGCCTGGCCGCCGTACTCCTTGGGCCAGCCGATGCCGAGCCAGCCGTCGGCGCCGATCTGGCGGATGACGTCCTTGTAGACCCCGGCCTCGCCGAACTCTCCGGTCGCCGACGCGAGGCCGGCGCGGATCTCGGGGGTGACGAGCTGGGCGAAGTACTCACGGAGCTCCTCGCGCAGCGCGACCTGCTGCGGCTCCAGATCGATGTGCATCGGCTCTCCTGTGACGATCGTTGCAGGCGGATCGGGGGGTCGGGTTGTTGTCACCCTAACGGCAAAACTGTAACGTGTTCTACATGACCGACACCCGCAACTCCGTTGTGCGCAGTCTCGACCTCGGGACGACGCCGATCCGCTTCGCGCGCGGCTGGCACTGCTTGGGTCTGGCCTCGGACTTCGCGGACGGCAAGCCGCACGCGGTCCAGGGCTTCGGCGGCAAGCTGGTGGTCTGGCAGGACAGCAAGGGCGAGCTCAACGCGCTCGACGGCTACTGCCGGCACATGGGCGGCGACCTGACGCAGGGCGAGGTCAAGGGCGACCACGTCGCGTGCCCGTTCCACGACTGGCGGTGGGGCGGCGACGGCAAGTGCAAGGAGATCCCCTACGCGCGCCGGGTGCCGCTGCGCGCCCGGACGCAGCGCTACGAGACCGTCGTGCGCAACGGGCAGCTCCTGATCTGGCACGACCCGGAGGGCTCGGCGGCCGATCACGACATCCTGCCGCCCGAGCTGCCCGACGTCATGACGGACAAGTACACGCCGTGGTCGTGGCACACCAAGGAGATCAACGGCTCGCACTGCCGCGAGCTGATCGACAACGTCGCGGACATGGCGCACTTCTACTACGTCCACTTCGCGTTCCCGACGAGCTTCCGCAACATCTTCGACGGCCACACCGCGACCCAGTTCATGGAGTCGAAGGGGCGCCCCGACACCTCGGGCGGTGGATACGGCGACGAGAACTCGACCCTCAAGTCCGTGGCGACCTACTACGGACCGGCCTACATGATCAACTGGCTCGAGGTCGACTACAAGGGCTTCGTCACCGAGGTCATCCTCATCAACTGCCACATCCCGACCGGGCCCGAGTCCTTCACGCTGCAGTACGGCATCAGCGTGCGCAAGCCCGAGGGCCTCGACGACAAGACCTGCGCCTACATCGCCGAGCGCTACACCGAGTCCTTCGGCGACGGCTTCCTCCAGGACGTCGCGATCTGGGAGAACAAGGTGGCGGTCCAGAACCCGCTGCTGTGCGAGGAGGACGGCCCCGTCTACCAGCTGCGCCGCTGGTACGAGCAGTTCTACGTCGACGTCGCCGACATCAAGCCCGAGATGACCGACCGGTTCGAGTTCGAGGTCGACACCACCAAGGCCAACGAGTACTGGCACGCCGAGGTCGCGGAGAACCTGGCCAAGCGCGCCGCCGCCGAGGCCGCGGCCGAGGCGGCCGCGCCGGCGGACGCCTGAGGCGGCCGAGCCGTCATGGCGTCCTTCCTGCCGACCAGCGACGAGACCCTCGAGGACCTGCGCCGCTACACCGAGGAGCGGCTGGTCGACGTCGCGTGCCTCGACTGCCTCGCCCGGGTCCGGGTCAAGAAGAACAGCGAGCACCAGACGTCGGTGCAGTGGAACGCCGAGGCTCGCGCCGACTGCCAAGAGTTCCAGCGACGAGGCCAGACGCCCGGAGGGCGGGACGTGCACCGGCCGTGTGCGCGACTGATGGCTAGCATCGACGACGCGGTTCGGGCCGGAGCCGTCCCGATCGGCGCGTACGACGGCTACTGAGCCATCTTCTGAGGAATGGGAGACCCGTGGACATCGAGTCCTTCGTGCTGGACGTCGTCGACGTGGTCGAGGAGACCGCCGACGCGAAGTCCATCAGCTTCGCCGTGCCCGCGGGCGCGGAGGAGAAGTTCGGCTACCGGCCGGGCCAGTTCCTGACCGTCGCGGTGCCGAGCGAGCAGACCGGCATCGCGGCGCGGTGCTACTCGCTGTCCAGCAGCCCGCACGACGGCGGGCCGCTCACCGTGACCGTCAAGCGCACCGCCGACGGCTACGCCTCGAACTGGATCTGCGACAACCTCGCGGTCGGTGACACGCTGCGGGTGCTGCCCCCCTCGGGCATCTTCACCCCGTCGTCGCTCGACGCGGATCTGCTGCTCTTCGCGGGCGGCTCCGGTGTGACGCCGATCATGTCGATCACCCGCACCGCCCTCGCGGAGGGCACGGGCCGGATCGTGCTGTTCTACGCCAACCGCGACGAGAGCTCGGTGATCTTCGCCGCCGAGCTGACCCGACTCGCCGCGGAGCACCCCGAGCGGCTCCAGGTCATCCACTGGCTGGAGTCCGTGCAGGGCATCCCGTCGACCGCGCAGATGAAGGCCTTCGCCGCGGAGTACGGCGGCTTCGACTCGTTCGTCTGCGGCCCGGCGCCGTTCATGAAGATGGTGACCACGGTGCTCAAGGAGCTCGACGTCCCACGCAGCCTGCGACACCAGGAGAAGTTCGTCTCTCTCGGCGGCAACCCCTTCGGCGACCTCGAGGAGCTCCAGCGCGCCGAGAACGAGATCGCCCTCGCGGAGTCCGACGACGACGGCGCGGCGGCCGACGTCTTCTCCGACGCGCCCGCGGGCCCGGTGAAGGTCGAGGTCGAGCTGGACGGCGAGGAGTTCACGTTCGACGACTGGGATCCCCGCGCGAAGCTGCTCGACTTCCTCGAGAGCAAGGGCGTCAAGGCGCCGTACTCCTGCCGCGAGGGCGAGTGCTCCGCCTGCGCCATCCGGCTCATCGAGGGTGACGTCAAGATGCTCCACAACGACGTCTTGGACCAGGACGACCTCGACGACGGCATCCGTCTCGGCTGCCAGTCCGTGCCGCTGACCGACACGGTCAAGATCAGCTACTCCTAGAGGAGCGGGCACTCGTCGTCCGGCGCGACAACGGCCGCCGGCTGCACCCCCCTAGGATGCAGCCGGCGGCCGTTGGCCTCGGTGCCGCTCGTCAGGCGGCGGGCGCCGGAGCCGGGGCGGGTGCCGGGTTCTTGGCCAGGCACTTGTCGAGGCGCTCCTGAGCGTGCTCGACGCGCTGGACCTGGAACTTCTTCGCCTTCTGGACGTGCTGCTTCTTCTCCTTGGCCGTGGCGAGCTCGGCCTTCGCGTTGCGCTTCTCCTTGGCCGTCTCGGACGCCTTGACCTCGGCCTTCGCCTCGGCGATCGCCTCCTTCTTCGCGGCGAGCTTGGCGGTCAGGGACTCGAGCTTGGCCTCCGCCTTGTCCAGCTGGGCCTGCTGCTTGGCGCAGGGAGTGTCGGCCGGCGGGTTCGCCACCGCTCCGGTGAGCGGTGCGATGGACACGCCCAGGGCGAGGACGGCCGCGGCTGCGGCGGTGCGGGCGATGGTCATGGGTGACGCTCCTTCGTGGTCGAATCGTTCGTCACCCGGTACATGTCGCCAGGCGCCCGCGCCGTTACATCGCTCCGCCAGGGAGCCGGACCTGTCGGCGGCCCGTGGGAGGGTCGGGGGCATGAACACCCCCGCCCCCGGCCCCGACGGCCGCCCGCGCTGTCGCTGGTCCCTCTCGCCCGACGAGCTGCCCTACCACGACGCGGAGTGGGGCTTCCCCGTCGCCGATGACCAGCGGCTGTTCGAGAAGATCTGCCTCGAGGGCTTCCAGGCCGGGCTGAGCTGGCGCACCATCTTGGTCAAGCGTCCGGCCTTCCGCGCCGCCTTCGCCGGCTTCGACTTCCACGTGGTCGCCGGCTTCGACGAGCGCGAGGTGGAGCGCCTGCTCGCCGACGCCGGCATCGTGCGTCACCGCGGCAAGATCGAGGCCGCCATCAACAACGCCGCCCGCGCGATCGAGACCGTCGCCGAGCACGGCTCGCTCGCGGCCTACCTGTGGCGGTTCGAGCCGGCCGCCGACGAGCTGGGGGAGCCGCAGACGCTCACCACCTCGCCCGCAGCGGTCGCGCTGTCGCGGGACTTGAAGAAGCGTGGCTGGAAGTTCGTCGGCCCCACCACCATGTTCGCCTTCATGCAGGCGATGGGCCTGCTCAACGACCACCTCGTCGGCTGCGTGACGCGCGAGGAGGTCGCCGCCGCGCGCCGCGGGTTCACGCCTCCGGCATGAGTCGGTCGCCCAGCACCGCCACGGTGTCGGGCACGAACGGCAGCGTCGCCACCATCGCGCGCAGCCGCTCCACGTCGACCCATGCGCCCCAGGCGACCTCCTCGGGCTGCCAGGTGATCGGGCCGTCGTAGACGCAGGTGTAGGCGAAGGCGTGGTACGTCGTGTGCTCGTCGGCGTAGTCGTCCTCGCCGATCGGCTGCAGCGCCACGCCGGTGACCCCCAGCTCCTCGGCCGCCTCGCGCACCGCGGCGTCGTACGGGTCCTCGCCGGCCTGGAGGACGCCGCCCGCCGCGAAGTCGTAGCGGCCGGGGAACACGTCCTTGGTGTCGGTGCGCCGGTGCACGTAGACCTCACCGGCGCTGTTGCGCACGACGACCAGGGTCGCGGCGTGGCGGAGGTTGCGCGCGCGCATCTGCGAGCGCGGCACCACCGCGCCGGTGGGACGGCCGTCGTCGCCGTACAGGGCGACCTGCTCCTCCACCGAGCCGGTCACCAGCCCCTCTCGCGCCACTGCGCGAGGTGCGGGCGCTCGACGCCGAGCTGTGAGTCGTTGCCGTGCCCCGGGTAGAACCAGGTGTCGTCGGGCAGCGCGCCGAACAGCTTGGTCTCGACGTCGTCGACGAGCGTCGCGAAGGCGTCGGCGTCGCCGAAGGTGTTGCCGACGCCGCCGGGGAAGAGCGAGTCGCCGGTGAACAGGTGCGGGTGCCCGGAGGGGTCGCGGTAGAGCAGGCAGATCGAGCCGGGTGTGTGGCCGGTGATCCGGATGACCTCCAGGACGCACGACCCGACCGCGACGGTGTCGCCGTCGGCGACGCGGCGGTCGACCGGGACCCCCGTCTGCTCGGTGATGGCGTCCGCGTCGGGCTCACCGGCCACGACGGACGCACCGGTGGCGCGGACGACGTCCGCCAGGGCCCGGTGGTGGTCCCAGTGCTGGTGGGTGGTGACGACGGCGGTGAGCCCGGCGTCGCCGACGAGCGGCAGCAGCGTCTCGGGTGCCGCGGCGGCGTCGATCAGGACCTGCTCGCCGGAGCCGTTGCAGCGCAGGAGGTAGCAGTTGTTCGACATCTTCTCGTCGACGGCGACCTTGGTGATCGTCAGGTCGGTCAGCTCGCGCACGTCGGCGGCGCCGCCGACCGTGACCTCTCCGGTGTAGCTCGTGGGCTGGTTCATCGTCCCTCCAGGATCGGCAGCGTTCCGGTCGTGCTCGACAGTAGTGCCGCCGGCTCGCGGCCGGTCGCCCACCAGGCGAGGGCGCCGAGAGGCCCACTGACCGTCGGCGCGCCCGCGGCCGGGGAGCCGAAGGCCCACCGGGCCGGCTCGTCGGTGGCGACCACGTGGAAGCCGGGGCCGTCGTAGCGCGCGGCGTCGTGGCCGAGGAACTCCATCGCGGTCGCCGGCGGCCAGTCCGTGGCGGAGTAGCCCGCCGCGAGGTCGGCGTGGTGGATCTCGACCTCCCGCAGCCGCAGCCCGGGGATCCGGTCCGCCGGCATGAGCTGGCCCCCGGGCGTCCGCTCGAAGGTGGTGCCGGGCGCCAGGCCGTCCGCGACTCCCGCCACCTCGGCGAACGCCGCGCTGCCGGCGACGAGGCGGTCGAGGACGACGGCCGGCGGCTCGGCGGCGAGGACGTCGATGTCGCCGTCCCGGGCTCCGTCGGAGGCGTACATCGTGGTCGGTCGCCCGTCCCGGATGCCCCGGAGCACGCCGGCGAGCCCCTCGGCGTTGAGCGCCAGGTGCGCGAGCACGTGCGCGCGGCTCCAGCCGGCGCACAGGGAGGGGGCCGCCCAGTCGTCGTCCGTGAGGGACCGGGCCGTGGTGAGGAGCCGCTCGGTCGCGGCGGTGAGGGAGGTCACGCGCCCATCATGCCCGCCCGGTCGTCGTGGACAGGAGGGCTGTCGGTGGTGGGTGAGAGGCTGTTCCGTACGCGCGGCGGCTTGCCTGCCCGGCGTACGATGGCGAACACTTGTTCGAAACGCACTTCGAGGGAATTGGACCGGTAGTGACCGATCAGCTGATCATCCGTGGGGCACGCGAGCACAACCTCAAGGACGTCTCGATCGACCTTCCCCGCGACTCCCTGATCGTGTTCACGGGACTCTCCGGCTCCGGCAAGTCGAGCCTGGCGTTCGACACCATCTTCGCCGAGGGCCAGCGCCGCTACGTCGAGTCGCTGTCGGCGTACGCCCGGCAGTTCCTCGGCCAGATGGACAAGCCCGACGTCGACTTCATCGAGGGCCTCTCGCCCGCGGTGTCGATCGACCAGAAGTCCACGTCCAAGAACCCGCGCTCGACCGTCGGCACGATCACCGAGGTCTACGACTACCTCCGCCTGCTCTACGCCCGGGCCGGCCGCGCGCACTGCCCGACCTGCGGAGCGCCGATCGAGCGGCAGACGCCGCAGCAGATCGTCGACCGCATGCTGACGCTCGACGAGGGCACCCGGTTCCAGGTGCTGGCGCCGGTGGTGCGCGGGCGCAAGGGCGAGTACGTCGAGCTCTTCCGGCAGCTGCAGACCCAGGGCTTCTCCCGGGCCCGGGTCGACGGCGAGACCCACAACCTCGACAGCCCGCCCACGCTCGACAAGAAGCTCAAGCACACGATCGAGGTCGTCGTCGACCGGCTCGCGGTCAAGGAGTCGGCCAAGCGCCGGCTCACCGACTCTGTCGAGACCGCGCTCGGGCTCGCGGGCGGCCTCGTCGTCTTCGACCTCGTCGACACCGGCCAGGAGCTCAAGTTCTCCGAGAAGATGGCCTGTCCCAACGACCACCCGATCGAGACCGACGACCTCGAGCCGCGCTCCTTCTCCTTCAACTCGCCGTTCGGCGCCTGCCCCGCCTGCACCGGTCTCGGCACCCGGATGGAGGTCGACCCCGAGCTGGTCGTGCCCGACCCCTCCGCGACCCTGGCGGAGGGCGCGCTGCAGCCGTGGAGCCACGCGCACGTCGCCGACTACTTCGGGCGCCTGCTCATCGCGCTCGGCGAGGAGCTCGGCTTCGACGTCGACACGCCGTGGGAGCAGCTGTCGGCCAAGGCGCGCAAGGCGATCCTCGAGGGCCACCCCACCAAGGTGCACGTCGTCACCCGCAACCGCTACGGCCGCGAGCGCTCCTATTACGCCGACTTCGAGGGCGTGCGGACCTACGTCGAGCGCCGGCACCGCGAGGCCGAGAGCGACACCAGCCGGGAGCGGTTCGAGGGCTTCATGCGCGAGGTGCCCTGCCCCGTGTGCGCCGGCAGCCGGCTCAAGCCGGTCTCGATGTCGGTCACCCTCGGTCCGCGCGACCGCGGCGGCAAGAACATCGCCGAGGTGTGCGCGCTGCCCATCAACGAGGCGTCCGCCTACCTCGCGGACCTCGAGCTGTCCGCGCGGGAGCGTCAGATCGGCGAGCGGGTGCTCAAGGAGATCCAGGAGCGTCTCAACTTCCTGCTCGACGTGGGCCTCGACTACCTCTCGCTCGACCGGCCCTCCGGCTCGCTGTCGGGAGGCGAGGCGCAGCGGATCCGGCTGGCGACGCAGATCGGCGCCGGGCTGGTCGGCGTCCTCTACGTCCTCGACGAGCCGTCCATCGGCCTGCACCAGCGCGACAACCAGAAGCTGATCGAGACCCTGGTCCGACTCAAGGACCTCGGCAACACGCTGATCGTGGTCGAGCACGACGAGGACACCATCCGGGTCGCCGACTGGATCGTCGACATCGGCCCGGGCGCCGGCGAGCACGGCGGCCAGGTGGTCCACTCCGGCACGGTCAAGGACCTGCTCGAGCACCCGGACTCGATGACGGGGCAGTACCTCTCCGGACGGCGCGAGATCCCCGTGCCCGCCGTACGCCGCCCGCGGACGAAGGGCCGCGAGCTCAAGGTCGTCGGCGCCCGCGAGCACAACCTCAAGGACGTCGACGTCACCTTCCCGCTCGGCGTCTTCACCGCCGTCACCGGCGTCTCCGGGTCCGGCAAGTCCACGCTCGTCAACGACATCCTCTACACCTCGCTGGCCAAGCAGATCTACAACGCCCGCGCCATCCCGGGCCGTCACCAGCGGATCACCGGCCTCGAGCACGTCGACAAGGTGATCCACGTCGACCAGTCGCCGATCGGCCGCACCCCGCGGTCCAACCCGGCGACCTACACCGGCGTGTTCGACCACGTCCGCAAGCTCTTCGCGCAGACCCCCGAGGCGAAGGTGCGCGGCTACCAGCAGGGTCGCTTCTCGTTCAACGTCAAGGGCGGCCGCTGCGAGGCGTGCGCCGGCGACGGCACGATCAAGATCGAGATGAACTTCCTGCCCGACGTCTACGTCCCCTGCGAGGTCTGCCACGGCGCCCGCTACAACCGCGAGACGCTCGAGGTCCACTACAAGGGGAAGACGATCGCCGAGGTCCTCGACATGCCGATCGAGGAGGCCCAGGACTTCTTCGCCGCGGTGCCCGCGATCGCGCGCCACATGAAGACGCTCACCGAGGTCGGCCTCGGCTACGTCCGACTCGGCCAGCCGGCGACGACGCTGTCGGGTGGTGAGGCACAGCGGGTCAAGCTGGCCGCGGAGCTCCAGAAGCGCTCGACCGGCCGCACCGTCTACGTCCTGGACGAGCCCACCACGGGACTGCACTTCGAGGACATCCGCAAGCTGCTCGGTGTGCTGTCCGGACTCGTCGACAAGGGCAACACCGTGCTCGTCATCGAGCACAACCTCGACGTCATCAAGACGGCCGACTGGATCATCGACATGGGACCCGAGGGCGGCTCCCGGGGCGGCACCGTCGTCGCCGAGGGCACCCCCGAGGACATCGCCGCGACGCCCGGCAGCCACACGGGCCACTTCCTGCGGCCCTTGCTCGACGGCCGGGCGGCGGAGCAGCCGACCGGGCTCAAGCGGCCGCCGTCGGCGGTCGTCCCGACGAAGAAGGCGGCCGCGAAGAAGTCCGCCGCCAAGAAGTCGGCCGCGAAGAAGTCCGCGGCCACCACGGCTCCCGCGAAGAAGGCCACGACCAAGAGGACCTCGCCGGCCGCGAGGAAGTGACCAGACGCCGGCCTCTCCGCAGGGAAGGCTCGTGATTCGCGGCGTGAACGATGACACCAACCGGAGCACAACTGTTGGACGGTGACGCGATCTCGTCGGATCTGTCAGGCCGGTGACAAGTGTGCGACCTATTCGCTCGCGTCTTCATGTGTTCGTCGGACGCCGCCTACATCGGACGTAGTTTGCGGATCAGGAGCCCTGAACGTCTCGTCATTGGCGCACGGTCGTTCTTGGTGGTTGCCGCGATGCTCCAGGGTCGAAGCTCCACATCCTCGGTCCTGTGAGCACCTGCTGAGGATCCAGAGGAAGGCGAGACGTTGAAGAAGCGCACGGGGCGCACGACAGTCGTTGCAGTGTCGGTAGCCGCGTTGTCGGCCGTCGTCGGGTCCGGATGGGTCGTCGGAAACGTCGCCCACGCTGATGGGAGCCAGGTGACCGCCTCCCCATCGGTGTCGAAGAGGGCGGCGGGGGACATCGTCGCGCAGCTGTGCCCCGAGGGCAGTGTCCCGATGCTCGACATCGATCGCTTCCCGACCGCCGACACCGTCGGCGCTGACTCGGTGGCGGACGCGGTGGACGCTGTCGCGGCGAGGTTCGCGGTCGACGAGGCGATTTTCGCCCCGTTCGCCACCGGCGGTGACGTTCCGGTCTGGGTCACGGTAGGTCGGTCCGACTACATCGTCACCCCGGTGGAGGGTGGCGGTTGGTTCGCTTCGCCGGCGAGATTGGAGGGCTGCAACTCCCTCGATGAGCTGCGACGGGCAGGCGGCCTTGGCGACGGCCAGACCCGGGATTGATGCTCGGTCTGGGTCTCGGTAGGTCGGTCCGACTGCATCGTCACCCCGGTGGCGGATGGTGGTTGGTTCGCATCGCCGGCGAGAGTGCAGGACTGCACCTCGCTCGATGAGCTGCAGCCGGGGGCATCGGCCGCGAACTGACCGGCGCGTCCGATCACCGCGACCGAGCGAGGCTCGGCACGGCGTCGCTGCCTCAGCCCTCCTGCGTGAGTCCGGCGTGCATCACCTCGGCGATCAGGGCCGCGCCGCGGGTGTTCTGGTGGATGTGATCGACGGTCAGGAGCAGACCCCGCTCGCGGGCGATCGAGTCGAGGCTGCGGCGCAGAACCCCACGCCGGAGGGCGGTGGCGAGGTGCCCCGCCGCGGTCGGCTCCCGGAACGGCACGGCGGCGGGTCGCTGGCTCGCCAGCTCCGCTACCTGCCGCTCGTGGACCGGCAGGTAGCGGACGTCCTCGCTCGCCGCGAGCTCGGCGATCATCCGGCTGTACCGGGTCGACGCGAGGGCAGGCGCGGCGTTCGGGTCCTGGCCGAGCACGGGGATCGACGCCAGCGCGACCTGTGCGTCGGTCTCCGACCTGAGTCGCGCCACCACCGTCCCGAGGCAGTCGCGGAACCATCCGGGCGACGGGTCGGTGGGCAAGCCCTTGCGTGCTCGCCATCGGCCGACGTCGAATCGGGGCAGGCTCGCTCTCGCGTCGTTGGTCCCGATCATGACGGTGACGACGTCGGCGGGCGCCGACACGATCTCGTCGAGCCGTTGGAGCAGGTTCCACGCGAAGTCGCCGTTGACGCCGAAGCGGCGCGCCGAGATCCGTCCACCCGCGAGGTCGCCGAGCGGACCGACGTAGTCGGCGCTGAGCTGGGCGCGGGTGAGGCTGTCACCGATGCTGGCCAGGCGGATCATCATGTTCCTCCCTGCGACGAAGGGCTTGGGCCCGCCCGTAGATTGGCGAGATGGTCGTGGGTGCTGCGACGAGGGTGCTGGCGCGGCCGTGCCCCGCGTTGCGGCGCTCTGTCGTCTCGTACGTCGGATTCCGGCAGCACGGATTCGCTCCCGGCATCCACCGCGGTGCGCCGGGGCGGTCCCTCACACTGGTGGTTCCGCTCGCCGAGCCGCTGGACATCGTCGAGGTCGCGGGGTGCACGGCCCGGCAGGGCCGGTTCGAGGCGGTCGTGGGCGGCCTGTCGTCGACGGCGGTGGCCATTCGCCACGACGGCAACCAGTACGGCGTCCGCATCTCCCTGACCCCACTCGGTGCGCGGGCGCTCTTCGGGATGCCGTCGGCCGGGCTGGCAGGAGAGGTCCTTCATCTCGACGCCGTCCTCGGCCGGCGGGCGGTCGAACTCACCGAGCGGATGCGCGCCGCCCGCTCGTGGGACGAACGGTTCACCGTGCTGGACGACGTCCTCGTCAGGGCCGCACAGGACCGCTCTGCCGGCCGAGCTCGCGACCTCCATCTGCAGCCGGAGGTCGCCGAGGCCTGGCGGCGGCTGCTGAGCTCCCGTGGAGCGATCCGGATCGGGCACCTGGCGGACGAGCTCGGCTGGAGTCGTCGCCACCTCGGCAGACGGTTCCGGGACGAGATCGGCCTGACGCCCAAGGAGGCCGCACGGGTGCTGCGGTTCGAGCACGCGCACGCCCTGGCCACGAGCGACGACGAGCTCGCGTGGTCGCACATCGCGACCGCGACCGGCTTCGCGGATCAGGCGCATCTCGTGCGGGACTGGCGCGACTTCACCGGCTGTACGCCGACGGAGTGGCGGCGCGGCGAGACGCTCGCCCACTAGATGCTCTGACCGGGTCACCGAGCGCGGTGCTCCGTGCCGAGCCCCGGGGTGATGGTCAGGATCCGCGCTTCGCCCACGGTGTCGACGGCATGCCACACGCCGGCGGGGTTCACGGTGGCCTCACCCGCCTCGAGCGTGACCTCCTGGACCTCTCCGTCGATCTCTCGGAGGACGGTGATCGCTCCGCTGACACAGACGATCACCTCCTCGCCGCCCGGATGCCTCTCCCAGTGGCCGCCCCGGCCCTGCTCGTCGATGAGAACGACCAGGCGTCCTTCGAGACCGTCGTCAGCGACCGCGTCGGCATAGGCCTCGATCGCGGCGGGCTCGAAGGCGAAGCCCTCGACAGGCCGGGATCGGCACCCGAGGCCGAGATGGAGCGGGGTGGTCCGCAGGTCGATGGCGTCCAGCAGTGAGTCGTTCAGCCGAAGGTTCATGCATCCCAGCGTGGCGCGCCACGCCGGGGCGGTCTTGAAGGAATGGGACTCCGCCGAGCGGGCAACGGCGCTCGGCGGATCGCTGCCGTCGGTCTGACCGCCCCTCCCGGGGTGAGGAACGTCTCTGGCCCGGCCGCCGGGTCCACGTCGCACCGCAGCGCGCTCGCGGTCCTCAGCCGGCTCTCACGAGGCACCCGTAGCCTGGCGCCATGACTTCCTCCGTGAGCCGGCGGCGCGCCCTGACCGGGGTCGCGACACTCGGCGTCGGCGTCCCTCTCCTGGCCGCGTGTGGTGACGAGGGCGCATCGACGGCCGACGACCCCGTGACCGACGCACCCACCTCGACCTCGCCGGCGTCGTCGGCGCCGACCGACGGGACCGCCGGCTCGACGCCTGCGGCGGGTGGCCTCGTCGCGACCGATGCGGTGCCGGTCGGGGGCGGCGTGGTGCTGAGCGACGAGGAGATCGTCGTCACCCAGCCGGCGGCGGGGGAGTTCAAGGCGTTCACCGCCGTCTGCACCCACCAGGGCTGTCTGGTGGGCTCGGTCTCGGACGGCTCCATCCACTGTCCCTGTCACGACAGCTCCTTCTCGGTCGCCGACGGATCGGTCGAGGGTGGCCCGGCCAACGGGCCACTGGACGAGGTCGCGATCACGGTCGTCGACGGCGAGGTCCGCCGCGCATGACGGGGATCGGCGACATCCGCGCCAGCCGGCGCATCGTCTTCTCGGGTCTCGGGGCGCTCGGCGTGGCCGCCGCGCTGGCCGGCTGTGCCGGTGACGACGGGGACGGCGGCTCGTCCGCGCCGAAGCTGACCGCGGGCGCCGAGCTCGCGACCACGGCGGAGGTTCCCGTGGGCGGCGGCATCGTCCTCGCCGACGAGAAGATCGTGCTCACCCAGCCGACGGCGGGCACGTTCCTCGCGTTCACGGCCGTCTGCACGCACCAGAGCCTCCTCGTGACCTCGGTCGAGGACGGCACGATCCGCTGTGCCAACCACGGTTCGTCCTACTCGGCGACAACCGGCGAGGTCGAGGGCGGACCGGCCGCCGGGCCGCTGGCGGCCGTCGACATCACCGTCGAGGGCGACCGGATCCTCGCCGCCTGAGATCCGGGATCCACCGGACCGCACTGGACCTGCCAGCGGCGGTCGCGCGGCGACTCCCGCCGGTCCAGCCGCGCGTCGAGGACCTGCCGCGCCTCGTCGTACCGCGCGGCGCGCAGGAGGGCGGCGATCCGGGCCTCCTCGACGATCTCGCGCTGAGCGTCGGACCCGCCGAGGCGCCAGATCGACCCACCCAGCGCGGCGAGGCGGTCGGCGGCCGCCGAGCTCCGCTCCGCCGCGAGAAGGCCGAGGGCGGCGGCGAGCGGGGCCACCACCTCGCGGTGGGTCGGGTTGGGGTGTGCGGCGCACCAGTCGGCGAGCCGCTGCAGAGCGGCCCGGTCGTCGACGGCCAGCAGCGCCACCGCGGCATGCAGACCGAGGAAGGCCGTCCCGGGCCGTTCGAGCACGTCACGGCCGGTGACGGCGGCGACCTCGGCGAGGGACGGCACGTCGAGGGCGTCGGGCGTGATCGCCCAGCGGAAGAGCAGCGACCCGCTGTCGACGAGGGCTCGGCAGCCGACGGCGTGGCGGGGCTGCAGTTGGCTGTCGTAGCGACTCCGGACGGCCGCCAGGTCGCCGATCGACAGCTCGTGGAGCGCCGCGTGCCACGAGAAGTGGGTCAGGCTGTCGGTGGCCGCACCGGCGCCGGTGATCCACCCGTCCATCCAGGCGAGGCCGGCCGCATGATCGCCCGTCTCGTAGTGAGCGTGGGCCCGCGCGTGGGCAGCATGTCCTCCGGACGGCTCGGCGGCGAGCGAGCGGCAGGACAGGTCCATCGCCTCGTCGAAGCGCCGCTGCTCCTGGCGCACGAAGGCCATCAGTCCGGTGATCCAGGGATCGTCGCCGTACGCCGGCGCCGCACTCTCGACGATCCGCCAGGCCGTCTCCGGCACGTCGGTGACGCCGGCGAACGCGATGGTCGGCATGGCGACGGAGAGCAGCAGCGCGTCGCGCGGGTACGACGACAGGTGCGCCACCAGCGGCGCGGCGTCGCCCCGCAGGTGCTGCTCGACGGCGTGCACGTGGCTGCGCTCCCGCTCCGTGGCGCGGGCCGCGTGCAGCCGGGCGTCGGCGAGCCGGGCGGTGATGTCGACCTCCACGCACATCTCGTGGCCGAGCAGGGCGAGCGCCGCGTGGCCGAGCGCGAACGTCGGATCGAGGGCGATGGACGTGGCGATCCGGTCGGCGGCACCGGTACGCAGGCGGAGGAGGTCGCGGATGCCGTCGACGTAGGCGTCGGCGGCCTGGGGACCGGTGGTGAGCTCGTAGCCGTAGGCATCCCGACATCGCATATGTCTAGTAAAGCACGTGACTAACGCTGGTAAGTGGTTGTCGGCGCCGCTCCGTAGGCTGGTGGACGTGGCACCCGCGCTGTCGTACCGGCCCAAGCCCGGCTCGATCCCCACCCAGCCGGGGGTCTATCGGTTCCGTGACCGCACCGGCCGCGTGGTCTACGTCGGCAAGGCCAAGAACCTCCGGGCCCGGCTGTCGTCGTACTTCCAGGACATCGCCAATCTCCACCCGCGCACCGCGACCATGGTCACCACCGCGACCTCGGTCGAGTGGACCGTCGTCGGGACCGAGGTCGAGGCGCTGCAGCTGGAGTACTCCTGGATCAAGGAGTACGACCCGCGCTTCAACGTGAAGTACCGCGACGACAAGTCCTACCCGTGGCTCGCGGTCACCGTGGCGGAGGAGTTCCCGCGGGTCATGGTCGGGCGCGGCGCGAAGCGCAAGGGCACCCGCTACTTCGGTCCCTACAGCCATGCCTGGGCGATCCGCGAGACCGTCGACATCCTCCTGCGCGTCTTCCCGATGCGCTCGTGCAGCAACGGCGTCTTCAAGAGGTCCAGCCAGATCGGGCGCCCCTGCCTGCTCGGCTACATCGACAAGTGCTCGGCCCCGTGCGTCGGCAACATCTCGCCGGAGGAGCACCGTGCGATCGTCGACGACTTCTGCGAGTTCATGGCCGGGCGGACCCGGCCGTTCATGAAGCGCATCGAGCAGGAGATGTACGCCGCCTCCGACGCCCTCGACTTTGAGAAGGCGGCTCGGCTGCGCGACGACCTCGGCGCCATGAACAAGGCGCTCGAGAAGCAGGCGGTCGTGTTCGGCGACGGATCCGACGCCGACGTGATCGCGCTCGCGGAGGACCCGCTCGAGGTCGCGGTCCAGGTGTTCTACGTCCGCGGCGGTCGGATCCGCGGCCAGCGGGGCTGGGTCGCGGACCGCACCGACGACGGCGACACGGCCGCCCTCGTCGAGGACTTCCTGCTCCAGCTCTACGCCGGCGTGGCGCCCGAGGACGCGCGCGATGCCGTGCCCCGCGAGATCCTGGTGCCGGCGCTGCCGGCCGAGCACGCGACCTTCGAGCAGCTCCTCGGCGACCTGCGCGGCTCCCGCGTCGAGATCCGGGTGCCGCAGCGCGGCGACAAGCGGACCCTGCAGGAGACCGTCGCCCGCAACGCCACGGAGTCGCTGGCCCTGCACAAGACCAAGCGGGCCAGCGACCTGACCACCCGCAACCGGGCGCTCGCCGAGATCGCGGAGGCGCTCGACCTCGTCGAGGCGCCGTTGCGGATCGAGTGCTACGACGTCTCCCACATCCAGGGCACCGAGATCGTGGCCTCGATGGTGGTGTTCGAGGACGGTCTGGCCCGCAAGGGGGAGTACCGCCGGTTCGTGATCAAGGACCAGGACGGCTCCGACGACGTCAAGGCCATGCACGAGGTGATCACGCGGCGGTTCCGACGGCTCCTCGACGAGCAGGCGCGCTCGGAGCTGCGGCCGGGCGACCCCGACGCCGGCACCGGACCGATGCTGGTCGACCCCGACACCGGCCGGCCGCGGAAGTTCGCCTACGCGCCCGGGCTCGTCGTGGTCGACGGCGGCGCTCCGCAGGTCGCCGCCGCGCAGCGCGCGCTCGACGAGCTGGGCATCGACGACATCCCCGTCTGCGGCCTGGCCAAGCGCCTGGAGGAGGTCTGGGTGCCGGGCGAGGAGGACCCGGTGATCCTGCCGCGCACCTCCGAGGGTCTCTACCTCCTCCAGCGCGTCCGCGACGAGGCGCACCGGTTCGCGATCGCCCACCACCGCAACCGCCGCTCGAAGTCGATGGTCGAGAGTCTGCTCGACGAGGTCCCGGGCCTCGGTGAGGTGCGCCGCAAGACGCTGCTGCGGCACTTCGGCTCGCTGCGCAAGCTGCGTGCCGCGTCGGTCGACGACATCGCGGCCGTCCCGGGGGTGGGGCCGCGGACGGCGAGCGCCATCAAGGAGGCCCTGGAGCCCGCCACTGGGCACAATGACGCCCATGGATGACACGCACGGCCAGCTCGTGGTCGTCACCGGCATGACCGGTGCGGGCCGCAGCACCGCGGCGAAGGAGCTCGAGGACCTCGGCTTCTTCGTCGTCGACAACCTGCCGCCCAGCCTGTTGCCGGAGGTCGTCCGTCTCGTCGACGAGAGTCACGGGCCGGCCCAGCCGGTCGCGGTCGTGGTCGACGTCCGCTCCGGGTCGTTCTTCCAGGGCCTGCGCAGTGCCCTCGCCCACGGCGTGGCCGGCCGGGTGACGACCCTGGTCTTCCTCGACGCGACCGACGAGGTCCTGGTCCGTCGCCAGGAGGCCGCGCGCCGGCCGCACCCGTTGCAGCAGGGCGGGCGCCTCCTCGACGGGCTGCAGCGGGAGCGGGTCGTCCTCGCCGACCTCCGCTCCGAGGCCGACCTGGTCATCGACACGACCGGCCTCAACGTGCACCAGCTCACCGACCGGATCGCGGACTCGTTCGGCACCCACGAGACGACCCGGCTCCGGGTCTCGGTGATCAGCTTCGGCTTCAAGTACGGCATCCCGGTGGACGCCGACTACGTCGCCGACATGCGCTTCCTTCCGAATCCGCACTGGGTGCCCGAGCTCCGCCCCCGCACGGGACAGGACCCCGAGGTGTCGGCGTACGTCCTGGGCCGACCGGGGGCCGAGGAGTTCGTCGACGCCTACGTGCCCCTGCTCGCTGGGGTGGCCGAGGGCTATGTGCGCGAGGGCAAGCGGTTCATGCGGGTCGCCATCGGCTGCACCGGCGGCAAGCACCGCAGCGTGGCGATGACCGAGGAGATCGCCCGTCGGCTGGGGGAGCAGGGGCACGTCGCCCGTGCCATCCACCGCGACCTGGGGCGCGAGTGAGCTCCGAGCAGCTCGGGGCGGACCAGCGGGCGCAGGCGGTCGTGGCACTGGGCGGCGGTCACGGCCTCCACGCCTCGCTCAGCGCGCTCCGGCACCTGGTCGACGACCTCACGGTCGACGAGCTGACCGCGGTCGTCACCGTCGCCGACAACGGCGGCTCCTCGGGCCGGCTGCGCGGCGAGTTCGGGGTGCTGCCGCCGGGCGACCTGCGCATGGCGCTGGCCGCGCTGTGCGGCGACGACGAGTGGGGCGCGACCTGGGCCCGCGTCCTCCAGCACCGCTTCGCGGGTGACGGGGAGATGCGTGGGCACGTCGTCGGCAACCTGCTCATCGTCGGTCTCTGGGAGCTGCTGGGCGACCACGTCGACGCCCTGGACTGGGTCGGCCGGCTGCTCGGCGCCAAGGGGCGCGTCCTGCCGATGGCGATGACGCCGATGGACATCACCGCCGAGGTCCGCGGACTCGTCGTCGAGCAGCCGGACCGGCTGACCTCCGTGCGTGGCCAGGTCGAGGTGGCGACGACCGGCGGCGTGATCACCTCCATCGCGCTGGACCCGCCGGACCCCGAGGTCAGCGACGCCGTGGTCGACGCGATCGCGCAGGCCGACTGGGTCGTCCTCGGTCCCGGATCGTGGTTCACGAGCGTGCTGCCGCACCTGCTGGTCCCGCGGCTGCGCGAGGCCCTCGTCGGGACCGACGCGCGCCTGGTCGTCGTCCTCAACCTCGAGGAGCAGGCGGGGGAGACCGGGGGCTTCGCCCCGGCCGACCACCTCGCCGTCCTCGCCGAGCACGCCCCCGACCTCGGCATCGACGTCGTGCTCGCCGACCGCCGATCGGTCGCGGACGACCTGCGTGAGCTGGAGGAGACCGTCGCCGCCCTCGGTGCCCGGCTGGTCGTCGCCGACGTCGCGGCCGGTGACGGCGGCCCGCGGCACGACCCGGCCAAGCTCGCGGCGGCGTACGCCCGCCTCTTCGAGGCGCCGGATTGTTGACCCACGTGGGAGGATCGCCCCTATGGCGATGACGGCACAGGTCAAGGCGGAGCTCGCCAACATCCCGGTGACCAAGGTCTGCTGTCGCAAGGCCGAGGTCGCCTCGATGCTGCGGTTCGCGGGCGGGCTCCATATCGTCGGCGGCCGCATCGTCGTCGAGGCGGAGCTCGACACCGGCGCCGCCGCGCGACGGCTGCGCAAGGACATCTCCGAGATCTACGGTCAGGGCTCCGAGGTCGTGATGGTGCAGGGCAGCGGACTGCGCAAGGGCAGCCGCTACATCGTGCGGGTGGTCAAGGACGGCGAGGCCCTGGCCCGCCAGACCGGTCTGCTCGACCAGCGCGGTCGTCCGGTCCGCGGCCTGCCGCCCGCCGTCGTGTCCGGCGGCGCCTGCGACGCGGTGGCCGCGTGGCGCGGCGCCTTCCTCGCGCACGGCTCGCTGACCGAGCCCGGCCGGTCCTCGTCGCTGGAGGTCACCTGCCCCGGCTCCGAGGCCGCCCTCGCCCTCGTCGGCGTGGCCCGCCGCCTCGGCATCCAGGCCAAGGCACGCGAGGTCCGCGGCGTCGACCGGGTCGTCATCCGCGACGGCGACGCGATCGGCCAGCTCCTGGCGCGTCTCGGCGCGCACGAGACGCTGATGGCGTGGGAGGAGCGGCGCATGCGCCGCGAGGTGCGCGCCACCGCCAACCGGCTCGCCAACTTCGACGACGCCAATCTGCGGCGCTCGGCACGGGCGGCGGTGACCGCCGGCGCACGCGTGCAGCGGGCGATGGAGATCCTCGGCGACGAGGTGCCCGACCACCTGCGGATGGCCGGCGAGCTCCGGCTGGAGCACAAGCAGGCCTCGCTGGAGGAGCTGGGCCAGCTGCACGAGCCGGTGCTGACGAAGGACGCCATCGCCGGCCGGATCCGTCGGCTCCTGGCCATGGCCGACAAGCGGGCCGAGGACCTCGGCGTACCGGACACCGAGGCGTCGCTGACGCCCGAGATGCTCGCCGGCGACGCCTGAGACCGTGTCCTGAGCCGGCGGCGGCCATGTCCTGATCCGGCCTGTGGCGCGGATCACATCCGCCCTCCTGTCGTGCGGCGCCCCGGGATAGGGTCGGAGGACCGACGTAGGTCCGCTCTCCCAGGAGGTTCGCAGTGACTGTTCGTGTAGGAATCAACGGATTCGGTCGGATCGGCCGCAACTTCTTCCGCGCGGTCCGCGCGAGCGGCGCCGACATCGAGATCGTCGGAGTCAACGACCTCACGGACAACGCGACCCTGGCCCACCTGCTGAAGTACGACTCGATCCTCGGTCCGCTCGACGCCGACGTCGAGGCGACCGACACCGCGATCATCGTCGGCGGCACGGAGATCCGGGCCTTCGCCGAGCGCGACCCCGCCGCCCTCGGCTGGGGCGACCTCGGCGTCGACGTCGTGGTCGAGTCCACCGGCTTCTTCACCGACGCCACGAAGGCCCGCGCGCACGTCGACGGCGGCGGCGCACGGAAGGTCATCATCTCCGCCCCGGCGTCGAACGAGGACGTCACCATCGTGATGGGCGTCAACGAGGACCGCTACGACCCGGCCGCGCACACCGTGATCTCCAACGCCTCGTGCACCACCAACTGCCTGGCGCCCATGGCGAAGGCGCTCAACGACGGGCTGGGCATCGTCAAGGGCCTGATGACCACGGTGCACGCCTACACCGCCGACCAGAACCTGCAGGACAACATCCACAAGGACCTGCGCCGGGCCCGCGCCGCCGCGATCAACATCGTGCCCACCTCGACCGGAGCCGCCAAGGCGATCGGCCTCGTGCTCCCGGAGCTCAAGGGGCGCCTCGACGGCTACGCCCTCCGCGTGCCGACGCCCACGGGCTCGCTGACCGACCTCTCCTTCGAGGCGCCCCGCGACACGAGCGTCGAGGAGGTCAACGCGATCGTGAAGGCGGCCGCCGACGGTCGCTATCTCGTCTACTCGACCGACCCGATCGTGTCCTCCGACATCGTGACCAACCCGGCCTCCTGCATCTTCGACGCGCCGCTCACCAAGGTCATCGACAACCAGGTCAAGGTCGCCGGCTGGTACGACAACGAATGGGGCTACTCCAACCGCCTCGCCGACCTGATCGTCCACGTGGGCGCGGGCCTCTGAGCGCCACGGCTAGGCTCTGACGCTTGTGACCGACTTCAACGGCCTTGCCCCGGAGTTCCTGCAGCGCGTCCGCGGCAAGCGCGTCCTCGTCCGCTCCGACCTGAACGTCCCGCTGGACGGCGACCGGATCACCGACGACGGCCGGATCCGGGCCAGCGTGCCGACCATCCGGGCCCTGGCCGACGCCGGTGCCCGCGTGATCGTCGCCGCGCACCTCGGCCGTCCGAAGGGCGAGCCCGACCCGGCGTACTCCCTGGCGCCCGTCGCCGCCCGGCTCGGCGAGCTGCTCGGCGCGCCGGTCGCCTTCGCGACCGACACCGTCGGCGCCTCGGCGCGGGAGACCGTCGGCGCCCTGGCCGACGGCCAGGTCGCGCTGCTCGAGAACGTCCGCTTCAACGCCGGCGAGACCAGCAAGGACGACGCCGAGCGCGGCGCCTTCGCCGACCAGCTCGCCGGCCTCGCCGACGCCTTCGTCTCCGACGGCTTCGGCGTCGTGCACCGCAAGCAGGCCAGCGTGTACGACGTCGCGCAGCGCCTCCCGCACGCCATGGGTGGCCTGGTGGCCGCTGAGGTCGAGGTCCTGCGTCGCCTGACGGTCGCGCCCGAGCGTCCCTATGTCGTCGTGCTCGGCGGCTCGAAGGTCTCCGACAAGCTCGGTGTCATCGACAACCTGCTCGGCAAGGCCGACAAGCTGCTGATCGGCGGCGGCATGGTCTTCACCTTCCTGCACGCCGACGGGCTCGAGGTGGGCAACAGCCTGCTCGAGGAGGACCAGCTCGACACCGTGCGCGCCTACCAGGCCCGCGCGAAGGAGCTCGGTGTCGAGATCGTGCTGCCCACCGACATCGTGGTGGCCGACAGCTTCGGCGACGAGGCGTCGGCGCGCGTCGTACCCGCCACGGCGATCCCGGCCGACAGCCTCGGCCTCGACATCGGGCCGGAGTCGGCGGCGGCCTTCGCCGCGGCCCTCGCCGACGCGCGGACGGTGTTCTGGAACGGCCCGATGGGCGTCTTCGAGCAGCCCGCGTTCGCCGAGGGCACCCGGGCCGTCGCCGCGGCGCTGACCGAGGTCGACGGCCTCTCGGTCGTCGGCGGCGGCGACTCCGCGGCCGCGGTGCGCACGCTCGGCTTCGACGAGTCCGCGTTCGGGCACATCTCGACCGGCGGCGGCGCGAGCCTGGAGTACCTCGAGGGCAAGGAGCTGCCCGGCATCACCGTTCTGGAAGAGGAAGGCGCCTGACATGGCCGCTGCTGGACGCACCCCGCTGATGGCGGGGAACTGGAAGATGAACCTCAACCACGCCGAGGCCGTGGTCCTCGTGCAGAAGCTCGCATGGACCCTGTCGGACAAGCGGCACGACTACGGCAAGGTCGAGGTCGCGGTGATCCCGCCGTTCACCGACATCCGCTCCGTCCAGACCCTGATCGACGGCGACCGGCTCTCGATCCGGTACGGCGCGCAGGACGTGTCCCAGCACGCCGCCGGCGCCTACACCGGGGAGATCTCGGCGGCGATGCTGGCCAAGCTCGGCTGCGCCTATGTCGTGGTGGGGCACTCCGAGCGGCGCCAGTACCACGCCGAGACCGACGCGATCGTCAACGCCAAGGCCAAGGCGGCCCTGGGCGAGAAGATCACGCCCATCGTGTGCGTGGGCGAGGGGCTCGACGTACGCCAGGCCGGCGAGCACGTCCCCTTCACCATGGCGCAGGTCGAGGGCTCGCTCGCCGGACTCTCGAAGAAGCAGGTCGCCGGCCTCGTCATCGCCTACGAGCCGGTGTGGGCGATCGGCACCGGCGAGGTCGCCACGCCGGAGGACGCCCAGGAGGTCTGTGCCGCCATCCGGGGCCAGGTCCGGGAGTCGTACGGCGACGAGGCCGCCGACGCCGTACGCATCCTCTACGGCGGCTCGGTGAAGGCGGCCAACGTCGCCGGGATCATGGCCAAGCCCGACGTCGACGGCGCGCTCGTCGGCGGCGCGAGCCTCGAGGTCGACGAGTTCGGCGGAATCTGCCGGTTCTACGACATGCCGGTGCTGTCCTAGCACCAGGTCTGACGTAGGATTCCTCGCGTGTCGACGCTTCTGACTGTGCTGCTCGTGATCACGAGCCTGATCCTCATCCTGCTCGTGCTGCTGCACAAGGGTCGGGGCGGTGGCCTCTCGGACATGTTCGGCGGCGGCGTGTCGAGCTCGCTCGGCGGGTCCTCGGTCGCCGAGCGCAACCTCGACCGCTTCACGGTCGGGGTCGGCGTGATCTGGTTCGCCTGCGTGATCGCGCTGGGCCTCCTGCTCGCCTATCAGAACTGACAGCACAGACCGTCTTGCAACCGCACCCGGCGGAGCCGGGGCGTCCGAGGGCTTGAGGAGAGAATCCGTTGGCTGGTGGTGGGAACGCGATCCGCGGTAGTCGCGTCGGTGCGGGTCCGATGGGAGAGGCCGAGCGCGGCGAGGCGGCTCCCCGTCAGGCGGTCACGTACTTCTGTGCGAACGACCACCGCTCAGTGATCACCTTCTCGGTCGAGGCGTCCGTCCCCGACTCGTGGGACTGCCCGAAGTGCGGCCTGCCCGCGGGCCTCGACTCCGAGAACGCCCCGCCGGCGCCGAAGATCGAGCCCTACAAGACCCACCTCGCCTACGTGAAGGAGCGCCGCTCCGACAAAGAGGCCGAGGTCATCCTCGACGAGGCGATCCAGCTGCTCCGCTCGCGCCGGAAGTCCGGCGAGATCATCTTCTGACCGACCCGGCGCATCTGAACGTCCTGAGAGCGCCGACCCGGCGTGTTTGAACGCGCCGGGTCGATGTCTCAGAGCGACCCGAAGCGCCGTCGAGCCTCGGCAGCGCCCTCCCGGATCAGTCGCTCCGCACACTGAGCGGGTCCGAACACCTGCTCCTTGCGGAGCGCGACGACGTGGAAGCCTCCCTCGTCGAGTACGGCGGCCCGTCGCACCCGGTCGTGCGCGATCTGCTCCGGAGTGCTGTGCCACTCGTCGCCGTCGTACTCCGCGCCGAAGCGGAGCTCCGGGTTCCCGAGGTCGAGCCTCGCCAGGAATCGTCCCTGCGCCCATACGTCGAGCTGCGGGGTCGGCGCGGGCACGTTCGCCTCGATCCACCGGAGCCGGAGGACCGACTCCGGTGGCGACTCCGCACGCCCGTCCGCCAGGGGGACGACGACCCGCAGTACGCTCACCCATCGCATCCCCTTGAACCGCGGGAGCCCGGCGGCGAGCTCGGCGGGCGAGAACGCCCCGAGCCGAAGCATCTGGTCGACAGCGGCCAGCGAGCGTTCGATCCAGCGGTTGCGGCCGAGGTCCCACGCGGTGCGCAGGGGCGTCGTGACCGCCAGCCCGCCGATCTCCATCACGTCCTCGGGACGAAGACTGCGCTCGCCGCTGTCGGCGAGATCGTTGCGCAGCCGCCGGCCGGTCGGCAGGTACATCGAGATCGGGGCGAGTGCCAGGTGCTCTCCGGGTTGGAGCACCATGGTCGCGCCCGCGAGCCAGCCGGCGTGCCGGTCGCAGACGACGGCGTCCGGTGGCACCACCAGCCGCAGGCAGGCGCAGCGCAGGTCGATGGTGTCGGGCAGTCGGCTGTCGACGTACACACTCTTGATGGGGCGCCGCAGGAATCCCTCCGCGGTCAGCCACGTCAGCTCCCGCTGACGGAGACCTTGGGCGCGGGCGAGCTGATAGGTGAAGGGACGGTCGAGCGGAAGCGGGAAGGAGTCGGGAAGGAACGGGAGGCCGGCGAGCTGCATGAGATCCATGGGCCCGGGATTGCCCCGGCCGACCCGCTACTCAAACTCGGGCGCGCGCGGCCTGTGGACGGGAGCGTGAATCAACCGACCCGTCGTGTTCAAACGCGCCGGGTCGGCGGTCACAGGACGTTCAGATGCGCCGGGTCGGGCTAGATCAGAGAGGCTGCCGCGGCGTCGAGGAACCAGGTCGTCTCGGTGCGCCCGGTCACCCCGCGGGCGGGGGTCTCTCGGAGCGCGGCCGCCGCGTCGGCGGGCGCCACCTCGGCCAGGGCCCGGCGTACGGCGTCGGCCTTGGCCTCGCCGCTCACCAGGAACCACACGGCCTGAGCGCGGTTGAGGGCCTCGAAGGTCAGGCTCACCCGGTCGGGCGGCGGCTTGGGGGACTCGTGCACGGCGATGGCATCGACGCCCGCAGCGTCGAGCCCCGGGTGGCCCGGGAAGAGCGAGGCCACGTGACCGTCGGGGCCGATGCCGAGCATGAGGATGTCGAGATGGCTGCCACCCTGGGTCCGGATCGTGTCGGCGTACGACGCCGCGGCCTCCTCGGCGGAGCCGACCTCGGAAGACGAGGGCGCGGTGTGGACGCGGAAGGCACCGACCTCGTCGAGGAACGCCGTGCGCGCCTGGGTGATGTTGCGGTCGGGGGAGTCGGCGGGGACGAAGCGCTCGTCGCCGAACCACAGCACGACCGCGCCCCAGTCGACGCCGGAGGCCGGGGCCAGGCGGGCGATCTCGCGGTGGATCGCGTCGGCGATCGTGCCACCGGTGAGCCCGACGTGGGGGACCTGGCCAGCGGCCTGGGCGTCCGCGAGCCGGTTGAGGAGCTCGCCGGCGACCGCCGTCGCGAGCGCGGCGGCGTCGTCATGGACCTCGATGAGGGGCTGGGACGTCTCGGTCATCGTGTGCGCTGCTCCCGGTAGTAGTCGATCATCGCGCGGGTCGACGGATCCTGCGCGGCCAGGACGTCGGCGTCACCGGCGAGGGCGGGCGTGATCTGCACCGCCAGCTGCTTGCCGAGCTCCACGCCCCACTGGTCGAAGCTGTCGATGCCCCACACGACGCCCTGGGTGAAGGTGATGTGCTCGTAGAGGGCGATCAGCTGTCCGAGCACCGACGGCGTCAGCGCCGGCGCCAGGATCGAGGTCGTCGGCCGGTTGCCGGAGAACACCCGGGCCGCCACCGTCTCCTCCGGGATGCCCTCGGCGCGCACCTCCTCGGCCGTCTTGCCGAACGCGAGCGCCTTGGTCTGGGCGAGGAAGTTGGCGAGCAGGAGCTCGTGGACGTCGGTGTCGCCGTCCTCGAGGGGGTACGCCGGGTTCGCGAAGGCGATGAAGTCCGCGGGGATCAGGCGGGTGCCCTGGTGGAGGAGCTGGTAGAACGCGTGCTGACCGTTGGTGCCGGGCTCGCCCCAGAACACCTCGCCGGTGTCGGTCGTGACCGACGAGCCGTCCCAGCGCACGCTCTTGCCGTTGGACTCCATGGTGAGCTGCTGGAGGTACGCCGGGAACCGGTGCAGCGACTGCGCGTAGGGGAGCACCGCGTGCGACTGGGCGCCGAGGAAGTTGGCGTACCAGACGTTGAGCAGTCCCATCAGCGCCGGCACGTTGCGCTCCAGCGGTGCGGTGAGGAAGTGGTCGTCGACGGCGCGGAAGCCGCCGAGGAACTCCTCGAAGCGCTCGGGCCCGATGGCGACGGCCAGGGAGGTCCCGATCGCCGAATCCACGGAGTAGCGGCCGCCGACCCAGTCCCAGAAACCGAAGGCGTTGGCCGGGTCGATGCCGAACTCCTCGACCTTGTCGAGCGCCGTGGACACCGCGACGAAGTGGCGCGAGACCGCCTCGTCGCCCGTCCCGAGCCCGTCGAGCAGCCAGCGGCGGCACAGGCGGGCGTTGGTCAGGGTCTCCAGCGTCCCGAAGGTCTTGCTCGAGACGATGAACAGCGTGGTGGCGGGATCGAGTCCGGTGAGCTTCTGCGCGGCGTCGGTGGGGTCGACGTTGCTCACGAAACGGCATTCGAGGCCGTGTTGGACATAGGGACGCAGCGCCTCGTAGGCCATCACCGGACCGAGGTCGGACCCGCCGATGCCGATGTTGACCACCGTGCGGATCGGCAGGCCGGTGGACCCGCGCCACGCGCCGGAGCGGACGTCGTCGGCGAAGGCGTAGACCCGGCGCAGGACGGCCCGGACCTCCTCGACCACGTCGGTCCCGCCGACGTCGAGGCGAGACCCGGCGGCGCGGCGCAGCGCGGTGTGCAGGACCGCCCGGTCCTCGGTGACGTTGATGTGCTCGCCGCGGAACATGGCGTCGCGGCGAGCGGGAAGACCGACCTCGGCGGCCAGCGCCTGCAGCTGCTTCCAGATCTCCGGGGTGACCAGGTTCTTGGACAGGTCGACGCGCAGGTCGCCCGCCTGCACCGTCGAGCGGGTCACCCATTCCGCGTCGGCCAGGCTCCGGCGCAGGTCCGGACGGAAGCCGGAGGCGAGCTCGGTGAGCCGGCCCCAGGCCTCAGTCGTGGTCGGGTCGACGGGAGCCGCCGCCACGGTCAGTCCTTGGCCTTGTCCATCTGCGCCTGGACCGTCGCGACCAGCTCGGTCCAGGAGGCCTTGAACTTGTCGACGCCCTCGGTCTCCAGCACCCGGAAGACGTCGTCGAGATCGACCCCGACCGCCGCCAGCTGGTCGAAGACCGCCTGGGCCTCGCCGGCCCGACCGGTGACCTGGTCACCCTTGACCTCGCCGTGGTCGGCGAACGCCTGCAGCGTCTTCTCCGGCATCGTGTTGACGGTGCCGCCGACGACCAGGTCGGTGACGTAGAGCGTGTCGGGGTACGCCGGGTTCTTGACGCCGGTCGACGCCCACAGCGGCCGCTGGGGGTGGGCGCCCGCGTCGGCGAGGGCCAGCCAGCGGGGGGAGGCGGTGACCTCCTCGAAGGCCGCGTAGGCGAGTCGGGCGTTGGCGACGGCCGCGCGGCCGCGCAGCGCGAGCGCTTCCTCGGTCCCGATCTTGTCGAGTCGGGCGTCGATCTCGGTGTCGACGCGGGAGACGAAGAAGGAGGCGACCGACTGGATGGTGGCCAGGTCGATCCCGGCGTCCCGCGCCTGCTCGAGCCCGGCGAGGTAGGCGTCCATGACGGCCCGGTAGCGCTCGACGGAGAAGATCAGGGTCACGTTGACGCTGATGCCTGCCGCGATCGCGGCCGTGATCGCCGGCAGGCCCTCGAGGGTGGCCGGGATCTTGATCAGGGCGTTGGGCCGGTCGACCGCTGCCCAGAGTGCCTTCGCGGAGGCGATGGTGGCGTCGGTGTCGTTGGCCAGGGTCGGCTCCACCTCGATCGAGACCCGGCCGTCGGCGTGGTGCGCGGCGGCGACGGGCGCGAGCACGTCGCACGCGTTGCGCACGTCGTCGGTGGTGAGCGCGAAGATCACCTGATCCACGTCGGCACCGTCGGCGACGAGCTGGCGCACCTGCGCGTCGTACCGCTCGCCGTCGGCGATCGCCCCCGCGAAGATCGTCGGGTTGGTCGTGACGCCCACGACCGAGCGCTCCTGGACGAGCTCGGCGAGGTTGCCGGTCTCGATCCGCTCGCGGGACAGGTCGTCGAGCCAGATGGACACCCCCGCGTCAGCGAGGGCCTTCAGTCGATCAGTCATCAGTTCCTCCTGCTGCGGTGGGTGTGCCGTTCAGTCGCGTGCGGCGGCCGCCATGCTCTCGCGGGCCGCCTGGACGACCGCCTCGGGAGTGAAGCCGAACTCGCGGAACAGGGTGCCCGCGTCGGCGCTGGCCCCGTAGTGGTCGATGCTGACGATGCGGCCCGCGTCGCCGACGTACTCGCGCCAGCCCTGCTTGACGCCGGCCTCGACCGAGACGCGCGCCTTGACCGTGGGTGGGATGACCTGGTCGCGGTAGGCCTGGGTCTGTGCCTCGAACCACTCCAGGCAGGGCAGAGAGACGACCCGGGCGCCCACGCCCTCGGCGGCGAGCCTCTCGCGGGCGGCGACGGCGTACTGGACCTCGGAGCCGGTCGCCAGGAGGACGACGTCGGGCTGGCCGCCCTCGGCGTCGAGCAGGACGTAGCCGCCCTTGGCGACGTTGTCGGTGGTCGCGTAGCCGTCGGTGCCGCGAGGGAAGGTCGGGACGTTCTGGCGGCTCAGGATGAGGCCGGCCGGGCGGTCGCTGTTGCGCAGGACCTGGAGCCAGGCGGCAGCGGTCTCGTTGGCGTCGGCGGGTCGGACGATGTCGAGCCCCGGGATCGCGCGCAGTGCCGCGAGGTGCTCGATCGGCTGGTGCGTGGGACCGTCCTCGCCGAGGCCGATGGAGTCGTGCGTCCACACGTAGACGACCGGCGCCTTCATCAGCGCGCCGACCCGGACCGCGCCGCGCATGTAGTCGGAGAACGTGAGGAACGTGCCGCCGAAGACGCGGGTGCCGCCGTGGACGGCGATGCCGTTCATGATCGCGCCCATGCCGTGCTCGCGGATGCCGAAGTGGAGGACGCGCCCCTGGTAGGGGTCGCCCTTCCACTCCGCGACCGAGCGGTCGAGCGGGAGGAAGGACGGCGCGTCCTTGATCGTGGTGTTGTTGGAGCCGGCGAGGTCGGCCGAGCCGCCCCACAGCTCGGGCATGACGGCGGCGACGGCGTTGATCACCTTGCCGGAGGCGGCGCGGGTCGCGACGCCCTTGGCGTCGGGCTCGAACACCGGGAGCACGCCCTCGATGCCGTCGGGAAGGGCCCGCTCGCGCATCCGGTGCAGCAGGGCGGCACCCTCGGGGTTGGCCGCGGCCCAGGCGTCGAGCTCCTTCTGCCACGCCGCGGCGGCGGCCTTGCCGCGCGCGATCAGGTCGCGGGTGTGGGCGAGGACGTCACTGGGGACC
Organism: Nocardioides segetis; assembly: GCF_051390595.1. Taxonomy (NCBI): domain Bacteria; kingdom Bacillati; phylum Actinomycetota; class Actinomycetes; order Propionibacteriales; family Nocardioidaceae; genus Nocardioides; species Nocardioides segetis. The sequence goes on along the minus strand of NZ_JBNINR010000005.1, from coordinate 211,352 downwards.
TCGAAGGACTTGTCGGGGTCGAAGCCCAGGATCTTCTTGGTCGCGGCGACCTCGTCGGCGCCGAGGGCCGAGCCGTGGGCGGCCTCGGTGTTCTGCGCGTTCGGGGCCGGCCAGGCGATGACCGTCTTGAGGACGATCAGCGACGGGCGGTCGGTGACCTCGTCGGCCGCGGCGATCGCCGCGTGCAGGGCCGGGACGTCCTCCTCGTAGTTGGCGAGGTCGTTGTGGTCGGTGCCGGTCCAGTCGACCGTCTGGACGTGCCAGCCGTACGCCTCATAGCGCTTCGCGACGTCCTCGTTGAACGCGATGTGGGTGTCACCCTCGATCGAGATCCGGTTGGCGTCGTAGATGACGGTGAGGTTGCCCAGCTCCTGGGTGCCCGCGATGGACGACGCCTCACCGCTCACGCCCTCCTCGAGGTCGCCGTCGGAGGCGAGCACGTAGACGTGGTGGTCGAAGAGCGAGGGGCCGTCGCCGGCCCCGGGGTCGAGCAGGCCCCGCTCGCGGCGCGCGGCCATCGCCATGCCGACCGCGTTGGCGACGCCCTGGCCCAGGGGGCCGGTGGTGACCTCGACGCCGGAGGTGTGGCCGAACTCGGGGTGGCCGGGGGTCTTGCTGCCCCACGTGCGCAGTGCCTCGAGGTCGGCGAGCTCGAGGCCGAATCCGCCGAGGAAGAGCTGGGTGTAGAGGGTGATCGAGGAGTGTCCGCAGGAGAGGACGAAGCGGTCGCGCGCCATCCAGTCCGGGTCGGCGGGGTCGTGGCGCATGACCTTCTGGAACAGCAGGTATGCCGCCGGCGCCAGGCTCATCGCGGTGCCCGGGTGGCCGTTGCCGACCTTCTGGACGGCGTCCATCGCGAGGACGCGGGCGGTGTCAACTGCCTTGCGGTCGAGGTCGGTCCACTCGAGCTCCGGGATCATGGTTCCGAGCCTACCGAGAGCACGTGGGAGACAGACATCCGCGTGGGGCGGCCACGGCCCGGCCGCGTCGCCACCTGCGAGATTCTTCCCACAGGGGGGATCGCGGGTGTCCGCTTTCTTCCGGAAGACGCCGTCGGGCTACACTCAGAGCGCTTCTACTCCTGTTTGCGAGGACTTCCGTGACCTACGTCGACCCGACCAGCCGCGATCTGCTGGCTGACGACGAAGGACGGCAGAAGGCGACCTTCCGCGACGTGGTGATGGCGTACGTCGGCCTCACCAAGCCGCGCGTCATCGAGCTGCTGCTCCTCACGACGGTCCCGGTGATGTTCTTCGCCGCCCGCGGGGTGCCTCCGCTCGGGCTGGTCCTCGCCACCGTCGTCGGCGGCACGCTCTCCGCCGGCTCGGCCTCGGTCTTCAATTGCGTCTACGACCGCGACATCGACGAGCAGATGCGTCGTACCCGTCGCCGGGCGCTGCCGCGCCACATCGTCACGCCGGCCGCGGCGCTCGTCTTCGGCATGGTCCTGGGCATCCTGTCGACCGTGATCCTCGCGGTCTGGGTCAACCCGCTCTCGGCGATCCTCTCGGTCAGCGCCAACGCGTTCTACGTCTTCGTCTACACGATGCTGCTCAAGCGGCGCACGACCCAGAACATCGTCTGGGGCGGCATCGCCGGCTGCTTCCCCGCGCTCATCGGCTGGACGGCGGTGACCGGTGAGCTGTCCTGGGTGCCGGTCGTGCTCTTCGCCGTGGTGTTCTTCTGGACGCCGCCGCACACCTGGGCGCTGGCGCTGCGCTATCGCGAGGACTACGCGCAGGTCGACGTCCCGATGCTCCCGGTGGTCAAGCCGGCCCGCACGGTGGCGCTGCAGATCGTCGTCTACAGCTGGGTCATGGTCGCCACGTCGCTGCTCCTGTGGCCCGTCGCCGACACCGGTCCGCTCTACCCGATCGTGGCCGGCGTCCTCGGCGCGGTCTTCCTGGTCCAGGCCCACGGCCTGCACCGTCGCGCCCGGACCTCCGACGAGCTCAGCGTGCTCCAGCCGATGCGGCTGTTCCACTCCTCGAACCTCTATCTCAGCCTCCTCTTCGTCGCCGTCGCGATCGACCCGCTGCTCCACTGACCCGCTGCTCCACTGATCGGCCGCTCCGTTGACGCGCGTCGTCACGGTGCGGCGCCGAGCCGCCGGGCGAGTGCGGAGGCGGCGACGGCCAGCGGGGCCGGGCCGACGACACGGAAGGACGCGTCGAAGCGGACGACCTCCGCGAGCAGGCCGGCCCACGACCACGAGCCCAGGGTGACCAGACACGATCCGTCGGTCTCGGGCTCGACCTGTCCGTCGCGCACCCACGGGACCACCGCCGTCGCGGGCAGGTCGAGCACGACCTGCCCGACGCAGGGCCAGGCGCCGTCGCCGCCGGCGCCCCGGGCACGGGCCGCGAGGAAGGCGGCCGCGTCGCCCAGGGGGATCGCGCGGGGAGCGAACCGCGGGCCGGTGGGTACGCGCGGCAGCATGCGGTCGAGCCGGAAGGTCCGCCAGTCCCCGCGGTCGAGGTCCCACGCGATGACGTACCACCGTCCGTTGCGGGCGACCAGTTCATGGGGCTCGGCACGCCGGGCCGGTGCGTCGGCGGGGCCCGAACCGTAGTCGAAGCGCAGGGTCGTCCGCTCGCCGACAGCCCGGCTCACGGCGTGGAGCACCTCCGGATCCACGGGCTCGGGGCCCGGCGTGCTGGCGAACCGTACGCCGTCGACCCGGTGCCGCAGCCGTGACGGCAGCACCTGCCGAACGGTGGCGAGTGCGCGCTGTGCGGCATCCTCGATCGCCACGCCGCTCGAAGCGGCGTTCTGCAGGGCCACGGCGAGGGCCACGGCCTGCTCGTCGTCGAAGAGCAGCGGTGGTAGATCCGCGCCCGCGGCCAGCCGGTAGCCGCCGTCCGGACCCTTGGCGGCCGTGATCCGGTAGCCCATGACGCGCAGTCGGTCCACGTCGCGACGTACGGTCCGGGTCGTCACCCCGAGCCGCTCGGCGAGCACCTGCCCCGGCCAGTGGCGACGTGCCTGGAGCAGGGACAGGAGCGTGAGGCTGCGCTGGGAGGCTCCGGACATGCGCTCATTCTGCTCGGGGTAGCGGACAGCAGTCGTCCGCCATGGGCGCCAGAGTCGTGGTCACGGGCGAGTGCCCGCAGCGGAACCGACACCAAGGAGCGACCCGGTGACCCTCACCATCACGACCCATCTCAACCTGCCCGGCACCGCCCGTGCGGCGCTGGCCTTCTATCGCGACGTGTTCGGAGGCCGGATCACCACGACGACCTACGCCGACCTGGGCCAGCCCGCCGAGAGCGCCGGCGCCGACCGGATCGTGTTCGGCGCCCTCGAGGCGGACAACGGCGTCCGGCTGATGGCGTACGACGTCCCGGGGCTCACCGAGGCCGCTCCCGTGTCCACGCGGCGGATGGACGGCATGACTCTCACCGATCAGCCGTTCTTCGTCTCGTTGAGCGGGGAGACGCTCGAGGAGGTCGCGGCGTACTGGGAGCGGCTCGCTGTCGGGGCCCGGGTCGTCGAGCCCCTCGCGGCCTCGGCGTGGAGCGCCGGCTTCGGGATGCTGACCGACCGCTTCGGCGTCACCTGGGTGCTCGACGTGGCGACGCCGGCTGCCGGTTGAGGCCGATCAGGCCGCGTCCGTGCGGGCCCGAGCGGCCAGCACCACCCAGGTGATCGCCGCCGACGTGAGTGCGGCGCCGAGCATGTGGGTCGCGACCAGGAGCTCGGGCAGGTCGGCGAAGTACTGCCAGAAGCCCACGACACCCTGGGCCAGCTCCAGTGCGAGGAGCGCGCCGGCGGCCGACTGCAGCAGCGGACGGCCGGTCCGCCGTGCGACGACCAGGACGGCCACCGTCGCCGCGACGAGGACGTAGACCGCCCAGGCGTGGACGTGCGACATGACCTGCGGGTCGAGCCCCGTGCGCTTGGAGTCCAGGTCGCCGGAGTGCGGGCCGGAGCCGGTGACGACCGTGCCGAGGTAGAGGACCACCCAGCCGAGGGCGAACACCGCCCACGCCAGACCCCGGGTGCGCTGGCCGGCCGCCATCCGGGGTCCGGCGAGCAGGTGGTCGAGCAGCATGACGCACAGGCCGATGATGACCATCGACGACAGGAAGTGGAACGAGACGACCCAGGGGTTGAGGTCGGTGAGCACGGTGATGCCGCCGATGACCGCCTGTGCCGGGATGTAGAGACCGATGAGGAGGGCGAGCAGGCGCGCGCGCCGGTCGCGGCTGCGCCAGGCCGCGACGAACGCGGCGATCGCGATGGCCCCCACCGCGAAGGTCAGCAGCCGGTTGCCGAACTCGATCGCGCCGTGCAGGCCGAGCTCTCCGTGCGGCACGTACGACTCGTCGCTGCAGCGCGGCCAGGTGGGGCAGCCGAGCCCCGATCCGGTCAGGCGGACGGCACCGCCCGTCACGACGATCCCGATGTTGGCGACGAGGTTCGCCCAGGCGAACCCGACGAGCCAGCGCCTTGTCACGGCGGTCACGGTCACTCCCACGTGAAGGTTCGAGCGGTCAGGGCGGAGCCGAGGCCGGTCCAGGCCACGAGCACGAGCAGGTCGCGCACGGCGACGGCGCCGTCGCAGGCGGAGCGGACGGCCTCCCCGAGCGCGCCCGAGGGCAGCCAGCGCACGACGTCGCCGAGGCCGCCGTACATGGTGGCGGGGAGGATGACGGCGCCGCCGGCGAGCAGCAGCAGGTAGACCAGGTTCGCCGCCGCCAGCGTCGCCTCGGCGCGCAGCGAGCCGGCGAGCAGCATCCCGAGGGAGGCGAACGCGGCGGTGCCGCACAGGGCGGCCAGGAGGAGGGCCAGCACCCCTCCCGCCCCGTCGGGCCCGGACCAGCCGAGCGCCAGGCCGACCCCGCCGATGACGACGAACTGGAACACCTCGACCAGGAGCAGTGCGAGCACCTTCCCGCCCAGGAGCGTCACCCGGGACAGGGGAGCGGTGCCCAGGCGCTTGAGGACGCCGTAGCGGCGCTCGAACCCCGTGGCGATGGCGAGGGACGTGAAGGCCGTCGACATCACCGCGAGGGCGAGCACCCCCGGCGTCAGGACGTCGATCGGGCGGCCGTCGAGATCCAGACCGACCTTCTCCGCACCGCGGACGGCGCCGATGAGCACGATGACGGGGATCACCACGGCGAGCAGGAGCTGCTCGCCGTTGCGCAGCATCAGCCGGGCCTCCATGCCCGCCTGCGTGACGAGCTGGCGGGCGACGGGCGCGGCGCCGGGCGCCGGGGCGAAGGTGCGGGCGCTCATGCGAACTCCTCACGGCCGGTGAGCTCGAGGAAGACGTCCTCGAGATTGCGCTGGCCCAGGGACAGCGACTCGGGGAGCACGTCGTGGGCCGCGCACCAGGCCGCGACCGTGGCGAGCGTGGTGCTGTCGGCGGGGCCGGACAGCTGCAGGCTCAGCGGGTCGAGGACGGTGAGCTCCGTCCCGTCGCCCAGCTCGCGCACCAGGGCCTCGGGCGCGCCCTCGGGGAACGGCTGGGTGACGACGATCCGGATCGTCGCGACCGTGCCGCCGCGGGTGAGCTCGAGCGGGCTCCCGCTGGCGACGAGGCGGCCGCGGTCGAGGATGTGGACCCGGTCGGCGAGCCGCTCGGCCTCCTCCAGGTAGTGGGTCGTCAGCACGACGGTGACACCGTCCGCGCGCAGCTCCTCCAGCAGCTCCCACACCGCCCGGCGGATCTGGGGGTCCATGCCGGCGGTCGGCTCGTCGACGAAGACCAGCTCGGGACGCCCGACGAGCGCGAGGGCCAGGCCGAGGCGCTGCTGCTGACCACCGGAGAGCCGACGGTACGGCGTCCGGCCGCACTCGTGCAGCGCGAGCCGGTCCATGAGCAGCCCGACGTCCTGGGGGTGGGCGTGCAGGCGCGCGAAGTGCCGCAGCATCTCCTCGGCGCGGGCGCCGCTCCAGGCCCCGCCGGACTGCAGCATCACGCCGATCCGCGGCAGCAGCTCGGCCCGCTGACGGACGGGGTCGAGCCCGAGGACCCGGACGGTGCCGCCCTGCACGCGGCGGTAGCCCTCGCAGGTCTCCAGGGTGGTGGTCTTCCCGGCGCCGTTGGGGCCGAGCACGGCCGTGATCGTGCCCCGCTCGACGGTCAGGGAGAGCGCGTCGACGGCGACGGTGTCGCCGTACCTCATCACCAGTCCGTCGACCTCGACAGCAGGGGAAGGAAGAGGCACGGCGACAGTCTAGGAATGCGTCCTCACGCCTCGTCGGGCAGGGCCAGGGGTGCGAGCTCGGCGAAGCGGTCGCCCGGACCGGGGTTCCCCGGAGCGCTCGTCCCGCCGAAGTGACGCACGACACCCCACACGGCATTGAGGGCTGTCGTGACGGCGCCCTCGGCCCAGCCCGCGGTCCAGGAGATGTCGTCACCGGCGAGGAAGATCCCGCGCCGGTGCGGCGGGAGGCCGTCTTGGACGAAGTGGGAGAACAGCCGCCGCTGGTAGCGGTAGTGACCCGGGAGGTTGGCCTTGAAGGCACCCATGAAGTTCGGGTCGGACTCCCACGACACGGTGATCGGGTCCCCGACGATGTGGGAGGCGATGTCGACGCCGGGGTAGATCTTGCGCAGCGAGTGCAGCTGGAGCCGGACGCGCTCCTCGATCGGCAGCGCCAGCCACTTCAGCGCGTCGTCGTTCCACGTGTAGGACAGGCAGATCGAGGCCGCGCCGTCGTCCTCCAGGAGGTACGTCGCCCGGGTCAGCCGGTCGGTGAGCGTCATGCTCATCACGTCGCGTCCGGTCTCCGGGTCGACGTCCTTCCAGAAGGGGCGGTCCACCCGCACGAAGGTCTTGGACGACTGCATGTAGTGGGTCCGCTCCATCGCCATCCACAGGTCGGGGGAGAAGAGCGACTCGTCGACGTCGATGCGCGCCGACAGCAGCCAGACCTGGCAGGTGACCACGACGGCGTCGTAGGACCGGGTGGTGCCCCAGCGGTCGGTGATTTCGAAGCGCTCGTCCGCCCCGCGCGCGATCCGGGCCACGCCGGGCAGCGCCGAACCGCCGTGCAGGCTCTCCAGCGAGGTGCCGGCCGGCCAGTGCGCGCACGCCGGCGCGTCCCGCCACAGCCCGACCGGGAGCTGCTGGGCGCCGCCGTGGACGAGCTGGTGGTCCTCGTCGGCGTTGGTGAAGATCACCCGCAGGATCTCGAGCATCGAGTTCGGGAAGTCGGTGTCCCAGCCGCCGGTGCCGAAGCCGACCTGGCCGAACACCTCGCGGTGCCGGAAGGAGCGGGAGCCGAACGCCTTGGAGTTGGCGAGGAATCCGGAGAAGGTCTCCTCGTCGAGGGTGAGGACGAGCTGGTTCCACAGCTCCTTGAGCGCGGCCACGTCGCGTTCGGCGATCGCGCGCTGGGCGTCGGCGAAGCCGATCTCCCCGAGCGCCTCGTGCCAGGCGTCGGCGACGTCCTTGAGGAAGGCCGGCAGGTCGTCGTACCCGCGGGCGTAGAAGGACTCGCCACCGAGCTCGACGACCGTGCTCGGCGTAGCCTCGGACAGCGGGTTCGGGAACGGCGAGGTCCGCAGTCCGAGGTGGTCGAGGTAGTGGAACAGCGCGCGCGAGGACAGCGGGAAGCGCATGCCACCGAGCTCGGCGATCGGGCCGTGCGGGCCGCCGAAGGGCTGCGAGCGCAGCCGCCCGCCGATCCGGTCCGCCTCGTAGACGACCGGCTTGAGGCCCAGGCGCATCAGCTCGAAGGCGGTGACCATGCCCGAGAGCCCGCCGCCGACGATCGCGACCTCGCGGCCGTGGTGCTCGGCGGGAACCGAGCCGAGCCCGGCGGGGTGGGCCAGGTACTCGTCGTACCCGAACGGGAAGTCGGGACCGAGCATCGTCACCGGAGCGGGTACGACGTGCGCGGGGTCCGGCGTGGTCTGTCCGGTCGTCATCGGGTCAGTCCTCCGTAGACCTCGGGCCTGCGGTCGGCCAGGTGGGTGTTGACCCGGCGCGCCTCGTCGAGGGCGGCGGAGGTCAGGGTCGCGACGACCAGGCCCGGCCGGTCGTCGGCGCGGGCGAGGTCGACGCCGTCGGGGCCGACGACACAGCTCAGCCCCGGGTAGGTCAGCCGGTGCTCGGTGCCGGTGCGGTTCGCGTAGGCGACGGCCATCTGGTTCTCGAACGCCCGCGCCGGGACGAGGAGCGTGCTGACGGCGTCGTACGGCGTCATCAGCGCGGTCGGGCAGGCGAGCAGGTCGGCGCCGGCCAGCGCGACCATCCGGACCTGCTCGGGGAACTCGATGTCGTAGCAGACGAGGAGACCGACGCGGTAGCCGTCGATCTCGCCGATCGCCGGCGTCCCGTCGCCGGGGACGTAGACCGAAGCCTCCTCCGGACCATAGAGGTGGGTCTTGCGGTGCCGGGCCAGCACCGTGCCGTCCCGGTCCACCAGCTCCACCGCGATGTGCACCTGCTCGCCGTCGCGCTCGGGCCAGCTCCAGACGATTGCGAGGGCGTGCCGACGCGCGATGTCGGCGACGGCCCGTCCCATCGACCCGCCGGCCGGCTCGGCGAGCTCGCCGGCCCGCGTCGCGATGTCGTAGCCGGTGAGGGTCAGCTCGGGACACACCAGCAGTCGGGCACCGCGGGCCGCCGCCGCGGCCGCCGTGTCGTCGAGGGCGACGAGGGCGGCGGGCACGTCGAGCAGCGGCCCGTCCGGCTGCCAGGCGGCGACGACGAGGGCGTCGGCGCGGGGGATGTCGGTCACCCGGACAGCCTAGGAACGCTGTCGCGCAAGATCGAGGGATGCGCGTTGCTCGGTGGTGGCGATTCATTGCGTCGATCGATGGCCCAGCCGTGGTCTCTTGCGCTGCGCGCCGTCGGACGGGTTGACGGCGTGGGTGGTCAGACCAGTCCGCGATTGGGCAGAGACCGCACGTGAGCAGGCCGAAATGTTGCGGTTTGGGACCAAACCGCAACGCCACCGCCCGCCCCCAGGGGTCAGTCGGGGAGGCTGCCCTGTTCGCGCCGGACCAGCGGCGAGAGCACGAGCTCGCTGCGGGTCCGCGCGACGAACCGCTCGCTCGCGATCCGCTCGACGACCTGCTCGAAGTGCCGGATGTCGGCGGCCAGGATGTGCAGGATCGCATCGGCCTCGCCGGTCACGGTCGAGGCCGAGACGACCTCCGGGTGCTTGTCCACGGCCTTGAGGATCTCGCCGGGCGTGGTCGAGCCCTGGCAGTAGATGGAGACGTAGCCCTCCGTCGACCAGCCGGCGACGGCCGGGTCGACCCGCGCGGTGAAGCCGGTGATCGCGCCGGAGGCGACGAGCCGGTCGACGCGGCGCTTGACCGCGGGAGCGGACAGTCCGACCGCCTGCCCGATCCGCGCGAAGGTGGCCCGGCCGTCCTCGAGCAGGACGCCGACGATGAGGCGGTCGAGGTGGTCGAGCTGCATGGGGGTCATTCTCGCCGACGCCCGGCGGTCTACGCTGACCGCCGTGAATCCCTGGCTGTACGGCGTCGCGCTCGTCATCGCCGGCGCGCTCGCCGTCCTGCTCGTGGTCGATCTCGTCCGCGACCGCGCCGCGCAGGACTCTCACTTCATCGGCCTCGCGGTGCTCGAGGTGATCATGCTCGTCCAGCTCGTCGGGGGCGTGATCGCGCTGACCCGCACCGAGCGCGACGTCGAGGGCGCGGTGTTCGTCAGCTATCTCGTCACGAACCTGCTGGTCCCGGTCGTCGCCGCGCTCTTCGCGCTCACCGAGCGGTCCCGGGTCGGCACGACGATCCTGTTGCTGGGCGTCGCCACGGTCGCCGGGCTCGAGGTGCGGCTGTGGGACGTGTGGGGAGGCCGCGGTGCCTGAGTCGCGGCAGCCGAGCCAGGCGCTGTCCGAGGGGTGGGGGCGTGCCCTGGTCTTCGTCTACGGCCTCTTCGCCGTCGCCGCCACCGGCCGTTCCGCGGTCCAGCTCGGCATGGATCCGGACAAGGCGCCGCTGGCCTACTCCCTGTCGCTGCTCGCCGCCGTCCTGTACCTCGTCGCGACCACCTGCCTGCTGCTGGGCGGTAGCACCGGCTGGCGGGTCGCCGGCATCGCGGTCACCGTCGAGCTGCTCGGCGTCCTCTCGGTCGGCACCTTGAGCTACCTCGCCACCGATCTCTTCCCGGACAAGACGGTCTGGTCCCACTTCGGTCAGGGCTACGGCTTCCTGCCCCTCGTCCTCCCGCTGGCGGGGCTCGCCTGGCTGCGTCACACCAGCCCTCGGTCGGACTAAGGCAACCCTTGCTTGAACGGGCCCACCCAATATCGGCACACTGATGTTGTGGAAATGGCGACCGAGAGCGATCAGCCGACGCGGCAGCGCGTCGCGCGGTCGATCCTGGTCAACGGGCCGTCCACGGCAGCGGCGCTCGCCGAGCGCCTCGAGCTGACCCCCGCGGCGGTGCGTCGGCACCTCGACCAGCTGCTGGCCGAGGGTGCGGTCGACGCGCGCGACCCGCGTCCGGTCGGGGCGCGCGGCCGGGGCCGCCCGGCCAAGGTCTTCGCCCTCACCGAGCGGGGCCGCGACGCCTTCGACCAGCAGTACGACGACCTCGCCGCCGAGGCGCTGCGCTTCCTCGCCGAGACGGTGGGCGAGGAGGCGGTCCGCGCGTTCGCCGAGCGCCGGGCGGCGTTCATCGAGCAGCGGTTCCCCGAGGTCGCCGCGGCGCACCCGGACGCGTCTCCGGCGCAGGTCCTGGCGATGGTGTTCTCTGACGAGGGGTACGCCGCCGCGGTCCGCGAGCTGCCGGTCGTGGGGGAGCAGCTGTGCCAGCAGCACTGCCCGGTGTCCCACGTCGCCCACGAGTTCCCCCAGCTGTGCGAGGCCGAGACGGAGGCCATCGGTCGCGTCCTCGGCACCCACGTGCAGCGTCTGGCCACCATCGCCCACGGCGACGGGGTGTGCACCACGTGCATCCCGGACGCCGCCACGGTCTCGTCCCGAGAGAAGAAGGAGCAGGTCACCTCATGACCTCCATCGAAGAGCTGAACCCCGAGCTCAAGGGGATCGGTCGCTACGAGTTCGGCTGGGCCGACAAGAACGACGTCGGCGCCAATGCCAAGCGCGGCCTCAACGAGGACGTCGTCCGCGACATCTCCGGCAAGAAGAGCGAGCCGGGCTGGATGCTCGACCTGCGGATGAAGGGCCTCAAGCTCTTCGACCGCAAGCCGATGCCGACCTGGGGCTCCGACCTCTCCGCCATCGACTTCGACAACATCAAGTACTTCGTGCGGTCCACGGAGAAGCAGGCCCAGAGCTGGGAGGACCTGCCCGAGGACATCAAGAACACCTACGACAAGCTCGGCATCCCGGAGGCGGAGAAGCAGCGCCTCGTCGCCGGTGTCGCCGCCCAGTACGAGTCCGAGGTCGTCTACCACCAGATCCGCGAGGACCTGGAGGAGCAGGGCGTCATCTTCCTCGACACCGACACGGCGCTCAAGGAGCACGAGGAGCTCTTCAAGGAGTACTTCGGCACCGTCATCCCGGTCGGCGACAACAAGTTCGCCGCGCTCAACACCGCGGTGTGGTCGGGTGGCTCCTTCATCTACGTCCCGAAGGGTGTGCACGTCGACATCCCGCTGCAGGCCTACTTCCGGATCAACACCGAGAACATGGGCCAGTTCGAGCGGACCCTGATCATCGTCGACGAGGACGCCTACGTGCACTACGTCGAGGGCTGCACCGCGCCGATCTACTCCTCCGACTCGCTGCACTCCGCGGTCGTCGAGATCATCGTCAAGAAGGGCGGCCGCTGCCGCTACACGACGATCCAGAACTGGTCCAACAACGTCTACAACCTCGTCACCAAGCGTGCGGTCTGCGAGGCCGGCGCGACGATGGAGTGGGTCGACGGCAACATCGGCTCCAAGGTCACGATGAAGTACCCCGCCGTCTACCTCATGGGCGAGCACGCCAAGGGCGAGACCCTGTCCATCGCCTTCGCCGGCGAGGGCCAGCACCAGGATGCCGGGGCCAAGATGGTCCACGCCGCGCCGCACACGTCGAGCTCGATCCTGAGCAAGTCGGTGGCGCGCGGCGGCGGCCGGACGTCGTACCGCGGCCTGATCCAGGTCAACGAGGGCGCCCACGGGTCGAAGTCCAACGTGCTGTGCGACGCGCTGCTGGTCGACCAGATCAGCCGCTCCGACACCTACCCCTACGTCGACATCCGCGAGGACGACGTGTCCATGGGCCACGAGGCGTCGGTCTCGAAGGTCTCCGACGACCAGCTCTTCTACCTCATGTCGCGCGGCATGGAGGAGGACGAGGCGATGGCGATGATCGTGCGCGGCTTCGTCGAGCCGATCGCCAAGGAGCTCCCGATGGAGTACGCCCTCGAGCTGAACCGCCTGATCGAACTGCAGATGGAAGGAGCCGTCGGCTGATGACGGCAGTTGCCGAGGCTCTCGAGATGGGCGACGCCGCCCGGGTCGAGAGTCACCTGAACCCGCCCGCGTCGTACGACCTGGCCGACCACCCCGTGCCCACCGGGCGCGAGGAGGTGTGGCGGTTCACGCCCATCAAGCGGCTGCGCGGGATCCTCGACGGCGATGCGTCCGCCGCCACGCTGAAGCAGGAGACGACGCTGCCCGAGGGCGTCACGCTCACCGAGATCACGGCCGAGGAGGCCGTGGCGCTCGGCGAGCTGCCGCCCAACGAGCGGCCGGCAGCCCTCGCCGCGGCCAACGCCGGCGGCGCGCTGCTCCTCGACGTCCCGGCCGAGGCCGTCGTGACGGAGCCGGTCGTCATCCGGCTGACCGGCGCGACGGTCGACGACCTGGTCTGGGGCCGCCTCCTCTACCGGATCGGCGCCCACGCCGAGGTCACCATCGTGCTCGTGCACGGCGGGTCCGCGCGCTACTCCGCCATCTCGACCTTCCTGGTCGGCGACGGCGCGAAGGTCAACGTGCTGAGCCTGCAGGACTGGGCCGACGACGCCGTCCACCTGGGTCGCGACGCGATCCGGGTCGGCCGCGACGCGTCGGTCAAGCACACCTCGATCTCCTTCGGGGGCGACCTGGTCCGCATGCACGCCAACGTCGAGTACGCCGGTCCCGGCGGCGAGGCCGAGCTCCTGGGGCTCTACTTCGCCGACGAGGGCCAGCACCTCGAGCACCGGCTCTTCGCCGACCACAACGCGCCCAGGACCAAGAGCAATGTCGTCTACAAGGGCGCGCTGCAGGGCAAGGCCGCCCACACCGTGTGGATCGGCAACGTCTTGATCCGCAAGGTCGCCGAGGGCATCGAGACCTACGAGGAGAACCGCAATCTCGTCCTCACCGACGGCTGCCAGGCCGACTCGGTGCCCAACCTCGAGATCGAGACCGGCGAGATCGAGGGGGCCGGCCACGCCTCGGCGACCGCCCGCTTCGACGACGAGCAGCTGTTCTACCTGCGCTCGCGCGGCGTCTCGGAGAAGGAGGCCCAGCGCCTGGTGGTGCACGGCTTCTTCAACGACCTGATCCGCAAGGTCGGCATCCCCTCGATCGAGGACAAGCTGCTCGAGACGGTCGAGGCCGAGCTGGCCAAGAACGTCCTCAAGGGCTCTGCCGTCGTGGAGGGAGCATGAGCTTCGAGCGCGCCTGCGCGGTCGCGGACATCCCGGAGGACGAGGCGCTCGGCGTCACCGTCGACCGGTACGACGTCGCGGTGGCCCGCCACGGCGACGAGGTCTTCGCCCTGCAGGATCTCTGCTCCCACGCCGCCGTCGCGCTGAGCGAGGGCGAGGTCGAGGACTGCACCGTCGAGTGCTGGCTGCACGGCTCGCGCTTCGACCTGCGCACCGGCAAGCCGACCGGCCTCCCCGCGACCGAGCCGGTCGCCACCTTCCCCGTCGAACTGCGCCCGACCGGTTCGGGCGACGTCGACGTCTACATCGACGTCACCACCACGCTGAACGGAGTCACCCCATCATGAGCACCCTCGAGATCAAGGACCTGCAGGTCCAGGTGCAGACCGAGGACGGTCCCAAGGAGATCCTCAAGGGCGTCACGCTGACCATCAAGGACGGCGAGACCCACGCGATCATGGGCCCCAACGGCTCGGGCAAGTCGACCCTGGCGTACTCGATCGCCGGGCACCCCCGCTACGAGATCACCGGCGGCTCGGTGACGCTCGACGGCGAGGACGTGCTCGAGATGTCGGTCGACGAGCGCGCCCGCGCGGGGCTCTTCCTCGCGATGCAGTACCCCGTCGAGGTGCCGGGCGTGTCGGTCGCCAACTTCCTGCGCACGGCCAAGACCGCGATCGACGGCGAGGCCCCGAAGCTGCGCACCTGGGTCAAGGACGTCAACGCGGTCCTCGACCGGATGAACCTCGACCCGACGTTCTCGCAGCGCTCGGTCAACGAGGGCTTCTCCGGTGGTGAGAAGAAGCGCCACGAGATCGCCCAGCTGGACCTGCTCGACCCGAAGGTCGCGATCCTCGACGAGACCGACTCCGGACTCGACATCGACGCGCTCAAGGTCGTCTCCGACGGGGTCAACCGGTTCCGCGAGCGCGACGGCAAGGGCGTCCTGCTGATCACGCACTACACGCGGATCCTGCGCTACATCAAGCCTGACCACGTCCACGTCTTCGTGGCCGGCAAGGTCGCCGAGTCCGGCGGTCCCGAGCTGGCCGAGGAGCTGGAGGCCAACGGCTACGAGCGCTTCCTCACCGCGGCGGTCTGATGGTCTCGACGGGCTCGACCACCTCGCTGCCGGGGCTGCTCCCCGAGCTGGCGGTGATCCGCAAGGACTTCCCGATCCTCGAGCGGACGCTCGCCGGCGGGCTGCCGCTGGTCTACCTCGACAGCGCCAACACCTCGCAGAAGCCCCAGGTCGTCATCGACACGATGGTCGACCACCTGGAGCGGCACAACGCCAACATCGCTCGCGCCATGCACCAGCTCGGCGCCGAGTCGACCGAGGCGTTCGAGGCCGCCCGCGACAAGGTGGCGGCGTTCATCGGCGCGCCCGAGCGCGACGAGGTGATCTTCACCAAGAACGCCTCCGAGGCGCTCAACCTGGTGGCCAACACCCTGGCCTGGCGCGGCGAGCACCAGGTCGGCGAGGGTGACGAGATCGTCATCACCGAGATGGAGCACCACTCCAACATCGTGCCGTGGCAGCTCCTCGCGGAGCGCACCGGCGCGACCCTGCGCTGGTTCGGGCTCACCGACGACGGCCGACTCGACCTGAGCAACGCTCACGAGCTGATCAACGAGCGCACCGCGGTCGTCGCGTTCACCTGGGTCTCCAACATGCTCGGCACGATCAACCCGGTCGCCGAGCTGACCCGCCGCGCCCACGCGGTCGGCGCGCGGGTCGTGGTCGACGCCTCCCAGGCCGCACCCCAGCTGCCGATCGACCTGGCGGCGATGCCGGAGACGGACCGTCCCGACGCCATCGCCTTCACCGGCCACAAGGTGGTCGGCCCCACCGGCATCGGCGTGCTCTGGGGACGCCGGGCCTTCCTGGACGCCCTCCCTCCCTTCCTCGGCGGCGGCGAGATGATCGAGACCGTCCGGATGGAGGGCTCGACCTACGCGGGGATCCCGCACAAGTTCGAGGCCGGCACGCCGCCGATCGTCGAGGCGATCGGACTCGGCGCCGCGGTGGAGTACCTCGGCCACGTCGGCATGGACGCGATCCACGCGCACGAGCAGGCGATCACCGCCTACGCCCTCGACGGCCTGCGGTCGGTCCCGGGACTGACCGTGCTCGGTCCGCTCGACGCCACCGCTCGGGGCGGTGCGATCTCGTTCGAGCTCGACGGGGTGCACCCCCATGACATCGCCCAGGTGCTCGACAGCCGCGGCGTGGCGGTGCGCGCCGGGCACCACTGCGCGAAGCCGGCCCATGCCCGGTTCGGCGTGCAGAGCTCGACGCGCATGTCGTCGTACCTCTACACCGAGCCGCGGGAGATCGACGCCCTCGTCGAGGCGCTGGAATACACCCGCAGCTACTTCAAGTTGGGCTGAGTGATGGCTGCGACCGATCTGGATGCCCTGTACCAGGAGATCATCCTCGACCACTACAAGAACCCGCACGGCAAGGGGCTGCGCGAGGCCCACGAGGCCGAGGTGCACCACGTCAACCCGACCTGCGGCGACGAGGTGACCCTGCGGGTCCACCTGAGCGACGGCGTCGTCCAGGACGTGTCCTACGACGCGCTGGGCTGCTCGATCTCCCAGGCGTCGGCGTCGGTGCTCTACGACCTGGTCGTCGGCAAGGACGTCGACCAGGCGATGGCGATCCACCAGGAGTTCCTCACCCTCATGCAGGGCAAGGGCACCGTGGAGCCCGACGAGGAGGTCCTCGAGGACGGCATCGCCTTCGCGGGGGTGGCGAAGTTCCCGGCCCGCGTGAAGTGCGCCCTGCTGTCGTGGATGGCATGGAAGGACGCGACGGCGCAGGCCATCGCAGGAGACGGAGACAAGTGATGAGCGAGCCCATCGACAACAGCGACCTGCCCGAGGTCCCCGAGGCCGGGCTGGCCGGGACCAACGCGTCGTCCAACGTCGCGCTGGCGGACATCGAGGAGGCGATGAAGGACGTCGTCGACCCCGAGCTCGGCATCAACGTCGTCGACCTCGGCCTCGTCTACGGCATCCACGTGGACGAGGGCACCAATGTCGTCCTCGACATGACCCTGACCTCCGCGGCGTGCCCGCTGACCGACGTGATCACCGACCAGACCGAGTCCGCGCTGGAGGGCCTGGTCAACGACGTCGCCATCAACTGGGTCTGGATGCCCCCGTGGGGCCCCGACAAGATCACCCCCGACGGCCGCGACCAGCTCCGCGCCCTCGGCTTCAACGTCTGAGAGCCCCGACGCTCCCTAGCAGCGACCGCTGCCGTAGCTCCAGTCGAACCGCGCCCGCACCGACTCCTGCGGGCCGGTGCCCACGAGCGTCACGTGGTAGCTGCCGGCCTGGCGCGGCGGGCGCAGCCGGTACAGACCGTCGCCGACCGCGGTGACCGACCGCGTGGCCCGACAGACGGCGTCCGTCGACCGGACGCCGCGGTACGTCGCCTGCCAGGTCCAGCCCGGACGGTCGACCGCCAGCAGGACCCGGCCCTCGCCGGTCACCCGGGGGACGGCGCCCGGCGTGGGCCGCCGACAGCTGCCGCCCCCGAGCTCGCCCTCGGCCGTGGCAACCTGTGCGAACACCACACAGTGCTCGACGACCGCCGCCCGGAGATCCGGTCCGGGCACGCGCAGCTCGACCACGGGAATCCGGCCGGCGGCCGCGTCCGCGGCGGGCAGCACCGCGGCGGGCAGCACGACGACGGGCAGCACGACGACGGGCAGGGCGACCGCTCCCGCGAGCGCGAACAAGCGGCGGAGCAGCGGGAGCACCCGAAGAGTCTAGGCGTCGGAGGACCGCCTCGTGGTCGTTTCGGCCGAGACCGACCGGCAATGGGGCCGGCGGCGTACGGCAGGCGGGCCCTGTCGCCGGTCGCTCCAACTCACTGGGCGGTCGCGAAGCGCCGCTCGGTGTAGCGGCGGAGGTTCGCCAGGAAGCGCCGGAAGGCGATCGTGCAGGCCAGGCCGCTCAGCGGCATGAAGTAGCGGCCGGGCCCCGCCACATCGAGGGCCAGCGTCCAGGTCAGTCGGCAGCCCGTGGGAGTCGGCTCGACGTCGTACCGCTCCGCGAAGGCGCGGATCGACCTCTCCGACGCCTCGTTGAAGCGGAAGCCCATCCGACGGCCCGGCTCCCAGAGCAGGAACTCCTCCGCACCGCGCAACCCACCGAGCATCGTCACCACCCGGGTGCTGCCGACACCGGGTGGCGGCGGTGAGGTCCACTCGACCCTGCGGATGACGCTGGCCCAGCGCGGCCAGGCGTCGGCGTCGGCGAACACCTCGAACATTTGGTCCGGCGTGATCGTGAGATCGATGCTGTTGGCGTAGCGGTGCGGCGCGGTGTCGACGAAGTCGATCCCGACCGGTTCGCAAGGATGCAGGGCGCCCATGGCTGCACACTAGAACACGTTCTCGCCAGTAGGGTCGCGTCGTGCCCGAGGTTCTCGTCCCGTCCGCCCGGTGGCCGCGGTGGGTCGCCAACTTCACCGACTCCCACGGCGAGCCGGAGCTCCGAGTCGCCGACGGAGCGCTGCATGGCACGGCACCCGACGGCGCCTGGTTCACGGCCAGGCTGCCGTTCTCCGCGCCGTACGACGGTCCGGCCGACGCCGCGACGCTCGCCGAGCGGGCCGGCGCGCCCGCGGAGTGGGGCGTGCTCCTCGTGCGCAAGGGCGGGTTCGCGGTGGCCCGGCTGGAGGGGGAGCGGATGGCCGACAGCAAGGTCGGCCAGCGCCACGTCCAGGGGCGGACCAAGGCCGGCGGCCAGTCGCAGCAGCGCTTCGCCCGACGACGGGGCAACCAGGCCCGCGACGCCTACGCAGCCGCGGCCGAGCACGCGGTCCGCGTGCTCGGAGAGGCGCCGACGGTGGTCGTCGGTGGCGACCGCGTGGCCGTGGCCGAGGTGCTGGCCGACCCACGCCTGGCCCGGCTGCGGACGGCGGGGCCGTGGCTGGCCGTCCCCGATCCGCGGCGGGCCGTGCTCGACCGGGCGGTGCTCGACGCCCAAGCACTGGTCGTGGAGGTGGAGAACGCCGGGCCCGCCCCGGCGCGGCACTGACGGAACGGGACACGTGGCCCGCTGGAACGTGTTGCAATTGGGCAGAGACTGCACGGTTCGAGCGGGAATTGTTGCGGTTTGGGACCAAACCGCAACGTCCAGAGCCTCGTCCCGGGGTCAGCCGTCGAGCCCGAGCTCGCCCCGTCGCACGGCCCAGCGCTGCTCGAGGTCGGACATCTCGGCGAGGACGAACGCGAGGAACTCGCGGGCGAGCCGGAGCCGGTGCCGGGCGGGGTCGCCGGCCGCGAGGTCGGCGAGCCCGCGGTCGAGCGCGGCGATCAGCGGCGCGTAGAACTGGTCCAGGCGCAGGAGCATGCCGTGCCAGGCGTCGTCGTCGACGACGAACACGTCGCGCCGGGATCCGCGCTCGCGCTCCCGGCGGATCATGCCGATGCCGTCGAGATAGCGCACCGCGCCCGACACGCCGGCGGGGCTCACGCCGAGGCCGGCGGCGATCTCCGCCGCCGTCATCCGGCCGTCGTCGTCGACGAGGAGCGCGGCGAAGACGCGCGAGGGGAGTCGGGCGAGTCCGGCGCTGGTGAGGGCGCCGCCCATCCGCTCCACGAAGGAGTCGCGCGAGGTCTCGGCAGCCATGTCTGGATATTACAGTATTCAGTAATTGCTGAAACAGGTGCATGATGGGTCTCATGCCCCGTCCCCTCATCGAGGTCCACGGCCTCGTGAAGACCTTCGGATCCTTCCGCGCGCTCGACGGGCTCGACCTCGTCGTCGAGGCGGGGGAGGTGCACGGCTTCCTCGGCCCCAACGGCGCCGGGAAGTCCACGACCATCCGGGTGCTCCTCGGGCTGTTGCGCCAGGACGCCGGCGAGGTCCGCGTCCTGGGCGGCGACCCGTGGCGCGACGCCGCCACGCTGCACCGGCGACTGGCCTACGTCCCCGGCGACGTGAGCCTGTGGCCCAACCTCAGCGGCGGCGAGATCCTCGACCTGCTCATCCGGATGCGGGGCGCGGATCCCGCGACCTCGCGACGCGAGGAGCTGGTCGAGCGCTTCTCGCTCGACCCGACCAAGCGCGGCCGGGCCTACTCCAAGGGCAACCGCCAGAAGGTCGCCCTGGTGGCGGCGTTCGCGACCGACCCCGACCTGCTCATCCTCGACGAGCCGACATCGGGGCTCGACCCGCTGATGGAGCAGGTCTTCAACGAGTGCGTCGCCGAGCAGACCGCCCGGGGTGCGACCGTGCTCCTGTCGAGCCACATCCTCAGCGAGGTGGACCGGCTGGCCGACCGGGTCACCATCATCCGAGAGGGCAAGGTCGTCGAGAGCGGCCGGCTCAGCGACCTGCGCCACCTCAGCCGCAGCCGCATCGTCGCCACCCTGAGCGGGGCCGCGCCCGACCTCGCCGGGGCGGGAGGCGTCCACGACCTGGCGGTCGACGGATCCCGGTTCAGCTGCACCGTGGACCCCGACGGCCTGCCCACCGTGCTGCGCGCCCTCACCGCGGCCGGCGTCACCTCGCTCACCAGCACGCCACCCAGCCTCGAGGAGCTCTTCCTCGACGCCTACCGCGACCGGGCCGGGGCCGGCCGGTGAGCCCCGCCACCACCGGCTGGCCGCTCCTGCTGCGCCTCGGCCTGCGCCAGGACCGGATCCTGGCGCCGGTGGCACTCGCCGTCCTGGTCCTGATGAGCGTCGCCTCCGCGGCCGCCACGCCTGGCCTGTATGCCGACCAGGCCGATCGGATCCGGGCGGCGGAGGCCATCAACGCCAGTCCCGGGATCGTCGCGCTCTACGGTCCGGTCCTCGACGTGGCCAGCGAGGGCGAGCTGGCGATGACCAAGATGACGGTCCTCTATGCGGTGTTCGTCGCGGTCCTCTTCGTCGTCGTGGTGCGTCGACACACGCGCGTCGAGGAGGAGACCGGTCGCACCGAGCTGATCGGAGGCACCGCCGTGGGCCGCCATGCACCGCTGGTCGCGACCGCGGCCGAGGCGGTGCTGCTGGCGCTCGCCCTCGGGTTGCTGACGGCGCTCGGCAACACCCTCGCCGGTCTGGACGCCCTCGGCTCGGTCGCCTTCGGCGCCCTCTGGGCCGGGACCGCGCTCGTGGCGGCGGGCGTCGGCGCGGTGACGGCGCAGCTCTCGGCGAGCGCGCGCACCTGTGCCGCGTACGCCGCCGGCACGATCGGGCTGCTCTTCGTGCTGCGCGCCGTCGGCGACACCGGCCCGGCCTGGGTGAGCTGGCTGTCGCCCTTGGGCTGGAACACGCAGACCCGGGCGTACGGCGAGGTCCGCTGGTGGCTGCTGCCGTGCTACGCATGGGTCGCGGCCGGGCTGCTCGGGGTCGCATTCTGGCTGCGCTCCCGGCGCGACCTCGGCTCCGGCCTGGTGCCGGCCCGGCCGGGTCCGCGGACGGGCTCGCCGCGTCTCGCCGACGCCTTCGCCCTCACCGTGAAGGTGCACGCCACGACCTTGGCCCTCTGGTCATCGGCCGCGGCGGCCCTCGGCGTCGTCTTCGGGATGATCGCGCCCGGGATCGGCGACCTCCTCGACTCCGACGTCGCGCAGTCGATCATCGACGAGCTCGGAGGCGCGCTGGTCGCGGCGATCCTCTCGATCCTCGCGGTGGTGCTGACCTACTTCTCGGTGACGGTGGTCAGCCATGCGGGTCGCGACGAGGAGGACGGTCGGGTCGAGCTGGTGCTCGCCACCGCGACGAGCCGCGGCCACTGGTTCGCGGCCTCCGCCACGCTCGCGCTCGTCGGGACCGGCTGGCTGCTCGCCGTGACCGGTGTCGGCCTCTGGATCGGGTACGCCGCCGCGGACGGCCCCGGGATCGGCAACCTCCTGCTCGCGGCGCTCGCGTGGGCGCCGGCGGCCTGGGTGGTCGGAGCGCTGGCCGTGCTGTCGCTCGCGCTCGGCCTGCGCTGGTCGCTGCTCGTGTGGGTCTGGCCGGCCGCCTTCTTGACCCTCGGCCTGGTCGGCGACCTGCTCGAGCTGCCGGGCTGGCTGACCGGGCTGTCGCCGTACTCCCACGTGCCGTCGCTGCCCGCCGACGCCTGGAGCTGGGGGAGCGCCGGCAGCCTGAGCGCAGTGGCGGCCGTCCTGCTGACGGTGGCGTGGTGGCGGTTCCGCGAGCGCGACATCGGCTGATCCCCGCCCCAGAAACGTTGTTATATAACGATGTTTCGACTACGGTCCAGCCATGGCCCGCCCCCGGACCCACACCGCCGAGCTGCGTGAGCGGATCATGGCGTGCGCGCTGGACACCGTCGCCGAGCACGGGTGGGCGGCGCTGGCCCTGCGCGACGTCGCGCAGCGGGCGGGCACCTCGACGACGGCGGTCTACGCGCTGTTCGGCAGCAAGGACGCACTGCACCGGGCGGTGCTGATCCACGCGTTTGCCGCCTTCGGGGCCGAGCAGGCCGCCCAGCCGGTGAGTGACGACCCGGTGACGGACCTCGCGGGCCTCGGCGCCCGGTACGTCCAGTGGGCGCTGGACCACCCCCGCCTCTACGAGGCGATGTTCACCGACAGCGCCGCGGGCCTCGCCCCGACGCCGGAGCTCGACGACGCGCGGGCGCGAGCGATCGCCGGGGTCTCCGACGCCGTGCGACGCGCGCTGCGCAGCGGCGCCTTCCGCCCCGCCGACGAGGTGACCGTCATCGCCTCGCTCTGGGCGCAGGTGCACGGGCTCGCCGCGCTGATGACGGCCGGGCAGCTCCCGACCGAGGCCGATCCCGCGGCCGCGGCGTGGGCCGTGATCGAAGGCTGGCTGGCACCGACCCGCGTCCCCTAGGCATCAAGGAGCTCCCATGACCCGCCCCGCGACGACGCCCGCAGCCGCGTCATGACCATGTCACTGCACCTCGTCGAGCACCGGGTCCGTCACCTGCCGCACCGCTGGCTGCACCGTCGCTGCCTGCAGGCGGAGGCCGAGCGCACGCCCGGAGTCGCCCTGGCCCGGCTGATGCCCGAGGTCGACCTGCGCGCCAGCACCGGCGGCCTGCCGCGGCCACGGTCGACGGCCCTGCTGGTCGGTTGGCACGGCCGTGCCGCGCGCGACGCCTGCTTCGCCGACCCGGCCTGGCCGGCGTCGTACACCGAGGGCGCCGGCGAGTCCTGGGCGGTCGCGCTCGACACCGTCCGGCTGATGCGCGGCGACTGGCACGGCTGGCAGCCGCAGAACGACGGGGCGGAGCGGATCCCGGGCGAGGAGCCGATGGCCGTGCTCACCTTGGGCTTCCTCCGCCCGCGCAGCGTGCCGGCCTTCGTGCGCGGCAACCGACGAGTGCTGCGCGACCTCGACGGCAACCCCGACGAGACCTTCCGGGTCGGCCTGATGGACGGACCGCTCGGGTTCGGCACCTTCACCCTGTGGCGCTCCCGGGCGGCGATGGGCCGGTTCGCGTACGGCGCCGGGAGCCACGACTCGATCCGCCGCCGCTTCGAGGAGGAGCAGCGGATCGGCCACCCGCTCTTCGTGCGGTTGCGCCCGGTCGCCACGCGCGGCACCTGGCGCGGGCGGGACCCTCTCGCCGAGGTGGCGGCGCCTTCGCGCCCCTGATCTCCGCGTGGTGGCCCTCCCGCGGGCGCGCCATCGGCTAGTTTCGGCCGCATGTGGCAGCCCGAGCCCGATTGGGTGGCGCTCCCCGGTGGCACCGGGACGTCGACCGTGGGCGTGTGGCGGACCGCACTCGGCGGGCGGCCCGTGGTGGTGAAGAGGCTCGGCGCTCCGGCGCCGGGCGACCCGGCCGTGCTCGGCGAGCGGGCGCACGCCGGCTACTGGCGTCGTGAGGCGGATGTGCTGCTGACCGGCCTGACGACAGGCACCCCCGGTCTGCGGGCCGCGGGCGCGTCGGTCGAGGAGGACGACGACGGCATCACGATCGTGCGGGACTGGGTCGAGGACGCCGCCTCCAGCGGACTGTTCCTCGCGCTCTCGCTCGGGCGCTTCGCGGGCGCGGACATCGGCCGTCCCACCTTCCTGGCCAGCGCGCTGCTCCGTGACCGGCTGGCCAGGGTCGAGCGGCGGGGCGGCTGGCCGACGCTGGCCCGCACCACGGTCGCGGACGTCGCCGAGCACCTGTGGACCCATCGGGAGCGGATGCTCATGCTGCTCGACGGGTTGCCCCAGGTGCCGCAGCACGGCGACCCCACGGCCCTGAACCTCCCCGGCCGCGACGGCGACGACGCCGTGGCCATCGACTGGGGGACCCTCGGTCTCGGCCCGGTCGGCGGCGACCTGGGCTACCTGTCGCTCTCCTCGCGCGAGGAGTTCGAGCCGCTGCTCGACGCCTACCTGCTGGGGCTCCCGGGCGGGATCGCGGATCGGGAGGAGGTCGTGCGCGGCGCCCGGATCGTATCGGTCTACACCGCGCTCAGTCGCGCGGAATGGGCGCTCTCCCGGGTGGCGGGCGGGGAGGGCGCCCTGGCCGGCAAGTACCGACATCCCGCGGTCGCGCCTCATCTGCGGGCGCTGCAGCGCACCTTCGGCCACATGGAGGCCCTGCTCGAGCTGTAGGTCCCGATCCGAGATCGGGCTCAGACCTTATCGGCGGCGAAGGTGTCGCAGGCGTCCAGGCTGCCCTGCTGGTAGCCCACCATGAACCACTTCCGGCGCTGCTCCGAGGAGCCGTGCGTCCAGGCCTCCTCGTTGACGCGGCCGCCGCTGCGCTTCTGGATGTAGTCGTCGCCGACCGCCTTGGCCGCGTCGATCGCCTCGGTGATGTCGTCCTGGGTGAGGTCGAGGATCAGCTTGTTGCCGGACGCGTCCTCGGTGGTCGTGGCGTGGTTGGCCCACAGGCCCGCGTAGCAGTCGGCCTGGAGCTCGAGGCGCACGCCGTCGCTCTGCGGGCCGGTCTCCTGGCTGCGCACCTGTCCCATGTAGCCGAGCAGGTTGGAGATGTGGTGGCCGTACTCGTGGGCGAGGACGTAGAACTCGACGAAGCTGCCCTCGGGACCACCGAGCTGGCCCTCGAGGACGTCGTCGAAGAACGTGGTGTCGAGGTAGATCGTCTCGTCGGCGGGGCAGTAGAACGGGCCGACCGCCGAGGAGGCCGCCCCGCAGGCGGTGTTGACCGACCCGGTGAAGGTGACCATCTCCCGCTCGGGGCGGAACTTCCCGCCCAGCTCGGCCTCCCAGTAGTCGGTGAGCGAGTTCTCGATCGCGACCCGGGCGCAGTCCTGGCTGTTGTTGGCGTCCTCGCCGGTCGTGCAGCCGGCGTACCGGTCGCTGCCCTCCTGCGCGTCGCTCATCCGAGCGGGCGAGTAGGCGCTGCCGAGCCCGCCACCGCCGCCACTGCCGCCCAGGCCGAAGTCGACGCCCAGCAGCCGGGCGACCACGAAGAGCACGACGACGAGCACGATGCCGCCGATGCCGCCCTTGCCGGTGGGGATCGGCAGCCGCATGCCGCCACCGCCGAGACCGCCGCCGACGCCCCCTGCGCCTCCTCGGCCCGCGTCGCGGACCCGGGACTGGTCGAGGCGTGCCTTCGGATTGAATCGCACCACGGTTGCACCCTATTGCAGACGGCGGCGTTTTCGGCCGTGTCGCTGCGCCATGGGAGGATCGGTCGGTCATGATCACGGTGCACCAACTCGAGGTACGCGTCGGTGCGCGACTCCTCATGGAGAACGTCAGCTTCCGCGTCGGCCCCGGCGACAAGGTCGGCCTGGTGGGCCGCAACGGCGCCGGCAAGACGACGCTGACCAAGGTGCTCGCCGGGGACGTCCTTCCGGCCGGCGGCTCGGTGACCAACAGCGGCGAGCTCGGCTACCTGCCGCAGGACCCCCGCGTCGGCGACCCCGAGGTGATCGTCCGCGACCGGATCCTGTCGGCCCGCGGACTCGACGACGCCGTACGCCGGATGCGGGCCGCCGAGGTCGCGATGGCCTCCGACGACCCCCAGGAGCGGGACAAGGCGTTCCGCCGGTTCCAGCGCGCTCAGGACGAGCTCGATGCTGGTGGCGGGTACGCCGCCGAGACCGAGGCGCTGCAGATCGCGCAGAGCCTCGGGATCCCCGATCGGCTGATGGACCAGCCGCTCGGAACGCTGTCGGGCGGCCAGCGGCGGCGCGTCGAGCTGGCCCGGATCCTCTTCTCCAGCGCCGAGGTCCTCATCCTCGACGAGCCGACCAACCACCTCGACGCCGACTCGATCACGTGGCTGCGCGACTGGATGAAGTCCTACAAGGGCGGCTTCATCGTGATCAGTCACGACAACGACCTCCTGGGCGAGACCGTCAACAAGGTCTTCCACCTCGACGCGAACCGCTCGGTCATCGACGTCTACAACATGGGCTGGAAGAACTACCTCACCCAGCGCGAGACCGACGAGGCCCGGCGCAAGCGCGAGCTGATGAACGCGCAGAACAAGGCCAAGACGCTCACCGACCAGGCCAACAAGATGCGGGCCAAGGCCACCAAGGCGAGCGCCGCCCAGCAGATGCTCAAGCGGGCCGAGCGCCTCCTCGAGGGCGTCGAGGGGGAGCGGCAGGCCGACAAGGTCGCGGCGATCAAGTTCCCGACCCCGGCCGCCTGCGGCAAGACCCCCCTGTCCGCGCACGACCTGTCGAAGTCCTACGGCGCGCTGGAGATCTTCACCGCGGTCGACCTCGCCATCGACAAGGGCTCCCGCGTCGTCATCCTCGGCCTCAACGGTGCGGGCAAGACGACGATGCTGCGCATCCTCGCCGGCGTCGACAAGCCCGACACGGGCGAGGTCGTCGCCGGCCACGGGCTGAAGGTCGGCTACTACGCCCAGGAGCACGAGACCCTGGACGTCGACCGCACCGTGCTGGAGAACATGCAGTCCGCGGCACCCGAGCTCACCGACACCGAGGCCCGCTCGGTGCTGGGCTCGTTCCTCTTCTCGGGCGACGACGTCCACAAGCCGGCCGGCGTCCTCTCGGGCGGCGAGAAGACCCGGCTCGCGCTGGCGTCCCTCGTCGTCTCGTCCGCCAACGTGCTGCTCCTCGACGAGCCCACCAACAACCTCGACCCGGCGTCGCGCGAGGAGGTCCTCAACGCCATCCGGCGCTACGAGGGCGCCATCGTGCTCGTCACCCATGACGAGGGCGCCGTGCACGCGCTCGAGCCGGACCGGGTGCTCATCCTGCCCGACGGCGTCGAGGACCTGTGGAGCCCCGACTACGCCGACCTGGTCGCGCTGGCCTGAGCCGTCACTCGTTCGCGATCGCGTCCAGGACGTCGAGCCGCGCGGCCCGGATCGCCGGGACGACGGCGGCCAGGACGCCGACCACGATCGCCACGACGAGGAACGCCACCAGCTGGCCGACCGGCAGTCCGAGACTGGTGAGGTCCTCGGAGAGGGCACGCTGCAGGAGGATGCCGACGACGAGCCCGAGCGCCATGCCGAGGACCGCGCCGAGCACCGCGATCGTCACCGACTCCAGGGTCACCATGCGGCGGACCCGGGCCCGGCTCATGCCGACGGCCCGGAGCAGGCCGATCTCGCGGGTGCGCTCGATGACGCTGAGCCCGAGCGTGTTGACGATGCCGATCACGGCGATCACGATCGCGAGCGCGAGCAGGCCGTAGATGATGTAGAGCAGCTGGTTGACCTGGCCCCGGATCTCGTCGGCGAACTCCGTCTTGTCGTAGACGCCGACGATCGGCGCCGGCGTGGCGGCCTCGTCGACGCGGTCGTGGACGGCTCCCGGATCGGCACCGGGAGCCAGCAGGATCCCGAGTGAGGTGTCCTGCCGCAGGACGCCGGCCGCGGCCAGGTCGCCGAGGGGGACGGTGATCTCGGAGGTGACCTCGCTCGGCTCGACCACGCCGACGACCGTCGCCCTCAGTCGCTGAGCACCGGGGAACGCCAGGTCGACGGTGTCGTCGAGCGCGAGGCCGTGCTCGTCGGCGAAGTCGGTGGTGACCACCGCTCCGCCACCCGCCACGCGGTCGGTGCCGCTCACCACGTCGAGGTCGAAGACGTCGGCGAAGCGCTCGTCCACACCGGAGACGAAGACGGACGCGTCGTCGTAGCGCGCCGACGTGAACTGCTGGCGGGTCAGCACGCCCACGCCGTCGAGGGTCGCGATCCGGTCGCCGATCTCGGTCGAGAACGGCAGGAAGGTCGGGCTCTGGACCAGCAGGTCGGCGGTGAACTGGTCATCGACGACGTCGTCGACGGACGCGTTCAGCGACGCCGCCAGGACCCCGATGGTGGAGACGAGGGCGAGCCCGATCATCAGCGCCGAGGCGGTGGCCCCGGTGCGCCGCGGGTCGCGCAACGCGTTCTCGCCGGCCAGGCGGCCGGTCGCGCCGAAGAGCCCGGCGAACAGCGTGCGGCACCCGGCGAGCACGGGCCTGCCGATCACGGGGCTGAGCGCGGCGACGGTGAGGATCCACAACACCGCGCCGACGCCGATCCACAACGCGTCGGAGTCGCCGACGCCGTACGCCGCGAAGCCGGCGCCCACCGCGAGGACCAGCGCGCCGAGCAGGGTCCGCCGGCGCAGCGACGACGGCTCCGGCGTGGCGTCCGCGCGCATGGCGGCGACCGGGGCGACCCGGCCGGCCCGGCGCGCGGGCAGGTAGGCGGCGACCATGGTCACGCCCACGCCGACCACGTAGCTGGTGAGCGCGGTGTCGCCGGTCAGGTCGAGCGCCCCTCCGGCGATGTCGAGTCCGAACGCGCGGAACATCGCGGCGAGGGCACGGGCCAGCAGCAGGCCGAGGCCGATCGCCAGGGTCGAGGACACCAGGGAGAGCACGAACGCCTCGACCAGCACCGATCGCGTGACCTGGCCCCGCGACGAGCCGAGGGCCCGGAGCAGGGCCAGCTCGCGCGAGCGCTGGGCCACCAGGATGGAGAAGGTGTTGACGATGATGAAGCCGCCGACGAGGACGGCGATGATCGCGAACACGGTGAGGAAGATCGTGATGACGTCGAGGAAGCCGCCGACGGCGTCCTGCGAGTCCTTCGCGACCTGGGTGCCCGTGACCGCCTCGAACCCCGGAGGCAGGACCCGGTCGGCGGCGGCGACCAGCTCCTTCTGGCTGACCCCCTCGGCCGCGGTGAGGCTGATCCGGTTGAAGACGTCGCGGCCCTGGTAGAAGATCTCCTGCGCCTCGTGGGTCGAGAGGATCAGCAGGGTCGCTCCGGCCGTGCCACCGCCGTTGAACTCGGCGATGCCGACGAGGCGCGCCGTGCGGTCGAGCTCGCCGAAGGGCGCCAGCAGCCGCACCTCGTCGCCGAGCTCGTAGCCGCCGGACTCCGCCGCGCGCTGGTCGAGCACGATCTCACCGTCGGCGGTGGGCCAGTCGCCGCTCTTCAGGAGCAGGGCCTGCTCGCCCCGCATGTTGGGTCCGTCGTGGTAGTTGAACGACAGCGTCGGCGCGCCGGTGCCGCCGACGAGCGTCCCGTCGCTGGCGAGCAGGTTGAGACCCGCCCCGGCGACGTCGCCGTCGGCGCGCGCCACCTCCGGCAGCGCGGCGAGGTCGGCCACGACCTCGGGCGTCATCGCCTGCGCGGACTGCCCGCTGACCCCGCCGCTGAACTCGTCGGTGTCCTGCGCCCGCACGACGCCGTCCGGCGTGGATCCGTTGATGATGGCGTCGAAGGTCGCCGACAGCGCGTTGCTGAAGACGAGCACGCCCGCGAGGAAGGCCACGCCGAGGACGACCGCCAGGCCGCTCATCAGCAGCCGCACCTTGCGGGCGAGCAGGGTGCGGAGCGTCAGCCGCAGCATGTCAGGCCTGCCCGCGCGCCGCGGCCGTCTGCAGCGCGGTCATGTGCTCGAGGATCAGCTCCCGGTCGGGGGAGCGGATCTCGTCGACGATCCTGCCGTCCGCGAGGAAGACCACCCGGTCGCAGTACGACGCCGCGACCGGGTCGTGGGTGACCATCACGATGGTCTGGCCGAACTCGT
The DNA here is from genome assembly GCF_051390595.1 of Nocardioides segetis. Taxonomy (NCBI): domain Bacteria; kingdom Bacillati; phylum Actinomycetota; class Actinomycetes; order Propionibacteriales; family Nocardioidaceae; genus Nocardioides; species Nocardioides segetis. The sequence goes on along the minus strand of NZ_JBNINR010000005.1, from coordinate 181,886 downwards.
CCACGCTGCGTCGGAGGAAGCCGAGCACCTCGGCTCCCGACGTGCTGTCGAGATTGCCGGTCGGCTCGTCGGCGAAGACGATCGACGGCTTGCTCACCAGCGCCCGGGCGCAGGCCACCCGCTGCTGCTGGCCGCCCGACATCTGCGAGGGCCGGTGCCCGAGGCGGTCGCGCAGGCCGACCGTGTCGACGACCGTGTCGAACCACTCCCGGTCGGGCTTGCGCCCGGCCAGGCTCAGCGGGAGCAGGATGTTCTCGCGCGCGGTGAGCGTCGGCACCAGGTTGAACGCCTGGAACACGAAGCCGATCTCCTCGCGGCGCAGCGCGGTGAGCGCCTTGTCGCGCAGCCGCGACAGCGTCACCTCGCCGATCAGCACCTCGCCCGAGGTGGGGGTGTCCAGGGCGGCGAGGCAGTGCATGAGCGTCGACTTGCCCGAGCCGGACGGGCCCATGATCGCCGTGAACTCCCGGGCCGCGATGTCGAGGGAGACGCCGTCGAGGGCGCGGACCTCGGAGTCGCCCGCGCCGTAGCGCTTGTGGAGTTCGATGGCGCGGGCGGCGACTGCTGACATGCCCATCACCCTAGGCTGGTGGCCATGGCTGAGGCACGCTTCGTGGGAGCGATCGACCAAGGTACGACGAGCACCCGGTTCATGGTGTTCGACCACGACGGCACCGAGATCGCTCGCCACCAGCTCGAGCACCAGCAGATCCTGCCGCGGGCGGGCTGGGTCGAGCACAACCCGGTCGAGATCTGGGAGCGCACCTCCGCGGTCGTGCAGACGGCCCTCGGGAAGGCGCGGCTCGGTCCGGGCGACCTGGCCGCGATCGGGATCACCAACCAGCGTGAGACGACGATCGTGTGGGACCGCCGCACCGGTCGCCCGCTCCACAACGCCATCGTGTGGCAGGACACCCGCACCGACGCGATCGCCGCCGCTCTCGACCGCGACGGGCGGGGCGACGTGATCCGCCACCGGGCCGGCCTGCCCCCGGCGACGTACTTCTCCGGCGGCAAGCTCCAGTGGATCCTCGAGAACGTCCCGGGGGCGCGCGAGGCCGCCGAGCGCGGCGACGTGCTCTTCGGCACCCCCGACACCTGGGTGCTGTGGAACCTCACCGGCGGCCCGGACGGCGGCGTGCACGTCACCGACGTCACGAACGCGGGCCGGACCATGCTGATGGACCTCGAGACCCTCGACTGGGACGACGAGCTGCTGGGCTTCTTCGGCGTCCCCCGGGCGATGCTGCCCGAGATCCGGGAGTCGTCGGCCACGGCGCCGTACGGCACCACCCGGGTGCGGGGGCCGTTCGGCGGGGAGGTCCCGATCACCGGCATCCTCGGCGACCAGCAGGCCGCGACCGTCGGCCAGGTCTGCTTCGCGCCGGGCGAGGCCAAGAACACCTACGGCACCGGCAACTTCATGCTGCTCAACACCGGCACCGAGATCGTCCGCTCGAAGGCCGGCCTCCTCACGACCCCGGCCTACCGGCTGGGCGACCGGCCGTGCGTCTACGCCCTCGAGGGCTCGATCGCGGTGACCGGGTCGGCGGTGCAGTGGCTGCGTGACCAGCTCGGGATCATCAGCGGCGCCGCGGAGTCGGAGTCCCTGGCCCGGCAGGTCGACGACAACGGCGGCGTCTACTTCGTCCCGGCCTTCTCCGGCCTGTTCGCGCCGTACTGGCGCTCCGACGCCCGCGGCGCGATCGTCGGCCTGTCGCGGTTCAACACCAACGCCCATGTCGCCCGGGCTACGCTCGAGGCGATCTGCTACCAGTCCCGGGACGTGATCGAGGCGATGTCGGCCGACTCCGGGGTCCGGCTGGAGGTGCTCAAGGTGGACGGTGGCGTCACCCTCAACGACCTGTGCATGCAGATCCAGGCCGACGTGCTCGGCGTACCGGTGTCGCGGCCGGTGGTGCCCGAGACGACCGCGCTGGGCGCGGCGTACGCGGCGGGGCTCTCGGTCGGCTACTGGCGCGACACCGACGAGCTGCGGCGCAACTGGCGCGAGGACACCCGATGGGAGCCGCACTGGGACGAGCAGCGTCGCGAGGCCGGCTATGCCCAGTGGCAGAAGGCCGTCCAACGCACCCTCGACTGGGTGGAGGTGGGCCGATGAGCCCCGCCGCGCTGTCCCCGCGGGCGCGCACCGCCGCGCTCAAGCGGCTCGCGAGCCAGCAGCTCGACGTCCTTGTGATCGGCGGGGGAGTCGTCGGGAGCGGCGCGGCGCTCGACGCGGCCACCCGGGGCCTCTCGGTCGGTCTCGTCGAGGCGCGCGACTTCGCCTCGGGCACCTCGAGTCGCAGCTCCAAGCTGGTCCACGGCGGACTGCGCTACCTGGAGATGCTCGACTTCCGGCTCGTCGCGGAGGCGCTGAAGGAGCGTGGCCTGCTCATGCAGCGACTGGCGCCGCACCTCGTGCGTCCGGTGCCCTTCCTCTACCCGCTGACCGGGCTCGGCTGGGAGCGATGGTACGCCGGCACGGGCGTCGCGATGTACGACGCGCTCTCGAAGGCGAGCGGGTACGGCGATGGCATGCCGCTCCACCAGCACCTGACGCGGCGCGGTGCCCGCAAGGCCTTCCCGTCGCTGCGCAAGGACGCCCTGGTCGGGGCGATCCGCTACTACGACGCGCAGGTCGACGACGCCCGGCACACGATGTTCCTCGCGCGCACCGCGGCGACCTACGGGGCTGCCGTGGCGTCCCGTACCCGCGTCCTGGGACTGATCAAGGAGAGCGAGCGCGTCGTCGGGGCCTCCGTGATCGACCTGGAGACCGGCGACCGGTTCGACATCCGCGCCTCCCAGGTCATCAACGCGACCGGCGTGTGGACCGACGAGCCCCAGGCGATGGCGCGCGAGCGGGGGCAGTTCAAGGTGCGCGCCAGCAAGGGCATCCACCTCGTCGTCCCGCGCGACCGGATCCGCGGCGAGACCGGACTGATCCTGCGCACCGAGAAGTCGGTGCTCTTCGTGATCCCGTGGAAGCGGCACTGGATCATCGGCACGACCGACACCGACTGGTCGCTCTCCAAGGACCACCCCGCGGCGTCGAGCAGCGACATCGACTACCTGCTCGACCACGTCAACCGCGTGCTCGAGGTGCCCCTGACCCGCGAGGACGTCGAGGGGGTGTACGCCGGCCTCCGACCGCTCCTCGCCGGTGAGTCCGAGGCCACCTCCAAGCTGTCCCGCGAGCACGCGGTCGCGCACAGCGTGCCGGGCCTCGTCGTGGTGGCGGGAGGCAAGTACACGACCTACCGGGTGATGGCGGCCGATGCCGTCGACGAGGCGGTGCACGGCCTCGAGACCGTCCTGGGGCGCAAGGTCGGGGAGTGCGTGACCGAGCGGGTGCCGCTCGTCGGCGCCGACGGCTACCAGGCGCTGTGGAACCAGCGGCGCTCGCTGGCCGCGCAGTCCGGGCTCGCGATCAACCGCGTGGAGCATCTCCTGGAGCGCTACGGCTCCCTCGTGCTGGAGGTGCTGGACCTGATCGCCGCCGAGCCCGACCTGGGCGAGCCGCTCCCCGGCGCCGAGGACTACCTGAGGGCGGAGGCGGTCTACGCCGTCACCCACGAGGGAGCGCGACACCTCGACGACATCCTCACCCGGCGGCTGCGGGTGTCGATCGAGACCTTCGACCGCGGCGCCGCGGCGGCGCCGTACGTCGCCGACCTGGTGCGCGGACACCTGCGCTGGGACTCCGACCAGCACACCCGCGAGCTCCAGCACTACCTCAAGCGCGTCGAGGCCGAGCGCGAGAGCCAGCGGCAGCCCGACGACCACACGGCCGACGCCGCGCGCAAGGGCGCCCCCGACGTCGTACCGGTGTCGCGGATCGCCGAGGAGATCGAGTCGATGGAGAGCAACTGATGGACCTGCAGCTGACCGACCGCGTCTACCTGCTCACGGGCGCGACCCGCGGCCTCGGCCGCGCGACGGCAGAGGCCCTGGTGGCCGACGGGGCGCGGGTCGTCGTGTCGGGACGCAGTGCGACCGCGGTCGAGGCGGCCGTCACCGGGCTCGGCGGGCCGGACCACGCTCGCGGGGTGGTGGCCGACAACGCCGATCCCGGCACACCGGCCGCCCTGATCGACACCGCGCGCGACGCCTGGGGCCGGGTGGACGGCGTGCTGATCAGCGTCGGCGGTCCGCCGCCGGGACCGATCACGGCCATGACGGACGAGCAGTGGACGGCGGCCTTCGGCTCGGTCTTCCTCGGCGCTGTCCGGCTGGCGCGCGAGGTCGGCGCGGTCCTCACGGAGTCACCGGACGGTGGTTCGATCGCGTTCGTGCTGTCGACCAGCGTGCGGGAGCCGATCGCGGACCTCGCCATCTCCAACGGCCTGCGCCCTGGCCTGGCCATGGCCGCGAAGACGCTCGCCGACGAGCTCGGTCCCCGCGGGATCCGGGTCAACGGCCTGCTGCCCGGCCGGGTCGCCACCGAGCGGATCGTCGAGCTCGACTCCGCGCAGGGCGACCCCGAGGCGGCCCGCGCGAGGGCCACCGCGCAGATCCCGCTGCGGCGCTACGGACGGCCGGAGGAGTTCGGCCGGGTCGCGGCGTTCGTGCTGTCGCCGGCGGCGTCGTACGTGTCCGGCGTCATGCTGCCCGTCGACGGCGGGGCGCTGCGGCCGCTCTGACGGGAGAACGGGCCGCCGGACCTGCGTCCGGCGCCCGGGCGCTGGCCTCGCGGGCCGAGCCTGCGCTCGTCCCAGGCGAGATAGAGGAAGCCGCCGAGCGCGAGGATCCCGAAGAACCACCACTGGAGGCCGTAGAAGAAGTGCGGCCCCTCGTCGAGCTCGGGCAGCTGCACCGGGGCGAGCTCCTCGGCCGGCGCCGGATCCTCCGCCTTCAGGGCGACGAAGCCGGTGTAGACCTCCTGCCCGATCGCCTCGCCGATCGGGCCGCTGGCGATCGCGCGCGTCGAGTGGTCGTCGACCTCCGTGCTGTCGCCCGTGCCGTCGGCCCGGACCCAGCCCGTGATGGTCACCTCGCCGTCCGGCGGCGCCGGCAGCGCCGCGCCCTTGATCAGCGGGTCGTCGGTGCCGTACCAGCCCCGGTCGACGAGGAGGGTCGTCCCGTCCGTCGTCACGAGGGGGACGACCACCTCGACCCCCGGGTAGCCGTTGCGCGTGCGGTAGCGCACGACGACCGTGTCGTCGCGGTCGTACTCGCCGGTCGCGGTGACCACGCGCCACTCGTCGTCCTCGGCGACCCGGCGCCCGGGCGCGAGGACCTCGCTGACGTCGGCGGGCGCGCGGTCCTCGTTGGCGCGCACGACGGCGTTGCGCTCCTTGCGGTCCTCGAGCCGGCCGAACTGCCACTCCCCGAGCCACCAGGTCGCCCAGCCCACGATGATGATCGCCAGGAAGAACAGCACCCAGCGGCGACTGAGCAGGAATCGCCACGAGGACAGCCAGGAGAACACGGGACAACGGTAGCCACGACCCCGCCGTGCCTAGACTGATGGGGTGCAGCCCCTTGTCGACCAGCACGGACGGATCGCGACGGACCTTCGGGTGTCGCTGACCGACCGCTGCAACCTGCGGTGCACCTACTGCATGCCCCCGGAGGGCCTCGACTGGCTCCCGGGCGACGACCAGCTCACCGACGACGAGGTCGTGCGCCTCATCGGCATCGCAGTCGGGCGGCTCGGCGTGCGCGAGGTCCGCTTCACCGGTGGCGAGCCGCTCGTGCGCCGCGGCCTCGTCGACATCGTCCGCAGGGTGCGGGCTCTCGACGCCGGCGTCGAGATGTCGATCACGACCAACGCGCTCGGGCTCGCGCGGACCGCGCACGCGCTCGCCGAGGCCGGACTGAGCCGCGCGAACGTCAGCCTCGACACGGTCCGCAGCGACACCTTCCACCAGATCACCCGACGCGACCGGCTCACCGACGTCGTCGAGGGTCTCGCGGCGGCCGAAGCGGCCGGGCTGGGCCCGGTGAAGGTCAACGCCGTCCTGCTCCGCGGGGTCAACGACGACCAGGCGCCCGAGCTGTTGGCCTGGTGCCTGGAGCGCGGCTACCACCTGCGCTTCATCGAGCAGATGCCGCTCGACGCCCAGCACGGCTGGGACCGGGCGGCGATGGTGACCGCCGACGAGATCCTGGCCTCGCTCTCCGCCGCCTACCGGCTCACCCCGGCCGCCGAGCCCCGGGGGAGCGCACCCGCCGAGCTCTTCGCCGTCGACGGCGGTCCGGCGACCGTGGGCGTCATCGCCTCGGTCACCCGGCCGTTCTGCGGCGACTGCGACCGGGTCCGGCTCACCGCCGACGGCCAGGTCCGCAACTGCCTCTTTGCCCGCTCCGAGTCGGACCTGCGGGTCGCCCTGCGTGCGGGCGCGAGCGACGACGAGCTCGCCGAGCGCTGGCGGACCGCGATGTGGGGCAAGCTCCCCGGCCACGGCATCGACGACCCCACCTTCCTCCAGCCCGACCGGCCCATGTCCGCCATCGGGGGCTGAGACGCTCCTGCGCGTCGCCGGCCGGCGGTGACGAGGATCCGACCACTCAAGGGTGCGGGACGGTCTCCTTCAGGAAGCCGCGCGCACCGAGGAAGGACGCCAAGGACTCCCGGTGCTCGGCGCAGGCCAACCAGGTCTTGCGCCGGTCGGGGGTGTGGATCTTGGGGTTGTTCCACAGCAGCTGCCAGGTGGCCGGCTCCCGGCAGCCCCGGGCCGAGCAGATGTCAGGCTCCATGCCCGCCCTGCTCGCTGCGGACGTCGTGGCCGCTGTCGGAGCTGCTGGCGTCGCCCTCGGTGCCATCGTCGCCGGTGTCACCGGACCGGCCGAGCTGCCGCTGGGCGTCGCCACCGCCGGTGAGGGGGAGAGCGGTGGTCCGGCTGTCCTCGGCGTTCGCCATCACCACGGCGACGTACGGCAGGACGATCGCGCCCACGATGAGGATCGGCCACAGCCAGTGCAGGCCGGCCGCGCCGCTGATCGCCGCGCCGACGAAGCACAAGGTCCGGATCGTCATCGCGATGACGTACTTCTTCTGCCTCCGCGCCAGGTCGTCCTGGGGGCTGGAGCCCGCCGTGGTGATGCGGATGGCGTCCATGCCCTCAGCCTACGCCGGTGCCGTGCTGAGTACGCTGCTGGCATGTCGAATCGCACCTACCGCGTCAGCGAGATCGTCGGCACCTCTCCCGAGGGCATCGACCAGGCCGTCCGCAACGGCGTCGAGCGCGCCGGTCAGACCCTCCGCCACCTCGACTGGTTCGAGGTCACCCAGGTGCGCGGCCAGATCAAGGACGGCGCCGTGGAGCACTTCCAGGTGACCATGAAGATCGGCTTCCGGCTCGAGGACGACGAGTAGGCCGCACCCTTCTCGCAGATCTGCCCTTTTGGTGGGTCTGCCTCCAGACCCGGACCCGCGACGTTGCGGTTTGGTCCCAAACCGCATGCCGGACCCTCGAATTGTTGCGGTTTGGGACCAAACCGCAACAACTCAGCCCCGCCCGATTCCGGCCGGTTTGTGGGGGTCCTACAACACAGCGCCGGGATCTTGGTGCCTGCCGCCCGTGAGGCCCGACCACCGGCGCCACTAGCGTCACAGAGCGTGAGCCAACCACGTTCCGTCCTCGTCACCGGAGGCAACCGCGGCATCGGCCGCGCGATCGCCGAGGCCTTCATCGCCGCAGGCGACAAGGTCGCCGTCACGACCCGGAGCGGAGGCGCGCCGGACGGTGCGCTCGAGCTCAAGGCCGACATCACCGACGCCGCTGCCGTCGAGGCCGCGTTCGCCGCCGCCGAGGAGGCGCACGGCCCCGTCGAGGTGCTGGTCGCGAACGCGGGCATCACCAAGGACACCCTGCTCCTGCGGATGTCGGAGGACGACTGGTCGTCGGTCATCGACACCAACCTGACCGCCTCGTTCCGGCTCGCCAAGCGCGCGGCGAAGGGCATGCTGCGGCAGAAGAAGGGGCGGATCATCTTCATCTCCAGCGTGGTGGGCCTGCTCGGCTCGCCGGGCCAGGTCAACTACGCCGCCTCGAAGGCGGGCCTGGTCGGCATGGCGCGCTCGCTGGCGCGCGAGCTCGGCCCGCGCTCGATCACGGCCAACGTCGTGGCGCCGGGGTACGTCGACACCGACATGACCGCGGTGCTGACCGACGAGCAGAAGGAGGGGATCCGCAGCCAGGTCCCGCTGGGCCGGTACGCCGACCCGACCGAGATCGCCGGGGCGGTGCTGTTCCTCGCCAGCCCCGAGGCGGCGTACGTGACCGGCGCGGTGATCCCCGTGGACGGCGGACTGGGAATGGGGCACTGACGATGACCGGAATCCTCGCGGGCAAGAACATCCTCGTCGCGGGTGTCACCCTCGACACCTCGATCGGCTTCGCGGTCGCGAAGTTCGCGCAGGAGCAGGGCGCCACGGTCCTGGTCTCGAACTTCGGCCAGGCGCTGCGGATCACCCGTCGCATCGTCAAGCGGCTCCCGGACCTGCCCGAGGTCATCGAGCTCGACGTGACCGACACCGAGCACCTCGCGGCGCTGCCGGACGCCGTCCGCGCGGCGCTCGGTCCCGACGCGACCCTCGACGGGGTGGTCCACTCGATCGCCTACGGCAACCCGGAGACGCTGCTCGGGGGCAAGTTCCTGGACGGCCCGTGGGAGGACGTCGCGCAGGCCGTCCAGGTCTCGGCGTACTCCCTCAAGTCGCTCGCCGTCGCCTGCCGGCCGCTGATGACGGAGGGCGGCTCCGTGGTGGGCCTCACCTTCGACGCCAGCGTCGCGTGGCCGGTCTACGACTGGATGGGCGTCGCGAAGGCCGGCCTCGAGTCCTGTGCCCGCTATCTCGCCCGTGACCTGGGCGGCGACGGGATCCGGGTCAACCTGGTGTCCGCGGGTCCGCTGCGCACGCTGGCGGCCAAGGCGATCCCCGGCTTCGAGGACCTCGAGTCGATGTGGGCGACGAAGTCGCCGCTCGGCTGGGACAACACCGACCAGGAGCCGACCGCCAAGGCGGTCTGCGCGCTGCTCTCGGACCTGTTCCCGGCCACCACCGGCGAGATCGTCCACGTCGACGGGGGCTTCCACGCGATGGGCGCCTGACGCCTCCACCGGTACGCCTCCACCGGTACGCCTCATTCGGTACGCCGCAGCCAGCGTCGGGCGCCGAGCGTCATCAGCGCCCACACCGCGAGCACGATCGCGATCTCCTGGAACACGTACCACGGCCACGGTCCCAGGAGGTCGAGGAGCGAGCGTCCCGGCTTGCGCATGAGGTAGCCGTAGTTGGTGTCGGCGACCAGGTTGAACAGGTAGGTCCCGGCCGCCCACACCAGGGTCACGGCGACGGCCGAGCGGTAGTCGCGCCAGCGGGGCACCAGGCGCAGCCCGACGACGAGGTAGACCGCCGCCAGCACGATCAGCAGGTGCAGCGCCCAGAAGGCGAAGTACCTCGGGTGCGGCAGGTCCTCGTTGAGCGACGGCGTCACCACCCCCTGGATGGTCAGCGTCAGCCCCCAGAAGAAGGTCAGCGCGACCGGCAGCGACCGGTGCGTCCACAGCGCCCACGTCGCCGCGATCCAGGCCAGGTCGCACAGGTGCAGCGGCAGCGTGACGCCGAGCTCGAAGTTGAACGCCAGGTCGATCAGTTGGAACGGCACGGTCGCCAGCGGGATGAGCACCGCCCAGGTGCGGCTGAACCGGGTGGGACCGTCGTACGACGCGTGGCGGCGGCCGACGAGCACCACGACCACCAGCCCGACGGCGAACACCGCGAGCGGGAGGACGTGGGTGGGCCCGTACTGCGTCACAGCACTACCATGCACGGGTGGAGAAGCAACGGCTCCTCGTCGTCGTCCGACACGCCAAGGCGGAGCAGTCCGCCCCCTCCGACGTCGAGCGCGTGCTGAGCGCCCAGGGCCGGGCCGACGGCCGCGCCCTCGGGCGGTGGCTCGCGGGCCAGGGCGTCTCGCCGGACGCGGCCTACGTGTCGTACGCCGCCCGGACCCGCGAGACGTGGGAGGTCCTCGCCGAGGGTGCCGGCTGGGACATCGCGCCGACCGTCGACGGCAGCCTCTACGCCACCGACGAGGACGGCGTGCTGGAGCTCGTGCACACGACGCCGGGGGACGCCCGGACCGTGGTCGTGGTCGGTCACAACCCCACGATGGCCATGCTCGTGCAGCTCCTCGACGACGGCGAGGGCGCCGCCTCCGGAGAGTTCCAGCTGGGCACCTTCCCGACCGGTGCCGCGGCGGTCCTCGAGGTCCCGGGGGAGTGGACCGACGCGACGTCGATGGGCTGTCGGCTGCGCGCCTTCCACGTCGGCCGCGCCTGAGACGCCCGCCGTCAGGCGACGGGCGGGGCGGGGGTGACGATGCCCGCGGCGGCGTCGGCCGCCTCGATCTCCTCGCGGGTGATGCCGAGCAGGTACATGATCGCGTCGAGGTAGGGGACGTTGAGCGCCGTGTCGGCGGCCTCGCGCACGACCGGACGGGCGTTATAGGCGATCCCCAGGCCGGCGGCGGCGAGCATGTCGAGGTCGTTGGCACCGTCGCCGATGGCGATCGTCGCGTCCTCCGGTACGCCGAGGTCCGCGGCGAACTCGCGCAGCGCCTGGGCCTTGCCGGCCCGGTCGACGACGGCGCCGACCACCTCGCCGGTGAGCTTGCCGTCGACGATCTCGAGCGTGTTGGCGCGTGAGCGGTGGATGCCGAGGTCCTCGGCGAGGCGGTCGGTGATCTGGCTGAAGCCCCCGGAGACGATCGCGAACCGGTAGCCGAGGCGGCGCAGGGTGCGCACCATCGTCCGCGCGCCCGGGTTCACCACGATCGCGTCGTACACCTGGTCGAGGACCGAGGCGTCGAGCCCGGCGAGCAGCTTCACCCGTGCGCGCAGCGACTGCTCGAAGTCGAGCTCACCGCGCATCGCCCGCTCGGTGACGTCGGCGACCTCCGCCCCGAAGCCGGCGTGCTCGGCGAGCATCTCGATGACCTCGCCCTGGATCAGGGTCGAGTCGACGTCCATGACGATCAGCCGGACACCGTGCCGCAGGAGGTCCGCGGGCTGCACCGCGACGTCGATGCCGTGGGCAGCGGCGTCGCCGGCCAGCAGCTGGCGCAGCCGGTCCGGTCGGGCGCCCGACACGTCGAGCTCGATCGCGGTGACGGGGTAGCGCGCCATCCGCTCGATCCGGTCGATATTGCCTCCGCAGTCGGCGATCCGGCCGGCGATCGCCGCCATCGCCGACGCCTTGAGCGGTGCGCCGATGACCGTGACGTGGGCGCGGTCGCGGTGTCGGGTCCGGTTGTCGCCGGAGCCCTTCTCGATGTCGACACTCATGCCGAGCGCCTCCATGCTGGCTCCGAGCTGGCGTCGCAGCCGCTTGCGGTCGCGAGGCGCCGTCACCAGCACGCCCAGCACCAGGCGTCCGCGCATCAGGATCTGCTCGAGGTCGACGACGCTGACCCCGGAGCCGGCGAGGCTCTCCAGGACCGCGGAGGTCACACCGGGGCGGTCGGTGCCGGTGACGGTGATGAGGAGCGTGTCGTCCGCTGCGTCGTGAGGACTCATGGCGGGGTGCAGGCTACCGCTGCCCGGTGTCGTCGGCGGGTGGCGGCCAGCCGTCGGGCGAGCAGGCGGCGGTGAGCGCGTGCCGGGCGGCGCGCTCCAGCGGCTCCAGGCTGGCCCGGCGGACGGCCGCGTCGCGCGCCGAGAGGGCGCCGCCCTCGTCGCGCAGGGCGAGCGCGACGACCGCCTCAAGGTGCAGCGCCCGGGCGGCGAGGTCGACGCACCGGGTCGGCGTGCCCGGAGGAGCGACGAGGGGGACCCCGGCGCGCAGGTCGTGCAGCTCGTCGGCGACCAGCGGCTGCCACCGGGCGACGTCGAGGTCGGCGAGCGCGTTCGCCGCGGTCAACAGCGCCGCGCGGAGCCCGCGGTCGGCGTCGCCGAGGTCCGGCGGAGGGCGGCGCTCGGCGGGCAGCGCCTGCCATTCGACGGCGCGACCGACCTGGCGGGGGACCAGGCCGGTGCCCGGCAGCAGCACCACCTCGCCGGCCTCGATGGCGGCGGCGGTCAGCTCCCGCGGCCCGCGCAACCCGGCCGGATCGCCCGGGGCGGGGAAGGCCGCGGCGACGCCGTCCGCGCCGTGGTTGCGCGCGGCCGCGAGCTCGAGCAGCAGGGAGGACGGACCGTCGGAGGAGGCCACGACGTGGGTCACGTCGTCGCCGTGGACGGCATCGACGACCTCGTCGGGGCCGAGCCGCCCGCGCATCCAGGCCGTTCCCCACCAGGCCAACCGGGCGGATACGGGCAGGGCACTCACCCGCCGACCCTACTGGTCCGCCTGGATAGGGTGGCCCCCATGTCCGCCGTGCTCGAGCTCGCCGAGGTGACCGTACGACGAGGGCAGTCCACCTTGCTCGACCGCGTCAGCTGGGTGGTCCGCGAGGGCGAGCGGTGGATCCTGCTCGGCGCGAACGGTGCCGGCAAGACGACGCTCATGCAGATCGCCGGGGCGCAGCTGCACCCGACGTCCGGTGCCGTCGGCCTGCTCGGCGAGCTGCTGGGCACCGTCGACATCTTCGAGCTCCGGCCCCGGATCGGCGTCTCCAGCGCGGCGATCGCCGAGCAGATCCCGCGCAACGAGACCGTGCGCGACCTGGTCCTGACCGCGTCGTACGCCGTCCTCGGCCGCTGGCGCGAGGAGTACGACGCCGTGGACCATGACCGTGCCGACGCGCTGCTGCGCGAGGTCGGCGTCGCGCAGCTGGCCGACCGCACCTACGGCACCCTCAGCGAGGGCGAGCGCAAGCGGGTCCAGATCGCGCGGGCGCTGATGACCGATCCCGAGCTGCTGCTGCTCGACGAGCCCGCGGCCGGTCTCGATCTCGGCGGACGCGAGGACCTCGTCTCCACCCTCTCGGTCCTGGCCTACGACCCGCTGTCGCCCGCGACGGTCCTGGTCTCCCACCACGTCGAGGAGATCCCCCCGGGCTTCACCCACGTGATGATGCTGCGCGGCGGCAGGGTCGTCGCCCAGGGCCCGCTCGAGGAGACGCTGACGCCCGAGGCGCTGTCCGCCACCTTCGGGATGCCGCTCGTGCTGGAGCACCACGACGGGCGCTACGCCGCGCGCCGCAAGCAGCACCACCGGGGCTGACGCGGAGGCGCTCAACTACAGTGCGGCCATGGACTGGCTCCGGGACCACCTGTGGGAGGCCTGGCTGGGGACGGCCTTCGTCCTCGCCCTGGCCGAGCTGCTGAGCCTGGACCTGTTCCTGCTCATGCTGGCCGGCGGCGCGCTCGCGGGCGTCCTGACGGCGTTCGTCACCGACAACGTCGTGCTCCAGGTGCTCGTCGCCTCGGCGGTGTCGGTCCTGCTGCTCGCCGCCGTGCGCCCGCCTCTCGTCCGGCGCCTCCACGGCGGCCCGGACCTGGTGCTGGGCCCGGCGAGCCTGGTGGGCAGCCGGGGCATCGTGACCGAGCCCGTCGCCGAGCACCGGCCGGGCCGGGTGAAGATCGGCGGGGAGTCCTGGCTCGCCGTCGCCGAGCCGCCGGGCTCCGCGCTCGCCGTGGGTGAGACCGTCGAGGTCGTCTCGATCGTCGGCGCCACGGCCCATGTCCGTCCCGTGTCCGATCCCCGACTCGAGGAGTCCTCATGACCATCCTGGTCCTGCTCGTCCTCCTGCTCCTGCTGGTGATCACCGTGGTCGCGAAGGCGATCCGGGTGGTGCCGCAGGCCTACACCGGCATCGTCGAGCGGTTCGGCAAGTACAAGGAGACCCTCCCGGCCGGCCTCAACTTCGTGGTGCCCTTCATCGACAAGGTGCGCTACATCATCGACCTGCGCGAGCAGGTCGTGAGCTTCCCGCCGCAGGCGGCCATCACCGAGGACAACCTGACCGTCGACATCGACACGGTGATCTACTTCCAGGTGACCGACCCGATCGCGGCGACGTACGAGATCTCCAACTACATCCAGGCGATCGAGCAGCTGACCATGACGACGCTGCGCAACGTGGTCGGCGGCATGGACCTCGAGCAGACGCTGACCAGCCGCGAGTCCATCAACAGCGGCCTCTCGGCGGTGCTCGACGAGACCACCGGCCGCTGGGGCATCAAGGTCAAGCGTGTCGAGATCAAGGGCATCGACCCGCCGCCGTCGATCAAGGACGCGATGGAGAAGCAGATGCGCGCCGAGCGCGACAAGCGGGCGCTCGTGCTCTCGGCCGAGGGCCAGCGCCAGTCCGCGATCCTCACGGCCGAGGGCAACAAGCAGTCGGCGATCCTCAACGCCGAGGGTGAGCGGGAGTCCCAGATCCTGCGCGCGCAGGCCGACCGCGAGGCGCAGATCCTGCGGGCGCAGGGTGAGGGACAGGCCATCCAGACCGTGTTCCAGGCGATCCACGACGGTCGGCCCGATCAGTCGCTGCTGGCCTACCAGTACCTCCAGATGATGCCGCGCATCGCGGAGGGCGACGCCAACAAGGTCTGGGTGATCCCCTCGGAGATCACCAAGGCCCTGGAGGGCCTGGGCTCCTCGATCCACGAGGTCGCGGGCATCCCCAGGTCGACCTCGGGGCCGGCCAAGCGCGTCGACATGGGGCCCAGCGAGCCGGCGACGCCGGTGACCGGGACGAGCGCGGCGGTCCAGGAGGCCATCGCCGAGGCGGAGAGCGCCGCCCACCCGGGCCAGCCGCCCGCCGGGGAGTCGGCGGAGCCGGCGGAGTCGGCGCCGGAGGAGCCTCCCGCCGGGTGACGCTCCTCGAGATCGCGGCGGTGCTCCTCGCGGGCGTCGGCGCGGGGATGATCAACGCAGTGGTCGGCTCCGGGACCCTCATCACGTTCCCGACCCTGCTCGCGCTCGGGGTCCCTCCCGTGACCGCGAACATGTCCAACAGCCTGGGCCTGGTGCCCGGCTCGATCGCGGGTGCGATCGGCTACCGGCGCGAGCTGGTCGGCCAACGGGCTCGGCTGCTGCGACTGCTGGCGTTCTCGTCGGTCGGCGGGGTGGCCGGCGCCGTCCTGCTGATCGTCCTGCCACCGGGCGCCTTCGAGGCGGTCGTCCCGGTGCTGATCCTGCTCGGCATCGCCCTCGTCGCGCTCCAGCCCCGCCTGTCGCGCGCGGTCGCCGCCCGCGCCGCGCGCCGGCGGCCGGCCGACCCGGAGGCGGCAGCGACAGCGGAGGCAGCGGGCGGCAACGGCGAAGGACCCGTGGAGCGCTCCTGGTGGGTGCCGATCGCGGTCCTCGGCACCGGGGTGTACGGCGGCTACTTCGGCGCCGCCCAGGGCGTGCTGCTGATGGGCGTGCTGGGCATCGGCGTCACCGACGCGCTCCAGCGGCTCAACGGGATCAAGAACGTCCTGGTCGCCGTCGTCAACGCGATCGCGGGTCTCGTCTTCGTGACCGTCGCCGAGCTCGGCCTGTTCGGCGCCGAGGCCGAGGTCGACTGGCTCCTCGTGCTGCTCATCGCGCTCGGCGCGGTGTGCGGCGGCCTGCTCGGCGCGGCGGTCGGGCGCCGGTTGCCGCCGGTCGTCCTGCGTGCCGTGATCGTCGCGGTCGGCCTGGTCGCCGTCGTGACCCTGGTCGCCTGACCCTGGTCGCGTGAGCCTGGTCCGGCCGGGGACGCCGATGCTCCGGCTCAGGCGCCCTGCCTGCTCTGCCGCCGGCCGCGGACCAGCGCCAGCAGCCCGGAGCCGACCGCGCCCGCCGCGGCGCCGATGAGCATGCCGCTGGCGAGCTTCGTGACATTGCGCTGACCGAGCTCGATCACGCCGTTCGCCAGGTCGGCGCCGTCGACGGCGATGCCGACGACGGTCAGATTGCGCCGCAACGCACCGCGGGACACCAGCGTCACCGCGCCGAGCGCGATCTCGCGGGCGCCGAACATCCGGCCGAGGTAGTCGAGCTGGGGATTGCTGGCCGGGTCGAGGCCGAGCACGCGGGCGGTGGTCGACGGCGCGACCAGGGCGCCGGTGCCGATGGCGATACGCCCGAGGGAGAGGCCCGTGACGGGATCGATGTGGATGGCAACCATGCGCAGACCTTAGCCTCGATCCACGGATCGAGGCTCAGCCACGGATCGAGGCTTCGTGCTCGGCCCGGTGACCGCGTGGGATCCTTCTGCCATGACGACTCCGCCCTCCGGCAACGATCCGTACCAGCCGTACGGCCAGCCGTCCGATCCGTCCCCCTACGGCGGTCAGCCCCAGGGCCAGCCGCCGTACGGCCAGCCGTCCGATCCGTCCCCCTACGGCGGCCAACCCCAGGGACAGCCGTACGGCGCGCCCTACGGCCAGCCGACGCCGCCCTTCGGCTACGCCCCGCCGCCGGCGACCAACGGGCTCGCGATCGCCTCCCTCGTCGTCAGCCTGGTCTCGCTCGTCGTGTGCGCCGGCTTCACCGGCTTCGTCGGCGCGATCCTGGGACACGTCTCCAAGAGCCAGATCAGTCGGAGCAACGAGCAGGGCGCCGGCCTGGCGCTCGCCGGCATCATCGTCGGCTGGCTCGGCTTCGCGCTGTTCATCGCCCTGGTCGTCGGGTTCATCGCGCTCGGCGTCTGGGCCGAGAACTCGATCGACGACTGCTACACCCGCTCCGACGGCGTCTACCGCTGCGACTGACCTGCTCGCGTCCGGCGCTCGAGCCTGGATGCTCAGGCGCGGCGGACGTAGGTCGTCAGCCACCGGTCGATCTCGTCGTACGCGCGGGCCCGCGGCTCGGCCCGCGACAGCACCACGTCGTGCACCGCTCCGGGTACGGCGACGTACGTGACGTGCCGGCCGACCGCGACCGACCAACGCCGGATCTGCTCGACGTCCAAGACGATGTCGGTCGAGAAGACCTCCTCGTCCATGCCGGTGGGGTGGCCGGAGCGGTCGGAGGAGAGCACGAGCACCGGCGCCGGCACGTCGAGCCCGCGCTGCAGCCGGGCATGTCCCTGGCGCACCGCACGCAGCCAGCCCAGGCGCACCGGGAAGGAGTCGACCGGCTTCCAGGTGAGGTCGAAGTCCCACTCGCCCTGGTGGTCGCGGTGCAGGCTGCGCCCGTAGTAGCCACTCACGTCGCGGGGGAAGACCTGCAGCGGCCGGCGACGGCCGGCCTGGTCGAGCAGCCGGTTCGCGACGGGGGAGCGCATCCACGCCTTGCCCTGCAGGTCGAGCCACGGTGAGTTGAGCAGCAGCCCGGCGAGCTCCGGTGGCCGTCGGTCGTCGGCCCACAGCGCCACCACCAGACCGCCGGTGGAATGGCCGGACAGCACGACCCGCCGGTGACCGTCGCGGACGGTGATCCGCTCCCAGGCGGCGTCCAGCTCGGCGAAGTAGTCGGCGAGGTCCGCGACATAGGTCGCCGACTGGTGTGGCAGGAGCGAGCGACCGTACTTGCGCAGGTCGAGGCCGTACATGTCGTGGCCGCGCTCGAGCCACCACTCGCCGTACGCCGCGTGGAAGAAGTAGTCCGAGAAGCCGTGCACGTGCAGCGTCGCGTGCCCGGTCCGCTCGTCGGCGGTCCGGTGGACGAGCGTCGCGACGACCTCGCCCTCGAAGTCGTCGCCCAGCGGGATCGTCTCCGCCGTCCACGGCGCGCCCAGGATGTCGACGCTCGTCGTGTCGCTCACGTCATGAGTGTAGGGACGCCGGGTGCGAACCGTACGCTGTGCCGATGGATGACGCCGCAGCCTGGGCCCGGCTCCGCGAGAGGCTCCTGTCCCGGGGACGGATGCCGGCGCTCCCGACGGGCTGGCGGCACCAGTCGGCGATGATCGCCGCCGAGGGCTATGCGTACGGCGGGGACTTCATCGTCAGCGACCTCGACGTCGCGGCGGGACGACTGCGCACGGTCCTCGTCGACGTGTGCGGCAGCGGCGAGACGGCCGTGCCGGCCGCGCTCCAGTTCGCCGGCGCCCTGGAGAGCCTGATCCGGGTGGTGCCGTCCGACGAGCTGTTGCTCGACGCGAACGCCTACCTGCTGGGCCAGCCGTCGGGGGAGAGCATCGCGACGGCGGTCCAGCTCGACCTCGACCTGGTGTCCGGGGACTACCTGATCCGCAGTGCCGGTCACCCGCCGGCGCTCGTGTGGTCGCCGGCCACCCGGGAGTGGCGCATCGACAACGCGCGCGGCACGGCGCTCGGCGTCAGCGAGACGCTGGAGGTCAACGAGAGCTCCGGGACGCTCGCGGTCGGTGACGCCCTGCTGTTCTACACCGACGGCGTCGTGGAGTCGCGAGCCAGCGACATCGACGCCGGCATCGCCTGGTTGCGCGAGGCCGCCCGGGCGTCGTACCTCGCCGGGTGGGAGGGGGCCGCGCGGCGGATCATCGACGGCGTCGAGCGGGGCGACGACGACCGGGCGGTGCTGGTGCTGGCCCGCTGCTGACCTGCGCCGGACGAGGGAATATGGTTGACATGTCACCTGTTGGACGGGGTGACAGCACACCAGCACCCAGGAGCGGACCATGCAGATCGGCATCTTCACCGTCGGCGACGTCACCACCGACCCGACCACCGGGCGGACGCCGTCGGAGCACGAGCGGATCAAGGCGACCGTGGCGATCGCGAAGAAGGCCGAGGAGATCGGTCTCGACGTGTTCGCGACCGGGGAGCACCACAACCCGCCGTTCATCGCGTCCAACCCCACCGCGACGCTGGCCTATATCGGCGCCCAGACCGAGAACATCATCCTCTCGACCGCGACGACGCTGATCACGACCACCGACCCGGTGCTCATCGCCGAGGACTACGCGAAGATCCAGCACCTCACCGACGGGCGCGTCGACCTGATGATGGGCCGCGGCAACACGGGCCCGGTCTACCCCTGGTTCGGCAAGGACATCCGCCAGGGCATCAACCTCGCGGTGGAGAACTACGCGCTGCTGCGCCGGCTGTGGAGCGAGGACGTGGTCGACTGGGAGGGTCGCTTCCGGACCCCGCTGCAGGGCTACACCTCGACCCCGCGGCCGCTCGACGGCGTCGCGCCGTTCGTGTGGCACGGCTCGATCCGCAGCCCGGAGATCGCCGAGCAGGCGGCCTACTACGGCGACGGCTTCTTCCACAACCACATCTTCTGGCCGGCGTCCCACACCGAGCAGATGGTCCGCCTCTACCGCGAGCGGTTCGCGCACTACGGTCACGGCACCGCGGAGCAGGCGATCGTCGGTCTCGGCGGCCAGATCTTCATGCGTCCCAACAGCCAGGACGCGGTGCGCGAGTTCCGGCCCTACTTCGACAACGCGCCGGTCTACGGCCACGGCCCCTCGTTGGAGGAGTTCACCGAGCACACGCCGCTGACCGTAGGCTCACCCCAGCAGGTGCTGGAGCGCACCCTGTCGTTCCGCGAGTACGCCGGCCACTACCAGCGACAGCTGTTCCTCGTCGACCACGCGGGTCTGCCCCTCAAGACCGTCCTCGAGCAGCTTGACCTGCTCGGCGAGATCCTGCCGGACATGCGCAAGGGCTTCGCCGAGGGTCGCCCCGCGCACGTGCCCGACGCGCCCACCCACGCCTCGCTCGTCGCGGCGGCCGGCGGCGCGAAGGACGTGACCGTGCACGCCGAGGACACCATGACCGGCACCACCGACCGCGAGGAGGTCGACGCCCGATGACCGAGGTCGTCGTCGTCTCGGCGGGACTGTCCGTCCCGTCCTCGACCAAGCTGCTCGCCGACAAGCTCGGCGATGCCGTCGCCCGCGCGGTGGGCGCCCGCGGCCACGAGGCGCACGTCGAGCAGATCGAGCTGCGCCCGCTCGCCCACGCCCTGGCCGACCACCTGCTGACCGGGTTCCCGACGGGCGAGCTGGAGCGCGCGATCGAGGCCGTGCGGCACGCCGACGGCCTGGTCGTGGTCACGCCGGTCTTCTCCGCGTCGTACTCCGGGCTCTTCAAGACCTTCTTCGACGTCTTGGAGCCCGGCCTGCTCGACGGGAAGCCCGTGGTGGTCGCCGCCACGGCGGGCACGGCGCGGCACAGCCTCGTGCTGGACCACGCGCTGCGACCGCTGTTCGCCTACCTGCGCGCGGTCGTGCTGCCCACCGGGGTCTTCGCGGCCAGCGAGGACTTCGGCGCCACCGACGACGGCTCCCTCGACAAGCGGGTCGAGCGGGCGGCGGGTGAGCTCGCGGCCCAGCTCGGCAGCGCACCCGCGGCGCGGCCGGCAGCCCCCGCCCGGCGTACCGTCGCCGACGAGTTCGCGGCCCCGACGCCGTTCGAGCAGCTGCTCCGCGAGGCGAGCGGCGACGCCGTCCGCTGACCGTGACAGTGCTGGTGTCATGATGGGGGAGCCCGCCGTCGTGAGAGGAACACCATGCGCCGCACTGTCTTCGACGAGGACCACGAGTCCTTCCGCCAGACCATCCGCTCGTTCATCGAGGCCGAGGTGGTGCCGCACTACCAGGAGTGGTTCGAGCAGGGGATCGTCCCGCGCGACTTCTACCTGAAGCTCGGCGAGCTCGGCACGTTCGGCATCGAGGTGCCCGAGGAGTACGGCGGCGCGGGGATCGAGTCGTTCAAGTTCGCCGCCGTCCAGTACGAGGAGCTGTCCCGTGCCGGCGTCAGCTTCGGCGGCTCGAGCACGCACGTCGCGCTGTGCCTGCCGTACATCCTCAAGCTGGCCACCGAGGAGCAGAAGAAGCGCTGGCTGCCCGGGTTCGTCACCGGCGAGACGATGTTCGCGATCGCGATGACCGAGCCGGGCACCGGCTCGGACCTCGCCGGCATGACCACGACCGCCAAGCGCGACGGGGACGGCTATGTCCTCAACGGCGCCAAGACGTTCATCACCGGCGGCGTGCACGCCGACCGCGTGATCGTCTGCGCCCGGACCTCGCCGCCGCTGGAGAACAACCGCCGCTTCGGCATCTCGCTGTTCGTCGTCGACACGACGTCCGACGGCTACACGGTGGGTCGCAAGCTCGACAAGATCGGCCTGCGCACCTCCGACACCGCCGAGCTGTCCTTCTCCGACGTCCGGGTCCCGGCCGAGGACCTGCTCGGCGAGGAGAACGAGGGATTCAGCTACCTCGGTCAGAACCTGCCGCAGGAGCGTCTCGGCATCGCCTTCGGGGCCTACGCCCAGGCGGCCGCGGCGGTGCGCTTCACCCAGCAGTACGTCGAGGAGCGCAAGGTCTTCGGCCAGCCGGTGGCCCACTTCCAGAACACCAAGTTCGAGCTCGCCGCCTGCCAGGCGGAGGTCGACGCCGCCCAGGCCGTCGCCGACCGGGCCCTCGAGGCGCACGACCGCGGCGAGCTCACCGCGGTGGAGGCGGCCTCGGCCAAGCTGTTCTGCACCGAGGTCGCCTCCCGGGTGATCGACCGCTGCCTCCAGCTCCACGGGGGCTACGGCTACATGAACGAGTACCCCATCGCGCGGCTCTACGCCGACAACCGGGTCAACCGGATCTACGGCGGCACGTCCGAGGTGATGAAGCTGATCATCGCCAAGAGCATGGGACTGTGACGGGGGTGCAGGAATAGCCGGTCGACCGGTTGTTCTGTCACTTGACGGGCATTGCAACGCAGGTCAAGTGACAGTTTCGCCGGTCGACCGGCGATTCCTGCACCCGCTCAATGCCGATAGGTGCCGGTGAGGATCGCCCGGCCGAGGGTCTTGAAGGCCAGGTTGAACGACACGACCGCCGGGGAGGCGTCCGCGTCGACGCCGAGGGTCTCCTCGCCGACGGCGTGCACCACGAAGAAGTAGCGGTGCACCTGGTCGCCCTCGGGCGGCGCGGCGCCCATGAAGGACCGGGGACCGCCGTCGTTGCGGCACATGAAGGCATTGCCGGGGAGTGCGGCGTCGACCGCGCCGGCTCCGGCGGGGAGCGAGGTGGTGTCCGCGGGGAGGTCCACCAGCACCCAGTGCCAGAAGCCGCTCGGCGTCGGGGCGTCGGGGTCGAAGCAGGTGACGACATAGGACTTGGTGCCCTCGGGTGCCCCCGACCACGACAGCTGCGGCGAGGTGTTGCCGAGGGCCGCGACCTGGTCGTCCTTCAGCGGTCGGCCGTCGGTGACGTCGTCGCTCGTGAGGGAGAACGACGCGACGGTGGGGAGCAGGGCGTACGGGTCCGGGGCAACCGGGCGATCGAGACTCATGTCACCGAAGTTAGTCCGGGTGCTGGTCCGGTGGGCCAGGCGCCCCGCCGCATGCCGGGAGAATGTGCGTCGTGATGGACTTCCCGCCGTACCCCTCCGGTCTGCGCCTCGCCGGGCGCCGCGTGCTCGTCGTCGGCGGTGGGCACGTGGCCCAGCGCCGGGTGCCCCAGCTGATCGCGGTCGGCGCCGACGTCCACGTCGTCTCGCCGGAGGTCACTCCCGCCATCGAGGGCCTCGTCGGCTCGGGCGAGATCACGTGGCACGAGCGCGCGTTCATCGACACCGACCTCGAGGGTGCGTGGTACGTCATCGCGGTCACCGACGACCGGGCCGTCAACGACCACGTGTCCGAGCTGTGCGAGCGCCAACGGGTGTTCTGCGTGCGCTCCGACGACGCCACCCTCGGTACGGCGTGGACCCCGGCGGTCGGGCGCGAGGCGGGGATCACCGTCGCCGTGGTGGGCAACCGCGACCCGCGCCGCTCGGCCTCGGTCCGCGACGAGATCGTCGCGGGCCTGCGCGACGGCACGATCGCCGCTCCGCACCACCGCGACCGGACGCCCGGCGTCACCCTCGTGGGCGGCGGTCCCGGCGACCCGGAGCTGATCTCGATCGCCGGCCGCAAGGCCCTCATGGCCGCCGACGTGGTCGTCGCCGACCGGCTGGCCCCCCGCGAGCTGCTCGGCGACCTGTCGAGCGACGTGGAGCTGGTCGACGTGGCCAAGCTGCCGCGGGGCCGGTCGGCCCAGCAGGAGGAGATCAACCGGATCATCGTCGAGCGCGCGCTCGCGGGGAAGCGGGTCGTCCGGTTCAAGGGCGGCGACAACTTCGTCTTCGGACGCGGGTTCGAGGAGATCATCGCCTGCCGCGCCGCCGGCGTGCCGGTCACGGTGATCCCGGGCCTCACCTCGCCCGTGTCGGTGCCGGGCATCGCCGGCATCCCGGTGACCCATCGCGGCGTGACCCACGAGTTCACGGTCGTCTCGGGTCACCTGCCACCGGGCCACTCCGAGTCGCTGGTCGACTACGACGCGCTGGCGCGGATGCGCGGCACGGTCGTGGTGATGATGGGGGTCGAGAACGCGCCGCACATCGCCGCCGCCCTCGTGGCGGGCGGTCGTCCGGCGTCGACGCCGGTCGCCGTCGTCTGCGACGGCACCATGCCGACCCAGCGCACGGTGCTCGCCACCCTCGGCACCCTCCAGGACCGGCTGGTCGAGGAGGCGGTGAAGCCGCCCGCGATTATCGTGATCGGCGACGTCGTGGCCATCGCCCACCCCGACGCCTTCCCCGGCTGATCGGCTGACGATGGCCGAGCTCGTCGAGATCGCCGACCCCGCCGATCCGCGGCTGGCCGACTACCGCGACCTGCGCGACGTCGAGCTCCGCAAGCACCTCGAGGCCGAGCACGGCCTCTTCCTCGCCGAGGGCGAGAAGGTCGTCCGGCGGGCCGTGGAGGCCGGCTACGCGCCGCGCTCGTTCCTCATGGCCCCGCGCTGGCTCGACGGCCTGGCCGACGTCCTCGGCCGGTCCGACGCGCCCTGCTACGTCGTCTCCGAGGACCTCGCGGAGGAGGTCACCGGCTTCCACGTCCACCGCGGCGCCCTCGCCTCTCTCCAGCGCCGCCCCCTGCCCTCGGTCGACGAGGTGCTGGCGGACGCGCGGTCGGTCCTCGTCCTCGAGGACATCGTCGACCACACCAACGTCGGCGCCATCCTGCGCTCCGGCGCCGCCCTTGGCTTCGACGCCGTCCTGCTCGCCCCTCGCTGCGCGGACCCGCTCTACCGGCGGGCGGTGAAGGTCGCGATGGGCGCCGTCTTCGCCCTGCCCTGGACCCGGCTCCCGGACTGGTACGACGCCCTGCCCGACCTCAGCCGCCGCGGCTTCACCACCGTCGCACTCACGCTCGCCCCGGACGCCGTACCCATCGAGGAGGCGGTGGCCGGCCAGGACCGGGTGGCCCTCGTGCTCGGCTCCGAGGGCCACGGCCTGTCCGAGCGGTGGGAGCAGTCCGCCGACCGGCGGGCCGTCATCCCGATGGCCCGCAGCATCGAGCACGGCGTGGACTCGCTCAACGTGGCCGCCGCGACGGCGGTGGCCTGCTACGTGACCGCCCGACGCTGACCCGACGCCGACCCGACGCCGACCCGACCCTGAGCGGCGCGTGAAATCGGACACGCTGTCGCACTACCGCTCCGGCGCCCGGGGGCCTACCCTCCCGAGCATGGCGGATGAGAACACGTTCTACCCGACGGTCCCGGTCCTGGTCTGGGGCACCGGCAACATGGGCCGCGCGTCCATCCGGTCGGTCGCTGCGCACCCGGGCCTGCGCCTGGCGGCGGTCGTGGTCAACGACCCGGCCAAGGTGGGCCGCGACGCGGGCGACCTGGCCGACCTCGGCCGCGCGCTCGGCGTCGCGGCCACCGACGATGTCGAGGCGGCGCTCGCGACGCTGGACGGCGGGGGAGCGGTCGCGTACGCCGCGTCCGGGGAGCTGCGGCCCGACGACGCCGTCGTCGACATCGCTCGCGCCCTCGCCGCAGGCGCCGTCGTCGTGACGCCGTCCGTCTACGCGCTCTACGACCACCGCAGCGCGCCGGCAGAGCTGCGCGAGCCGCTCGAGAAGGCGTGCGCCGAGGGGGGCAGCGCGCTGTTCGTGAGCGGCATCGACCCGGGCTGGGGCAACGACCTGCTGCCCGCCCTGGTCAGCGGCCTGGCCTCCGAGATCGAGCAGGTCCGCTGCCAGGAGATCTTCGACTACTCGACCTACGACGCCGAGGACTCCGTCCGCTACATCGTCGGCATGGGCCAGCCGATGGACTACGAGCCGCCGATGGTGGCCGAGGGCATCCCGTCGATGGTCTGGGGCGGACAGGTCCGGCTCATCGCCCGGGCCCTGGGCGTGGAGGTCGAGGACCTGCGCGAGAGCGTCGAGCGCCGCGCCCTCGACGCCTCGGTCACCACGGCACTCGGCGACTTCGATGCCGGCACCCAGGGAGCCCTGCGCTTCGAGGTGCAGGGCATCGTCGCCGGCGAGCCGCGGATCGTCATCGAGCACGTCACCCGGATCTCCGCGTCCTGCGCCTACGACTGGCCGATGCCGCCCGACGGCGGCGACGGGGCGCACCGGGTGATCCTCGAGGGCCGCCCCCGGATCGAGATCAACGTCGAGGCGACCGACGAGGGCGGCAACCGTGCCGCGGGCGGCAACGCCACCGCGGCCAACCGCCTCGTCAACGCGATCCCGTGGCTGCGCACCGCCAGCCCCGGCCTGTACGACGGCCTCGACGTGCCGCTCGCGCCGTCGACGTACCTGCGCACGATCGCCGAGGAGGCCTGATGTTCCTCGAGATCCCCGAGGGCAAGGACCCCATCGGCTACGTCTGGGGCGAGCTGGTGCCGGGCATCGGTCCCGCCGCCGCGACGCTGGCGATGAGCGTCTACGAGCACAGCACCCTCGGCCTGCGCGAGTTCGAGGCCGCCCGACTCCGGATCGCGCAGATCAACGGCTGCCTGTTCTGCCAGGACTGGCGCACCGAGCGCGACGGCCAGAAGGTCGAGGAGACCTTCGACCGCGCGGTCGAGGAGTGGCGCTCGACGCGTGACCTCGACGAGCGCGCCCGCCTCGCCGCGGAGTACGCCGAGCGCTACGCCCTCGACCACCACGGCATCGACGACGGCTTCTGGCAGCGGATCCGCACGCACTACACCGACCGCGAGATCGTCGAGCTGTCGATGTGCCTGGGGTCGTGGCTCGCGTTCGGGCGGCTCAACCGGGTGCTCGGACTGGACGCGGCCTGCGTCCTGCCGAGCCACGCGGCCGGCGGCTGAGGCTGCTCAGCCTGGTGCCACGCTCAGCCTGGTGCCACGCTCAGGCGGGTGTCACGCTCAGGCGGGGCGTCGCAGGAGCTCGGCGAACCGGGCGATCGTCTCGTCAATCGCGCGCTGGCACGCCGCCGACCACGGGCCCATGTCGAAGAACCCGTGGATCAGGCCCGGATAGGTCACCTGGTGCACCTCGACGCCCGCGGCGGCGAGGGCGTCGGCATAGGCGACGCCCTCGTCGCGGAGCGGGTCGAACTCGGCGGTGACCACGACCGCCGGTGGCTGCCCGGCGAGCTCGCCGTGCAACGGGGAGATCTTCGGGTCGGCGAGGTCGGGCGCGGTGTCCGCGTAGTGGCCGATGAACCAGATCAGGGTCGGCTGGTCGAGGAAGTAGCCCGTGGCGTTCTCGTCGCGCGAGGGATAGGAGCCGAGCACGTCGGTCGCCGGGTAGACCAGCAGCTGGGCGGCGACGCCGGGCACGTGCTGCGCGGCGACCGCGGACAGGTTGCCGCCCGCGGAGTCGCCGGCGACGGCGAGCACGTCGCTGCCGCCGTACTCGGCGAGCCGGGAGCCTACGTCGCGCACCGCCGCGATCGCGTCGTCGGCGGCGGCCGGGAACTTGGCCTCGGGGGCGAGCCGGTAGTCGACCGCCACCACGACCGCGCCGGCACCGGCGCTGATCGCCCGCGCCATCGCGGCATGCGTGTCGAGGTCTCCGATCACGAATCCGCCCCCGTGGAGCAGGACGACGGTCGGCACCGGCCCGTCGGCGCGCGGCCGGTAGACGCGGGCGGCCAGCGGGCCCGCCGCACCCGCCACCGTGGCGTCCTCGACCGAGGCGACCTCGGCGAGCGTGCCGGGCGGACGGAAGTCCACGGTCAGCTTGCGAAACGAGTCCCGCGCCTCGGCGGGCGTCAGGGTGTGCAGCGGGGTTCCCGACTCGATCAGCTGGAGCAGGGGCGCGAGCTCGGCGTCGACGGACATGCGGGCAACCTAGCCCACCGGCCGGTCCCGGGCATCGGGACTCAGGTCGGCCAGGCCGGGGGGTAGTCCTCCGCGGCGGCGTCGTGCTGCTTGCGCAGCTTCTTCATCGCCTTCGCCGAGATCCGGTCGCCGAACACGGTTCCGAGCGTGTGGTCGGTCTCGTGCTGCAGGCACTTCGCGAGCAGCCCGTCGCCCTCGAACCGGACCCGGCTCCCGTCGAGTCCGGTGCCCTCCACCACCGCGTAGTCGGGACGGGCGCAGTCGACGAACGCGCCGGGATAGGACAGGCAGCCCTCGGGGCTGTCGTCGAGCCGTCGCGGCACGCCCTCGGGCTCCACGAGGGTGGGGTTGCAGACCACGCCGACCACGCGCCGGCCCTCGTCGTCGGGGCAGTCGAAGACGAACATCGCGACGTCCTCGCCGATCTGGCACGCGGCCAGCCCCACGCCGTCGGCGGCGTACATGGTGGCGACCATGTCGGCGGCGAGCGAGCGCAGGGCGTCGTCGTACACCTCCACCTTGGCCTGCGGCCGGTGCATGACCGGCGTTCCCCAGCGCGTCATCGGCCGCACCGTGCCGTTGCGGGGCAGGGGTCCGTACGGCGCGTGCGGGGTCTGGTCCTCCATGCCGCGCATCGTAGGGGCCGGGACGATCGACGGCCGATTCGCCCGCGACCTGACCGTGACCCGACCGGGATCCGACCGGAATGTGGCCCAGGTGTAGCGCTGTGTGTAACTCACGGTTACAGTTGCGCCATGTCCTTGATCAGCAACCTCAAGCCGGGCGGGAAGCACGGGGTCCCGAGCAGCGAGAGCCGGGATCCGATCGGCTACCTCGTCGCCGGTCTCAACCGGCTCGCCCAGACCGACCTGCTCGACCGGGTCCGCCTCCGCAAGCCCACCGAGCAGGCCGTGTTCTCCGTCACCCGGACCGGGTTCAAGACGATGACCACCGCGAGCCGCACCTTCGCCAAGGCGGGCAAGGGCGGGCAGCCCGGCGCCCGGCCGACCCACGCCTCCGCGAGCGGCGTCTTCGACCTCACGCCCGGCGAGGACGAGCAGATGCTCGTCGACGTCGTCAGCGAGTTCGCCGACGAGATCGTCCGGCCGGCCGCGGCCGAGGCCGACAAGGCCTGCGCCGCTCCCGACGACCTGCTCAAGGCCAGCCTCGACATCGGCCTGCCGATCCTCGGCCTGCCCGAGAGCCTCGGCGGAGTGTCCGAGGAGCGCTCCGCGATGGCCGGCACGCTGGTCGCCGAGGCGCTGGCGAAGGGCGACATGGGACTGGCCGTCGCGACCCTCGCGCCCGGCTCGGTCGCGACCGCGATCGGCCTGTGGGGCACCGACGCCCAGCAGCAGACCTACCTGCCGGCGTTCAGCGCCGAGGACGGCACCGTCCCCGCCGCCGCGCTGGCGCTCAACGAGCCGACCGTCCTGTTCGACGTCCTCGCCCCGGCGACCACCGCGAAGCGGACCGCCGACGGCTACGTCCTCAACGGCACGAAGAGCCTGGTCGCCCGCGGCGACCACGCCGAGCTCTTCGTCGTGGGGGCCGACCTCGCCGGCAAGCCGGTCCTGTTCCTCGTCGAGTCCTCGACCGAGGGCCTGTCGATCGAGGGCGACCCCGGCATGGGCGTGCGTGCGGCGTCGATGACCAAGCTGGTCCTCGAGGACGTCACGGTGCCCGCCGACGCCGTGCTCGGCGAGACCGACGGGACGACCTACGCCGAGTGCGTGCGCCTGTCGCGGCTCGCGTGGTGCGCACTCGCGGTCGGCACCGGCCAGGCCGTGCTCGACTACGTGACGCCCTACGTCAAGGGCCGGGAGGCCTTCGGCGAGCCGATCGCCCACCGCCAGTCGGTGGCGTTCATGGTCGCCAACATCGCGATCGAGCTCCAGGGCATGCGCCTGCTGACCTATCGCGCCGCCTCGCGTGCCGCGGCCGGCAAGGACTTCTCCCGCGAGGTGGCGCTGGCCCGCAAGGCGTGCACCGACAAGGGCATGCAGATCGGCCTCGACGGCGTCCAGCTGCTCGGGGGCCACGGGTTCGTCAAGGAGCACCCGGTCGAGCGGTGGTACCGCGACCTGCGTGCCATCGGCATCATGGAAGGAACGGTGCTCGTCTGATGGCGATCAACCTGGAAGTCCCGAAGAAGCACCGGGCGCTGGTCGACCAGGCCCACCAGGTCGCGATGAACATGCTGCGACCCATCTCCCGCAAGTACGACATCGCCGAGCACGAGTACCCCAAGGAGCTCGACATGCTCGCGGCGATGATCGACGGGCTCTCCGAGTCCGGCGCCAGCGAGGGCGCGGGCGCGACCGGCGTACGACGCGACGCGGGCGAGGAGGACAAGAGCAAGGTCAAGAACGGCGCCAACCTGGCCTCGGTGACCTCGGTCGCCGAGATGTGCTGGGGCGACACCGGGCTGCTGCTCTCGATGCCGCGCCAGGGCCTCGGCAACTCGGCGATCGCCTCGGTCGCCAACGACGAGCAGCTCGAGCGGTTCAAGGGCCGCTGGGCGTCGATGGCGATCACCGAGCCGTCGTTCGGCTCCGACTCCGCGGCGATCTCGACCACCGCCGTGCTCGACGGGGACGAGTACGTCATCAACGGCGAGAAGATCTTCGTCACCTCCGGTGAGCGCTCCGACTGCATCGTCGTGTGGGCGACCCTCGACAAGTCGCTGGGCCGGGCCGCGATCAAGTCGTTCGTGGTCGAGAAGGACACCCCCGGCGTCAAGGTCGAGCGGCTCGAGGAGAAGCTCGGCATCCGAGCCTCCGACACCGCCGTGATCACCTTCACCGACGCCCGCGTGCCCAAGGACAACCTCCTCGGCTCGCCGGAGATCAACGTCGAGCAGGGCTTCGCCGGCGCGATGGCGACCTTCGACAACACCCGACCGCTGGTCGCCGCGATGGCCGTGGGCTGCGCCCGCGCGTCGCTCGACCTCACCCGCGACCTGTTGAAGGAGGCCGGGATCGAGGTCGACTACGACCGGCCGGCGATCCTGCAGCACGCGGCCGCCGCCAAGTTCCTCCAGCTCGAGGCCGACTGGGAGGCCGGGCGCCTCCTCACCCTCCAGGCCGCGTGGATGGCCGACAACCGCAAGCCCAACTCGCTGGAGGCCTCGATGGCCAAGGCGAAGGCCGGTCGGGTGGGCTCCGACGTCACGCTCTCGTGCGTCGAGCTGTGCGCGTCGATCGGCTACAGCGAGGAGGAGCTCCTCGAGAAGTGGGCCCGCGACTCCAAGATCCTCGACATCTTCGAGGGCACCCAGCAGATCCAGCAGCTGATCGTCGCGCGCCGGATCCTGGGACTGTCGAGCGCCGAGCTCAAGTGAGCTGACCTGAGCTGACGGCTCGCCTTCGGGGCCCGTCCCCTGCCGGTGGTGGGGGACGGGTCTCGACGCTCTCCGGCGCTAGAACGTGTTGCAATTGGGCAAAGACCGCAGACTCCGGGCCCGAATTGCTGCGGTTTGGGACCAAACCGCAACATCTCACCCGCCCCCGCGGAGCACCTGCGCCCCCGGCCCCGGTGCGACGACATGGTGCCGCGGAGAGGCCCAGCGACGCTCGGCGTACGCCGCATCCACCGCCTCCCGTACGGCGCCGACCCGGTCCGCCGCGACCAGGGCGATCGTGCAGCCGCCGAACCCGCCGCCGGTCAGCCGCGCGCCGAGCGCCCCCGCGGCGAGCGCGGCGTCCACCGCGCGATCCAGCTGGGGCACGCTCACCTCGTAGTCGTCGCGCAGCGAGACGTGCGAGGCCGTCATCAGCTCCCCGAGGCGCGGCCAGTCACGATCACCGATCGCGTCGACCGCGGCGCGCACCCGTGCGTTCTCGGTCGCGACGTGCCGCCGCCGGCGCGGGTCGCCCGCGGCGCACTCGCGGCGGCGCTGGGCATAGCCGCCGTCACCGTCGGCGAGGGCGTGGCGCACCCGGCTGTCGGAGACCAGCAGGCTCAGCCCGTCCGCGGCGATTGGGAGCGGCACGGGGGTCGTCGCGGGGCAGCCGGGGTCCGCGAAGTCGATGAGCAGCGCGTGGCCGGGCGAGCAGAGCATCGCGGCGAGCTGGTCCATGCCGCCGGTGGGGGCGCCGACGTGGTCGGTCTCCGCGCGGCGGCAGGCCTCGGCCAGGACCCGGCGCCCGGACTCGTCTAGGGGTGCGCCGACCACGCCGGCGATCGCGGTCGCCACCGCGCACTCGAGCGCGGCGGAGCTGGAGAGGCCACCGCCGAGCGGCAGCGTGGAGACGAGGTCGATGTCGAGCCCGGGCACCTCCCAGCCGATCCGGCGCAGCTGCGCGACCACGCCGACGACATACTCCTGCCAGTGCCGGTCGCCCGCGACGGCCTCGCGGCTGGTCGTCCGGATCCGGCCGTCGGACCGTCGCCGCACGGTGGCGGTGGTCGCCAGGTCGATCGCGAAGGGCAGGCACAGGCCGCCGTTGTAGTCGGTGTGCTCGCCGATCAGGTTGACCCGGCCGGGTGCGCGGGCCACGACGGGCGCGGAGGGGGAGGTCACACCGGCATCCTGCCCGTTCGGGCGGGTGCGGACCGGGCTCCGTGGTCATCTAGGGTGACCGCCGTGCCCCGCCCGCTCATCGTCGCCGCCGCCCGCTCCGAGGTCGCCTACGTGCCGGCCGGGATCGACGTGGTCGTCACCGGCATCGGCAAGACCGCCGCCGCGACCGCGCTGACCCGCCACCTCGCGGGGCGCTGCGACCTCGCCGATCTCGTCGTCGTGAACCTCGGCACCGCGGGCGCGCTGCACGACGGTCTCGACGGCGAGCACGGCCTGTACGAGGTGGGCACCGTGCTCAACCACGACATCAACGGCGAGGCGATCCGGGCCCTCGGCTACGACCCGCGCGACCGGTTCGTGATCGGGGAGAGCCCGACTGTGCTGGCCAGCGGCGACGTCTTCGTCAACGACCCGCAGGTGCGCAGCCGCCTCGCCGAGCGCGCCCAGCTCGTCGACATGGAGGGGTACGCCGTCGCGTACGTCGCCCAGGAGTTCGGGGTGCCGCTGCGGATGGTCAAGCACGTCTCCGACAACGCCGACGAGGGTGCGATGGAGTGGGTCGCACTGGTCGACCGGAGTGCGCGGGTCCTGGGGGAGTGGGCGGCGACCCACCTCGGGTGAGGGTCAGCGACTGCTCGACGCCCGGCGACCACGGACCACGCCGACGAAGTCCTGGTGGACGGGGCTGTCGGCGTCGCGGAGCCAGACGAGCGCGACCGTGGTCGGCTCGAGGTCGACCACACGGTGCACGACGTCCTTGCGGTGGTACAGGCGCGCGACGGACATCGGCACGATGACGATCCCACTGCCCGAGGCCGCGACCTCGATCGCGTCCTTCACGGTCATCTCCGGGAAGGGCAGCTGCTCGACGGTCGGCGTCCAGCCGGAGGGATGCGGCAGCACGAGCTGCTCGTCGGCCAGGTCGGCCACGGGGATGGGGGAGTCGCCGTCGGCAGCCGCCACGAAGTGCTCCCGGCTCGCGACGACGACCGGCAGCTCGTCGTACAGACGCACGCAGTGCAGGGGCGCGGGCGTCTCGAGGTCGACGGGCAGCCGGACCAGCGACAGGTCCGCCGTGCCGTCGTCGAGGACCGCGCGCTGACGCGCCTCCTCCGTCGGGAGGAGGTCGAGCCGGATCCGCGGTTGGCGCTCGCGCCACACGCGGGCCCACTTGTCGGGAGTCACTCCGGGAACGAAGGCCACACGCAGCTCCTGCATGCGCCCAGGATCCCAGAGTGCTCCCGCCGGCGGCCCCAGGGACCGTGGGTCTGGGGCGCGTCCTAGCCCTGGGCGACCAGGCCGAACTGCAGGGTGCCGCTGTCGTCGATGCCGGCGTCGAGCACCATCGCGTCGAGCTGCTGGGCGGAGCCCTGGTCGAGATAGACCGTGGCGCCGTCCTGCTCGACGACCTGGTCGCCGGGTTCGGCCTGTTCGGCGGCCGAGACGGCGAAGCCGGCCTCGGCCTGGGTGATCCGCAGTCCCGCGGAGTCGGGGACGTCGGGTGCGTCGGTCATCTGCTTGACGATCGTGCAGGCGTTCTCGGTGAGGGTGAGCATGGCGTGCCTTCTCGGTTCGTGGTCAGAGACCTTTCCCACCGTTGCAGGTGGCCGCATCCGGTTCAAGGCGTCCGGCGTGTCGCCGGACCGCCCGGCGTGCTCCCAGCGCCGCGTACGTGCCGGTCAGTGCGGTGACCATCGCCATCGCTCGCGGGCTGCTGTCGCGCCGGACCAGGTGCCCGAGGCCGGTGACCGTGTCCGACAGGTCGACACCCAGCGAGAGCAGCTGCAGCCGGTCCCGGTCCCCACCCGTGGACAGCAGGTACGCCGCGCCCAACGCGATCGCCCGGCCGCCGTAGATCCGGGTCAGGTAGCCGAGCTCCGGCGTCGCGGTGATCCCGAACGCGCGCGCCGTCGTCGCGGGCCCGACGAGGGACGCGAGACCCAGGCCGATCCGGCCCCAGGCGAGGAGGTCGAGGCTGTCCGGGCGGTCGGCGCCGCCCCTGCGAGCTGGTTCCATGGACCGATGCTGCCCGGGTCCGGCGCCCGGCGGCCATGACCCGGGAGGTCAAGGTGGAGCCGGAAGGGGGTGCCGATGCGGTGTCCGGGCCCAGCCTTTGCTACGGTTTCTCCGCACTCGTCCGGGTGGCGGAATTGGCAGACGCGCTAGCTTGAGGTGCTAGTGCCCGTATTAGGGCGTGGGGGTTCAAGTCCCCCCTCGGACACAGATGAAGACCCCAGGGCCCACCCTGGGGTCTTCTGACATTTCCGGCCACCCGGGCCGAGCAGGTGGAGCCCGCGGCGCGTCGCCCGCTCCGAGCCGGACCCGTCGATGGCGGACGTCGAGGCGCCGTCGTACGACGGAGCGGGGACCGGGACCAGGGTCCCGACTTTCCCGCTTCCGGACCGCGGCGCTGCGGTGGCCGCTAGCGTCCGGCCGTGACCCCTTCCCGGCCCCGTGCCCTCGTCTCCCTCTCCCTCGCGACGCTGGCCACGGCGACGCTCGTCGGCGCCGGCGGTGCGGCCCAGGCGGCGGACCGCGCCCAGCAGGACG
Source organism: Nocardioides segetis (assembly GCF_051390595.1). Classification (NCBI taxonomy): domain Bacteria; kingdom Bacillati; phylum Actinomycetota; class Actinomycetes; order Propionibacteriales; family Nocardioidaceae; genus Nocardioides; species Nocardioides segetis. Next base: position 147,955 of record NZ_JBNINR010000005.1, on the reverse strand, counting down.
TGCGGGTGATCAGCGCGTGCTTCAGCGTGAAGACCGGGAAGATCCGCATCGTCAAGAACATCAAGCGGTGCCGTCCCGGCGAGGAGCACATCCGCTGGACGCGCGGCACCGACCGCAACCGCGGACCGCAGGGCCAGCCGGGTGCGGACGGTGCCGCGGGACCGGCCGGCCCGGCGGGCGCCGCCGGCACTCCGGGTGCGACGGGTGGCATCGGTCCGGCGGGCCCCGTCGGACCGACGGGGGCGACCGGCGCCACCGGAGCGGCCGGCACGGCGGGCACGGACGGCGGCATCGGCCCGGCCGGCCCCACGGGCGCGACCGGAGCCACCGGGCCGACCGGTCCCGCGGGCGCCGACGGAGCGACCGGTCCGGCCGGTCCCGCGGGTGCGACCGGGGCGACCGGCCCCGCCGGATCCGGGACCATGCTGTCGAGCAGCAGCGGCCAGCCCGCCGTCACGACCACCGTCCTGGGCGGCGTCGGCAACACCGTCACCGTGCTGCCGATCAACGGCACCGGAGCCGTCAGCGGCGTCCCGGTCGTCGGCAGCAAGATCGACGCGACCGGCAGCGGCGTCGCCGGGCTTGCCCAGCCGATCACCGGTGACCGCACGCTCACCGGCATCGACGGCCGCTTCACCAACAACGCCGCGATGTCGCTCGTCGGGTCCACCCTGAGCCTCGAGGTGGAGGTGTGGGCCTCGGCGGCGCTCGACAACGTCTTCACCCGGGTCCCGGGCGCGTCCTGCACCCTGGGGCCCGCCCTCACCGGGATCGTCCCGATCGGCACGGTCGGCGCCTGCAGCACGACCGGCCTCACCGTCCCGCTGACCGACCAGACGCAGGTCATCCTGGTCGTCCGCTCCACCGTCACGGCCGGCCTCGACGTGGCGTCGGCGCTGACGGGCTACTGGTCGGCGGGCCTCGCGCTGTCCTGACGTCGGCGCCGCACCCCGGCCTTCCGTCCCTCTCTCACTGTGCTGCCGACATGTAGCACAGATGCACGACGACGTCTTCCGATCGGCGCTGTCGGCCGCTATGGTGGCCCTCGCGCGCGCGAACACGTCTGATCTTTCAGATTTTCTGAAAGATCACGTGCAGAAGTCCTCGATGGACGCGTAGGCGCCGCCGCCCACAGACTCCCTTCCTGAGATCCAAGCCGCGGCCCCGATCGGATCGGGACCGCCTCACAGGAAGCGCGATCTATGGCGAAACGATCCCGGAGAGTGGTGCCCGTCGGGCTCGCCCTCGCCCTGGCCCTCGCGGTGGCCGGCTGCAATGCCAACTCGTCGTCCGACGACTCCACCGAGGGCAAGGGCAAGGGCAAGGCGACGACGGCGATGGAGTCGGTGCCCCAGGGCGGGACCCTGCACTACCTCTCGCGGAGGGCGACCGAGACCTTCGAGACCGCCAACGCGCAGATGGTCCCGACCAGCCGGCTGCGGTGGGTGCACCGCGGGCTGACCTCGTGGCAGACCTTCCCCGACAAGGACACGGTCCTGGTGCCGGACCTCGCGACCGACACCGGCACGACGGACGACGGCGGCCGGACCTGGACGTTCACGCTCCAGGAGGGCCTGAAGTTCTCCGACGGCACGCCGATCACCGCGCAGGACGTGAAGTACGGCATCGAACGGTCGTTCGCGCCGATGTTCCAGGGCGGCCTGGGCTACCACAAGACGCTGCTGGAGGGCGGGCCCGACTACGACGGGCCGTACGACGGCAAGGGGCTCGACTCCATCGAGGTGGTCGACGACCACAAGATCGTCTTCCACCTGAGCCGCCCGTTCGGCAACTGGCCGTGGATCGTCAGCATGCCCGCGTTCGCGCCGGTGCCGAAGGCGGCCGACACCGAGCCCGAGACCTACGGCGAGAACCCGGTCGCGAGCGGTCCGTACATGGTGACCAGCTTCAGCAAGGGCACCCAGGCCGTGCTCGAGCGCAACCCCAACTGGAGCGCCGACACCGACCAGGCGCGCCTCGCCGGCCCGGACAAGATCATCCTCGACATGGGCCTGAACAACGACACGATCGTCCAGCGCCTGATCGACGACAAGGGCGACGACCAGAGCGCGATCAGCAACGCGCTGATCTCCCCGTCGCAGTTCCAGCGCATCGAGTCCGACCCGTCGATCTCGGACCGGATGGCCAACGGGCCGTCGGGCTACTTCCGCTATCTCGCGATGAACGTCAAGCGCCCGGCGCTCTCCGACGTCCGGGTGCGCCAGGCGATCAACTACGCGATCAACAAGGCCGAGATCCAGAGCGTTTACGGCGGCCCGAAGTTCGGCGGCCAGCTCACCTCCTCGATCATGACCGAGGGGATCCCCGGCGCGACCGACTACGACCTCTACGACGGCGGCGACACGGGCGACGTCGAGAAGGCCGAGGAGCTGCTCGCCGAAGCCGGCGTGACGGACCTGAAGCTCACCCTCACCTACCCGACCGACGTCAGCGCGATCGAGGAGAAGGAGGCGCAGAGCATCAAGAACTCGCTGGCCCGGGCCGGCATCGAGGTCGCGCTCAAGGGCCTCGACGCGAACACCTGGTACGAGCTGATCTCGTCCGCCGACGGTGACTACGACATGACCACCAACGGGTGGGGTGCGGACTTCCCGAGCGGCATGAGCACCATCCAGCCGCTGTTCGCGTCCAGCGAGATCGGCGACGGCGGCGGCAACGCCTCGCAGTACTCCAACCCCGAGGTGGACGCCGCCATCGACGCCGCGATCTCGGAGCCGGATCTCGACAAGGCGGCCGAGATGTGGGCCGCGATCGACCGGCGGATCATGGAGGACGCTCCCATCGTGCCGATCCTCGTGCAGCGCACGCAGGCCCTGGCCGGGTCGAAGATCGTCAACTACTTCATGCCCGCCTACCCGCCGTTCGCGAACGAGCTGGTCGTCGGTGTCGATCGCTGAGACCCAGCAGGCGGAGGGCCGGCGTACGTCGGTCCTCCGCCGCTTCCTCCGCAGGAGGTCCGGTGTGGCGGGCCTGGTGATGCTCGTCGTACCGATGGTCGCGGGGCTGTGCGCCCCGCTGCTCGTGCGGCTCGAGGGGCAGGATCCCCACACCTTCCACACCGACCTGCTCGACCCCGACGGCGGCCGCCCGCTGGGCGCGTTCGGCGGTGTCAGCGCCGACCACTGGCTCGGGGTCGCCCCGGTCACGGGCGTGGACCTGTTCGCGCAGATCGTCTACGGCATCCGCTCGTCGCTGTTCATCGCGTTCGGCGCGAGCATCCTGTCGATCGTGGTCGCCGCCGTCCTCGGGACCGCGATGGGCTACTTCGGCGGGTGGGTCAACGCCGTCGCCGGCCGCCTCATCGACTTCATGTTCGGCTTCCCGGGCCTGATGTTCGTCATCGCGATCATGGCGATCGTGCCGCCTGAGCTGCCGCGCGGCCTGGTGCTCGTGCTGGTCCTCGCCTTCTTCGGGTGGACCGTCCCCGCACGGATCATCGGTGCGCAGGCGAGCGCGATCAACGCGCGCGCCTTCGTCGAGGCGGCACGAGCGACCGGCGCACCACCCACGCAGATCATCCGCAGGGAGATGCTGCCGCACCTGTTCGGCCTGGTCGTCGTCCTGTTCGCGATGTCGCTGCCGACCAATGTCAGCGTCGTCGCCGGCCTGTCGTTCCTGGGAGTCGGCCTGCGCGGCGACGTACCGGACCTCGGCAAGCTGCTCTCCGACTCCCTGCCGTGGATCTACAGCGGTGCGGACGTCTGGTACATGCTCTTCCCCGGCGCCGTGGTGTTCCTGATCGTCTTCGGCGCCACGCTCGCCGGCGACGCGCTCCGCGACGTCCTCGACGTGCGCACGGAGGATGCCGCATGATCGCCTACATCGCCCGCCGCATGGTCACCGCGGTGTTCATGCTCCTCGCGATCGCCTTCGTGACGATCGCCCTCTTCTTCGGCGCGTCCAAGGATCCGGCCCGCGCCATGTGCGGCAAGCCCTGCCCGGCCGAGACCAAGGCCAAGGTCAGCGCGTACATGCAGACCGACCAGAGCGTCGTGTGGCAGTACGGCGAGTTCGTGAAGGGACTCTTCGTCGGCCGCACCTACGGTGACGGCGCGCAACAGGTGGAATGCGCCGCGCCGTGCTTCGGCTACTCGTTCCCCAACCGCAGCGACGTCACCACCCTCATCGGCGAGCGGCTGCCGGTGACCTTGTCCCTCGCGCTCGGAGCCGCGGTGCTCTGCCTCGTGGTCGGGATCGGGCTCGGCGCCCTATCGGCGATCCGCAAGGGCGGCATCGTCGACCGCTTCTCGACCGGGTTCGCGATGTTCGGCCTCTCGGTGCCGACCTTCCTCGTCGGCCTGTTGGTCGTCCAGGTCTTCGGATTCATGCTCAACGTGCTGCCGTTCTCGGGATTCGTACCGTTCTCGGAGTCACCGGTGGAATGGGCGTGGCACCTGATCGGGCCGTGGATGGTGCTGTCCTTCATCCTCGCCGCGAGCTACGTCCGGGTGACCCGCACGCAGCTCCTCAACGAGCTGTCGGCCGAGCACCTGGTCGCGATGACGGCCCGCGGCGCGTCGCCTCGCCAGGTCAACCGTCACGCCGTGCGCGGTGTGATGGTGCCCGTCAGCGCGATGTTCGCCCTCGACGTCACCGCTCTGCTGGGTGGCTCGGTGATCGCGGAGAAGGTCTTCAGCCTCCACGGCCTCGGCGACCTGCTGCTGTCCGGCGTCAACGAGTCCGACCTCAGCATCGTGGTCGGGGTGACGCTCTTCTCGGCGTTCCTGATCATCGTCGGCAACCTGGTCGTCGACCTGCTCCTGCCGCTTCTCGACCCGAGGATCCGCCGTGCCTGACCCCGTGCTCCAGATCGAGGACCTGACCATCTCGTTCACCTCGGGCGCGACCTCCTTCGACGTCGTGCGCGACCTGTCGGTGGCGCTCGACGGAGGACGCACGCTGGCCGTCGTCGGCGAGTCGGGCTCGGGCAAGACGATCACCGGACGCGCGATCATGCGACTGCTCCCGCGCGGCGCGAGCGCCCGCGGGCGGATCGTCGTCGCCGGCCGGGACATGCTCGCCGCGGACGAGCGCGCGCTGCGCCGCGCCCGCGGGACGGATGTCGCGATGGTCTTCCAGGACTCGATGTCTGCGCTCAGCCCCTATCTCGACATCGGGGCGCACATCGCGCAGGCGGTCCGGCTCCACGACCCGGCGGTCGCCCGGCGCACGGCGCGGGCCCGCGCGGTGGAGATGCTCGAGAGGGTCGGCATCCCCGACCCCGCGGACGCCGTACGCCGCTTCCCGCACGAGTTCTCCGGCGGCATGCGGCAGCGCGCGGTGATCGCCATGGCGCTGGTGAACCGGCCGGCACTGCTCATCGCCGACGAGCCCACCACGGCGCTCGACGTCACCGTGCAGGCCCAGATCCTGGCCCTGCTGCGCGAGCTGCAGGACGAGTACGGCATGGCCATGCTGCTGATCAGCCACGACTTCGGGGTGGTGGCGAGCGCCGCCGACGATGTCCTCGTCCTCTACGCCGGTCGCGAGGCCGAGTACGGCCGCCTGCGCGACATCTTCGAGGAGCCGGCGCATCCCTACACCGCGGGACTGCGGGCCGCGACGCCACGGCTGGACGCCCGCCTCGACAACGGTGGCGAGCGCACCCGGCTGCGGGCCATCCCCGGCGCGCCGACCTCCCTGCGCGACGCGGGCCCGGGCTGCGCCTTCGCTCCGCGGTGCGGGCTGGCCGGCCAGGTCGGCGAGCGATGCCTGGTCGAGGTGCCGCTGCCGGCCCCGCGGCCGGCGAGCGCCGGGGACGGCGTGCACCGCGCCGCCTGCCATCTCGACCGGCTCCCCTCGCCGCAGGAGGTGGCCCGATGAGCACCCCGATTCTGGAGATGACCGACGTCAGCAAGCGGTTCCCCGGGGCCGGCGCCTTCGGTCGCGGCCGCCGGGGCCACCTCGCCGTGGACGGCGTGTCACTGCGGGTGGAGCGCGGTGAGGCGCTCGGTCTGGTGGGGGAGTCGGGCTCGGGCAAGTCGACCCTTGCTCGGATGGCCAACGGCCTGGTGGTGCCGACATCGGGCACCGTACGGACCGACGGTCACGACGTCGCGGCGCTGGGCCGACGCGGACTCCGCCGGCTGCGGCGCAACGTCGCGATGGTCTTCCAGGACCCGCTCGCCTCGCTCAACCCGCGCCAGACCGTGCGCCAGACCCTGGAGAACGTCTATCGCGCGCACGGCGAGACGACGACGACCGCCGACCTGGTTGCGCTGCTGGAGTCCGTCGGCCTCGGCCCCGACTACCTCGCCCGCTATCCGCACGAGGCGTCCGGCGGCCAGCTCCAGCGGGTAGCGGTCGCGCGGGCGCTCGCGCTCAAGCCGGACCTGATCATCGCCGACGAGCCGACCTCGGCCCTCGACGTCAGCGTGCGCGCCCAGATCCTCAACCTGCTCGCCGACCTCCAGCGCGACCGGGGGATCTCCTTCCTGCATGTCAGCCACGACCTCGCCGTGATCCGCCTCTACAGCGACCGGGTCGCCGTGATGCAGCGCGGTCGGATCGTGGAGACCGGGCCGTCGGAGGAGATCTTCAGCGCGCCGCAGCATCCCTGCACCCAGGCGCTGGTGGCGGCGACCCCGGAGGCCGAGTTGCCGGCCTGACCTTTCGCCCGAGCGCTGCACGACGTCGACGCGCCGTGCCACGATCAGCACATGACGCACCGATAGAAAGAAGACACGTGGGAACCGACCTGTTCGTCCGGACGTACGGGCGGGACGCAGCAGATGCGCCCGCCATTCTCATCCTGCACGGCGCCGTGGAGTCCGGCGAGTGCTACGGCGACGCCGTCGACCGCTGGGGCGGCGACTTCCACATCGTGGCGCCGGACGCCCGCGGCCACGGGAAGTCGCCCGGCCGCCGGCCCGAGCACGAGGGCGTGCCGTCGACCGATGTGATGGTGCAGGACGCGATCGACATCCTCACCGACCTGCTGGCGGCCACCGGCCGCAGGACCCTGGTCGTCGGTCACTCGATGGGAGCGCGGATCGCCGCGTTCGTCGCCGCCGACGCCCCGCACCTGGTGGCCGGCGTCGTCCTGGAGGACCCGCCGTGGTGGGTGCCGGAGGCCGGGCCGAACCCGTGGCTCAGCGTGCCGGCCGACCAGCGTGAGCGGGACCCCTTCGACGAGGTCGACACGTCCACGGTGGAGGAGCTGGTCGCGCTCCAGCGCGAGCTCAAGCCGCACTGGCCCGAGCAGGAGCTCCTCCCGCTCGCGGAGGCGATGAAGGCGGTCGACACCGACTACATGGACCAGCGGCTGCACGAGAAGCGCCGGATCTGGACGCCGACGGCACGCCAGATCACGGTCGGCCCCGCGGGCGTTCCGGCGCTGCTGGTCACCGGCACCGGCGACGTCATCGTCGACAAGCACTCGCGCGAGCGACTCACCGCCGTGGCGCCCGGCTTCGACGTGATCGTGATCGACGGCGCCGGACACTGCGTGCGACGGGACCGTCCCGAGGAGTACCACCGGCACGTCGACGCGTTCCTGCAGGAGAGCGCGCCGACCGTGGCGGTCACTCCACGCTGAACGTGTCCGACCGCGCGAGCGGGCCGTAGATCTCCGCGTCCGGCGCGGCGAGCGCGGCCCGCATCGCCTCCAGACCCGCCCGGACGACGGGGTGTCCCTGGTTGTCCCGGCGCGTCGTCATGATCACCTTGCGCAGCGGGGCGATCCCTCGGGTGGGCAGCACCGTCACCAGGTCGGCGTCGCGCGCGGACAGCGCCGACTCGGGGACCAGGCAGATCCCGGCCTCGGCCGCGACCAGCGCCACCGCCGCTCGGTAGTCGTCGGAGACATGGGTGATGGGCGGGTGGAAGCCCACCTCGGCGCACGCCTGCAGCACCATCGTGCGGCACGGGTTGCCCGGCGAGGGCATGATCCAGCCCTCCTCGCGCAGCTGCGTCAGCTCGATGCCCTCCTCGCCGGCCAGGGGGTGGGCGTGGGGGAGGACGGCCTTGAACCGCTCGATGTAGAGCGGGAACTTCGCGATGTCCGGCGAGTCCCGCTCGGGGTCGGACTCGTACTCCAGGCTCACGGTGACGTCGATGTCGCCGCGCATCAGCATCCGATGGCTCATGTGCGCCTCGGCGTCGACGACCGTGACGTCGACGCCCGGCGCCTGGCGCCGCAGCTCGACGATGGCCGGGGCGACGACCCAGCCGATCGCGGTCGGGAACGCGCCGATCCGGAGTTGACCCAGCACACCGCCGGCGTGCGCGGCCAGGTCGGCCTCCGCCAGCTTGAGTCTCGAGCTGATCTCCTCGGCGTGCTCGGCGAGGATCCGGCCGGCCGGCGTCAGCGCCAACTTGCGCCCCGTGCGGACGACGAGCGGGTGGCCGACCTCGCGCTCGAGCGCGGCGAGCTGCTGTGACACCGCCGACGGTGTCAGGTGCAGGGACGCCGCGGTCGCGGTGACCGAGTCCGACAGCACGAAGGCGCGCAGGACCAGGAGGCGTCGGGGGTCGATCGTGGGCACGCACGCTCCGTCGAGGTCGGCCGGACCGTCGGCGCGGCCGTGGGAGCCGTCGACGGGACCGGGTGAGTGCCGATGCTAGTAGGTCGCCGCCCCTAGATTGAGGGTGTGTCCGTCCCATCCGACCGTCCCGAACAGCCCGGCCCCGCCGACTCCACCGACCGCTCCACCGACCGCTCCACCGACCGCTCCACCGACCGCTCCGCCCGCGCGATCGCCGCCGCGGAGCGGCTCGGCCTCGGCTTCGAGGTCACCCGGCACGGCGCGGTCGGCTCGCTGGAGGAGGCGGCCGCCGCGCGTGGCCTCGCGCCCCGGCAGATCGTGAAGACCATGGTCGTGCGGGTCGCCGAGGGCGACCACCGCTTCGTCCTCGTGCCGGGTGACCGCGAGATCTCCTGGCCCCGGCTCCGCGCCCTGCTGGGCGTCAACCGGATCTCCATGCCGTCGGCGGAGGCCGCGCTCGAGGTCACGGGGTACGTGCGCGGCACGATCACGCCGTTGGGCGCGACGGCGGCACTGCCGGTCATCGCCGACAGCCGGGTCACGGGCACCGTGTCCATCGGCGGTGGCGCGTACGGCGTCGCGCTCACGGTCGACGGGGACGCCCTCGTCGCGGCGCTCGACGCCACCGTCGCCGACGTCACCGCCGCCTCGAAGTGAGCCGGGTCAGTCCGGCGGGTGCTCCTCGAGCACGGTGCCGGCCAGGTCGAAGTCGACATAGGCGCTCTGGTTGAACTCGTTGTCCACGCCCGCCGTGATCCACTCCGGCGTCGGATCGTCGGGGTCGGGCGCGCTGATGTACAGGCGGCATTCCTCGGCGTCCTCCAGCAGCGCCTCGGCGTGCTGGCAGAGCCCGTCGAGGACGGCGCTGTCGACCCTCGTGAGATCGAAGACCTCCTCGTCGCCCGTCGTCTTGGTGGGCTCGTCGAGCTCGCCGTCCCAGTAGTAGCTCAGCTCGCGCTCGTCGGCCGGGTCGTCCGGCTTGTACGGCACGTCGACCACCGCGTAGTCCGGATAGATCGACACGTTCCGGACCAGGGTGCTGCCGGTCTCCTCCCCGATGGCCGCGACCAGCGCATCGAACCCCTTGTCCGTCTGCGGCTCGTCCGCGGCGGGAGCGTCCTCGTTGCCCGCGACCGACAAGACGAACGGCACGCCGAGGGCGACCACGACCCCGCCCGCGGCGATCAGCATGCCCGCGGGATGGAACGGGCGCCTGCGCACCGTCCGCTCCTCGACGGTGCGGGGCGGGCGCGGCTGCTCGGGGGGCCGGTAGGGCGCGGGCGGGCGAGGCCGGGCCGGAGCCGCCTCGGGGTCCGGGGTGTCGTCGGGGGAGTACTGCTTCCAGTCCGGGGGTGCCACGGCAGCAACGCTAGTGCGTGCGGGTGCGTGCAACGATGACCCCATGGCCGACACCACCCACGACGTCGCGGGCGAGGTCGTGGACCTGTGCCGCGACCTGATCCGCATCGACACCTCCAACTACGGCGGCGGCGAGAGCACGGGGGAGCGGAAGGCCGCCGAGCACGTCGCCGGCCTGCTCGACGAGGTGGGCATCGCGGCAGAGGTGATCGAGACCGCTCCCGGACGCGCGAACGTCCTGGCCCGCTGGGGCGGCGGTGCGCGTGCGACCGCCGACCACGATCGGGGCGCGCTGCTGCTGCACGGCCACCTCGACGTCGTACCGGCCGCCGCGGAGGACTGGACGGTCCATCCGTTCAGTGGCGAGGTCCAGGACGGCTACGTCTGGGGCCGCGGCGCGGTCGACATGAAGGACTTCGACGCGATGCTGCTCTCGGTCGTCCGCGCCCGGCAGCGCGCCGGGAGGATCCCGGAGCGGGAGATCGTGCTCTGCTTCACCGCCGACGAGGAGGCCGGCGGGCACGACGGCGCCGAGCTGCTGGTCGCGAACCACGCCGAGTGGTTCGAGGGCTGCACCGAGGCGGTCGGTGAGGTCGGCGGCTTCAGCACGACCGTCCGCGGCCGCCGGATGTATCTCATCGAGGCCGCCGAGAAGGGCATGGCCTGGATGCGGCTCAGCGCCCGGGGCCGCGCCGGCCACGGCTCGATGCTCAACGACGACAACGCGGTGACCCGGCTCGCGGCCGCCGTGGCACGCATCGGCGCCCACGACTGGCCGGTCCGGCTCACGCCCACCATGCGCGCCCTGCTCGCGGCGGTCGGCGACCTGGCCGGGGTCGAGGCGACCCCGGAGAACGCCCCGGCGCTGGTCGAGGAGTTCGGCGGAGCCGCCCGGATGCTCGGCGCGGTGCTGCGGCACTCGACGAACCCGACGATGCTCGAGGCGGGCTACAAGGTCAACGTGATCCCCACCGACGCCACCGCCCACGTGGACGGCCGCTTCCTGCCCGGCTTCGAGGACGAGTTCTTCGCGACCCTGGCCGAGCTGACCGGCGAGGGCATCGACATCGACTACGTGTCGAACCAGCCACCCTGGGAGACGCCGTACGAGGGCGCGCTGGTCGACGCGATGACCCGCAGCCTGCTGGCGGAGGACCCGGACGCGCTGATCGCGCCCTACCTCATGAGCGGCGGCACGGACGCCAAGCACTTCACGAAGCTCGGCATGCGCTCCTTCGGCTTCACGCCGCTGCGGCTGCCCGACGACCTCGACTTCACCGCGCTCTTCCACGGGGTCGATGAGCGGGTGCCGATCGACGCGCTGGAGTTCGGTGCGCGCGTGATGGACCGCTTCCTCGACGTGGTCTGACCAGTTCGCGATTGGGCAGAGACTGCATGTCCGGGGCTTGAATTGTTGCGGTTTGGGACCAAACCGCAACGGTTCAGGCGGTCCGTACGGCCCGGATGATCTTGCGCCGCAGAACGACGCGCCGCCGGCCGTCCGGCCCGATCTGCACCCGGTCGAGCTCCCAGCCGCCGTGCTCGGCCCGCTCGACGAGGAGCTTGGCGACCATGTTGCGCGAGAACTCGCGGTCGAAGGTGACCCGCTCGAACTCCCACTCGACGCCGCGGCCCAGGCCGCGCATCACGCCGGGGCGGAGCAGGGAGACGTTCATGCGGCACCTCCGGAGACGTCGTCCAGGGCGGCTCGGATCTCGGGTGGCAGCTCCTTGGCCTCCGCGCCGAGCGATCCGGTGAGCTGCGCCGCGGTCCGGGCACCGACGACCGGCGCGGTGACGCCGGGGGAGTCACGGACCCAGACCAGGGCCACCTCCAACGGGGTCCAGCCCAGGCCGTCGGCCGCCCGGGCGACGGCCTCGACGATGCCGCGGCTGTGGTCGTCGAGGTAGGCGTCGACGAAGCCGGAGAAGACCGGGGAGGCGGCGCGCGAGTCCGCGGGGGTGCCGGTGCGGTACTTCCCCGTCAGCACGCCCCGTCCGAGCGGCGACCACGGGAACAGGCCGATGCCGAGCGCCTCGACCGCGGGCAGCACCTCGCGTTCGATCCGCCGGTTGACCAGGGAGTACTCCATCTGGGTCGACACGATCCGGGCCCGTCCGACCGCCGACTCCTGGAGCGTCACCGCGCGCGCCGTCTGCCACCCCGCGAAGTTGGAGATGCCGACGTACGTCGCCCGGCCCGTCGCCACCGCGTGGTCGAGCGCGCCCAGCGTCTCCTCCAGCGGCACGTCGTCGCCCCAGATGTGGACCTGCCACAGGTCGACGTGGTCGGTCCCGAGACGCTTCAGCGACGTGTCGAGCCCCCGCAGCATCGCGCCGCGCGAGGTGTCGGTCACCCGCTCGGAGCCGCGTCGCCAGATCCCGGCCTTGGTCGCCAGCACGACGTCGTCGCGGCGTACGACGTCACCGAGGAGCGAGCCGAGCAGTGCTTCGGAGCGGCCGTCGGTGTAGCCCGCGGCCGTGTCGACCATCGTCCCCCCGGCCTCGACGAAGGCCGTCAGCTGGTCCCGGGCCTCGTGCTCGTCGGTGTCCTTGCCCCACGTCATCGTGCCGAGGGCGAGGCGCGACACCTGGAGTCCGCTGGCGCCGACGTACCGCTGCTGCATGGGGCACAAGGTATCCGGCCGGCCGAGCGGGGAGCGCCGGGCACGCCGAAGAGCACCGATGACCGCCGGTGACCGCCGATGACCGCCGATGCGGCGCGTGACCGGCGACTCCCTAGGATGGCGCGTCGTGGCGGACTTCCTGCAGGCAGTGTTCCTCGGTGTGCTCCAGGGACTGACCGAGTTCCTCCCGATCTCCAGCAGCGCCCACCTGCGGATCTTCCCCGACCTGTTCGGGTGGGGCGACCCCGGCGCCGCCTTCACGGCGGTGATCCAGATCGGCACCGAGCTGGCCGTGCTCGTGTACTTCCGCAAGGACATCTGGCGGATCGCCCGGGCATGGGTCCTCTCGCTGTTCAAGCCGGAGTACCGCGGCGCCCTCGACGCCCGGATGGGCTGGTACATCATTGTCGGCTCCCTGCCCATCGTGGTGCTGGGTGTGCTCCTCAAGGACGTCATCGAGCGCGACTTCCGCAACCTGTGGATCATCGGCTGCACCCTGATCGTGCTCGGTCTCGTCCTCGGTCTCGCGGACCGGATCGGGCGCAACGAGAAGGCGATCAAGCAGATGCGCCTGCGCGACGCCGTCCTCATGGGCGGCGCCCAGGCGATGGCCCTCATCCCCGGCGTGTCCCGCTCCGGCGCGACCCTGTCGATGGGCCGCTTCCTCGGCTACGAGCGAGAGGCGGCCACCCGCTTCGCCTTCCTCCTCGCCATCCCCGCGGTCGTCGGCGCCGGCCTGTTCGAGCTCAAGGAGATCGGCGACGTCGGCACCGCCCATCCCGGCGAGGCCGACTACGGCTGGGGCCCCACCATCACCGCGACCGTCGTCTCCTTCATCGTCGGGTACGCCGCCATCGCGTGGCTGCTGCGCTGGGTGAGCACCCGGTCCTACACGCCGTTCGTCATCTACCGCGTGCTGCTCGGCACAGCCGTGCTGGTCCTGCTCGGTGCCGGCGTCCTCAGTTCCTGATGCTGGTCTGACCACTCGTCGATTGGGCAGAGACTGCACGCTGCGGAGCTGAATTGTTGCGGTTTGGGACCAAACCGCAACGTCCAGAGCCACCCGCGAGCGGGCCCGAGCGGCGTCAGAACCAGCCCGACCGCTTGAAGAACACCCACAGTCCCGCCACCGTCGCGGCCATCAGCGCGATCGCGAACGGGTACCCGAAGGTCCAGTCGAGCTCCGGCATGTGGGTGAAGTTCATGCCGTAGATCCCCGCGATCAGCGTCGGCACCACGACGAGCGCCGCGCCGGCAGAGATCTTCCGCATGTCGTCGTTCTGCTGCATCGCGATCCGGGAGACGTGGGCGTCGAAGGCGGACGACAGCAGGCCGTCGAGGTTGTCGATCTCCTCCGTTGCCTGGGCGAGGTGGTCGCTGACGTCGCGGAAGAAGGGAGCGGACTCCGCCTCGACGAGGTCGACGGTCCCGGTCGCGAAGCGGCGCATCGGCTCGCGCAGCGGCAGCACCGCTCGGCGTACCTCGGACAGCTCCCGCTTGAGGACGTAGATCCGGTCGCCGTCTTGGGTGCGGCGGTCGGAGAAGACGGATGCCTCCACCTCGTCGACGTCGATCTGCAGCTCGGCGACCACCGCGGTGTAGCCGTCGACCACGGCGTCGCAGACGGCATACACGACGGCGGACGGGCCGTGGTCGAGCACCGACTGCTTCCTCTCGAGATCGTGGCGGGCATCGCTGAGGGCCGAGCCGCGGCCGTGGCGGACGGTGATGACGAAGTCGGTGCCGATGAAGACGTTGATCTCGCCGGTCTCCACGGCATCGTCCTCGTCGACGTACCAGAGCGTCTTGAGGACGAGGAACAGACTGTTGTCGTAGGTCTCGAGCTTGGGTCGCTGGTGGGCGACGACCGCGTCCTCGACCGCCAGGGGATGGAGGTCGAAGGCGGCGGCGATCTCGCCGAGCTCGATGTGGCTGGGCTCGTAGAGGCCGACCCAGACGAAGTCGTGCTCGTTGCTCGCCGCGGCGCGCAGCGCGGCGTAGTCGTGCAGATGGCAGTCCACGGGGACGCGGACACCGTGCCGGTAGACGGCGCTGTCGACGATCACGGACTCACGCTAGTCGCACCGCGGCCGGTCATTGCCACACCCGGACGTAGTCGATCGACATCGTCGCCGGCAGCGGGGTGGCATCGGTCGCCTTGTTGCCCGACGCGCCCAGCAGCATCGTCAGGGCCACGATGTAGGGCTTGTGGAACGCCTCGTCCCCCGAGGTGTTGACCAGGCAGGACCTCCCGTTCACGAGGATCTCCAGCCGGGTCGGCGTCCACTCGAGCGTGTAGGTGTTGTAGCCGCCCCGGAGCGCCCGGCAGTTCCACGCGGTGTTGAGGCCGGGGACGGGACCGCCGTTGTCGTTGCGGGTGTAGTGCAGGAAGGGGATGGCCAGGTCGGGGTGCTGGGAGTAGGTCTCGGCGATGTCGATCTCGCCTGCTGCCGGCCAGAGGTCGAGCGGCTTCTGGTAGCGGTCGTCGGGCCACAGCCAGAACGTCTCCTGCAGCCCGGGTACGACGGTGCCGGTGTTGGCGTAGCGCGCCTCGAATCGCCCGTACTGCTGGCTGAACAGCCGGTGCGTCGACACCATCCCCGACGAGTACACGGTCGGCAGCAGCCCGTTGCGCAGGCAGAGGATCGGCCTGTCCTCGCGACGCAGCGTCAGGTGAAGGGCGCCGCCTGACACGGAGACGTTGTTCGGATGGTCGCGGTAGCAGGCATAGCGTCCGAGCTTGTCGCCGCTGCTGAACACCGTCTGCGGCGCCCATCGGGTGCGGTCCAGCTCCCCGCCGGAGAAGTCGTCCGCGAACGTGCACGACCAGTGGGTCCCGTCCGCGCGTCGCGGCCGCGGTCCGCAGGCGTCGGCGGGCCCGTCCGGCGGCGGTGCCTCGCCACCGGGCGGCGGAGCCGGCTCCCACACCTGTCCGGCGAGGAGGCGGGGGAGCTCCCGCGCCCGGCTCCGCCACCGGCCGGCCGTGACGCGGACCTCGCCGGACCGGGTCGCCCGGAGGCCGACCTTCGTGGCGAACCGGCCGTGCCGCACCCGCACCCGCGCGACCCGCTTCCACTTCCCGCCCCAGCGCGCCTGGATCGCGACGCGGCGCTGGAGCGCCCGGCCCGTGATCCGCGCTCGGCCGTCGGCGACCCGGACGACGTCGAGCGTCGGTCGCTTGCCCTGTCGCGCCGCCGGTGGCGGCTCCGGCCAGGGCTTCCCCGTCGCCGCCGGCAGCGGCGCGAGCACAGCGAGCAGGAGCATCACCAGCAGCACGCTGCCGCGAGGGGTCGGCGCACCGACGATCGATCTGTTCACACCGCGCTCCCGAGTGCGGGTCGAGGACATCCGATCAGTCCATCGTGGCAGATGCCCGTGCCTGAACGGGCTCGCGCCGCGCCACTGGCTAGGCTCCGGACCCATGGCCACCCTTCTGCTGGTCCGACACGGCCGGACCACCGCGAACGCCTCCGGCGTCCTCGCCGGCCGTACGCCCGGCGTCCGGCTCGACGATCTCGGCACTCAGCAGGCCGCGCGGGCGGCGGCCCGGATCGGGAGCGTCCCGGTGGCGGCGCTCGTCACCAGCCCGCAGGAGCGCTGCCGGCAGACCGCGCGGGCGGTCGCCGCCGGCCAGCGCGACGCCGGTCATCCCACCACCCGGGCGGTGACCGAGAAGGGGCTCGCCGAGTGCGACTACGGGGACTGGCAGGGCCGCCCGATCAAGGAGCTGCTCCGTGAGCCGCTGTGGAAGACGGTGCAGCGCCAGCCGTCCGCCGCCGTGTTCCCGGGAGGGGAGTCGATGGTCGCGATGCAGCACCGCGCCGTGGCCGCGGTCCGACGGCTCGACACGGCCATCACGCGCGACCACGGCCCGGACGCCGTGTGGGTGGCCGTGAGCCACGGCGACATCATCAAGTCGGTGCTGGCCGACGCGCTCGGCATGCATCTCGACCTGTTCCAGCGCATCAGCGTCGACCCCGCCTCGGTGTCGATCGTCCGCTACGCCCCCGATCGTCCCTACGTGCTGGCCAGCAACACCCACGACGGTGATCTGTCGTGGCTCGCGCCGAAGCCCGGCAGGCGGCGGTCGCGATCTCGCGGAGCGGTCGTCGGCGGTGGCGCCGGGCCGGCCTGACGGTACGTCGATAGGCTCGGGGGCATGCCGATCGTCCACGGATTCGACCCGCCCGAGCGCTTCGTCGCCGGCACCGTCGGCGAGCCCGGCAGCCGCACCTTCTTCCTCCAGGCGCGCGCCGGCTCCCGACTGGTCTCGGTCGCCCTGGAGAAGCAGCAGGTCGCGGCGCTCGCCGAGCGCATCGACGAGCTGCTCGACGAGGTGATCTCCGACGGGCGGGCGCGGGCGGTCGTCCCGGCGATCGCGCCGTTCGGTCTGACCGACGACCAGCCGTTGGAGCTGCCGATCGAGGAGGAGTTCCGCGCCGGCACGATGACCCTGTCGTGGGACCCCGACGACGAACGGGTCGTGGTCGAGGTCTTCCCCGTCGGCGAGGAGCCGGTCGAGCTCACCGACGGCGAGGACCCGGCCGAGCTGCTCCTGGTCCGGCTCGAGCCGGGGCAGGCCCGGGCCTTCGTCCGCCGCGCCGAGCACGTCGTGGGAGCCGGACGGCCCAGCTGTCCCTTCTGCGGGCAGCCGATCGACCCCGAGGGCCACCTGTGCGTGCGGGCCAACGGGTTCAAGCGCCGCGATCCATGATCCTCAAGGGCCGGATCATGCCGGCCTCGAACGCGACCTTCCTCGCCGAGCTCGACGGTCGCGAGGTCGTCTACAAGCCGGTGGCGGGGGAGCGGCCGCTCTGGGACTTCCCCGACGGCACCCTCGCCGACCGGGAGATCGGCGCCTACCTGGTCTCGGAGGCGACCGGCTGGAACCTCGTGCCGCGCACCTGGTGGGGCGAGGGACCGCACGGCCCCGGCATGGTCCAGGAGTGGCAGGAGGTCGATCCCGACGACGCCGCGGTGGTCCTGGTGCGCTCCGGCGAGACGCCCGCCGGCTGGCTCGAGGTCGTCGAGGGGCTCGACGAGCGCGACCACCCCGTCACGCTGGTCCACGAGGACTCCCGCGCCCTGCGCCGCATCGCGGTCTACGACGTCCTCGTCAACAACGCCGACCGCAAGGGCGGGCACGTCCTGGCCATGCCGGGAGGACACCGGTACGGCGTCGACCACGGCGTCGCCTTCCACCACGAGGCCAAGCTGCGCACCGTCCTGTGGGGCTGGGCCGGCACGCCGCTGACGGTCGAGGAGACCGAGGTGGTCGCCGCCGTGCTCTCCGCGTTGCGCGGCGATCTCGGCGAGCGGCTGACCGCGCATCTGGCCGAGCACGAGATCCGCGCCCTGGAGCGCCGTACCGAACGGCTGCTGGCGGCCGGTGAGCTTCCCGGCCCCTCCGGCAGCTGGCCGGCGATCCCCTGGCCGCCCTTCTAGAGCCAACCCCTAACATCGAGGCATGCGCGCATGGAACGCCCCGGGACTCCCGGTGCTCCCGGTCTCCGGCCCCCCGGTCGTCCTCCACGACACCGCCTCCGGCGGCAGGGTCGAGAGCCGGCCCGACGGTGCCGCACGCCTCTACGTCTGCGGCATCACGCCCTACGACGCCACGCACATCGGCCACGCGAACACCTATATCGCCTTCGACCTGCTCAACCGGGCCTGGCGCAACGCGGGCCACGACGTCCGCTACGTCCAGAACGTCACCGACGTCGACGACCCTCTGCTCGAGCGGGCTGGGAAGGTCGGCGTCGACTGGGTCGAGCTGGCCGAGCGCGAGACCGAGCTCTTCCGCACGGACATGGAGGCGCTGCGCGTCCTCCCGCCGGTGGAGTACGTCGGTGCCGTCGAGTCCATCCCGCTGGTCATCGAGCTCATCGAACGCCTGGAGGCGGCCGGCTCGGTCTACCGCGTGGAGCAGGATCTCTACTTCTCGGTGGCGGCGGACCCGGCGTTCGGCGAGGAGTCCAACTACGACCGGGAGACGATGCTCCGCCTCTTCGGAGAGCGCGGCGGTGACCCGGACCGTCCCGGCAAGAAGGACCCCCTCGACTGCGTGGTCTGGCGGGGCGAGCGCGACGGCGAGCCCTCCTGGGACAGCCCGTTCGGGCCGGGCCGACCCGGCTGGCACATCGAGTGCGCCGCGATCGCGCTGACCCACCTCGGCGGCGCGTTCGACGTCCAGGCCGGCGGCAGCGACCTCGTCTTCCCGCACCACGAGATGTGCGCCGGGCACGTCCAGGTCGCGACCGGCGAGGCGTTCGCCCGGGTCTACGCCCACGCGGGCATGGTGGCCTACGACGGCGAGAAGATGTCGAAGTCCCTGGGCAACCTGGTCTTCGTCTCCGCCCTGCGCAACAGCGACATCGACCCGATGGCGATCAGGCTCGCCCTGCTGCGGCACCATTACCGCACCGACTGGGAGTGGACGGACGCCCACCTGTGGCAGGCGGTGGACGACGTCGCCGACTGGCGCCGGGCCCTGGCGCTGGGTGCGGGCGCCCCCGCCGCGCCCGTGGTCGAGGAGATCCTCGCCGCCCTCGCCGACGACCTGGACGCGCCCCGCGCCACGGCCGCGGTGGACGCCTGGGTCGCCGCCACGCTCGGCACCGACGGGCTCGCCGACACGAGCGACCCCGAGGCGGCCGTCACCCTCCTGCCGGTCCTCGACGCCGCTCTCGGTCTCGCTCTCTAGCGGCCGGGACCTGCCTCGATTGGGCACAAACCGCAGCTGATCGGCCGGAATTGTTGCAGTTTGGGACCAAACCGCAACACTCTCAGCGACCGACCGACCGACCCGATCAGGACTCCTCGCCCCGACGCTTGAGGTACCGCTCGAACTCCCGGGCGATGGCCTCGCCGGACGCCTCCGGCAGGTCCGCGGTGTCGCGGGACTCCTCCAGCGAGCGGACGTACTCGGCGACGTCCTCGTCCTCCTCCGCCAGCTCGTCGACCCCGCGCTCCCACGCGCGGGCCTCGTCGGGCAGGTCGCCGAGCGGCACCGGGGTCTCCAGCAGGTCCTCGAGCCGGGTGAGCAGGGCGAGCGTGGCCTTCGGGCACGGCGGCTGGGCGACGTAGTGCGGCACCGCGGCCCAGTAGGACACCGCGGGGATGTCGACGCGGGCGCAGGCGTCCTGCAGCACGCCCACGATGCCGGTGGGACCCTCGTAGGTGGACTGCTCCAGTGCGAGCCGGTCCATCAGGTCGGCCTCGGTCGCGGATCCGGACACCGGGATCGGCCGGGTGTGCGGGCTGTCGGACAGCAGCGCGCCGATGGTCACGAACAGCTCGGCGCCGAGCTCGTCGATCGTCTCGAGGATCTCGCCGGTGAACTGACGCCAGCGCATGTTCGGCTCGATCCCGCGCACCAGGATGACGTCGCGGTCCAGGTCGGGGGGCGAGGCCACGGCGATGTGCGTGCTCGGCCAGGTCAGCTTGCGGAACCCGTTCTCGTCGATGCCGACCGTGGGGCGGTTGACCTGGAAGTCGTAGTAGTCCTCCGGGTCGATCGCCGCGACGACCTTGGCGTCCCAGACCTTCATCAGGTGGTCCACGACAGCGGTCGCCGACTCGGCGGCGTCGTTCCAGCCCTCGAACGCAGCGATCACCACGGGCCGGACCAGCTCGGGGATCGTCTCGATCTCCATCACTGTTCCAGCCTAGTCAGCCGAACGTGGGTAACATCAGCACCAGCCGAGAGGCGTTGCAACGGACGGCCCCGACCAGGGACCGTCCGCCACGCTCGGCCGAGACACCAAGGGCGCCTTCCACACTCTGGAAGGATGGGTTCATGGCTCAGGACAGGCCGCACGACGCCGCATGGCAGCCCGACGCGACCGACGAGCTCACGCAACTGCTGCAGGAGCGGATCGTCATCCTCGACGGCGCCATGGGCACCGCCATCCAGCGCGACCGACCCGACGAGGCCGGCTACCGCGGTGAGCGGTTCGCGAGCCGCGAGGAGTGGCCCGGCGACCTGATCGGCAACAACGACCTGCTGTCGATCACGCAGCCGGCGATCATCGGCGGCATCCATCGCGAGTACCTCGACGCGGGAGCCGACATCGTCGAGACCAACACGTTCAACTCCAACGCGGTCTCGCTCGCCGACTACGGCATGGAGTCGCTGGCCTACGAGCTCAACCTCGAGTCCGCCCGCCTCGCCCGGGGGATCGCCGACGAGGTCGCCGCGGCGACCGGGCGCAAGCGGTACGTCGCCGGCGCGCTCGGCCCCACCACGCGCACGGCGTCCATCAGCCCGGACGTCAACGACCCCGGCGCGCGCAACGTGTCCTACGAGCAGCTGGTCGAGGCCTATCTGGACGCGGCCCGCGGCCTGGTGGACGGCGGCTCGGACCTGCTGTTCATCGAGACCATCTTCGACACGCTGAACGCCAAGGCCGCGATCTTCGCCGTCGAGACGCTCTTCCAGGAGGCCGGCCGCCGCTGGCCGGTCGTCATCTCCGGCACGATCACCGACGCCTCCGGCCGCACCCTGTCCGGCCAGGTCACCGAGGCCTTCTGGGACTCGGTGCGCCACGCCCAGCCGCTGGCCGTGGGCCTCAACTGCGCCCTGGGCGCCAAGGAGATGCGCCCCTACGTCGCGGAGCTGTCCCGACTCGCCGACTCGTTCGTGTCGGCGTACCCCAACGCGGGTCTGCCCAACGCGTTCGGCGAGTACGACGAGGCGCCGGAGGACACCGCCGCGGTCCTGGCCGAGTTCGCCGAGGCGGGCTTCCTCAACATCGTCGGCGGCTGCTGCGGCACCACGCCGGCGCACATCGCCGAGATCGCCCGGCGGATGGAGGGGCGCGCGGTCCGCGAGCCGGCCACCGTCGAGCCGGCCATGCGCCTGTCGGGCCTGGAGCCGTTCACGATCACCGACGACAGCCTGTTCGTGAACGTCGGCGAGCGCACCAACATCACCGGCTCGGCCAGGTTCCGCAACCTGATCAAGGACGGCGACTACGACACCGCGCTGTCCGTCGCCGCCCAGCAGGTCGAGGCCGGCGCCCAGGTCATCGACATCAACATGGACGAGGGCATGATCGACGGCGTCGCGGCGATGGACCGGTTCGTCAAGCTGATCGCCAGCGAACCCGACATCAGCCGGGTACCGCTGATGATCGACTCCTCGAAGTGGGAGGTCATCGAGGCCGGCCTGCGCTGCGTCCAGGGCAAGCCGATCGTCAACTCGATCTCCATGAAGGAGGGCGAGGAGAAGTTCATCGAGCAGGCCAACCTCTGCAAGCGCTACGGCGCCGCGGCGGTGGTCATGGCCTTCGACGAGGACGGTCAGGCCGACAACCTCGAGCGTCGCAAGGCGATCTGCGAGCGCGCCTACCGGGTCCTGGTGGACAAGGTCGGCTTCCCGGCCGAGGACATCATCTTCGACCCCAACGTCTTCGCCGTGGCCACCGGCATCGAGGAGCACGCGACCTACGGCGTCGACTTCATCGAGGCGACCCGCTGGATCAAGCAGAACCTGCCGGGCGCGAAGGTCTCGGGCGGCATCTCCAACGTCTCCTTCAGCTTCCGCGGCAACAACCCGGTGCGCGAGGCGATCCACGCGGTATTCCTCTTCCACGCCATCGAGGCGGGTCTCGACATGGGCATCGTCAACGCCGGAGCGCTGGTGCCCTACGACACCATCGACCCCGAGCTGCGCGACGCCATCGAGGACGTCGTCCTCAACCGCACCGACGACTCGCTCGCGGCGACCGAGCGTCTGCTCGAGCTCGCCGAGGCGCATCGGGGGAGCGGTGAGAAGGTGGAGGCCGCCGCGGAGGAGTGGCGCTCGCTGCCGGTCGGCGAGCGGATCACGCATGCGCTGGTCAAGGGCCTCGACGGGTTCGTGGAGGCCGACACCGAGGAGCTGCGCCAGGAGATCGCCGCTCGCGGCGGCCGGCCGATCGAGGTGATCGAGGGCCCGCTCATGGACGGCATGAACGTCGTCGGCGACCTGTTCGGCGCGGGCAAGATGTTCCTCCCGCAGGTCGTGAAGTCGGCGCGGGTCATGAAGAAGGCCGTGGCCTACCTCATCCCGTTCATCGAGCAGGAGAAGGCGGCCAACCCCGAGCTCGCCAGCCAGAAGGACACCAACGGCACGATCGTGCTGGCCACGGTCAAGGGCGACGTCCACGACATCGGCAAGAACATCGTCGGCGTCGTGCTGTCGTGCAACAACTACGAGGTCATCGACCTCGGCGTGATGGTGCCGGCGCAGAAGATCCTCGACACGGCCAAGGAGGTCGGCGCCGACATCATCGGCCTGTCCGGACTGATCACGCCGAGCCTGGACGAGATGGTCGGCTTCGCCACCGAGATGCAGCGCCTGGGCCTCGAGATCCCGCTGCTCATCGGTGGGGCGACGACCTCGCGCGCCCACACGGCGGTGAAGATCGACCGGAAGTACGACGGCCCCGTGGTCTGGGTCAAGGACGCCTCCCGGTCCGTCCCGACCGCCGCCGCCCTGCTCGACGACAAGCAGCGTCCCGCGCTGCTCGAGGCGACCCAGGCCGACTACGACTCCCTGCGCGCCCGGCACTCCCAGAAGTCCGAGCGTCCACTGCTGTCCTTCGCCGAGGCGCAGGACAACAGGTCACCGATCTCGTGGGACGGCTACGCCCCGCCGCAGCCGCGCTCGCCCGGCGTGCACGTGCTCGCCGACTACGACCTCGCCGAGCTGCGCGACTACATCGACTGGCAGCCCTTCTTCAACGCGTGGGAGATGAAGGGCAAGTTCCCCGACATCCTCAACAGCCCGACGCACGGCGAGGCGGCGCGCAAGCTGTACGACGACGCGCAGGTCATGCTCGACAAGCTGGTCGCGGAGAAGTGGCTGCGGGCCAACGGCGTCTACGGACTGTTCCCCGCCGCCAGCACCGGCGAGGACGTCGTCGTCTACGCGGACGAGTCGCGCGGCGCCGTACGCGCCACGCTGCACCAGCTGCGCCAGCAGGGTCAGCATCGCGAGGGCGTGCCGAACCGCTCGCTCGCCGACTACGTCGCACCGATCGGCAGCGACCTGTCCGGAGGCGGCGACTGGGTCGGCGCCTTCGCGGTCACCGCCGGCCTCGGCACCGTCGAGCGGATCATGGCCTTCAAGGAGGAGCTCGACGACTACTCCGCGATCCTCCTCGAGGCGCTCGCCGACCGGCTCGCCGAGGCGTTCGCCGAGCGGCTGCACCAGCGGGTGCGCACCGAGTTCTGGGCGCACGTGCCGGAGGAGCAGCTGACCAACGAGGACCTCATCGCCGAGAAGTACACCGGCATCCGGCCCGCACCCGGCTACCCGGCCTGCCCGGACCACACCGAGAAGCGCACCATCTGGGAGCTCCTCGACGTCCAGGCCACCACCGGGATCGAGCTCACCGAGTCGATGGCGATGTGGCCGGGCGCATCGGTCTCCGGCATCTACTACAGCCACCCCGAGGCGCAGTACTTCGTCGTGGGCCGGCTGGGCCGCGACCAGATCGAGGACTACGCCGCCCGCAAGGGCTGGGACGTCGGCGAGGCGGAGCGGTGGCTGTCGCCGAACCTCGGCTACGACCCCGACGACTGAGTCGACGGGCACGGGCCCCTCACGACCGGGTCACGCCACTGACCCGGTCGTGACCGCGGCGGCCGCGATCGCGAGGTACACCCCCGCGACCGGGAGCCGTCGCAGACGCGGGTGCCGCACTGTCCGGGGGCGCTCCCGGGCACGCCGGCGCAGACGGCGGCCGAGCAGCCCGGCGGACACGGCGTACGCGAGGTCGACGAGCAGTGCCACGAGCACCGTGACGAGGCCCAGGGCGAGCACGTCGGCCTGCGCCGACGGGCCGGTCGCCCCGCGGGTGAGGAACTGGGGGAGGAAGGCCAGGAAGAAGAGCGCCACCTTCGGGTTCAGCAGGTTCATGAGCAGGCCGTCGACGTAGACCCGCACCAGCCGTGCCGACGGCTCCGCCGCCGCGGTGCCGTCGCCCTGCCGGCGACGGGCCAGCTCCCGGACAGCCAGGTAGACGAGATAGGCAGCGCCCAGGTAGCGGATCGCGTCGAAGGCCGCGGGACTGGCGGCGATCACGGCCGACAGGCCCAGGGCGGTGGCCACGGCGTACACGGCCGTGCCGGTCTCCACGCCGAGCACCGACACGATGCCCGCCCTGACGCCGTGGGCGATGCTGCGCGTGGTGATGTAGATGATGTTGGGACCGGGCATGCCGACCAGCACGACCGACGCGGCGGCGAAGGCGACCAGCTGGGCCGGGTCGAGGGCGAGACCCATGGGGAACTCCGTTCGGGTGGGCGGGGGTTCCCCTAGCGTGGTCGCCGACCGCACTGTCGGACCCGGGCCATTGGAGGCGCAAGTGGATCGTTTTCGCGACCCCGACGAGCTGGTGCGTCTGCTGGGCGACCGGATGTCGACGCGCGGCGCGCTCTACCGTCAGCTCGCCGCGGCGCTGGCGGACGCGATCAGCGCCGGTGAGCTCGTGGCCGGCGACCGGCTGCCCTCGGAGCGCGACCTCGCCCGCGCCCTGCACCTGAGCCGGGCGACCGTCGTCGCGGCGTACGACGAGCTGCGCGGCCGAGGGCTCGTCGAGAGCCGGCAGGGCAGCGGCAGCCGGGTGGCCACACCGGCCGACCGCGGCCCTGCGGCGGTGACGCGACGGCTCCGTCGCGGTCTGTCGGCGCAGACCGTGCGGCGGTTCGATGACGCGCCCGACGGCCTCATCTCGATGAGGTACGCCATCGAGCCGGGCGACCCTCGCATCGCCTCTGCTGTCGCGGACGTCGTCGAGGAGGACCTGCCGACGCTGCTGGACGAGATCGGCTACACCCCGCGCGGCCTGCCCGCGCTGCGGGTGGCGCTCGCGGAGCACCACACCCGGCTCGGGCTGCCGACGACGCCGGACGAGGTCCTCGTCACGACCGGGACGCAACAGGCCCTGTCGTTGGTCGCCCACCTGCTCCTCGACCGGGGAGCGACGGTCGCGGTCGAGTCGCCCAGCTGGCCGGGCTGCTTCGACACCTTCAGCGCGGCCGGCGCCACGATGGTCGGCGTCGCGCTGGACGAGGAGGGACCGCGCGTCGACCGACTGCGCGCCGCCCTGGCGGCCGGGCCCGTCGCGGCGCTGTTCGTCATGCCGACCTTCCACAACCCGACCGGGCTGCTGACGTCGGACGCCCGCCGTCGCGTGGTGGCCCGGTTGGCCGCCGAGCACGGCGTCCCCGTCGTCGAGGACCACGGCTACTCGACGCCGCTGGCCCGCCCCGGAGCGCTCCCGCCCCCGATCGCGGCCTACGCCCCGGCCACCGGTCGGGTCCTCACCCTCGGCTCCCTGTCGAAGTCACTGTGGGCCGGGCTGCGCCTCGGCTGGGTCCGCGCGAGCGCGGCCGACATCGACCGGCTCGGCTACCTCAAGGCCAACGCCGACATGGGCACCCCGCTGCTCGACCAGGCCGTCGCCACGCGACTGCTGCCCGTGCTCCCCACGCTCGCCGAGGACCGTACCGCGGTCGCCCTCGACCGCCTCGCGCACGCCACCGCCCTGCTCGGCGAGCACCTGCCCGCGTGGACCTGGCGGGTGCCCGACGGAGGTACCGCGCTCTGGATCCGGTTGCCCGGCTACGACGCCGGCGTGTTCGCCCGGGTCGCCCTGCGGCACGGCGTCGAGGTGACGCCCGGGCGGGAGACCGACCCCTCCGGCGCCTGGGACGACCACCTCCGCCTCCCGTTCACCTTCGAACCGGCCCTGATGACCGAGGCCGTGCGCCGCCTGGCGGCCGCCGCGGATGAGCTGGGGGAGCGCTCCGCGCCCTAGGCTGGGGGCGTGACCCTTCCCGCCGCCGTCCTGTGGGACATGGACGGCACCCTCGTCGACACCGAGCCCTACTGGATGGCCACCGAGGAGGCCATCGCCGAGGAGTACGGCGGCACCTGGACCCAGGCGGACGCCCTGCAGCTCGTCGGCAACGACCTGCTCGTGTCGGGGGAGTACATCAAGGCCAAACTGGGCCTGGCCCAGTCCGCGGAGGAGGTCGTCGAGATGCTCCTCGACGGCGTGGTCGCCCAGGTCCGGCACGCGGTGCCGTGGTGCCCGGGATCTCGTGAGCTGCTCCTCGCCCTCCACGAGGCCGGAGTGCCGTGTGCCCTGGTGACCATGTCCTACCAGCGCTTCGTCGCACCGATCCTCGAGCACCTGCCGCCGGAGACCTTCCGGGTGATCGTCACCGGCGACATGGTCGACAACGGCAAGCCGCACCCCGAGGCGTACCTCACCGCGGCGGCGGCGCTCGGCGTCGACCCCGCCGACTGCGTCGCCGTCGAGGACTCGCCGACCGGCGCCACCTCGGCCGAGGCCGCCGGCTGCCGGGTCCTCGTCGTCCCCAACCACGTGCCGGTGCCGCCGGGGCCGGGGCGGGTGTTCCGGGAGAGCCTCGAGGGGATCACGCCGGCGGAGCTGGGCGCGCTGCGCTGAGCGTCGCCTCGGCCTCGGGCTCCGCGTCAGCCTCCGGGCGGGGCTCCGGGTAGGGCGGCGGCGTGCCGCCGTAGGCCGGGCAGATCGCCTGGTGGGCGCACCAGGTGCAGCCGGCGCCCTTGCGGGCCTCGAACTCCTTGCGCAGCGTGGCGGCCCGGATCGCGTCCCAGACGGCCAGCACCTTGCGCTCCGTGGCCAGCAGGTCCCGCTCGTCGGGCTCGTAGCGCAGCACCTCGCTGTTGCCGAGGTAGACCAGCTGCAGCATCCGCGGCACGACGCCCCGCATCCGCCACAGCACGAGCGCGTAGAACTTCAGCTGGAACAGCGCCTTGCCCTCGAACATCTCGTGCGGGCTCGCCGACGTCTTGTAGTCCACCACGCGGATCGCGCCGTCGGGAGCCACGTCGACCCGGTCGATGACACCGCGCAGGAGCAGCTTCGCGTCGGTCAGCGTCTCGACGTACAGCTCCCGCTCGGCCGGCTCGAGCCGGGTCGGGTCCTCGAGGTCGAAGTAGCGCGCCAGCGTCTCGTGGCACGACGCCAGCCAGGCCGTGATCTCCGGACCGTCGACGGGGAACATCGAGGCCACCGCCGGCTCGATCTCCTGCAGCTCCTCCCACGCCGGGGCGAGCAGCCCGTCGGCGCGCTCAGGGGTCCGCTGGTCCGCCGGCAGGTCGAAGAGGCGTTCCAGCACGCGGTGGACCACCGTGCCCCGCACGGCGGCGGGGGAGGGCGGCTCCGGCAGCCGGTCGATGCTGCGGAACCGGAAGAGCAGCGGGCAGTTCAAGAAGTCGCCGACCCGCGACGGCGAGAGCGCACCCAGCACGTCGACGCCGTCGACGCGGGTGCCACCGCGCTCCGACGGGTCGGCCGGCTCGATGCCGGCGGCGGAGGTGATCGTCATAGGAGCGACCCTAGGCCAGCCCTCCGACAGCCGGCCGGAGACCACCGGCGCCGTCGCGCACCCGGATCCCGGATAGCCTCGACGTGTGTCCGGTCCTCATCGCCCCGCCTCCGAGCCAGCTCCGCTGCCCCGGGGGATGTTCCGGATCGGCCGGATCGCCGGCAGCGACGTGCTGGTGTCGAGCTCGTGGTTCCTCATCGCCGGGCTGATCGCGCTCATCATGGGTCCCCGGGTGGACCAGGTGCAGCCCGGGCTCGGCGGCTGGAAGTACGTCGTCGGCGTCGCCTTCGCGATCGCCCTCTACCTCGCGGTGCTCCTCCACGAGGCCTCGCACGCCGTGGTTGCCCGCCGGTTCGGGTTCCAGGTGCACTCGATCACCCTCCACTTCCTCGGCGGCGCGACCGCGATCGAGGGCGAGGCGCGGCGTCCGCGTCAGGAGTTCTGGATCGCCGTCGTCGGCCCGCTCACGTCCATCGCCGTGGGCGCGGTGGCACTCGCCGTGTGGTTCGTGACCCCGAGCGGCCTGCTGCTCCTCGTGATCGAGGGACTGGCGGGCGCCAACCTCATGATCGGCGTCCTCAACCTGGTCCCCGGCCTCCCGCTCGACGGCGGCCGGGTCCTCAAGGCGGGGGTCTGGGCACTCACCGGGCAGGCCCACACCGGCACGACGGTCGCCGCCTGGACCGGGCGCGGCGTCGCCGTCCTCGTCGGCGTCGTGGCGCTGTGGTGGTCCTTGGACGGCGCGGTGTTCAACCCCCTCGTCCTCCTCGTCGTCGCCCTCTTCCTGTGGACGGGTGCCAGCCAGGCGCTGGCCGTGGCCGGCATCACCCGGCAGTTCAGCGGGATCGTCGCCGGCGACCTGGCCCGCCGCGCCGTGGCGGTGCCCGACGACCTGCCCCTGGCGGAGGCGCTCCGGCGCGCCCGGGAGGCGGCAGCGGGCAGCATCATCACGACGACCGCCGACGGCCGCCCCGTCGGCGTGGTCGACGAGAGCGCCGCACGCGCCGTCCCCGTCGAGCGGACCCCGTGGGTCGCCGTGGCGACCGTGGCGCGCGCGCTCGAGCCCGGGCTGACCCTGCCGATGCGGATCAGCGGCACCGCCCTGCTCGACACCCTCCGGTCCACGCCGGCCTCGGAGTACGTCCTGCTCGACGACGAGGGCCACGTCCACGGCGTGCTCTCCGCGAGCGACCTGATCCGGGCCGTACGACGCTGAGCCGGGCGGTCCCGGTAGATTGCGCCGGTGACCGATGCGCCCCTCAGCCACACCGGCGACGACGTACCCCCTGCCGCCTGGTCGGGCGTCCACCGCGGCCCGTTGCGGGCCGGCGAGTGGGTTCGGCTGGTCGACGGCAAGGGCCGCAAGCACAACTTCGAGCTCGTCGCGGGCAAGCGGTTCTTCTCCAACAAGGGCCACCTCGAGCACGACGAGCTGATCGGGCGCGAGGAGGGCTTCACGGTCACCTCGTCGGCCGGCGGCGAGTACCTCGTGTTCCGGCCGCTGCTCTCCGAGTTCGTCGTCTCGATGCCCCGCGGCGCCGCGGTCGTCTATCCGAAGGACTCCGCCCAGATCGTCGCGATGGCCGACATCTTCCCCGGCGCCCACGTCGTCGAGGCCGGCGTCGGCTCCGGTGCCCTCACCTGCTCGCTGCTGCGCGCCGTCGGGCCGCACGGCCGCGTGTCGTCGTACGAGCGGCGCGAGGAGTTCGCCGACGTCGCCCGACGCAATGTCACCCAGTTCTTCGGCGGCGAGCACCCCGCGTGGTCGCTGACGCTCGGGGACCTGGCCGAGGAGCTGCCCGCCTCCGGCGAGCGCTGCGACCGGATCATCCTCGACATGCTCGCCCCCTGGGACTGCCTCGACGCCGCCGCCGACGCGCTGCTCCCGGGCGGCATCGTGTGCGCGTACGTCGCCACCACCACCCAGCTCTCGAAGTTCGTCGAGGCCGTGCGGGTGCACGGCGGGTTCACCGAGCCCACGCCCTGGGAGTCGCTCGTCCGCGACTGGCATGTGGAGGGACTCGCCGTCCGGCCGGGCCACAAGATGATCGGCCACACAGCCTTCCTCGTCACCGCCCGCCGGATGGCCCCCGGCCAGCGCGCGCCGCTCAAGAAGCGTCGTCCCGCCCCCGGCGCGTACGGCCCCGACTACACCGGCCCCCGGCCCCCCGGCGTCCCGGACACGCCCGCCGACGACTGAGCCCGAGTGTTGCGGTTTGGTCCCAAACCGCAGCAATTCCGGGTCGAGACCTGCGGTTTGTGACCAAACGGCATCAATCACTTCCCTGTAACTCTCCCGCGAGTAGGGTCGGAAGCAGGAGGTGTGCCATGACGAGCATGGGAGAAGGCACGACCGGCGGACACCGTTCCCCGAGTCGCGAGGAGCTCGAGGACCAGGTGCGTTACCTCGAGGAGGAGGTGCACGACCTGCGCCGACGCCTGGTCGACACGCCGACCGGCGCGGCGCGCTCGCTCGAGGCCCGGCTGGCCGAGGCCCAGCGGTCGCTCGCCGCGGTGACCGCACAGAACGAGCGCCTCGCCGGCACCCTGCGCGACGCCCGGGACCAGATCCTCAAGCTGAAGGAGGAGGTCGACCGCCTGGCCCAGCCGCCGGCCGGCTTCGGCACCTTCCTCCAGCGCAACGAGGACGACACCGTCGACGTCTTCACCGGCGGCCGCAAGCTCCGGGTCACCGTCAGCCCCGCTGTGGAGCTCGACACGCTGCGTCGCGGCCAGGAGGTCATGCTCAACGAGGCGCTCAACGTGGTCGCGGCCCTCGACTACGAGACGGTCGGCGAGGTCGTCATGTTCAAGGAGCTGCTCGCGGACGGCGAGCGGGTCCTGGTGATCGCCAACGCCGACGAGGAGCGCGTGGTCCGGCTCGCCGACCCGCTCCTCGGCGCGACCCTGCGGGCCGGCGACTCGCTGCTGCTCGACTCCCGCGCGGGCTACGTCTACGAGCGGGTGCCGAAGTCCGAGGTCGAGGAGCTCGTCCTCGAAGAGGTCCCCGACATCACCTACGAGACGATCGGCGGCCTCGGCAACCAGATCGAGATGATCCAGGATGCCGTCGAGCTGCCCTATCTCTACCCGGAGCTCTTCGCCGAGCACGAGCTGAAGCCGCCCAAGGGCATCCTGCTCTACGGGCCGCCGGGTTGCGGCAAGACCCTGATCGCCAAGGCCGTGGCCAACTCGCTGGCGAAGAAGGTGGCGGCGAAGACCGGCCAGGAGGGGAAGTCGTACTTCCTCAACATCAAGGGACCCGAGCTTCTCAACAAGTACGTCGGCGAGACCGAGCGGCACATCCGGCTGGTCTTCCAGCGCGCCCGCGAGAAGGCGAGCACCGGTACGCCGGTCATCGTGTTCTTCGACGAGATGGACTCGCTGTTCCGCACCCGCGGCTCGGGCGTGTCCTCGGACGTGGAGAACACCATCGTCCCGCAGCTGCTCAGCGAGATCGACGGCGTCGAGCTGCTGGAGAACGTGCTGGTCATCGGCGCCTCCAACCGCGAGGACATGATCGACCCCGCGATCCTGCGTCCGGGCCGGCTGGACGTGAAGATCAAGATCGAGCGTCCGGACGCGGAGTCGGCCCGCGACATCTTCAGCAAGTACCTCACCCAGAGCCTGCCGCTCCATGTCGACGACCTCAGGGAGTTCGGCGACGACCGCCAGGCGACCGTGGCCGGGATGATCCGGGCGACCGTGGAGCGGATGTACTCCGAGACCGAGGAGAACCGCTTCCTCGAGGTCACCTACGCCAACGGCGACAAGGAGGTCCTGTACTTCAAGGACTTCAACTCGGGCGCGATGATCCAGAACATCGTCGACCGGGCCAAGAAGATGGCCATCAAGGACTTCCTCGAGCACGACCAGAAGGGCCTGCGCGTCTCGCACCTGCTCCAGGCCTGCGTCGACGAGTTCAAGGAGAACGAGGACCTGCCCAACACGACCAATCCCGACGACTGGGCCAGGATCTCCGGCAAGAAGGGCGAGCGGATCGTGTTCATCCGTACCCTCATCACCGGCAAGCAGGGCACCGAGCCGGGCCGCTCGATCGACACGGTCAGCGACACGGGTCAGTACCTCTGACACCCGCTTGGCCCCCTCGCTAGGGTGGGTCACGTTCCCGACCGTCCCTCGTCCGACAGGAGCCCTCCGTGGTCAAGAAGCTCATCATCGTCGCCCTCGTCGCGCTCGGCGTCACCGCCGCCGTCAAGGTCGCCAAGGGTCGCTGACCCTCGTCTCGACGGGCCCCGCACCACCCGGTGCGGGGCCCGCGTCATCCTTCGCGCAGGTACCAGGCCCGGGCGAACTGGTAGCCGCCGTAGCAGCCGAGCCCGACGGCGACCGCCAGGATGACCCAGGGACCGTACGGCTCGTCGCGGAACCTGACGATCGCCTGGTCCAGTCCACCTGACTTGCCCGGGTCGTGGGTGACGCCGGCCCACGCGAAGAGCCCGCCGATCACGGTGAAGGCCACGCCGCGGCTGAGGTAGCCGGCTCTCGCCAGCACGGTGATCACGGTGCCGGTGGCGCCGGTCCGCCCGTCCACCTCGAGGTCCTCACGCCAGCGGTCTCCGAGCCCCTTGACCGCGCTCGCCGCACCGACACCCATGATGACGACGCCGAGCGCCACGACGATCGCCGGGCCGACCGGCAGGTCGAGCAGCCAGACCGTCACACCCTGGGGTGCCCGGCGTCCGCCGCCCCCGTCGCCGAGCGCGGAGCGGACCGCCAGCACGGCGAGGACGCCCAGTACGACGCTGCGTCCCCCGCACGCGGCGCGCGCGGGCCACTCGTCCGAGCCGCGGACGGCGCGGACCGCCTGCTCGACCGCCAGCCCGGCGAGGCCGAGGGCGACCAACCAGAGCGCGACCCGACCGACGGGCTCCTGCGCGAGCTGCTGGAACGCGCCCTGACCCGACGGGGTGCCGTGCCGGTCGCCGAGCGCGAGCGACGCGGCGAGCCAGGCCACGAGGCCGTAGACGAGTCCGTAGGCGACCCGCCCGGCCCGGGCGAGCCGGTCGAGCACCGGGGGATCGGACATGCTGCGGCGGTACCCGGTCGCGGCGTGCCGATGCCGGGGCGACGCGGTACCCGTAGGCTGGACGCATGAGCGTGCGCCGCGTGATGGGCACCGAGGTGGAGTACGGGATCTCGGTCCAGGGCCAGCCGACCGCCAACCCGATGGTGGCGTCGTCCCAGGTCGTCAACGCCTACGCCACGGCCACCGTCCGCGCCCGCCGGGCGCGCTGGGACTTCGAGGAGGAGTCGCCGCTGCGCGACGCCCGCGGCTTCGACATGTCACGCCAGATCGCGGACCCGAGCCAGCTCACCGACGAGGACCTGGGCCTCGCCAACGTCATCTTGACCAACGGCGCGCGCCTCTACGTCGACCACGCCCACCCGGAGTACTCCACCCCGGAGGTCGTCACCCCGCTCGACGTCGTGCGCTGGGACAAGGCCGGGGAGCAGGTCATGCTCGACGCCGCCCGGCGCGCCCAGCAGCTTCCCGGCAACCCGGCGATCGTGCTCTACAAGAACAACACCGACAACAAAGGCGCCTCGTACGGCGCGCACGAGAACTACCTCATGCGCCGCTCGACCCCGTTCGCGGACATCGTCCGGCACCTCACCCCGTTCTTCGTGAGCCGGCAGGTGTTCTGCGGCGCCGGCCGGGTCGGCAAGGGCCAGGACGGGCGCGACCACGGCTTCCAGATCAGCCAGCGCGCGGACTTCTTCGAGGTCGAGGTCGGGCTGGAGACCACGCTCAAGCGTCCGATCATCAACACCCGCGACGAGCCGCACGCCGACCCGGAGAAGTACCGCCGGCTGCACGTCATCATCGGCGACGCCAACCTCGCCGAGATCGCGACGTACCTCAAGGTCGGCACCACCTCACTCGTGCTCGCGATGATCGAGGACCGGTTCATCGGGCGCGACCTGAGCGTCGACACGCCGGTCGCGGCGCTGCGGGCCGTGTCCCACGACCCGACCCTGCGCCAGACCGTCACCATGGCCGACGGGCGCAGGCTGACCGGCATCCAGCTGCAGCTGGAGTACCTCGACCTGGCGAAGAAGTACGTCGAGGACCGCTACGGCGCCGACGCCGACGCCCAGACCGCCGACGTACTGGCCCGATGGGAGGACGTCCTCGCGCGGCTCGAGTCCGACCCGATGTCACTGTCCGACCAGCTCGACTGGGTCGCGAAGCTGAAGCTGATCGAGCAGTACCGATCGCGCGACGACCTCGACTGGGACGACGCCAAGCTGCAGCTGATCGACTATCAGTACTCCGACATCCGGCCCGAGAAGGGGCTCTACCACCGGCTGGTCGGCGCGGGGCGGATCCAGCGGCTGCTCACCGACGACGACGTCGACCGGGCCATGACCAACCCACCGGAGGAGACCCGCGCGTACTTCCGCGGCCGGTGCCTGGAGAAGTACGCCGCCGACATCGCGGCCGCGTCGTGGGACTCGGTGATCTTCGACCTCCCCGGACGCGAGTCGCTCCAACGGGTCCCGACCATCGACCCGCTGCGCGGGAGCAGGGCGCACGTCGGCGAGCTGATCGACCGGTGCGCGACGGCGGACGAGTTGGTCCGCGCGCTCAGCAGGTGAGTGGCTAGGCTGGAGTCATGGCCCAGGAGCAGAAGCAGCCGCGCAGGTCCGAGGAGACCGAGGAGACGACCGAGGTCGCTCCCGAGTCCGACGTGACCGAGCGCAAGGAGGCCCTCGACGACGACGTCGACGCGATCCTCGACGAGATCGACGACGTCCTCGAGACCAACGCCGAGGACTTCGTGAAGTCGTTCATCCAGAAGGGCGGCGAGTAGTCCCCGATGAGCGACGCGCGCATCCCGGGTGCTTTCCTGCGCCCTGGCACCTCCTCGTTCAGTGACTTCCTGGCCGAGAACGCCCCTGATCTGCTGCCCGCCCGCCGTTCGCTGCCCGCCGGCGGGCCCGGCGGCGCGGCCGAGATCGCGCCCCACGGCACCACGATCGTCGCGGTGACCTTCCCCGGCGGTCTGGTGATGGCGGGCGACCGCCGCGCCACGATGGGCAACGTGATCGCCCAGCGTGACATCCAGAAGGTCTTCCCGGCCGACGAGTACTCCGTCGTCGGCATCGCCGGCACCGCCGGGCTCGCGGTCGAGATGGTGCGCCTGTTCCAGGTCGAGCTCGAGCACTACGAGAAGATCGAGGGCTCGATCCTCTCCCTGGACGGCAAGGCCAACCGCCTCTCGGCGCTGATCCGCGCCAACCTCGGCATGGCGATGCAGGGCCTGGCCGTCGTCCCGATGTTCGCCGGCTACGACCTCGACAGCGGCACCGGCCGGATCTTCGGCTACGACGTCACGGGCGGTCGCCACGAGGAGCGCTCGTTCTTCACCGTCGGGTCCGGGTCGCTGTTCGCGCGCGGCGCGCTGAAGAAGCTGTGGCGCGAGGACCTGTCGTCCGACGACGCCGTCCGGGTGTGCCTCCAGGCGCTCTACGACGCCGCCGACGACGACTCCGCCACCGGCGGGCCCGACCTGACCCGTCGGATCTTCCCCGTCGTGTGGGTCGTGACCGCCGACGGCGCCGTCCAGTTGGACGAGGCCGCGATCGGCGCGCTCGCCGACCAGGTGGTCGGTGCCCGGATGGACCGCCCCGACGGACCGCTCGCACCCCTGCCCGGCGGGGGAGAGGAGACGCAGGCATGAGCACCCCGTTCTACGTCTCGCCCGAGCAGCTGATGAAGGACCGGGCGGACTTCGCCCGCAAGGGCATCGCCCGTGGCCGGTCGCTCGCCGCGGTGCAGTACGCCGACGGCGTCCTCCTCGTCACCGAGAACCCGTCCCAGGCGCTCCACAAGGTCTCCGAGCTCTACGACCGCCTCGCCTTCGCCGCGGTCGGCCGCTACAACGAGTTCGAGAACCTGCGCATCGCCGGTGTCCGGCTCGCCGACATGCGCGGCTACGCCTACGACCGGCGCGACGTCACCGGCCGCGGCCTCGCGAACGCCTACGCCCAGACCCTCGGCACCATCTTCTCCTCGGGCGGCGAGAAGCCGTACGAGGTCGAGATCTTCGTCGCCGAGGTCGGCGCCACCGCCGCCGACGACCAGATCTACCGCCTGACCTACGAGGGCCGGGTGGCTGACGAGCACGGCTTCGCGGTGATGGGCGGCGACGCGGACACCGTGTCGGCGTACCTGAAGGAGCACTACACCGACGGCGCCTCCCTCGACAGGGCGCTACAGGTGGCGGTCGCCGCGCTCGGGCATTCCTCCGACGGCGGCCAGGTGCAGGATCGGGTGATCCCGGTCGAGGACCTCGAGGTCGCCGTACTCGACCGGACCCGCATCCAGCCGCGGAAGTTCCGTCGCATCCTCCCGGCCCGCCTCGCCGAGCTGCTCGGCGACCGCGGCCCGGCCCAGACGGCCCCCGAGGTGCACACCTCCGAGACGCCCGCGACCGGAGACACCGACGCGGGGGGTGGCGACGAGCCGCCGGTGGCTCCGCCGTTGTAATCCCGACCTCTGTCGATCGCTATTGATGCGGTTTGGTCCCAAACCGCATCAATAGCGGCCTCGGACGTGCGGTTTGTGCCCAAACGGTGCGCTCCCACATCGGCCGATCGTGGCGTGCCCGGAACGGATATCCACAGCCGGGACGAGGGCACTTGTTCCCGGCCGCACGTCCGTCGAGTCTGGGCGTCATGCAGATCGGACCCGACGGCGCCATACGTGGCGAGGTGCGTGCCGCCGGTCATCAACGTGTGGCGCACGGCCTGTACCGGATCGAGACACCGGAGCTCGCCCCGTGGGAGAACTTCCTGCGTGACCTCGGCGCGCTACGGCTCGTGCTGCCCGCAGACGCCGTCTTCACCCACGTGACAGCAGCGCGCCTGCTCGGTTGGCAGCTGCCGGCGCTGCCGGAACAGGTCCCTCACTTCGCAGCGGTCAGGGGAGCCAACCGTCCCCGCCGGCCCGGTCTGATCTGCTCGCGACTGGTCCATGACACGAAGGCCCGCCTCGTCCACGGACTGCCCGTGGACGAGCCAGCTGAGATCCTGTTGCGCGCCGCCCGTGACCTCGGCCATCTCGATCTCGCGATCATGGTCGATTCGGCGGCGCGGCTGGGGCACGTGACGGATCGGGACGTTCGCGAGGTCCTCGCCTCGAAGCGCCCTGGGGTCCGGCGGCTTCGCGACGTGTGGCTGAGCCGCAACGAAGGCGCCGAGTCCGCTGGCGAGACGCTTCTCCACAGGTTCCACCAGGTCCTGGACGTGCCGACCAGGTCACAGGTCGACATCGTCGACGACGACGGGCGCTTCGTCTGTCGTGCCGACCTGCTGGTCATCGGGACGCAGAGCCTCCATGAGTACGACGGCGCGGTGCATCGCGACAAGGCCGTTCATCGCCGCGACCTCCGCCGCGAGCGGGCCCTCACCCGCACGTCGTACGTGCGGCGTGGCTACACCCTGGACGACCTGCTCAACCATCCCGCGGTGTTGATGCACGAGTTCGACCGGCTTCTCGGGCGTCCGCACAAGGCTGCGAGACTCCGCGCTTGGCGGGCTCTGATCGGAGATTCCCTCTATTCGGATGCGGGGCGCACGCGGGTGATGAACCGCTGGTACCGCTCGACGAACCCCGTCGATTGGGCGAGAACCGCATGACTTTGGCCCGGAACGTTGCGGTTTGGGACCAAACCGCAACCACCGGTCCCACATCCCCCTACGAGCGCCCAGTACGGCAGTACTGTGCCTTCATGGACCGTCGGATCTTCGGGATCGAGAACGAGTACGGCGTGACGTGCACGTTCCGGGGGCAGCGCAGGCTGAGTCCCGACGAGGTGGCGCGCTATCTGTTCCGCAAGGTCGTCAGCTGGGGACGCAGCAGCAACGTGTTCCTCCGCAACGGCGCCCGGCTCTACCTCGACGTCGGCAGCCACCCGGAGTACGCCACGCCCGAGTGTGACGACATCACGGAGCTCGTCACCCACGACAAGGCGGGCGAGCGGGTCCTCGAGGGGCTGTT
Source organism: Nocardioides segetis (assembly GCF_051390595.1). NCBI lineage: Bacteria > Bacillati > Actinomycetota > Actinomycetes > Propionibacteriales > Nocardioidaceae > Nocardioides > Nocardioides segetis. The sequence goes on along the minus strand of NZ_JBNINR010000005.1, from coordinate 110,061 downwards.
GCTGGACGCGGAGCAGCGTCTGCACGACGAGGGCATCGCCGGGGAGATCTACCTGTTCAAGAACAACACCGACTCGGCCGGCAACTCCTACGGCTGCCACGAGAACTATCTCGTCAGCCGGGCGGGCGAGTTCAGTCGGCTGGCCGATGTCCTCATCCCGTTCCTGGTGACCCGGCAGATCGTCGTGGGCGCAGGGAAGGTGACTCAGACCCCGCGAGGGACGACCTACTCGGTGAGCCAGCGCGCCGAGCACATCTGGGAGGGCGTCAGCAGCGCGACCACCCGCAGCCGGCCGATCATCAACACCCGCGACGAGCCGCATGCGGACGCGGAGAAGTACCGCCGACTGCACGTGATCGTGGGCGACTCCAACATGAGCGAGACCACCACGATGCTGAAGGTCGCCTCGTGCGACCTCGTGCTGCGGATGATCGAGGAGGGCGTGGTGATGCGCGACCTCACGATGGAGAACCCGATCCGGGCGATCCGCGAGATCTCCCACGACGTCACCGGTCAACGGAAGGTCCGCCTGGCCAACGGCCGCGAGGCGAGCGCTCTGGAGATCCAGGGGGAGTACCTCGCCAAGGCGCGCGACTTCGTCGACCGGCGCGGGATCTCCACCCCGGTCATCGAGCGGGCCCTCGACCTGTGGGAGCGGGGCCTCAAGGCGGTCGAGTCCGACGACCTCGGTCTGGTCGACCGCGAGATCGACTGGGTGATCAAGTGGAAGCTGATTGACCGCTACCGCGCCAAGCACGGCCTGCCGCTGAGCCACCCTCGGGTCGCGCAGCTCGACCTGGCATACCACGACATCCACCGCAACCGTGGCCTCTACTACCTGCTGGAGAAGCGTGGCGCCGTCGCCCGGGTGACCTCCGACCTCAAGATCTTCGAGGCGAAATCGGTGCCGCCGCAGAACACCCGCGCGCGGCTGCGCGGCGAGTTCATCCGCCGAGCTCAGGAGCGTCGCCGCGACTTCACGGTCGACTGGGTCCATCTCAAGCTCAACGACCAGGCGCAGCGCACCGTGCTCTGCAAGGACCCGTTCCGGGCGTACGACGAGCGGGTCCAGCGCCTGATCGACGGCATGTGACCCACGGCGACCTGGCACTCGGTAGGGTTTGCGCGTGCTGATGCGCCTGCGACGTCCCTCCCTGCTGCTTCTGTCGACCCTGCTCCCCGCGAGCCTGGCTCTGGCCGCGTGCGGCGGATCCGACTCCGACGAGGTCAAGGGCCTCGACGCGGTCGAGATCAGCGGCCCGGTCGGCGAGACCCCCGAGCTGGACTGGAAGGCGGTCATGACCGCCGGCAAGCCCCAGACCAAGGTCCTCGCCGAGGGCGACGGCGCCGAGTTGAAGAAGGACGACGTCGTCCGGGTCGAGTTCACGCTCGCCGACGGCTGGACCCACAAGATCAACTACGACAGCTACGACGCCACCTCGCTCAGCACCCTCGTCAAGGTCGGCGCCGAGAAGGAGCCGCAGACGCTCACCGATCTGCTCTCGCTCGCCTTCGCCGACCAGATCGAGGCCGGTCAGACGATCGGCACTCGGCTCGCTGTCACGGTCGGCAGCGACGTCGCCTTCGGCGGCTACCTCGGCAGCCAGGCCGCGGGCCTGCTCGCCGGACTCGACATCGGCAACGAGGACGGGCTGCTCTTCATCGCCGACCTCGTGGGCCTCGCCGGTCCCGAGGGCGCTGAGGAGGCCGCACCCGGCTGGGCGCCGAAGATCGTCGAGGAGGCCGGGCTGCCGGCGAGCCTCGACTTCTCCGACGCGCCGAAGCCGAGCGGCAAGCTCGAGGTGGCGACACTGACGAAGGGCACCGGCCCGGTCGTCGCCGAGGGCCAGACGATCCTGGTGAGCTATCTCGGGCAGATCCCGGACGGCGAGAAGCCGTTCGACGCCAGCTACGCCGACGGCCGCGGCCTCGAGGCCGTCGTCGGCGGCAAGGACGCCACCGTCGTCAAGGGCTGGTCGAAGGCGCTGGTCGGCCTCCCCGTCGGGAGCCGGGTCATGATCCAGATCCCGCCGAAGCTCGGCTACGGCAAGGAGGGCCAGGGCGAGGACATCCCCGGCAACTCGACGCTCTACTTCGTGGTCGACATCCTCGACGCCGCCGACACCAAGCCCAAGCCCGAGCCGGCTCCCGAGGCGACCCCGGAGGCCACCCCCGAGCCGAGTACGGATGCCAGCACCGAAGAGTGAGCGCCTGCTCAACCTGCTGATCATGCTCCTAGTCCAGCGACGACCGATCGCCAAGGAGCGGATCCGCGAACTGCTGTACCCCGACTCGCGCCTCGACGCCTTCGAGAAGATGTTCGAGCGCGACAAGGAGGAGCTGCGCAGCCTGGGCGTCCCCGTCGAGGTCGCGACCATCGACCCGTTCTTCGACGACGAGGTCGGCTACCGGATCCCGCCGGAGGCCTTCGCCCTGCCCGACGTGGAGCTCACCTCGGAGGAGGCGGCGGTCGTCGGCATCGCGTCGCGGGTCTGGCAGCACGCCACCATGGCGCAGGCCACGACGGACGCCGTGCGCAAGCTGACGGCGTCCGGCATCGACGTCGATCTCGACGCGCTCGACATCGCCCGACCGCTGCTGACGGCCGAGGAGCCGGCCTTCGAACGGTGCTGGGTCGCGGTCTGCGAGCGCAACGCGATCGAGTTCGACTACCAGCGGCCCGACGCCGACGCGCCGATGCGCCGGCGCGTCCAGCCGTGGGGCGTCGTGCGCTCCTCCGGACGCTGGTACCTCGTTGGCTACGACGCCGACCGGGGCGCCGAGCGGGTCTTCCGGCTGTCCCGGGTCCAAGGTGAGGTCCGGTTGGTCGGGCCGCCCGGCGCCTACGACGTGCCCGCGGAGACCGACGTCCGCGACATCGCCCGCCGGATGGCGCCGCCGATCCCGGCCACGACCGCGGTGCTCCTCGTGCGCGAGGGCGCCGGGCACGGGCTGCGGCGGAGCGCCGAGGAGGTGACGACCGGGGTCGACGGTCCCGATGACCGCACTCGCTGGGACCGGCTGGTGCTGGTCCGCCCGACCCAGGGGCTGGCCGACGAGGTCCTCTCGCACGGGCCCGACGTGGTCCTCCTCGAGCCCGTCGAGGTGCGCGAGCAGGTCGTCGCACGGCTGAGGCAGTCCGTCTCGTGAGCGGCGTGGAGGATGCGGTTTGGTCCCAAACCGCAGCGACACACCGCATAACGCTGCAGTTTGTGCCCAATCGAGGAGCAGGAGGAGCGAACTCGTGAGGCGTACGCCGGCGCCGGGCGCACGCGACCAGGTCGCCCGCCTGCTCACCCTGGTGCCGTTCCTGCACCACCGTGACGGCGTGCGCCTCGAGGAGGCGGCCACGCTGCTCGGCACGACACCCCAGCAGGTCGTCCAGGACCTCAAGGTGCTCTTCATGTGCGGCCTGCCGGGCGGCCTGCCCGACGACCTGATCGACGTGGACCTCGACGCGATCGTGACCGAGGCGGGCAGCCCGGTCACGGAGGGCGTGATCCGGATCGAGAACGCTGACTACCTGGCCCGCCCGCTGCGACTGAGCGCGACGGAGGCGTCGGCGATGATCGTCGCGCTGCGGATGCTTCGCGACACGGGTGCGGCCGGTGCCAGTCCGGAGCTGGTCGACCGGGTGCTCGCGAAGCTGGAGTCCGCCGCCGGCGCGCCGCGGGTCGAGATCACGCCGTCGCCCCGCGACGCCCAGCAGGTGGTGGTCGCGCAGCTGACCGCGCTCGTCGAGGAGGCGCTCGCCTCGGGCCGGCAGCTGCGGCTGCTGTACTTCGTGCCGTCGCGCGACGAGGAGTCCGAACGGGTGGTGGACCCGTACGGCGTGGTCACGCACGGGGTGTTCTCCTATCTCGACGCCTACTGCCACCGGGCCGGAGCCGACCGGCTGTTCCGGCTGGACCGGATCACCAAGGCCGAGCTGCTCAGGACCGCCCCGACGACGCCAGCGCGGGAGCCCCGCGACCTCAGCGACGGACTGTTCACCGACGACGCGGCGCCCGACGCCACGATCGTCACGCTGCGCCTGGAGCCGGCCGCGCGCTGGGCGACCGACTACTACCCGGTCCGCGAGGTGCGCGCCCACGACGACGGCTCCGCGGAGGTCGACCTGGTCGTGGTCGACCGGCGGTGGCTGACCCGGCTGCTGCTCCGCCTGGCCCCGCATGCCACGGTGATCCGTCCCGCGGAGTTCACCGACACGTTCACCGCCCGTGCACAGGAGACCCTCAGCCTCTATCGGTGAGGAGGCGTAGCATGGACGCCGTCAGTCGAACCCGATGATCGAGAGTTGGTCCCGTCGATGATTCCCCAGATCGGAATGCCCCAGGGAGCCGAGTGGCTCATCATCCTGGCGATCGTGATCCTGGTCTTCGGGGCTGCCAAGCTCCCGGACCTGGCTCGCGGCACGGGACAGGCACTGCGGATCTTCAAGGCGGAGACCAAGGGGCTGCGCGACGACGACAAGAAGTCCTCCGCCGCGCCGAAGTCCACCGGCGAGCTCCCGCCGGCCGACGGCGGACGCCTCGATGACGTCGCCGAGGGCGAGATCGTCGACGAGCGTCGCGAGAACAACGCCTGACCTTGGCGTTCACGGGTCTCTTCAAGCTCTTCATCGGAAAGCCCGTCCATCCCGTCGGAGCCGACGGCCGGATGGCGCTGTCCGACCACCTTCGGGAGCTGCGCGCGCGCATCCTGAAGGCGGGCTTCGCGGTGCTGCTCGCGTTCGCGATCGCGCTGTTCTTCTTCGACCAGCTCTTCCAGCTGGTGCTGGAGCCGTACCTCGACGCCCAGGCGCAGCTGCCGGAGGGGTCGAGCGAGGCGACGACCTCGGGGCCGGCCGGCGGGTTCCTGCTCTATCTCAAGCTCTGCGGCCTGGCGGCCCTGGTCGGTTCCAGCCCGGTCTGGCTCTACCAGATCTGGGCGTTCATCCTTCCGGGCCTGCACCCGAGCGAGAAGCGGTGGACCGGCATCTTCGCGGTCATCGCCGGCCCGCTGTTCGTCGTCGGCATCGTGCTCGGCTACGTGACCCTGCCCAAGGGCCTGGAGATCCTGATCGGGCTCAACCCCGACGAGCTGACCAACCTGGTCGAGTTCAACGACTACCTCACCTTCTTCAGCCGGACCCTGCTCGGCTTCGGCATCGCCTTCGAGATCCCGGTCTTCGTGGTCCTGCTCAACATGGCCGGGGTGCTCAAGGGCAAGACACTCGGGGCGCACCGGCCGTGGATGATCGTGGGGACGTTCATCTTCGCCGCGGTCATCACCCCGTCGGGCGACCCGTTCACGATGAGCTTCATGGCGGTGCCGATGGTGGTGCTGTTCCTGATCTCCGAGGTGATCGCCCGCCTCAACGACCGGCGCCGCGACCGCAGGGCGATCAACGCCGGCCTCTCGCCCGACGAGCCCAGCCCGATCTGATGCCGCGCGCGATCGTCCTCACCAATCCCACCTCGGGGAAGGGGCGGGGCGCCCGGATGCGCGACGAGGCGCTGCCCCGCTTCCACGACGCGGGGTGGCGCACCACGGCACTCACCGGACGTGATGCCGGCGAGGCGCTCGACCTGGCGCGACTGGCGGTCAGCGAGGAGCCCGACGTCCTGGTCCTGTGCGGCGGCGACGGCATGGTCAACATCGGCCTGCAGGCGGCCGCGGGCACCGAGGTCCCCGTCGGGATCCTGCCCGCCGGCACCGGCAACGACTTCGCCCGCTACTTCGACCTGCCGCTCGGGCACGGCGCGGCGGCGGCGACTCGGATCCTGCAGGCCTCGCCGCGCACGATCGACCTGGCGCGGATCGGGGACCGGTACTTCGGGGGAGTGCTGGCCGCCGGATTCGACGCGATCGTCAACGAGCGGGCCAACCGGATGCGCTGGCCCCGGGGTCAGATGCGCTACAACCTGGCCACCCTCGCCGAGCTGCGCGTCTTCCAGCCGCTGTCGTACGTCTTGGAGCTCGACGGCGTCGAGCGGCGCCTGGAGGCGATGCTGGTCGCGGTCGGCAACGGGCCCTCCTTCGGTGGAGGCCTGCGGATCACCCACGGCGCCCAGCTCGACGACGGCCTCCTCGACGTGGTCGTCATCAAGCCGCTCAGCAGACTGGAGCTGGTCCGCACCTACCCCCAGCTCTTCGACGGGAGACACGTGAGCCATCCGCAGTACGAGCGCCACCGCGTCCGGCGCGTGACCGTCGCGAGCCCCGGCATCGTCGGGTACGCCGACGGCGAGCGCTTCGGGCCGCTGCCGGTGACCGTCGAGGTGGTCCCGGGTGCCGTGCGGGTGATGGCGTGAGCGCGGGCGAGGGCGGCGAGGAGCAGCAGAGCCCGGCGGAGCGCTACGCGTCGTACCGCAAGGACCGGGGGCACCCCGTGTTCCGCGACTTCGCCGCGGGCTTCTCCTTCGAGCTCGACGACTTCCAGGTCGAGGGCTGCAAGGCGGTCGAGGACGGCGACGGCGTGCTCGTCGCGGCGCCGACCGGCGCCGGCAAGACCGTCGTCGGGGAGTTCGCGGTCCACCTCGCGCTGGAGACCGAGCGCAAGTGCTTCTACACCACTCCGATCAAGGCGCTGTCGAACCAGAAGTACCACGACCTCGTCGAGCGGTACGGCGCCGACCGGGTCGGTCTGCTCACCGGCGACACGACCATCAACGGCGAGGCGCCAATCGTCGTGATGACGACCGAGGTGCTGCGCAACATGCTCTACGCGCGCTCCCGCACCCTCGTCGGGCTCGGGTTCGTGGTCATGGACGAGGTGCACTACCTCGCCGACCGCTCCCGTGGCGCGGTCTGGGAGGAGGTGATCATCCACCTGCCCGAGTCGGTGTCGGTGATCTCGCTGTCCGCGACGGTCTCCAATGCCGAGGAGTTCGGCGAGTGGCTCGAGACCGTGCGGGGCTCGACCCGCACGATCGTCGCCGAGCGGCGCCCGGTGCCGCTGTTCCAGCACGTCATGGTGGGGCGCCGGCTGCTCGACCTCTTCGCCTCCTCCGACGTCGACGCCGCGGCCGGGTTCGTCCGCGAGGGCGCCCCGGTCAACGACGAGCTGATGAAGCTGGCACGCGACGACTGGGCCTCCTCCCGGCTCAAGGACCGGCGCACGCCGAAGGGCGCGCGCGGCCGCCAGGGCGGGCCGGGCAGCCGCAACGTCGGCAGCGGGCGCCGGATCTGGATCCCCGGACGCCTCGACGTCATCGAGCGGCTGCGGCGCGACGACCTGCTGCCCGCCATCGACTTCATCTTCAGCCGCGCCGGCTGCGACGCGGCCGTGCAGCAGTGCCTCGACGCCAACCTGCGCCTCACCGACCCCGACGAGCGCGACGAGGTCATCGCGTACGTCGAGCAGACGCTCGGCGGGCTGCCGTCGGCCGACCTCCACGTGCTGGGCTACCACGACTTCCTCGACGCCGCCTCGCGCGGGGTCGCGGCGCACCACGCCGGGATGCTGCCGGCGTTCAAGGAGTGCGTGGAGGAGCTCTACCTGCGCGGGCTGATCAAGATCGTCTTCGCCACCGAGACCCTCGCGCTCGGCATCAACATGCCGGCTCGCACCGTCGTGCTGGAGAAGCTCAGCAAGTGGAACGGCGAGACGCACGCCGACATCACGCCGGGGGAGTACACCCAGCTGACCGGGCGCGCCGGGCGGCGCGGCCTCGACGTCGAGGGACACGCCGTCGTGCTCTGGCAGCCCGGCATGAACCCCCGCGAGCTGGCCGGACTCGCGTCCACGCGCACGTACCCGCTGCGCTCGAGCTTCCGGCCGTCGTACAACATGGCCGTCAACCTGGTGCACTCCTACGGACGCCACCAGGCGCGCGAGCTCCTGGAGCAGTCCTTCGCCCAGTTCCAGGCCGACCGGGCCGTCGTCGGGCTGGCCCGGCAGCTGCGCAAGGCCGAGGACGCCCTCGAGGGCTACGCCGAGGCGGCGCGGTGCCATCTGGGCGACTTCATGGAGTACGCCGGCCTGCGCCGGCAGGTCGGCGAGCTCGAGAAGGAGGCGAGCAGGTCCCGCCGCCAGGACCGTCGCGGCGAGGCGCTCGACTCGCTGGAGCGGCTCACTCCGGGCGACGTGATCATCGTGCCGGTGGGCAAGTTCGCCGGCCCCGCGGTCGTGGTCGACCCGGGTCTCTCCGAGCACGGTCACCGCCCCCTGGTCATCACCGCCGAACGGCAGGGCCGCCGGCTGGCGATGATGGACTTCCCGACGCCGGTCGAGCCGGTCGCCCACATCCGGCTGCCCAAGCGGGTCGACGCCCGCAACCCCCACCAGCGCAAGGACATCGCCCAGCAGGTCCGCGAGGCCGTCCGGGCACTGCCCCTGTCGGTCACCCGCCCCCGGGCGGAGCGGGGCCCGGTCGACGAGGCGACCGCGAGCGAGATCCAGGCGCTGCGCGCCCGGATCCGCGAGCACCCCTGCCACGGCTGCGCGGAGCGTGAGGACCACGCCCGCTGGGCCGAACGGCACGCCAAGCTCCAGAAGGACACCGACACCCTCTCCCAGCGCATCGAGCGGCGCACCAACACCGTCGCACGCACCTTCGACCGGGTCTGCGAGGTCCTGGAGGCGCTCGACTACCTCCACGGCGACGAGGTGACCGAGCGCGGGCGCGGCCTGATGCGGATCTACTCCGAGCTCGACCTCGTCGCCGCGGAGGCGCTGCGCACCGGCCTGTGGGACGAGCTCACCCCGTCCCAGCTCGGCGCCGTCCTCTCCGCGCTGGTCTACGAGGCCCGGCGCCCCGAGGACGGACCGCCGAGCGTGCCCGGCGGTGCCATCGCGGTCACGATCGAGGCGATGACCCGGCTCTGGGGCGACCTGGAGCGGCTGGAGCGCGAGCACCGGCTCGACTTCCTGCGCCGCCCCGACGCCGGGTTCGCGTGGACCGCCTGGCGCTGGGCGGAGGGACAGGAGCTCGACGAGATCATCACGCGCAACGACCAGACCGCCGGCGACTTCGTGCGCCAGATGAAGCAGCTCATCGACTTCGCGGGCCAGATCGCCGACGCGGCGGCCGGCACGCCCGTCCGCGACACCGCGCGTCAGCTGGTCCGGCTGCTGCGGCGCGGGATCGTCGCCACGGACTGAGCCGGTCCGGCGGCAAGGGGCTGATCAGCCCCGACGTCCACGATTGGGCACAAACCGCATGCCTCCTCGGCGTGTCGCATGCGGTTTGGGACCAAACCGCACCACCTCAGCCCGCCGACAGCGACCCCAGCACACCCGTCAGCCGCTCGACCGGCGACGCCAGCGACCACCGCTCGACCAGCGCGGCGAGCGCCTCGGGATCGGCCGGCGTGCGGGGGAGGGCGAGGTGGTCGCGGGGCAGGTCGATGTCGCGAGCCACGGCGACCACGGCGGGGGCGACGGCGAGGTAGTCCGCCGCGTCACGGATCTTGGCCCGCGGCCCGGGGCCGAGGTCGCTGGCCGGGTCGTCGACGGCCGCGACGATGCCGGCGAGGTCGCCGTACTTCTGCAGCATGCTGGCCGCCGTCTTCTCGCCGACCCCCTTGACGCCCGGAAGCCCGTCGGAGGCGTCGCCGCGCAACGTCGCGAAGTCGGCGTACTGGTCGGCGCGTACGCCGTACTTCTCGACCACCCAGGCCTCGTCCACCCGCTCGTGCCGGCCGACGCCCTTGCCGACATAGAGCACCCGGACGCCGGCGGCGTCGTCGACGAGCTGGAACAGGTCACGGTCGCCGGTCACCACGTCGACGGGCATGCCGGCGCCTGTGGCGAGGGTGCCGATGACGTCGTCGGCCTCGTAGCCGGGCGCGCCGACCACGGCGATGCCGAACGCGGCGAGCACCTCGCGGATGACCGGCACCTGCAGCTCGAGCGGGTCCGGGACCTCCTCGACGTCGGGTGCGCCGACGACCTCCTCGACGACCCGGTGCGCCTTGTACGTCGGGATCAGGTCGACGCGCCACTGAGGGCGCCAGTCGTCGTCCCAGCAGCAGGCCAGGTGCGTGGGCCGGTACTGGTCCACCAGCTGCGAGATGTAGCCGAGCAGACCCCGCACGGCGTTCACGTTGGTGCCGTCCGGCGCGAGGAGCTCCGGGGAGCCGAAGTAGGCCCGGAAGTACAGGCTGGCCGTATCGAGGAGTAGAAGGCGCTCAGTCATCACGGCGCAGCCTATTAGGGTGGCGCCGTGAGTCAGAGCAGCAATCCGGCGGTCGAGGCGATCGACCGGCAGATCCTGGAGCTCCTGGCCAAGGACGGACGGATGTCCTACACCGACCTCGGGCGCGCCACGGGACTGTCCACCTCGGCCGTGCACCAGCGCGTCAAGCGCCTGGAGCAGCGCGGTCTCATCCTCGGCTACGGCGCGACCGTCAACTACGCCGAGATCGGCGTACCCCTGACGGCGTTCATCGCGATCCGCCCGATCGACCCGTCCCAGCCCGACGACTGCCCGGACCGCCTCGTCGGCATCCCGGAGATCGAGTCGTGCTGGTCGGTCGCGGGGGAGGAGTCCTATCTCCTCAAGGTCCGCACCACCACGCCGGCCGAGCTCGAGCTCCTGCTCGGCCGGATCCGCTCGGCGGCCAACGTGTCGACGCGCACGACGATCGTGCTGTCGACCTACTACGAGAACCGCCCCGTCGGCCACTGACCGGGCGTCCCTCCGGCGCGTCGCCACGCGACACGCCGCACGCGGGCGATTTTTTGCTGATTTCTTGCCGCCCGACCGGCCCGTCCTGACCTGCGAGAATGCGTATCGTCGCAGGTCAGCGGGCGGTTGACAGGACGGTTGAGGGTCACCAAAGTACGGAGACGTTCGCCCGTGCAGGTCGTGGCAGGCGGACCGACGTCCGAGTGGCCGTATGTCGGCGGAGTAGCACCAGCTCCGCGCGGGGACGGTTCGCGGAGGTCGGTTCGCTCCTCGGGGGCGAGCCGGAAGGACTCGGATCTCCCTAGACAACGTCGCGGGCGGCGGCAGCCAGTCGGTCGCCGGGATGGTCCGAAGGCGATCCGAGTCCTTCCGTGCCTGATGACGAGGCCGGATCCCGGGCCGACTAGGCTCACGCCGTGGTGCAGCGTCTCCTTCTCGCGATCGTCGGCGGCGCGCTGCTCACCGCCTCCTTCGAGCCGGTCGCCCTGCCGTGGCTGCTGCCGGTCGGCGTCGCGTGCTACGCCCTCGCCACCCGCGACCTCACCGTCCGCCGGGCCGGAGCGGTCGGACTGGTGTTCGGCGTGGTCTTCTACTTCAGCCACATCTCCTGGATGCGCGCCTCGATCGGCCCGGACGCCTGGCTGGCGCTGGCGAGCATCGAGGCGCTCTTCTACGGTCTGCTCGGCCTCCTCGTCCCGCTGCTGCGGCGCCTGCCGGCCTGGCCGCTGTGGCTCGCGGCGGCCTGGACCACGATGGAGACGGTGCGCAGCGGCTGGCCGTTCAGCGGGATGCCGTGGGGACGGCTGGCGTTCGCCGCGATCGACACCCCGGCCGCGCCGGCGGTGGCGTACGTCGGCATGACCGGTCTCTCGTTCCTGCTGGCGCTCGCCGGCTTCTGCCTGGCGCGGTTCGCCGAGGCGACGCTGAGCCGCGAGCGGCGCGGGGCGTGGGCCGCGGCCAGCGTCGGCGTGCTGGCCGTCCTGGTCACCCCCGCCGTCGTGCCGTACGACGTCCCCGAGACCGGCCGCACCACGGTCGCGGTCGTCCAGGGCGACGTCCCGGGGCCGGGCAACGACATCCTGTGGGACCACGAGGGCGTCACCCGCAACCACGTCGACGCGACGGTGCGGCTCGCGGCCGATGTCGCCGCGGGGCGCGTGCCCCGACCGGACTTCGTGCTGTGGCCCGAGAACTCCACCGCCGTGGACCCGTTCGAGCCCGGCCGCGTGAACACGGGGATCCGGGAGGCGGTGGCGGCCGTCCAGGCGCCGGTGGTGGTCGGCGGCATCGTCGGCGACGGTCCGGAGCACGTCCTCAACCAGGGCATCGTGTGGGATCCGGTCAGCGGCCCGGGGGACCGCTACACCAAGCACCACCCGGTGCCCTACGGCGAGTACATCCCGATGCGCGACATCTGGGACCCGAAGTTCGGCAAGCTGGCGCTGATCACCCGCGACATGAAGAGCGGCACCCGCACCGAGCCGCTCCGCGTCGCCGGGGTGCGGGTGGGGGACGCCATCTGCTTCGACGTGGCCTACGACGACGTGATGCCGCCGCAGGTCCGCGACGGCGCCGAGCTGCTCGTGGTCCAGACCAGCAACGCGAGCTTCATCTTCACCCACCAGATCGAGCAGCAGTTCGCCATCACCCGGCTGCGCGCGATCGAGGCCGGGCGCTGGCTGACGGTGGCCTCCACGAACGGCCAGACGGGCGTCATCGCCTCCGACGGGACCGTCGTGGCCACCGCGACGCCCCGGACGACCGACGTGCTCGTCGAGGAGGTCGGGCTGAGCACCGCGCTCACGCCGGCGATGCGGCTGGGGCCGTGGCCGTCGCGGTTGTTCACCCTCCTGACGCTCGCCGCTCTCGTGTCAGGTGCCGTCGCGTACCGTCGAAGGCAAGAGTTCGATGGCCCCGCGCGGGAGGATCCGTCCGCGGAGCCCCCCGTGCCGTCCCCGACCCCGAGTGAGGCACCCGTTGTCTGACCAGCTCTCCACCCTGGGCCGCACGGTGATGGTCATCCCCACCTACAACGAGGCCGGCAACATCGCCTGGATCATCGACCGGCTGCGGGCCGCCCAGCCCCACGTCGACGTCCTCGTGGTGGACGACGGGTCGCCCGACGGCACCGGCGCCGTCGCCGACCGCCTCGCCCGAGCCGACGACCGGGTCCACGTGCTGCACCGCACCGCCAAGGAGGGCCTCGGTGCCGCCTACCTGGCCGGCTTCGCCTGGGCCCTCGCGGAGGGGTACGACGTGATCGGCGAGATGGACGCCGACGGCTCCCACCAGCCCGAGCAGCTCCAGCGCCTCCTCACGGGGCTGCTGGACGCCGATCTGGTGATCGGCTCGCGCTGGGTGCCCGGCGGCTCGGTGGTCAACTGGCCCTGGCAGCGCGAGGTGCTCTCGCGGGGCGGCAACCTCTACGTCCGGCTCCTGCTCGGGATCGAGGTGCGCGACGCGACCGCCGGCTTCCGGCTGTTCCGCCGCTCCACCCTGGAGAAGATCCGCCTCGACGAGGTCAGATCCACCGGCTACGTCTTCCAGACCGACCTCGTCACGCGCACCCTCCACGCGGGGCTGACGGTGCGCGAGGTCCCGATCGAGTTCGTCGAGCGGGTCCGGGGCGAGTCGAAGATGAGCGGCCAGGTCGCCCTGGAGTCGCTCAAGCGGATCACCTGGTGGGGACTGCGCGAGCGCTGGGCCCAGATGGCGTCCCGACGATGAGGCGGAGATCGCGCCGCGCAGCGGTGCTGCTGTTCCTCGCCTTCGTGGTGATGCCCGTCCTCGAGATCGTCGTCCTCATCCAGGTCGGACAGGTGATCGGTCCCTGGTGGACGATCCTGCTGCTCGTCCTGGACAGCATCGTCGGTGCCTGGCTGATCAAGCGCGAGGGGCGGCGGGCCTGGCTCGCGCTGCGGGAGCGGGTGGAGACCGGCCGGCTGCCGGCCCGGGAGCTCGCGGACGGAGCGCTGGTCGTCCTGGGCGGCGCGTTCCTGCTCAGCCCGGGCTTCGTCACCGACCTCCTCGGCATCCTGTTGATCCTGCCGGTCACCCGGCCGCTGTTCCGCGGGCTGCTGATGGCGTACGCCGGGCGTCAGGTGACCCGGCGGACCTCGCCGACGGGCCCCGGAAATGGCCCTCGCCCCGGACCGACCGTGGTCCGGGGCGAGGTCATCGACGAGGGGGAGTGAAACCCCGGCGTCGCTCAGGCCTTGGCGGGCTTCTTCTTCCGGGCGTTGGCGCGGTGCAGGTGCGCCGGGCCGATCTCGCCGCCGCGGAGCAGCTCGAGGCGCTCGGTGAGGATCTCCTCGAGCTCCTTCTCGGAGCGCCGCTCCAGCAGCATGTCCCAGTGGGTGCGCTGCGGCTTCTCGGCCTTGACCTCACGCTCGATGCCGGCCGTCGACTCGGCCTCGAGGCCGCAGCGCGGACACTCCCAGACCGCCGGGACCTCGGCCTCGATCGACATGGTGATCTCGAACTCGTGACCGTGCGGGCACTTGTAGCCGACCTGCTGCCGGGCAGCGAACTCGATGCCGCGCTCGTCCTCGAAGGACTGGCCCCCCAGTCGGGCACCGCGCAGTGTGCGCTCTGCCATCAGACCCCACCTCCCGTGTTTCGTCCTCGAACCCTTTAACGCTACCCGGCGGTAAAAGGTTCCATCCGCGCTCAGATCACCCCCGGATCGGCTCAGATCACGGCGGGGCGGGCGTTGCCGGCGTCCCGGATGCCGCGCTCGGTGTCGACCCGGAGCAGCAGCAGGCCGCCGAGGACGAAGAACGCGATGAGGGCGAAGATCGCCGGACGGTAGGAGTCGGTGAGCTGGTAGACGACACCGAAGGTGAGCGTGCCGAACCACGACGTGCCGCGGTCCATGGCGTGGTAGAGGCTGAAGTACTCCGCCTCCTTGCCGCGCGGGATGAACAGGGAGAAGTACGACCGGGCGAGCGCCTGGGTGCCGCCGAGGACGAGTCCGATGGCGACCCCCAGCACGAGGAACGGCACCAACCGGCCCTCCGGCACGACGAGCGCGACCGTGACGATCGCCATCCACCCGACGATGCCGCCCAGGATGACCTGCTTCGCCCCGAAGCGGGCGGCGGCCCGGCCGAAGCCGACCGCGCCGAACATCGCGACGAACTGCACCAGCAGGTAGGTGCCGAGGACCGTGCCCTCCTCGAAGTCGAGCTCCTCGATGCCGAAGGTCGAGGCCGACGCGATCACGGTCTGGATGCCGTCGTTGAAGAACAGGTAGGCCACGAGGAAGGTGAGGGCGACGGGATAGTTCCGCAGGTCGCGCAGCGTCGCGGCGAGCTGGCCGAAGGACCGACTCAGCAGACCGCCCGCGACCTCCTCCACGGCGACCGGCTGGTGCCGCTTGATGCCGCGCCACGGGATGATCATGAAGGCCGCCCACCACACCGCCGCGGAGAGCAGCGAGAGCCGCACCGCCAGCTCCTTGTCGAGCCCGAGGGCGTCGTGGAAGGTGACGACGGCGAAGTTGACGGCGAGCAGGAGTCCGCCGCCGGCGTACCCGTAGGCCCAGCCGACCGATGAGGTCCGGTCGCGCTCGGCCTCGGTCGAGATGAGCGGCAGGACGGAGTCGCTGACCACGATCGCCGCGCCGGCCGCGAGGTTGGCGACCATGAAGGCGATGCTGCCGAACAGCCAGTTCTCGCCGCTCATGAAGAACAGCAGGCCGGCGGCCGTGGCGCCCACCCAGGACAAGCCGACGAGCAGGTCGGGCTTGCGGGAGGTGCGATCGGCGAGCGCGCCGACGATCGGGAAGAGCAGGGCGCTCAGCAGCGTCGAGAGCGTGATCACGTACGACGGCAGCGAGCCCGGCGCGATCGCCAGTCCGAGCACATGGATGCGGCCGTGCTCGCCGACCGCGTTCTCGGCGACGGAGATCAGGTAGGGGGCGAACAGGACGCCGGCCACCGTGGTCTGGAAGGCCGAGGCGGCCCAGTCGGTGAAGTACCAGGCCCGCTGCTCCCGCGCGCGGTTGAGCGGCCCCAGGTCCGCGATGCCCGTCGTCCCGCTCATGCCGTCGTCCCTCCCGGCGCGGACCTCCACTGGCCGCGTCCCAGGAGGACATCCTTGAGCAGATCGGTGCGGTCCGTGAAGAGGCCGTCGACGCCGCGGTCGAGCAGGGTGGTCATCTCGGCGGGGTCGTCGATCGTCCACACGTGGACCTGGAGACCCGCGGCGTGCGCGCGCCGGACCAGGCCGGGCGTGGTGACCGTGAACCCGTGCCGGCGGTGCGGGACCTGGAAGGCGGCGAACCCGCCGCCGGCGAGCAGGCGGGCGAGCCGGACACTGGGGGAGAGCCGGAAGGCGACGATCTGCCACGGGTCGGCCGCGGTGGGCACCCGGCCGTCGGTGAGCCTGCGGAAGCGCCGGATCCGGCGGCGGGAGAAGGACGCGACCAGCAGCCGGTCCCACAGGCCGCGCTCGCGCACCAGCTCGGCCAGCGCCTCGACGGCACCGTCGGACTTGAGGTCGATGTTGAAGCGGGCGGCCGGGAACGCGTCGAGCAGCTCGACGAGGGTCGGCACCTGCTCGCGCCCGCCGATCCGTGCTCGGCGTACCTCGGTCAGGGTCAGCTCGTGGATGGCACCGCGCTGGTCAGTCACCCGGTCCAGCACATCGTCGTGGAACGCCAGCAGCACGCCGTCGGCGGTCACGTGGACGTCGGTCTCGAGGTAGTCGTAGCCGAGGGCGGCGGCGTGCCGGAACGCGGCGAGGGTGTTCTCGAGACCCTCGATCTCGGGGTGGTAGGCACCGCCGCGGTGCGCGAACGCCAGCACCCGACCCGGCTCGAGGTAGGTCACGAGACTAGATGTCCCGGAAGGTCTCGATCTCGGCGCCGAGGTCGCTGAGCCGCTCGGCGAGGTCCTCGTAGCCCCGATGGATGACGTAGGTGCTGCGCAGCACCGAGGTGCCCTTGCTGGCCAGCATGGCCAGCAGGACGACGACCGCGGGCCGCAGCGCGGGCGGGCAGACCAGCTCGGTCCCGGTCCACGACGTGGGGCCGTCGATCTGCACCCGGTGCGGGTCGAGCAGGGTGACCCGGCCGCCGAGCTTGTTGAGCTCGGTGAGGTAGATCGCCCGGTTGTCGTAGACCCAGTCGTTGAGGTAGGTCGTGCCCTCCGCGACGGCCGCGATCACGGCGAAGAAGGGCAGGTTGTCGATGTTGAGGCCCGGGAAGGGCATCGGGTGGATCTTGTCGCGCGGCGCGACCAGGTCGGAGGGGTGCGTGGTGATGTCGACCAGCCGGGTGCGCCCGTTGGCCGCGAGGTACTCCTCGGAACGGTCGTAGCGGAAGCCCATCTCCTCCAGGACCGCGAGCTCGATCTCGAGGAACTCGATGGGAGCGCGCCGGATCGTGATCTCCGAGCGGGTCACGATCGCCGCGGCCAGCAGCGACATCGCCTCGATCGGGTCCTCGCTCGGCGCGTAGTCGACGTCGACGTCGATGCTCTCGCGCCCGGTCACCGTGAGCGTCGTCGTGCCGATGCCCTCGACCTCGACGCCGAGCGCCTGCAGGTAGAAGCAGAGGTCCTGGACCATGTAGTTGGACGAGGCGTTGCGGATGACGGTGGTGCCGGGGTGCAGCGCCGCCGCCATGAGCGCGTTCTCGGTCACCGTGTCGCCGCGCTCGGTGAGCACGATCGGCCGGCCGGGGACGATCGCGCGGTTGAGCTGGGCGTGGTACCAGCCGTCGGTGGCCTTGACCTCCAGGCCGAACGGCCGCAGGGCGGACATGTGCGGCTCGACGGTGCGGGTGCCGAGGTTGCAGCCGCCGGCGTAGGGCAGCTCGAAGGTGTCGGCGCGGTGGAGCAACGGCCCGAGGAACATGATTACCGAGCGGGTGCGCCGGGCGGCCTCCTCGTCGATCCGGGTCAGGTCGAGGTCCTTGGGCGGGACGATCTCGAGGTCGTTGTCCGCGTTGATCCAGCGGGTCTGCACGCCGATGCTCGTCAGCACCTCGAGGAGTCGGTTGACCTCCTCGATGCGCGCGACCTTGCGCAGGGTGGTCCGACCGCGGTTGAGCAGCGCCGCGCAGAGCAGGGCGACGCCAGCGTTCTTCGACGTCTTGACGTCGATGCTGCCGGACAGCGTCGTGGGGCCCTTCACCCGCAGATGGGTGGGGCCGGCGCCGAGGGCGACGATCTCGGAGTCCAGCGCCGCGCCGATCCGGGCGAGCATCTCCAGGGAGAGGTTCTGGTGCCCCTTCTCGATCCGGTTGATCGCGCTCTGGCTGGTTGCGAGCCGTTCGGCGAGTTGGGCCTGGGTGAGTCCGCGGTGCTTGCGGGCGTCGCGGATGAGGTTCCCGATCCGGCCCTTGTAGTCGTCGTGCGGCACGTCGAGGGTCATGTCTCGACGGTAACTCACATATGAGATAACGCAAGTCGCCGCGGCGGCGGACCGCGGAGCGGCGTCTGCAAGGATCCTCCCATGCGCGCCACCACGATCCACGCTCCGGGCGACATCCGCTTCGAGGAGGTCCCCGACCCCCAGCTCAAGAAGCCGACCGACGCCATCGTCAAGGTCACCGCCGGCTGCATCTGCGGCTCGGACCTGTGGCCCTACCGTGGCGAGAACCCGATCCGGGCCGGAGCCACCATCGGCCACGAGTGCATCGGCGTCGTCGAAGAGGTCGGCAGCGAGGTCCGCGACGTGCGCCCCGGCGACTTCGTCGTCGTGCCGTTCTGCCACTGCGACAACACCTGCGCCCACTGCCGCGCGGGAGCGCAGTCCGCGTGCGACCAGCTCGGGATGACCACCAGCGGGCAGGCGGAGTACGCCCGGGTCGGCCAGGCCGACGGGAGCCTGGTCCGGGTCGACGGGGCGGTCCCCGGCGAGCTCGACGACGAGCTGGTCGCCTCGCTGCTGGCGCTCAGCGACGTGATGCCGACCGGGTGGCACGCCGCGGTCGCGGCGGGGGTCGAGCCCGGTGACACGGCGGTCGTCGTCGGCGACGGCGCCGTGGGCCTGTGCGGGGTCATCGCCGCGTCGGTCCTCGGCGCGGAGCGGATCGTCGCGATGTCACGCCACCAGCCGCGCCAGGAGCTCGCCCGGGCCTTCGGGGCCACCCACGTCGTCGCTGCCCGCGGCAAGGAGGGGATCGACGAGGTCCGCGAGCTCACCGACGGCATCGGCGCGGACGCGGTGCTCGAGTGCGTCGGCACCAACGACGCCATGACCACGGCGATCGGCGTCACCCGGCCGGGCGGGGGCGTCGGGTTCGTCGGCGTGCCGCACGGCGTGGACCTGCCGGTGCGCACCCTGTTCGAGAGGAACATCGGACTGCGCGGCGGCATCGCGCCGGTGCGGCGCTACCTGCCCGAGCTGCTCGCGCTGGTGCAGGAGCGCCGGATCGACCCCGGACGGGTCTTCGACCTCACCCTGCCGCTCGCGGAGGTCGCCGAGGGGTACCGCGCGATGGACGAGCGCCGGGCGATCAAGGTCCTCCTGCAGCCGTGAGCGGTCGCCGCCCTGTCGTCGCCCGGCGCTAGCGTCGCGCCGTGACCCGTCTCGACCACACCGCCTATCTCGAGCACATCCGCACCGAGTCGGCGCGATTCCTCGCCGCCCTGGAGGCCTGCCCGCCCGGCGCTCGGGTCCCGTCCTGTCCCGACTGGGACGCCGCCGACCTGCTCTGGCACCTCACCGAGGTGCAGCACTCGTGGGACCACGTCATCCGCCACCGGCCCGCCGCGCCGGACGACTACACCGAGCCCACGCGTCCGCGGACCTACGACGCGCTGGTCGCGTCGTTCCGCACCACCCATGCCGCCTTCGTCGAGGCGCTCGAGGCGGCGGCGCCGGACGACGCCGCGTGGTTCTGGTCGGGCGACCCCGACCACCAGAACGTCCGCCACCTGGCCCGACGCCAGGCCCACGAGGCGCTCATCCACCGCCTCGACGCCGAGCTGACGGTCGGCCGGGTCACGCCGTTGCCACCCGCGCTGGCCGCCGACGGGATCGACGAGATCCTCGATGTGATGTACGGCGGACTCCCGCCCTGGGGCCGCTTCGAGCCGCGCGAGCAGTACGCCGAGTTCCGCGCGACCGACACCGGGACGTCGGTGTGGGTGCAGTTGGGCACGTTCTCGGGCACGGCGCCCGACGGCGTGGAGCGCACCGGCGAGCCCGATCAGCACGTCGTCGCCGACCCGGGCGTGGCGGCCGACCTCGTCGTCACCGGCACCGCCGGCGACCTCGACGCCTGGCTGTGGCATCGCGGCGCCGAGGAGCGCGTGGTGATCAGCGGCGACGACGCGGTGCGCGCCCACGTCGGCGCGGTGCTCGGTCAGGCGATCGACTGAGATCCGGTCTCGCGGACCTGCGCCCGGCGACCCGTGCGCCCCGCGACCAGCACGACGCCGAACAGCGCGGCGATGCCCAGGACGAACAGCAGCATGACCCCCAGCACGATCACCAGAGCGAGAAGACTCATGGGCGACAGCCTCGCATGACGCACGTCACATCCCAAGGGTGATGCGAGTCACACTCGCGCAGGCGGGATTGCGACCGGGGGAGGAGGACACCCGGCCGCGGAGGGCGCAGGATCCACCGCATGGGTGATCTCCAGGGCACAACCTTCCTCGTCACGGGAGCCAACACCGGCATCGGCAAGGAGACGGTGCGCGCGCTCGCCGGTCGCGGCGCGCGCGTGGTGCTCGCCGGCCGGTCCGAGGAGCGGACCCGGGCGGCGATCCGCGAGATCGCGGCCGGGACGGGCAACACCGACCTCGACTTCCTCCCGCTGGACCTCGGCGATCTCGCCTCGGTCCGCGCGGCCGCCAGGACCTTCCTCGCCTCCGGCGAGCGGCTCGACGTGCTCATCAACAACGCCGGCCTGGCCGGGAAGCGGGGGATGAGCGCCAGCGGCTTCGAGCTGGCCTTCGGCACCAACCACGTGGGCCCGTTCCTGCTCACCGAGCTGCTCCGCGACCACATCGCCGCGACCGGGCCCGGCCGCATCGTCAACGTCGCGAGCACCGGCCACTACCGGGCCAAGGGCATCGACTGGGCGGCCGTGCGCCGGCCGTCGGCCACCCGGACCGCCTTCGACGAGTACTGCGTCTCGAAGCTGGCCAACGTGCTCCATGCCCGCGAGCTCGGCCGGCGCCTGCAGGGCACCGGCGTGACGACGTACGCGCTGCATCCGGGGGCCATCGCCTCCGACGTGTGGCGCGAGGTGCCGTTCGGCGTGCGTCACGTGATGAAGAGGTTCATGAAGTCGCCGGAGGAGGGCGCCGTCACCTCGCTGTACTGCGCGACCTCGCCCGACGTCGCCCACGACACCGGCCGCTACTACGACGACCGGCGTGAGAAGGAGCCCTCGCGGATCGTCACCGACGAGCTCGCGGCCGAGCTGTGGGAGCGCAGCGCGGCCTGGGTCAGCGCGGGCTGACCAGCACGCCCGGGTTCAGGATCCCGGCCGGGTCCAGCGCCGTCTTCGCCGCACGCAGCGCCGCGGCGAACGGCTCCGGGCGCTGGGCGTCGTACCACGGGCGGTGGTCGCGGCCGACCGCGTGGTGGTGGGTGATCGTCCCGCCGTGCTCGGCGAGGGCGGTCGACACCGCCGCCTTGATCTCGTCCCACTGGGCGAGCGTGCCGCCCCAGCGCCCCGCGGCGTAGATCCCGTAGTACGGCGCCGGGCCGTCCGGGTAGACGTGGGTGAACCGGCAGGTGACCACGCCCCGACCGCCGCAGACCTCCGCGATCGCGGACTGCGCGGCCCGGGTGACGGCCTCATGGAGGGCCGGAAAGGCGTCCCACGTGCACGCGGTCTCGAAGGTCTCGACGATCATCGACCGGCGCGCCAGCTCGTCGCGCTGGTAGGGCATCCGCAGGAACGCCGAGCGCCAGGCCCGCGCGGCGTCCGCGCCCCGGTCGGCGTGGTGCTCGTCCTCCGGGTCGGGCCGGTCGCGCGTCGCGAGCACCACGCCGCCGTGGTCGCGCACCAGCTCCAGCGCCCGGTCCAGCCGGGCGTCGACGGGATGGTCGGCCGACTCGAACGCCACGAGGAGCAGTCCGCCGTCCACCGGGCTGCCGGCGTTGATCAGCGCCTCGGCCGCGTCGAGCAGGCGGCAGTTGGCGGGGTACAGGCCGGACTGGGCGATCGCCCGGGTCGCGGCCACCGCGGCGTCATACGAGCCGAAGCCGACCGAGGCGGTGCGCTGCCAGCGCGGCCGGGGCCGCAGGCGCATCCAGGCCTCGGTGATCACGCCCAGGGCGCCCTCGGACCCGAGGAACATCCGGTCGGGGGAGGGACCGGCACCGGAACCCGGCAGTCGACGCGACTCCCCGACGCCGGCCGGCGAGACGACCCGGATCGCCTCGGTCAGGTCGTCGATGTGCGTCTCGAGCGTGGCGAAGTGCCCACCGGCGCGGGTGGCGAGCCAGCCGCCGAGGGTGGAGAACTCGAAGGACTGCGGGAAGTGGCGCAGCGTCAGCCCGTGTGGCCGCAGCTGGTCCTCGAGGGCCGGGCCGTAGGTGCCCGCCTGGATCCGGGCGGCGCGGCTGACCGGGTCGACCTCGAGCACGCGATCCAGCAGTCCGAGGTCGAGCGAGACGGCCGGCCCGTCGAAGCGCGGCTCGACGCCGCCGACGACCGAGCTGCCGCCGCCGTACGGCACGACGGGGGTGCCGGTCGTGGTGCACCAGTCCAGTACGTCGACCACGTCCTGCTCGGCGCGCGGCCGGACGACCAGGTCGGGCACGTGGGCGATGTCGCCGAGCAGGTTGCGCGCCACGTCGCGGAACGCCTTGCCCCGCGCGTGGGCGAGCCGGTCGACGGGATCGGCGGAGCAGAGCGCGGCCAGGGCGGCGGGTGGCGCCACCCGCGGCGGCGCCACGCCGAGTCCGCGCGGGTCCGGCACGGCGTGGTCGGTGAGGTCGTGACCGGGGAGGAGCCCCGCCACGCGGGCCACCAGGTCGGCGGTCTCGCCAGGGGACAACCGGCTCTCCTCGGTGCCCCAGCCCCACCAGGACCGGGTGGGAGCCGGCGTGGGCACGTGCGTCATGCCGACGCCAGGATCGCGGCAACGGGCAGGCCGACGACGATCAGCAGGAGGAGGACGAGCAGCAGCACGAACGCGAGCATCCCGGGGACCTTCTGCTTCGTGAAGCCCATGGCGCCCGCGATGAAGGTGAGGACCGGCGCGGCGTAGAAGACGTCGACGGTCTGTCCAGGGGCCAGCTGCACCTGCTGGCTGGCCTGGCCGTAGCGCCACATCCACTGCGCGTGGGCGGAGACGGTGTGCACACCGGGCGGCATGGGATAGACGTTCTGGCCGTAGCGCGCCGCCACGGGATAGCCGTTGATCTGCACACTCGGGGTGATCATGGTGAGCATCCGGTTGCCCTGGACGTTGACGCGGAGGTAGCCCGGCGGGGGCGGCGGCGGAGGCTGCATGGTCATGGCGGCGACCCTACGACGCGCGGCGGCGGACCGAGCCACACGGCGGTGACGCGCCGACCGGGCCGTGCGTCCATGATGGGTCCGTGAGCACCCTCGATCCCGAGCGACTGCGCACCCTCACGCTGCTGCGCCGGGTGCGCGACCGGATCGACCGCGAGTACGCCCGCCCCCTCGACGTCGAGGCGCTGGCCCGCGACGTGCACATGTCGGCGGGCCACCTGAGCCGGGAGTTCAAGAAGGCCTACGGCGAGCCGCCCTACTCCTACCTGATGACGCGGCGCATCGAACGGGCGATGGCGCTGCTGCGCCGCGGCGACCTGAGCGTCACCGACATCTGCTTCGCGGTGGGCTTCTCCTCGCTCGGCACCTTCAGCACCCGGTTCACCGAGCTGGTGGGCGTGCCGCCGAGCGCCTACCGCGACGACGCGCCGGAGCCCGAGGACGGCGCCGCCGAGCCGCCGTCGTGCGTGACCAAGAAGGTGACCCGGCCGGTCCGGCGCGGCGGCGCGCAGACGAGTCCGGACGTGCCGGCATCGGTCAGGAATCGAGAAGCACCCCGGTTCGGGCCGCCACTAGCGTGAGCGGCATGGACATCAGCATTCAGCACAGCTTCCTCCCGCAGACCGACCCCGAGGCCTCGCTGGCCTTCTACCGCGACGTGCTCGGCTTCGAGCTCCTCAACGACGTCGGGTACGGCGACATGCGGTGGCTCACCGTGGCTCCGAAGGGCCAGTCGTCCCCATCGGTCGTGCTCTGCCCGCCCGCCGCGGACCCGGGCATCACCGAGGACGAGAAGCGCGTCATCGCCGAGATGATGGCGAAGGGCACCTATGCCACGCTCGTCCTCAGCACCCCCGACCTCGACGGCACCTTCGAGCGCATCCAGGCGACCGGCGCGGAGGTGATCCAGGAGCCGATCGACCAGCCCTACGGCGTGCGCGACTGCGCCTTCCGCGACCCGGCGGGCAATCACATCCGCATCAACCAGGCGGGCTGACCCGCCGACGTCGCGCCCGCCACCTAGGCTGGCGTCGTGCCCGCGTCCGTCCCGCCCCCTGCCCGGGACCGCGCCACCCGGCAGGCCGACGCCCGGGCGCTGCTCGCCACGCCGGAGATCGACGTCTGGGTGGCCACGGCATCCGCGGCCGGCGTACCCCACCTCGTGCCGGTGTCCCTGGCGTGGGTGGGGGAGCGGGTCGTGATCGCGGTCGAGGGCGGCTCCCTCACCGCGCGCAACCTGACCGCCTCGGGGGTCGCGCGCCTCGGGGTCGGCCCCACCCGCGACGTCGTCATGGTCGATGCGATCCTCGACCGGTCGGTGCCCGTCGACGAGGACCCCGCGCTGGGCGAGGCCTACGCCGGCCAGGCCGACTGGGACCCGCGCGGCCTGGCCGGCTACGTGTTCCTCGTGCTCCGGCCCGAGCGGATCCAGGCCTGGCGGGAGTCCAACGAGATCGCCGGCCGCACGATCCTGCGCGCGGGTGCGTGGCTCAGCTGAGCACGACGAGACGCTGCGTGGCCCGGGTCATCGCGACGTAGCGGTCGACGGCGCCCGCGACGCCCGTGCCGAACCGCTCCGGCGCGACGAGGACGACCAGGTCGAACTCCAACCCCTTCGCGTGCTCGGGTCGGAGCGAGCGCACCCGCGGTCCGGTGGGGAGCAGCGGATCGCCGATCACGGCGGCGACGCCCTCGTCGTGCTCGGCCAGCCACTCCTCGAGGACCCGGTCCAGCTCGGCGAGCTCGCCGTACCGGACCGGATCGCCGGTGCTGCGGATCGACGTCGGCACGTTGGCATCGGGCAGCACCTCCCGGATCACGGGTGCGGCGGCCGCCATCACCTCGGCCGGGGTGCGGTAGTTGACGGTGAGCGAGGCGAGCTCGGCGTCGGGCAGGCCGACCCGCCGCAGTCGCTCGGCCCAGGTCTCGGTGAAGCCGTTCCGGGCCTGGGCACGGTCGCCGACCACCGTGAAGCTGCGCGACGGGCAGCGGCGCAGCAGCATCTGCCACTCCGCGTCGGTCAGCTCCTGCGCCTCGTCGACCACGACATGGGCGAACGGCCCCGCAAAGCGCCCGGGGTCGGCCGCGGGCGTCTCGGAGCCGGCCTCGAGCGCGCCGCGGAGGTCGGCGCCGCGCAGCATCGACATGATCATCAGGTCGGAGTCGTCGCTGGCGACGAGGTGGTCGACGACGCGGTCCATCTCCTCGCGCTCCGCGGCCGCCTCCGCCTCCCGGCGGCGCCGGTCGCGGGCCGCGTCTGGGTCGCCCAGCCGGGCCCGTGCGGCGTCGAGGAGCGGGAGGTCGGACACCGTCCACGCCTGCGGTCCGGTACGCCGCAGCGCCCGCACCTCCTCCGCCGACAACCAGGGCGCGCAGTGCCGCAGGTAGGCCGGGACCTCCCAGAGGTCCCCGACCAGGTCCGTGGCCTCGATCATCGGCCAGGCCCGGGTGACGGCCTCGACGAGCCCGCCGTTGCGCCGGTAGGCGCGGCGCAGCTGCTCGTCGGTCGCCTCGGTCCCGTCGTGCTTGTCGACGAGGATGTCGAGCAGCGCCTCCCAGACCTGGTCGCGCGCCTCGTTGTGGGGCGTGCCCGGGTCGGGCGCTGCGAAGGCCTCGGCCCAGTCGCTCGCGCTGAGCCACACGTCCGACCACTCGGTCTCGACGACCATGCCGTCTGTCGGCGGCTCCTCGTAGAGCCGGACCGCGGGCTCGATGGCGCCGACCATCGCGGCGTCCGCCTTGAGCCGGGCCACCTCGGGGTCGTCCTCCTCGACCGCGCCGGCGCCCTCCGCGACGAGGTCGCGGACCGTGCACGTGCGCACGCCCTCCTCGCCGAGGCTCGGCAGCACGTCGGCGACGTAGGACAGGTAGGGCTCGTGCGGTCCGACGAAGAGCACGCCACCGCGTCCGTCACCGAGGCGGGGGTCGGCGTAGAGGAGGTAGGCGGCGCGGTGGAGGGCGACGACCGTCTTGCCGGTGCCGGGTCCTCCGTCGACCACCAGCGTCCCCCGGGACCCGGCGCGGATGATGGCGTCCTGGTCGGCCTGGATGGTGGCGAGCACGTCGCGCATCCGCTCCGAGCGACTGCTGCCGAGACTCGCGACGAACGCCGACTGGTCGTCCCAGGCGGCGCTGCCCGTCGCGCCGTCGAGCGCGGCCGCGGAGAACACCTCGTCCCAGTAGTCGGTGACCCGACCGTCGGTCCACCGGTAGCGACGCCGGCTGGCGAGTCCCATCGGGTTGCCGTGGGTGGCGCCGAAGAAGGGCTCCGCGGCGGGGGAGCGCCAGTCGACGAGCAGGCGGCGGCCCTCCGCGTCGGTCAGCCCGAAGCGTCCGATGTGGACGGTCTCGCCCTCGGTCGACACCATCCGGCCCAGGCACAGGTCGAGGCGGTAGCGGCGCAGCGCCTTGAGCCGCGCGCTGAGGCGGTGCACCTCGAGGTCGCGGTCCATCGCCTCCTGACCGGTGCCACCCGGCTGGCGGCGTACGTCGGCCAGACGCTGCTCGAGCTCGGCGACGGTGCGCGCGAGGTTGTCGCCGATCGCGGCGAAGTGGGCCTCGTCCGCGCCGACGAGCGCCGGGTCGTCCTTGGCCGGGTGGTCGTGGAGGTCGAACGCGCGGGTCGTCGCGTTGGTCAAATCATCAGCTCCCTTGCGGGTTTCGTGACGTGTCAGCCGGTCGGAGACCGGGATTCTGCCCGCTGCGGGGGGCCTTGCGGCAAGACCCCCTGTGCGCTATACGTTGAGAGTGGCAGGGGATGTCCGCGCCGCCCGGTAGAACCGAGGCATGAGCCGCGACATCCAGATCACCTTCGACTGCCACGACCCCCGCGCGTTGTCCTCCTTCTGGCGTGACGCCCTGGGCTACGTCCACCCCGGCCCGCCGGGGGTCCCGCTCGCTCCCGGGGAGGACCCGCTGGCGGCGTGGGACGTCTTCCTCGAGCGGATCGGGGTCCCCGAGGCAGCGCGCAACTCCCGCTCGGCGATCGAGGACCCCGACGGCACGGGACCCCGCGTCTTCTTCCAGCAGATCCCCGAGGGCAAGACCGCCAAGAACCGCGTGCATCTCGACGTCCGGGCCGCGCCCGGGTTGGCAGGGGAGGAGCGGATGGCCGCGCTCGAGGCGGAGTGCGCCCGGCTCGTGGCCCTCGGCGCGACCCGGCTGGCCCGGCACGAGCCGGCGCCGCCGATGGGCGCCGGCCACATCGTGATGGCCGATCCCGAGGGCAACGAGTTCTGCCTCGACTGAGGGCTCGGTACCGTCGGCGCATGGAACGACGTCTGGCGGTGGTGACCGGAGGCAGCCGCGGGATCGGCGCGGCGACGGCTCGGATGCTGGCCGGGACCGGGTGGGACGTGCTGATCACCTACCACGCCGACGCCGACGCGGCTGATGCCGTCGTCGCCGACTGCCGGACGGCCGGAGCGTGGGCCGACGCCGTCCCGCTCGACGTGAGCGACGAGACCGCCGTCGAGAGCGTGTTCTCCGCACTGCCGGCGCAGGCCGGCCCGCTGCGGGGGCTGGTCAACAACGCCGGCATCGTCGCCCCGACCACCACCGTCGCCGAGCTCAGCGCCGATCGGGTGCGGCGCGTCCTCGAGGTCAACGTGCTCGGTCTCCTGCTCTGCTCGCGGGAGGCGGTCCGGCGGATGGCGACCGATCGCGGGGGAGCCGGCGGCGCGATCGTCAACGTCTCCTCCCGCGCCGCCGTGCTCGGCGCGGCGGGGGAGTACGTCGACTACGCCGCCTCGAAGGCGGCCGTCGACGCGGTCACCCGGGGCCTGGCCGCCGAGACCGCCGGCCAGGGGATCCGGGTCAACAGCGTGCGGCCCGGGCTGATCGAGACCGAGATCCACGCCCGCAACGGCGAGCCCGGCCGTCTGGCCCGGTTGGCGCCGGCGGTGCCGATGGGCCGGCCCGGCACGCCCCGGGAGGCCGCCGCGGCCATCTGCTGGCTGCTCGACGACGCGTCGTCCTACACGACGGGCACGATGCTGGACGTCTCAGGCGGCCGCTGACGCTCCACCAGAACGCGGACGTGTCGGTGGGGCGGGTGGGGCGCTCGGACGTGCCGATGTCCCCGCAGGTGTGCTCCTGCGGGGTCTGGGGCGGGCTGGCTACCGGTCGGGCGGGTCGGCGGTCCGGTCGGTCCTGACCGGGTGGGTGCCGCGGTGGTCGACGCGGAACCGGTGGCCGTTCGGGCTGGTCCACACGTACGTCGCTGGTGTCGGGGTGTCGTAGCGCCAGGTCGAGTGGGTCTTCGCGCGATGGTGCCGGCGGCACAGCGGCACGAGGTTGCACGGACAGGTGGCTCCGCCGTCGGCGTGGGGTCGGGCATGGTCGACGTCGCAGGCTCGGGCGGGGCGGGTGCAGTGGGGGAACCGGCAGGTGTGGTCGCGCAGGATCACGCGGGTGCGGTGGCGGTCGGGGATCTCGTAGGCCCCGACCGGGACATGGTCGGCCAGGTCGATCACCGGGCGGACGATGATGGTGGTGTGCCGGGCGCGGAGCCATTCGCGGATCTGGGCCGAGGTGATCGGGCACCGGCCCTCCTCCCACCGACCCACCCGATTCCGGTCGTTTGCGGGGGTGAGGGTGGTGTTGGTGATGTGGACGTTGAGCACGACCTTGCGGCCCGGGACCGTGTCGACGACGTCTCCGGTGTCGGGGTCGGGGATCAACAGGTCGAGGGCGAGGTCGTGGCGGGCGAGCTCGGCGGCGGCCTTGGACCGCCGCACATCCAGAGACGACTCGTCACCCAGCTTGGCGAGGGTCTCGGCACGGCGCGCGTCCGCTTGGTTGAGGTCGTGCCCGTCGGCGGCGTCCATCAGGGCGTCGAGGTGGACCAGGCCGTGCTCGTCGACCTCACCGACGTCGAACCGGCGACCATCCGCCGCGGTCTGCCGCTCAGCCTCAGCCTTCTCCGGATCGAACCGCAGCACCGCCTCGGTGACGAGTCGTTCGAGCTGGGCCCACCCGACACCGGTGGCGTCCCACAGCTGCCGGTCCACGAACGCCGCCGCCTCGGCGGAGAGGGGTCGGGTGAGGTCGGCGATCCGTTCGGCCCGCCACGGCGCCAACCGCCCCGCCACCACCGCGGCATACACCTTCGGGAGGCGCCAGGCGCACTCGATGACCCGCCCGACATACGCCCGCCCACCATCCGGCGACCGGCCGAGGACCGCGATGAGCTCCATCAACGCGAACTCCGACACCAACGGTGCACCCGCACCGGCGATCGGGACCCCGGTGTCGAGGTAGCCCTCCGTGATCGTCGCACCCCCCTCGGGACCGGCGATGACGTGGTTGCTCGCCCAGGCGGTGATGTCCTCCCATTCCTCGACGAGCAGTGCCTCGCGGGACCGGATCCGCTCACCCACACGCGACAGCAGGACTGCTGTCGACGGGGCGCGGGTTCCGAGATCCATGACCGGATCCTCCCACCGGGCCACGACACAACCCGAGCGTCGCAAACCCGCCTGTGCACAAGGGAAACCCACTCGCCGAGCACCGAAAAACAGAGGTCTCGACCAGTGGGAGATGAGCCGGTGACACCCACGGCAGGTCAACGACCCACACCGACCTGCCGCACGTGTCACCGGCCTAGGCCAGACCCCCCGACCGTCGCCAAAACCGCAGCCGGCAACCCAACCCAGCCACGCTGCCGACCCTCCTCGTCGCTGCCTTTCGGAACGAAACCACGCACCCGACCGCAACCCACGGACAATCCCCCGAGCACACTGGCCCCCTGACCGGCGGTCACCGCCTCCGCGATCTCCTCGCCGCCGTCCTGGACGAGGACGGCCCGACCTGACAGTCATGGCGGACCGGGCGCTCGCGTCGCGGGCAACCGGCGGCGCGGAGGGCGAGTCCTAACCCACCGGCGCGACGCGCACCTCCGTGCCGAGCACCCGGCCCGCGGCGTCGAGGAACGTCAAGGTGACCTCGGCCGCGCCGCTCGCCTCCGGGAGGGCGCTGCCGTAGCCGAGAGAGTCGGCGCGCACCGGCAGGGTGCGATCGACGCCGACGCCCTGCACCCGCACACGGACCGTGCCGGGGTACGGCGAGATCCCGTAGACGAGCGGCTCGGAGTCCTTGAAGAAGCCGCCGAGCTGAGCGGGCGAGGTGAGCTCCTGCGGTGGCACGTCGTCGCCGGCCCAGATCACCCCGCCACAGCCGTACTCGAGCTCCTTCCTCGTCGGCGTGCCGGTGCCGTCCCAGGCACCGTCGCTCATCGCGAAGCAGACCTTCCCGGTCGAGGAGGTCGCCACCCAGAAGGCGAACACGCCGTGGCCGGTGTCGAACCGGGCGACCAGTGCGGGCTCGTGAAGCTCGCCGAGCCCGTTGCCGGTCGTGTTCGGCTGGCGGGCGAAGTCCTCGATCGCGCTGGAGACCACCTCGGTCGGTCCGCCGATCGCGACCGCCGTGGCGGCGCCGATGGTCGAGAACGCGAGCCCGAGGCCGATCGCGGTACGACGCCGGGCGCGCCGGCGGCGTACCCGTGCCGCGTGGGCGACCGCTGTCCGGTCCTCGGCGAGGATCCGGGCAAGGGTGACCTCGGACCACTCCGGGTCGAGGGGGAGGGGAGTGGGGGCGAGAGCGGAGAGGGGGTCGGTCATCGAAGGCCACCTTCGGTCACGGGTCGGTTGGGGAGGGCGGTGCGCGGCTCCGCCGGGACGGTCAGGTCGCGCAGGGCGCCGCGGGCACGGTGCGTCCGCACCCGGAAGGTGCCGGGGCGGACCCCGAGGACGGCGGCCGCCTGGTCCGGTGTCAGGCCGTCCCACGCGACGAGCAGCAGGGCCTCGCGCTGCTCGTCGGGCAGTCCGGCGAGCGCCTCGAGCGCGGCCATCCGGTCGGTCGCGACGAGCCCGGCGTCCTCGGCCGGGCGCGCCGCGGCGTCGAGCAGCCGCAGCCGGTCGTGCAAGGCCGTCCGCCGGCGCGCGGCACGCCGGCTGTTGCCGATGACCTTGCGGGCCGCTGCGATCAGCCAGGCGATCGGCGGTCGCGGCACGTCGTCCCAGCGACGCCAGGCCTGCACGAAGGTCTCAGCGACGACGTCCTGTACGTCGTCGGGCGGGACGTGGCGGCGCACGTACGCCGCGACGCGCGGCCCGTCGCGGCGCCACGCCTCGCTGAACTCGGCGTCCTCGGAGGTGCTCATGTCCTCGTAGTGTCCGGCTCCTCCCGGGTGTTACCGACCGCCTGCGACCCACCGCGGAGGTGTCGCTCCTGGGCGTCCGCCTCGCGATGTGGTCCCGATGATCCTCCACCCGACACAGCGGGCTTCGTCCCGCATCCGGCGCGCGGCGACCCGGCCTCGCGGCTCCCGACCGGAGACGACCCGGGCCCGGCCGCTCCGTAGACTGAGGCGGTGCGGCGCGCTCTCCTCCTGACGGCGGCGCTGCTGGCGACGGTCCTCGGCGCGGCCGCGTGGCTCGGCGCCGACCGCGGCGGTGCGGACCCCGACGTGCATCCGGAGGCCGACGATCTCGTCCTCGGCTGGCGCCAGGTCGACGGCGTACCGTGGCCCGAGATGCCGAGCCTGGTCCCGGTGGACTCCTCCACCGAGGACCTCCCCGGCGCGCACGGCACCGTGCTGGTCAACTTCTGGGCGTCCACCTGCGGTCCCTGCCGCGACGAGATGCCGATGCTCGAGCGCCTCGCCGCCACCGGCCGGATCCCGGTCGTGGGAATCTCCCGCGACCTGGACGACGGCGCCGCCCGCGCCGCCCTCGAGGAGTTCGGGGTGACCTATCCGAACTTCCGCGACCACGACAGCCGTCTGGCCGAAGCACTCGCCGACGTCGTCCCGTTCAACGGGGTCCCGTCGTCGGTGCTCGTGGTCGACGGCCGGATCCGGTGGGCCCACCTCGGCGACTTCGACAGCTATGCGGAGCTGTCGCGCGATGTCGAGGCGCGTGCCGCCGACGGCGCGGCGCCCGCGTCGTAGAGTCCGCCCCATGGAGCTGCTCGCCGCCGGCGTCTATCGTCGGACCCGGGCCGAGCGGGACGATCAGCGGCTCTCCTGGTCGCGGCCGGACCGCGCGTTCTTCGCCTCGGGGGCGTGTCACATCCTGGCCTGGACCTGTCGTGAGCTCCATCCGGACCGGCCGATCGGTCTCGCTGCCCTGCGCACCGAAGCCGACGACCAGGTGTTCCACGTCTTCGCCACCTGGTCCGACTGGGCGTTCGACCACAGCGGGTGGCATCCCGCGGGCGACCTGGTCACCGTGAACCAGGAGTTCCTCGGCGAGCCGCTCCTGCGCGTCGACGTCGGCACGGAGCTCGCCACGTTCTGCATCGCGCACCACCACCGGATGCCCGATCAGTACCACGACGATCCGCGGCCCCGCGCGCGGGCCTACGTACGCCGGTTCCCCCCGCCATGGTCGTGACCCGGAGGGCGGGGAGCCGGGCGGCTCTCGGCAGAGAGCTGCCTCGTCATGGCTGAGCCCTACGGACAGGACGGATTCGACGTTCGATTCGACTGGGGCCCGGCCGGCGCGCTGGCCGTCGCGCCCGACGTGGCCGTGGTGGTCGACGTTCTGAGCTTCTCGACCTCGGTGACCGTCGCCGTCGAGCGAGGGATGCGCGTCTTCCCCTATCCCTGGCGCGACGCCGCCGCGGTGGAGTTCGCCGCCACCCACGACGCGGTCCTCGCCGTGGGCCGGCTCGAGGCCGCCGCCGAAGGCACCACTCCTGCACCGTCGCTCTCACCGGCCGGGCTGCTGGCCTGTGAGCCGATCCCGCGACTCGTACTGCCCTCGCCCAACGGCTCGACGATCGCCGCCGCCCTGTCCGCAAGCCGCGCCACGGTCGCGATCGGCTGCCTCCGGAACCGGTCTGCGGCCGCGGCCTGGCTCGCGCCGCTCGCGGCGGCCGGTCGTACGGTCGCCGTGATCGCCGCCGGCGAGCGATGGGACTCCGACGACTCATTGCGGCCCGCGCTGGAGGACCAGCTCGGCGCCGGCGCTGTGCTGTCGGCACTCGTCGGCCTGGGCTGCACGAGCACCTTCAGCCCGGAGGCGCGAGCAGCCGTCGACCTCTTCGACGCGAGCCGTGCCGGCCTGCGCGAGCGGATCCAGCAGTGCGTGGGCGGCCGCGAGCTCACCGGCCGGGGCTTCGGTCTCGATGTCGAGGTGGCGGCTGCTCTCGACGCTTCGACGGTCGTACCTGTTCTCGTCGACGGCGCCTTTGCCTCAGCTGCCACCTGACCGGGACCGACTCGCGCGTCGCTACCTCGACGGTGCAGGTCGGTTCACCAGCGGTGTCCACGGGTCGACGCCCGTCGGGTCCCTGCTCGCCGCTTCGCCAGACATCGCCGATAAGTGACATTATGTCATTCTGCGGAGGTCTGAGCCCGCTCCTCCGCGGCGCACTCGCTTCCCCGGAGACGATGACCCACTCCCTTCGGGAACACCGCCTGCGGCCTGCGGGTGCGGCTCGTCGGCCAGCGCGCTCGGTGGGCGGGGTCGGTCAGCGCATCTCACAGAAGGCGTGCGGTCGACCGTGGTGCCCTCGGAGCACGTCACTTCCGGCCAAGGCGGCGTCTCGCTTGCGTGTCAGCATATGCTGACACGCATGGAGACCTCGATGGAGGACGGCGACGACCGTGGCGTCGTCGCGGAGCTGGCAGCGGTGGCAGAGGCGAAGCGGGAGCTGTCGCGCCGTGAGGAGGTGGCCGTGCGGCGCGCCAGGAACCTGGGCCTGACCTGGGCCGAGATCGGCACGCTGCTCGGCGTCACCCGTCAGACGATGCACCGGAAGTACCGGAAGGTCGGCTAGCCCCGACGGCTCTTCGTCACCGCCCTGGCGACGGCCCCCTCAGCGTTCGCCGACCCGGCCGGCCTCGACGTACAGCTCCCGGTCCGTCGACACCGCGGAACGCATCCGGCGGTCGTGGGTGACCAGGAGGAGGGTGCCCGGGAAGGAGGCGAGCGCCGACTCGAGCTGCTCGATCGCCGGCAGGTCGAGGTGGTTGGTCGGCTCGTCGAGGACGAGGAGGTTCACTCCCCTGGCCTGCAGCAGCGCCAACGCGCCGCGGGTCCGCTCGCCCGGCGACAGCGTCGCCGCGGACCGCAGGACGTGGTCGGCCTTCAGGCCGAACTTCGCCAGCAGCGTGCGCACCGGCTCCGGGGCGAGGTCGGGCACGTGCCGCTGGAAGGCGTCGACCAGCGGCTCGTCGGCCTCGAACAGCCGCCGCGCCTGATCGACCTCGCCGACGACCACGCCCGGCCCCAGGTGCGACTCCCCCGAGGCGAGCTCGGTACGTCCGAGCAGGGCCGCGAGCAGCGTGGACTTGCCGGCGCCGTTCGGGCCGGTGATCGCGACCTTCTCCGCCCAGCCGATCTCCAAGGTCACCGGGCCGAGCGTGAACCCGCCCCGGCGTACGACGGCCTCCCGGAGCGCCGCGGTGACCGCGCCGGAGCGCGGCGCCGCCGCGATCTCCATCCGCAGCTCCCATTCCTTACGGGGCTCGACGACCTCCTCGAGGCGCTCCAGCGCGCGTTCGGACTGACGCACCTTGGCCGCCTGCTTCTCGCTGGACTCGGCGCGGAACCGGCGGACCGACTTGTCGGGCTCCTTGTCGATGCTGCGCCGGGCATTGCGCACGCCCTGGGCCGCCCAACCGCGCTGCGTGGTGATCCGGGCCTGGAGGCCGGCCACGGTGTCGGCGTACTCCGCGTAGGCCTCACGGGCGTGACGACGGGCGATCTCGCGCTCCTGGAGCCAGGCCTCGTACCCGCCGCCGTAGACGTTGATCGCCCGCTGATGGAGGTCCAGCTCGACGATCCGGTTGACGGTGCGGGCGAGGAACTCCCGGTCGTGGCTGACGATGACCGCGGCCGCGCCCAGCTCGGCGACGAAGCGCTCCAGCCGGTCGAGCCCGTCGAGGTCGAGGTCGTTCGTGGGCTCGTCGAGCAGGAACACGTCGTAGCGCGAGAGCAGGAGGCTGGCCAGGCCGGCCCGCGCCGCCTGACCACCCGACAGCGAGGTCATCGGC
The DNA here is from genome assembly GCF_051390595.1 of Nocardioides segetis. Taxonomy (NCBI): domain Bacteria; kingdom Bacillati; phylum Actinomycetota; class Actinomycetes; order Propionibacteriales; family Nocardioidaceae; genus Nocardioides; species Nocardioides segetis. The sequence goes on along the minus strand of NZ_JBNINR010000005.1, from coordinate 75,002 downwards.
CGGTCGAGGTCCACCGCGAGACCGACGTCGGCGGCGACCGCCTCCGCGCGCTCGTCCAGGTCCGGCGCGCCCAGCGCGAGCCAGCGCTCCAGCGCCTCGGCGTACTCGTCGTCGGCGCCGGCCTCCCCCGCCTCGAGCCGCGCCGTCGCGGCGTCGAACCGGGCCTGCGCCTCGGCGACACCCGTACGGCGTCCCAGGAACCCCCGCACCGTCTCGCCCGGTCTGCGCTCGGTCTCCTGGGGCAGGTACCCGATCGTCGCCGACGCCGGCGCGATCGTCACCGAGCCGGCCTCGGGCCGCAGCTCGCCGGCCAACGTCCGCAGGAGAGTCGACTTGCCGGCGCCGTTGGGGCCGACCAGGCCGATGACGTCGCCCGGCGCGATCACCAGGTCGAGTCCGGAGAACAGCGCGGTCGCCCCGTGACCGGCCGCCAGCCCGGCGGCCTTCATCGTCGCGCTCACGCGGCCGAGGCTAGCCGCACCGCCTATGGCCGGATCCATCCGCGTCGCAGGCCCTCCTCGACGAGCAGGGAGGTCGCATCCCCCAACGACGTCGACGCGGCGACGACGCCTGCCTCGCGGGCACGCACGGTGGCCTCCGTGGCCCCGGGCAGGCCCCAGGTCCCTCCCCCGGCGAGCCAGTTGAGCAGCATCGGCTCCAGCCGGTCCATCGCCTTGCCGAAGCGTGCCTCGGGCGTGGTGCCCGCCTCGAACTCGTCCCACAAAGCGCGCAGCTCCCCCGCCTGGTCCAACGGCAGCAGTCCGAACAGCCGGTCCGCGGCGGCGGCCTCCCGCTCCTGCTGGTCGTCGGCGGCGCCGGGCACGAACACGGGACTGTCCCCCGCGTAGATCTCCACGAGGTCGTGGATCACCACGAGCTTGACCGCGTGCCCGACGTCGATCGGCTCGTCGGCGTACTCGGCGAGCAGCACCACCATCAGCGCGAGGTGCCAGGAGTGCTCGGCGTCGTTCTCACGACGATCCGCGGCCGCGAGCGGCGAGGCGCGGAGCACGGTCTTGAGCTTGTCGGCCTCCGCGAGGAACCGCAGCTGGGCCGCGAGTCGCTCCGGGATCCCGGCGGGCAGCGGCTGACGGTCGATGATCAGCGCGTCGTCGTCCATGGATCCACCCTGCCACCGCCGGGGCGCCGGCCGGCCCTACAGGGGTACGTCGACGAAGTGCTCGACCACCGGGAACGGCTCGTAGAACCGGTGCAGGAGCTCACGCCAGCGCTGGTAGTCCGCAGAGCCGCGGAAGCCGACGGTGTGGTCCTCCAGCGTGTCCCACTCGACGAGCAGCAGGTAGTGCTGCGGCGTCTCCAGCGAGCGCCGCAGCGCGAGACTGCGGAAGCCGGGCATCGCCGCGATGATCGGGCGCGCCTCGGCGAACGCCGACTCGAAGGCCTCCTCCTCGCCGGGTACGACGGGCAGGACGGCGTGCTCGAGGATCATGGGACGAGTCTCTCAGCAACCGCCAGGCCGGAACGACGCCGGGCGCTCAGGTCCGCTGCGTACGATGCGCCCCATGCGCTCTCGCCTGCTCGCCGGTGTCCCGGCCCTCCTGCTGCTCGCCACCCTGTCCGCCTGCGGCGACGACTCGACCGCCGAGGACCCCGAGACGGGAGACTCGACGACGCCGTCGGCCGACACCACGACGGCCGGCTCGGACGGCGCCCCGGCGGCCGGCGGTCAGTGCGACTGGCAGGAGGACGGCGAGCCCGCCCGCGAGGTCGAGCTGCCGGACGCCTCGGCGCAGTTCTCCGGTGACGTCCCGGCCGTGCTCAAGACGTCCATCGGCGACCTGGCCGTCACGCTCGACGCGGCCAAGGCGCCCTGCACGGTCACGTCCTTCGCCTCGCTCGCGGAGCAGGGCTACTACGACGACACCTCCTGCCACCGCCAGGGCAACGACCCGGGCTTCGAGTTCCTCCAGTGCGGCGACCCGTACTTCGACCCGAAGGCGACCGACGCCGACCCGAAGACGGGCACGAGTGGGCCCGGCTACACGATCCCCGACGAGGTGGACGGCACCGAGACCTACCCCGCCGGCACCCTGGCCATGGCCAACACCGGGCAGCCGCACAGCGGCGGCGGCCAGTTCTTCATCGTCTTCGGCGACTCGCAGTTCCCGCCCGACTACACCGTCTGGGGGCACCTCGACGAGGCGTCGGTGAAGACGCTCAAGGAGGCGACCGCCAGCGGCAACGACGGCTACTGGGCCCAGAGCGGCGGCGGGCGCCCGAACACGCCCGTCACCTTCCAGAGCATCGAGATCGGCTGACGCAGCCGGTCAGCGGCCGGTCAGCAGCCCGTCAGCAGCCGGTCAGCGCGACCGAGCGGTCCCACAGGGCCCGCGCCAGGAGCTGGTCGTCGGCCTTCCGCGACATCCGCGCCGGCGCGGGCCACCCCCACAGCTCGGTGCGCCCGTGCGGGCCGATGTAGGTGCCGCCGGGCACGTCCATCGTGGCCGCGTAGACGGTGCACAGGGCGCCGCGCCAGGCCGGCATGCCGACGAGGCGCTGGCCGTAGTGGCCGATCGCCGTGACGACCGGGTGGCCCGATCCGCTGGTGATGCCGGTCGCCGACGCGCCGGGGTGGGCGGCGACGGCGCGCAGCGGCATCCGCTCGGCCCGGAACCGCCGGTCGAGCTCGCGCATGAACAGCAGGTCGGCGAGCTTGGAGTCGCCGTACGCCTGGAACGGCCGGTAGCGGCGCCGCTTCCAGCCCAGGTCGTCGAGGTCGAGACGGCCGGAGCGATGTTCACGGGAGCTGACCACGACCACCCGGTCGGTGAGGAGCGGCAGGAGCGCCTGCGTCAGCAGGAAGTGGCCGAGGTAGTTGGTCGCGAAGTGCATCTCGACGCCCTCCGCCGTCAGGGCGTACGGCACGCCCAGCACGCCCGCGTTGTTGATCAGGACGTCGACCGGGCGACCCTCAGCCTCGAGTCCCGCCGCGAACGACCGGACCGAGGCCAGGTCGCTGACGTCGACCTGGCGGATCTCGACGCGGCCGCGGTCGTGGCCGGGGACGCTGCGCGCGGCCTCCTCCGCCTTCGCGACGCTGCGGCAGGCCATCACGATGTCGGCGCCGCGGGAGCCGAGGATGCGTGCGGTCTCCAGACCGAGGCCGCCGTTGGAGCCGGTGATGACGAACCGCCGGCCCTGCTGGGGCGGCACCTGGGTCCACGGACGCATGGCCCGAACCCTCCCACATCCGCTCCGGGCCGGAGTGCGTTCTAGGCTGACCGGATGAGCCTCACCCGCGCCGAAGCCGAGCACCGGGCGAGCGTGCTCGCCGTGACGTCGTACGACGTCGAGCTGGATCTGTCGCAGAGCGAGGAGACGTTCCACTCGCTGACCGCGATCCGGTTCCGGAGCGAGCGCGCGACCACCTTCGTCGACGTGAAGCCGCGGGCACTGCACGCGGTCCGGCTGGACGGGCAGGACCTCGACGTGGCGCTGCTCGCCGACGGCCGGATCCCGCTGGACCTCGCCGCGGGCGATCACGAGCTCCTGGTCGAGGCGACGATGGGCTTCCGCAACGACGGCGAGGGGCTGCACCGCTCGGTCGACCCGGCCGACGGCAGGGCCTACGTCTACGGCATGTCGTTCATGGACGCCGCCCCGTCGGTCTTCGCGTGCTTCGACCAGCCCGACCTCAAGGCGTCGTACGCGATGGGGGTGACCGCGCCCGCCGACTGGCTCGTGGTCGGCAACGCGCCCGCCGTCGAGGACGGGTCCGACGGGGCCACGCGGCGGTGGCTGCTCGGGCCGACGCCGCCGCTCGCGACCTACTTCGTCACTCTCGTCGCCGGCCCGTACCACCTGGTCCGCGCCGAGCACGACGGCATCCCGCTGGGCCTGAGCTCGCGGCAGAGCCTCGCCGCGACGCTCGACCGGGAGGCGGAGGAGCTGCTCACCCTGACCCGGCAGTCGTTCGACGAGCTGCACCGGCTCTTCGGGATCCGCTACCCGTTCGGCGACTACCACCAGGCGTTCGTGCCCGAGTTCAACGCCGGCGCGATGGAGAACCCGGGCTGCGTGACGATCCGCGACCCCCTGCTCTTCGAGGGCAGCACCACGCGCGCCGACAAGAGCTTCCGAGCCGCGCTGATCGCCCACGAGATGGCCCACCAGTGGTTCGGGAACCTCGTCACGCCGACCTGGTGGGACGACCTGTGGCTCAACGAGTCCTTCGCCGAGTACCTGGGCTATCGCGTGATCGCCGAGGCCACCGAGTACGCCGACGCGTGGCTCCACCAGTCCTACGCCCGTCGCACGTGGGGCATCACCGCCGACCAGCGGCCGACGACCCACCCGGTGGCCGGGAACGCGGCCCCCGACGCGCTCTCGGCGCTGCAGAACTTCGACGGCATCTCCTACGCACGCGGGTCGAACGTGCTGCGCCAGCTCGCCCACCGGCTGGGCGACGACGCCTTCCTCGGCGGTGTCCGCGAGCACTTCGAGCTCCACCGCTTCGGCAACGCGACCATGCACGACCTCTTCGCGAGCTGGGAGCGGGCCGCCGGCGGGACCTCCCTGGACGGCTTCGTGAAGGACTGGCTGCTGACGCCCGGCGCGGACCGGCTGGAGCTCGACCGCGCCGCCGGCGTGGTCCGACGCTCGTCCCCCGCGGACCACCCCGCCGACCGGCGCCACGAGATCGACGTCGCGGTCCACGGGCCCGACGGCTGGACCTCGCGGTCCCTCGTCGTCGACGCGGCGGCGACGCCCCTCGACCTCGGGGACTCCCCCGCCCTGCTCGACGCCACCGAGACCACCTGGGCCGTGAGCCCGCCGGACGCCGTGACGATGGCCGCGCTGCCCGCCCTCGCGCCGTCGATGACCGACCCGCAGCTGCGCGCGAGCATGTGGAACAGCGTCCGGCTCGGCCTGTTCGAGGGCGTCCTGACACCCGCCCAGGTCGGCGACCTCCTGGCGACCGCGCCGCCCGTCGAGGACACCGCCGACGGCGTCCGCAACCTGCTGCCATGGGTGCTCGACACCGTGCTGCCCATCGCCCCGGCCGGCACGACCGAGCGGTTCCACGCGGCCGTCAGCGACGCGGCACACCGTGCCGCCCCCGGCTCCGAGGTCCAGCTCTCGGCGTTCCGGGCCACCGTCTTGTCCAGCGCCGACGCCGACGCGCTCGAGCGCTGGGCCGCGGGCGAGGACCTGCCCGAGGGCATCCTGGGCGACAGCGACCTGCGCTGGAAGGCGCGCCGCCGCCTGGCCGAGCTGGGGGCCACCGACCGGTCCGCGCTGGACGCCGCCCTCGATGCCGAGCGCACCGGCGCCACGACGGTCCACCATGCCCGCGCGGTGTCGTCGCTCCCGACGGCCGCGGCCAAGGAGTTCGCCTGGGTGCGCGCCACCGGCGAGGTCTCGGTGCCCAACTACGAGGTCAAGGCGGCCGGCATCGGGATGTGGCAGGCCGCGCAGCTCGATGTGACCGCCCCGTTCGCCGCCGTCTACTTCGACCGGCTCGACACGATCATCGGCGCCCACCAGGGCTGGGTGCAGGGCGACGTGGTCGAGGCGTTCTTCCCGATCACCCACCTGGACGACGCGACGGAGGCCGCCGCGGCGACCGCGCTGGAGCGCGACCTCCCCGGCGCCGTACGCCGTCGGCTGGCCGACCGCCTCGACGAGCTGCGTCGGCGGCGGGCTGTGCTGTGACCGGGGTCCGGGCCCGTCGGCCGGGTCCCACCACCCGGCTGCGGGTCGAGGAGCACCGCGAGGACGACGTACGGCGGCACGAGGACCGCGTCATGACCGAGGAGCCCCTGGAGATCCGGCTCGCCTGGCCCGGCGTCGCCGCCCGGCGGGTCTGGACGACGCTGCGCACGCCCGGGAACGACTTCGAGCTGGCGGCAGGCTGGGTCCACCACGAGGGCCTCGGGCGGCCGTCCGCCGTCGCCTACTGCACCGACGTGGAGCTGCGCCCGGAGCAGGAGTTCAACGTCGTCACGGTCACCCTCGATGCCGCACCGCCGCGGGTGCCGCGTCAGCTCGACGCGCTGAGCTCCGGCTCCGCCGCCTGCGGGGTGTGCGGATCCGACGAGGTGGACGAGGTGCTCGCCAGGCGCGCGACGGCGCCGTGGTCGGGCCCCCTCCCCTCCCCCGACCTCGTCCGCCGGCTGCCGGGACTGATGCGGCCCCGGCAGGACCTCTTCGAGCGGACCGGCGGCGCCCACGCGGCCGGGCTGTTCACGGCGGACGGATCGCTCCTCGCCGTCCGCGAGGACGTCGGGCGGCACAACGCCGTCGACAAGGTCGTGGGATCGCGCCTCCTCGCCGGCGCGGCCGCGCCTGCCGCGGCGCTGGTGGTCAGCGGCCGCGCCGGCTTCGAGCTCGTCCAGAAGGCGGTCGCCAGCGGCGTCGGCGCCCTCGTCGCGGTCGGCGCGCCGACCGGACTCTCCGTCCGGCTGGCCGAGGCGGGTGGACTGGCGCTCTACGGCTGGACCAAGGACGAGCGGACCGTTCGCTACACCTGAGACAGCCCGGATCGGCGTGCCCCGCGACGTTGTGTCGTGCCCTGCTGTTTGACTGCTCCCATGGCCATCCTCCTCGCCCTCCTCGTCGGTCTCCTGCTCGGTGCAGGGGTCGGCTGGTTGGTGCGCCAGGCCACGCTGCCCCCGGCCGAGGCGGTCGCGCCCGAGGAGGCGCCCGAGGTGGTCGCGGCACGCCACGAGGCGGTCCTCGCCGGCCTGCGCGCCGAGCACGAGGCGGCCCTGGCCGAGCTGCGCCACGAGGTCCAGCGGGCCCAGCTCCAGGGCGAGTCCCGCATCGCCGAGGCGCGCGCCGAGGAGGCCGTCGCCCGCGCGGCCGTGCAGGCGGAGCTCACCGGCGCCCTCGCGACGGTCGAGGAGCTGCGCGACGCGGTCGACGACGCCCGGGCCCGCTACCGGACCCTGGTCGAGCAGCAGCGCCAGGCCCAGCGGGAGCGGGAGCGCGGCGAGACCGGCCAGACCCAGGTGCTCAAGACCCTCACACCCGTCGTCGAGCACCTGCGCGCGATGCAGCGCAAGGTCGACGACCTCGAGAAGGCCCGCGTCCAGCAGCACACCGAGCTCGCCACCCAGATCAAGCACACCCAGCGCTCGGTCGAGGACTCCCGCAAGGCAGCGGACACCCTCGCCTCGGTGCTCAAGAACAACGCCGTGCGCGGCGCCTGGGGCGAGACGCAGCTGCGCACCCTCGTCGAGACCGCCGGCCTGCTCAACCGGGTCGACTTCGAGCTGCAGCACTCCGTCGAGGCCGACTCCGGCAACCGGCGCCCCGACATGGTCATCAACCTGCCCGGTGGCAAGCAGATGGCGATCGACGCCAAGGTGCCCTACAACGCGTTCATGGAGGCGCAGCGCGAGGGCATCGAGCCCGAGACCCGCCAGCGCCTCCTCGAGGACCACGCACGCAAGGTCCGCGGTCACGTCGACACCCTCGCCCGCAAGGGCTACTGGACCGGCCTGACGGTGAGCCCGGAGTTCACCGTCGCCTTCATCCCCAACGAGCAGCTGCTCAACGCCGCGCTCGAGGTGGACCCATCCCTGATGGAGCACGCCTTCGGCAGCGGGATCGTGCTGGCCACGCCCACCAACCTGTGGAGCATGCTCAAGACGGTCGCCTTCACCTGGAAGCAGGAGGCGCTGACCGAGGACGCCCAGGTCCTCTTCGAGCTCGGCCAGGTGCTCTACCGCCGCATCCTCAAGCTGTCCGAGCACGTCGACAAGCTCGGCCGCTCGCTGCAGCGCAGCGTCAAGGACTACAACGCCTTCACCGGGTCGCTGGAGCGCTCCGTCCTGCCGGCGGCGCGCAAGCTCAACGCCGCCGATCCGGTCGCCGCCATCCCCGCCCCCAAGGAGATCGAGGAGACGCCGAAGGCCCTCACCTCCGGCGAGTTCGCCGCCTTGGCCGACCTCGACCGCGACGAGCTCACCTTCGACTTCGACCTCCCGGTCGACGCCGAGATCGTCGACGACGCCCAGGCGGGCTGAGCCGCGGCGGACCGGGCCCCGGCGGACCGGGCCTCGGCGGACCGGGCCGCGGCGGACCGGGCCCCGGCGGACCGGGCCCCGGCGGACTGAGCCCCAGGCGGGCCCGGCAATGCGGTCCCGCCCCTGCCGGGGTGCGGCCGGTGGTGCTCATGACGGGTGGGGCGACGGCGAGCTGTCACTGGTCGCGGATTGGGCACAAACCGCACGGAATTGCCCCGAATTGCTGCGGTTTGGGACCAAACCGCAACGACCATCGCCCCGTCAGACCGCGCCGCGGGGCTCCACCCCGGCCGACAGGTCGACGGTGCGCCGAGTGTTCGCCAGCGAGGTCACCGTGGCGGTGCCCAGCGTGCCGCTGCCGTCGAACACCTCCGCCGTACCGACGGCGATGCCGTCGCTCGCCACATGGTCGGTCGCGCGCAGACCGAGTCGGCTGCTGTCCGGGAGGCGGCACAGCGCGAGGTCGATGTCGGTGTTGATGTGCTCGACGCCGTGGGCGCCCCAGTTGGTCACCATGCTCGTCGCGTCGGCGATCGACGCCACCGCCTGGAACGGCGTGCACTCCTCGCCGGCGACGATGGGGATCGCGGTCTGCCAGGTCTGGTGCTGCCCGGCGTTCTGGTGGTCGGCGAAGTTGTCCGACCAACCCGCGGCACTGGCGAACATCGGGACGTGATGCTCGCCGGGCGCCGGGAGCAGGTCGTCGGGGGGTGGCACCGGCCGCTCCCCCGGCGCCGACCAGATCTCGCCCGCGGCGTTGGCCGACGGAGCCAGGAAGGTCGCGCCGGCCCGGGCGACGACCTCGTCCTCCTGCTCGACGACGGCGTCGACCAGGACGAGGCGCGGGCCCTCGCGCACGATCCGAGTGGAGGCGGTGGTGGTGATCATCCGCGCCGGCCGGAACAGGTCCACGTGGTAGCGCGCGGGCACCAGCCCGGTCCGCCCGAGGTCGGCGACCGCGTGCTCGAGGGCCCGGGCGAGGAGCCCGCTCACGGCCACCCCGTGCATCTGGTCGTCGCGCCACAGGCTCTGCGCGAGCGGCAGCGGGTCGAAGCCGGCGGCGGACTGCTGGAACCAGGCGAACTGGAACGCGTTCTCGTTCACGGCAGCATCATGCCCCGCCGCTCAGGCCGGCGCGGCAGCGCCCCCGGGGATCGGCGCCAGCGGGTCGTAGGGCGTGCGGGTCCACACGAAGGTCGCGCACTCCAGGTGACCGACCGACCCGTCGGGACGTCGGCGTGGGTGCAGCGTCTCGCCACGGTGATAGCCCGCGACGCCCACGAAGGCCGGCCCGTCCGGTCGGAACCGGTCCTCGAGACTGCCGCTGCGCAGGTCGCGGACCTGCAGCTCCCCGTCCACCCACTCGAGGCCGAGAGCGGTGTTGCCCCAGAACCAGACGCCGAGCACCTCGGCCACCTCCGGCGGCACCGGACGGGCGGACGGCCGCCACGGCCTCACCCCGCCGTCGCCGCCTCCGTCGCCGTCGCCGCCCCCGTCGGCGTGGTCCAGGAAGCGGCCGGGCGCCTCCTCGGTGTCCAGGCCGGTGGTGGCGTCGGCCAGGACGGCCACCGCGTCGCGGGTCGCCGGGTCGACGAAGAGGGAGGCCTGGAAGCCGGGCATCGACCCGGTGTGCCCCACCAGGCGACGACCGCCCGTGGAGAGCAGCCGCAGGCCCAGCCCGTACGCCTCCTCCGCTCCGGGCGGGGACGCACGCACGGCCATCTCGGCCAGCGTCGCCGCGCCGAGCACCGCGGGGTGCCCGGTCGCCAGGAAGTCGGCCCAGCGCAGCAGGTCCGCCGTCGTGCTCCACAGCTGACCGGCCGGCGCCATCGCGCCGGTGTCGGTGTGCGGCTCGGCGCTCAGCGTGTGGGCGAAGTGGTCGACGCTGCGGCCGGGAGCGTGATCGGCCGGCGGGTGGTAGCTCGTCGCCGTCATGGCGAGCGGGTCGAGCAGTCGCTCCCGCACGACGTCCCACCACGAGGCGCCGCGCAGCCGGGCGACCGCCTCACCCAGCAGCGCGAAGCCCAGATTGGAGTAGTGGAACCACTCCCCCGCCGCGGCGACCCGGCCGGACCCGTCGTTCGCCGCCGCCAGCTCGGCGAAGGTCCCGCCGTCCACCCGCTCCCACCAGGCGCCCGCGGGCTCGCTCTGCAGCCCACCGGTGTGCGACAGCAGCTCCCGCACCGTGACGGCCGCATACGCCGTGTCGGGCACGATCCGGCCGACCGGGTCGTCGAGGTCGAGTCGTCCCTCGTCGCGCAGCTGCAGCACGAGGACCGCGGTGAGGGTCTTGGTGATCGACCCGATCCGGTACGACGACGCGCTGGTCACCTCCCGATCCGGCAGCACGCTGAGACAGCCCTGCCAGACCGGGGTGCCGCCGCGGGCCACCGCCGCCGAGACCGACGGCAGCCGGCCCTCGGCCTGCAGGCGGGCCAGCGCTTCGTCGTCAGCGGTCACTCGGCGTAGGCGTCGATCGGCGGGCAGGCGCAGACCAGGTTGCGGTCGCCGTACGCCTGGTCGATGCGGGCCACCGGCGGCCAGTACTTGTCGGGCGAGATGCCGGCCGGGAAGACCGCGACCTCGCGGGAGTAGGGCCGGTCCCACTCGCCGACGAGCGCCCGCGCGGTGTGCGGGGCGTGGCGCAGCGGCGACGCCTCGACGTCCCACTCCCCCGCCGCGACGCGGTCGATCTCACCCTTGATGGCGATCATCGCGTCGCAGAACCGGTCCAGCTCGGCGAGGTCCTCGGACTCGGTCGGCTCGACCATCAGCGTGCCGGCGACGGGGAAGGACATGGTCGGCGCGTGGAAGCCGTAGTCGATGAGGCGCTTGGCGACGTCGTCGACCGAGACTCCGGTCGCGGCCGTGATGCCCCGCAGGTCGAGGATGCACTCGTGGGCCACCAGCTCGGACTCGCCGCGGTAGAGCACCGGGAAGTGCTCACCGAGCCGCGCCGCGACGTAGTTGGCCGAGAGCACCGCGACGGCGGTGGCGCGGGTCAGGCCCTCGCCGCCCATCATCCGGATGTAGGCCCAGGAGATCGGCAGGATGCCGGCGGAGCCGAACGGCGCCGCGCTGATCGCTCCGGTGCCCTCGCGCCGGGCGGTGTCGGGGTGCAGCGGGTGCGTGGGGAGGTACGGCGCCAGGTGGGCGCGTACCGCGACCGGGCCGACACCCGGGCCGCCGCCGCCGTGCGGGATGCAGAACGTCTTGTGCAGGTTGAGATGGGAGACGTCGCCGCCGAACCGGCCGGGCGCCGCGTAGCCCAGCAGGGCGTTGAAGTTCGCGCCGTCGATGTAGACCTGGCCGCCGTGCTCGTGGACCAGGTCGCACAGCTCGGTGATGGTCTCCTCGTAGACGCCGTGCGTCGAGGGGTAGGTGACCATGATAGCGGCGAGGGTCTCGGAGTACTGCTCGCACTTGGCGCGCAGGTCGGCGAGGTCCACGGTGCCGTCCTCGGCCGCCTTGACCACGACGACCTTCATGCCCGCCATCACCGCGGAGGCCGGGTTGGTGCCGTGCGCCGACGACGGGATCAGGCACACGTCGCGCTGGGCCTGCCCCTGCGCGCGGTGGTAGTTGCGGATCGCGAGCATGCCGGCGTACTCGCCCTGCGCGCCCGCGTTGGGCTGGATGGAGACCCGGTCGTAGCCGGTGACCTCGGCGAGCCAGCCTTCGAGCTGGTCGATGAGCCGGCGGTAGCCGTCGGCGTCCGCGGCCGGCACGAACGGGTGCAGGTCGGCGAAGCCGGCCAGCGAGATCGGCTCCATCTCGGTGGTCGCGTTGAGCTTCATCGTGCAGGAGCCGAGCGGGATCATGCCGCGGTCCAGCGCGTAGTCACGGTTCGAGAGCCGCGCGAGGTAGCGCAGCATCGAGGTCTCGTTGTGGTGGGTGTTGAACACCGGGTGGGTGAGGAAGTCCGTCGTTCGGCGCAGCGCGGCGGGGAGTCCGGCCAGCGGCTCCACCGCGGCAGGGGTGACGCCGAAGGCGGTGTGCAGCGCCCGCAGCGTGGGCGCGCCGGCGGTCTCGCCGAAGGAGATGCCGACGAGGTCGTCGTCGACCTGGCGCAGGTGGACGCCCTCGGCGCGGGCCGCGGCCACCACCTCGGCGGCGCGGCCCGGCACGCGCACCTGCAGGGTGTCGAAGAAGGTGTCGCCGACGACGTCGAGGCCGGCGTTGCGCAGGGACGCGGCGGCCCGACCGGCCAGCTCATGGATGGTGCCGGCGATCTCCCGCAGGCCCTGCGGGCCGTGGTAGACGGCGTACATGCCGGCGGTGACGGCGAGCAGGACCTGGGCGGTGCAGATGTTGGAGGTCGCCTTGTCGCGGCGGATGTGCTGCTCGCGGGTCTGCAGGGCGAGCCGGTAGGCCGGGCGGCCCTCGGCGTCGACGGAGACGCCGACCAGGCGGCCCGGCAGCTGGCGCTCGAGGCCCTCGCGGACCGCGATGAAGCCGGCGTGCGGACCGCCGTAGAACAGCGGCACGCCGAAACGCTGGGTCGACCCGACGACGACGTCGGCACCGAGCGTGCCAGGCGCCTCGAGCAGGGTCAGCGCGAGCAGGTCGGCGGCCACGACGGCCAGACCGCCGTGCTCGTGGGCGGCGTCGATGACCGGCTTGATGTCGGCGATCCGGCCCGACGCGCCCGGGTACTGGATCAGCACGCCCGCGACGGGACCGGCGGGCAGGCCCTGGGCGAGGTCGGCGACCAGGATCTCGATGCCGAGGCCCTCGCAGCGGGTGCGCACCACGTCGATGGTCTGCGGGAGAGCGTCGGCGTCGATGACGAACGGGCCCGACGCCTTCCGGTTGGACCGGTAGGCCAACGCGACCGCCTCGGCGGCGGCGGTGCCCTCGTCGAGCAGCGACGATCCGGCCGTGGTCAGCCCGGTGAGGTCGGCGACCATGGTCTGGAAGTTGATGAGCGCCTCGAGGCGGCCCTGGGAGATCTCCGGCTGGTACGGCGTGTAGGCGGTGTACCAGCTGGGGTCCTCGAGCACGTTGCGCCGGATCACGGCCGGGGTGATCGTGGCGTGGTAGCCGAGGCCGATCATCGCCTCGCCGGGGGCGTTCGCGCCCGCCAGCGCCCGGAGCTCGGCGGCGGCGGTCTCCTCGTCGACGCCGACGGCCAGGCCGAGCGGGTCCGTGGCCCGGATGGACTTCGGCACCGCCGCGTCCATCAGCGCGTCGAGGGAGGGGTGACCGAGACGGTCGAGCATCGCCTCGATCTGGGCGTCATCGGGTCCGATGTGGCGCCGGACGAAGGGAGCGGAGACGAAGGGTGCGCTCATGTGCAGGGAGGCTTCCTCGGGGTCGGGTCGATGAGATGAATCGAGCCCTCCCCCTCTGTCGGCGCGTCACTGCACCTTCAGAGTTGCCTGCTCCGCACGGTCCTGGCGCCTGAGAGGTTCCGGGGAGGGATTGCCCCTTCGGCGCAGGCACGGGGCCTGACTCTCCCGTGCGGCATCGAACAGCGACTACAGGCTACCCCACGTTGCGGGCCGCGCGACGAGCGGCGAGCTCGTCACCGGCAACCGGGGCGTGGTGCTCCGCCTCGTTGGCGTGCTCGCTCGGCAGCAGGGCCAGCGTGCCCTCGATCTCGCGCCAGACACCGCCGATGGCGATGCCGAAGACGCCCTGACCGCCTTGCAGGAGGTCGATGACCTCGTCGTTGCTGGTGCACTCGTAGACCGAGGCGCCGTCGCTCATCAAGGTGACCTGGGTCAGGTCGTCGGTGCCGCGCTCGCGCAGGTGGCTGACCGCCGTGCGGATGTTCTGCAGCGAGATGCCGGCGTCGAGCAGGCGCTTGATGATCTTGAGGATCAAGATGTCGCGGAAGCTGTAGAGCCGCTGGGAGCCCGAGCCCTTGGCCCCGCGCACGCTCGGCTCGATCAGGCCGGTGCGGGCCCAGTAGTCGAGCTGACGGTAGGTGATGCCGGCGGCGTTGCACGCGGTCGGGCCGCGGTAGCCGAGGTCGCTGGGCAGCGGGGAGACGTCGTCGGTGAAGAGCAGGCCCTGCTCCTCGGCGGCAGCCGTCGCCGCGGTCGCGTCCTGACCGACCTTCTCGGGCTGCTGCTCGTTCACGGGGCCTCCAGGGGCTGATCACGCTGGGCACGGCGTCGCACCGCTGTCGTGGGCGACTTCTTCAAGGTACGGCGCCGGTGTCGGGCGGGTCAAAGACGTGGGCGGGCGTGTCGCCGAAAACCCTCACCCTGAGGCTGAGAGTCACCCCTCGGAGCCGAAGTCCTCCGGCGACACGTGGTCGAGGAACTCGCGGAACGCCTCGACCTCGTCCTCCTCCTCGGCCGGCGCCGCGAGGCCGGCCTCGGCGAGCACGTCGTCGGCGCAGTAGATCGTGGTGCCCGTGCGCAGCGCGAGGGCGATGGAGTCGGAGGGGCGCGCGCTCACCTCGACGCCGGAGGCGAAGACGAGGGTCGCGTAGAAGACGCCGTCGCGGACGTCGGTGATCCGCACCTCGCTCAACTCGTTGCCGGTCGCGGTGAGCACGTCGCGCATCAGGTCGTGGGTCAGCGGCCGCGGCGGCACGACCCCCTGCTGGGCGAACGCGATCGCGGTGGCCTCGACGGCACCGATCCAGATCGGCAGGTAGCGCTCACCGCCGACCTCCCGCAGCAGCACGATCGGCTGGTTGGACGGCATCTCCACCCGGACACCCATCACGTCGACCTCGCGCATGCGTCCAGCCTACTGCGTGGCCGATCGGCGGATCAGATGCGTCGCAGGCCGGCCTTGACCAGGGTCGCGTGCAGGCGCACCGACAGGGCGGCGATCTCGCTGACCGCCTCCTCCGCGCGGGCGCTCGCCGCCGCGTCACGGCCCTTGCGGGGCGCGACGACCTGCTCGATCAGCCCGACCTCGCGGTCGGCCGCGGCGCGGAACCCGCGCAGGTGGCGGGGCTCGATGCCGTAGTCGGCCAGCTCGCGCGCGGTCTGGGCGATCACCAGGGCGTCGGTGTCGTAGTGGCCCGTCGGCGACGGGGTGATCAGCGCGAACGACTCGAGCTGCCCGAGGAGGTCCTCGTCGATCTCGGCCACCTTGACCAGCTCCTTGCGCGAGAGCCGCAACCGGTCGGTACGGCGGAACGACTCCGGCGCGGGCAGCCCGTCGGCGCCCAGGGCCACAGTGGGCACCGTGGGCACCACCGGCTCCGGCTCGGGCGGCGCCAGGCCGCGGTCGATGGCGTCGAGGTGCTCCCCGATGACCTTGAGCGGCAGGTAGTGGTCGCGCTGCATCCGCAGGACGTAGCGCAGCCGCTCGATGTCGGCCTCGGAGAACTTCCGGTAGCCGGCCGGCGTGCGCTCCGGCTTCACCAGGCCCTCGGCCTCGAGGAACCGGATCTTCGGGATGCTGATGTCCTCGAACTCGACGCGCAGCCGGTCGAGCACCTGGCCGATGTTGAGCCGCGGCTCCTGCGGCCGAGCGACGGCAGCAGTCATCAGGCGCTTTCGTGGCCGGCGAAGAAGACCAGGCGGTACTTCCCGACCTGGACCTCGTCGCTGTCCTTGAGCTGGACCTTCTCGATGCGGTCGCGGTTGACGTAGGTGCCGTTGAGGCTGCCGGCGTCCTCGACGGTGAAGGTGTCGCCGTCGCGGCGGAAGACCGCGTGCCGACGCGAGACCGTGACGTCGTCGAGGAAGATCCCGCTCTCCGGGTGCCGCCCGGCGCTGACCTCGTCGGCGTCGAGCAGGAAGCGACTGCCCGACCCGGGTCCCTTCTGGACCACGAGCAGCGCGTGGCCGACCGGCAGGGCGTCGACGGCGGCGGCGTCGACCGGGCTCAGCGCCCGGTCGGAGGTCTCGACCCGCTCGCCGCCACCGAACTGGATCGTGGCGGTGGCGTCGGTCACCGGGGGCGCCGGCTCGGGCGCGACCAGGCGGTTCCCGCACTGCGAGCAGAAGCGGGCGTCATCGGGGTTCTGCCGACCACAGGCGGTGCAGAACGGCATCAGGAGCTCCTCACGGTGGGTCTGTCTCGAACCTACCGGATCAGGTGTCGAGCTGGGCCTCATATGCGGCGGCGTCGAGCAGGCCGTCGAGCTCCTGGGACTCGGCGGGGACGATCTCGAAGAGCCAGCCGGCGCCGTAGGGGTCGGTGTTGACCAGCTCGGGCGTGGCGTCGAGGGCCTCGTTGACGGCGACGACCTCGCCGGTGACGGGCGCGTAGACGTCGCTGACGGACTTGGTCGACTCCAGCTCGCCGCACGCGTCGCCCGCGGCGACGCCGGCGCCCACCTCCGGGAGCGAGACGTAGACGATGTCGCCGAGCGCGTCCTGGGCGTAGTCGGTGATCCCGACCCGCACCGATCCGGCGACCCCGCCGGGCTGGCGCAGCCACTCGTGCTCGGCGGTGTACTTCAGGTCCGCGGGGTTCGTCATGGCCCGAAGGCTACTGCCCCTGGTCCGGGACCGCATACGAAGGCCGGTCGCGGTCGACGACCGCCTCGATGTCGATCGTGCGCCGTTCCTCGACCTCGACCGTGGCGCCGTCGTCCTCGAGCTGCTTGCGCGGTCCGAGGGAGAAGTTGATCGCTCCCGCGAGCACGCTCGGCTCGCCGATCGCCTCGATGACGAAGGGACCCTCGACCCGCTCCCCGTCGATCTCGAAGCCGCCGTCGGTCTCCGCGAAGGACGTCTGCGCCACCACCCGGACCTTGCCGTTGACCGCGATCGCCTCCGCGCCGACCGTGCGCAGCTCCTGGATCGTGTCGAGCAGCGACGCCAGCCGCACCCGGCCGTCCTCTTCGGTGATCCGCACCCGCAGCCCCGGCCCCGTGACGGGCACCAGCCCGGCCAGGATGTTGAGGCTGTCGACCTCGTCGTCGGCCTGGTCGATCGCGGTCTGCCGCTTGGTCGAGTCGTCGCGCAGCCCGCCCGCGACCTCCTCGAGGCGGTCGATCTCGGCCTCCGTGCGCTGCCGGGTCCCCGCCAGGCCGTCCAGCAGGTCGATCAGCTCCTGCTCACGCAGGCCGGTGTAGTCGTCGTCGACGCCGGTCAGCCGGACCTGGGTGACCGCGCCGAAGCCGAGCAGGGCCAGCAGCACGGCGGCGACCAGCTGGCGGCGCGACGGGCGCAGCAGCGCCGCCCGCAGACGCTCGGTCGGCGTGGCCGGCGCCTCGGCCCCGGGGTCAGGCGTGGAAGACATGTCGACGGATCGCGGCCACGTTGGTGAAGATGCGGATCCCGAGCACGACGATGACGCCGGTCGACAGCTGGCCGCCGACGCCGAGCCGGTCGCCGAGATAGACGATGCCGGCGGCGATCACGACGTTGCTCAGGAAGGACACGACGAACACCTTGTCGTCGAAGATGCCGTCGAGGTAGGCGCGCAGCGCCCCGAACACGGCGTCCAGCGCGGCGACGACCGCGATCGGGAGGTAGGGCTCCACCGAGCGGGGCACGTCCG
This sequence comes from Nocardioides segetis, assembly GCF_051390595.1. NCBI lineage: Bacteria > Bacillati > Actinomycetota > Actinomycetes > Propionibacteriales > Nocardioidaceae > Nocardioides > Nocardioides segetis. The sequence continues at coordinate 57,582 of NZ_JBNINR010000005.1, read as the reverse complement.
GTTGGAAGACGAAGCCGAGGACGACGCCCACCACGAGCCCGAGCACCGCGATCACGGCATCTCACCTCCACGCATCTTCGATCGGTCCTGGTCGTGCACCGCCGACCGTAGCTGGCGCAGCCCACCGGGCGCGGCAGGCAGGTGCAGGTCGTCGACCTCGTCCATCCGCTGCTCGAACCCGTACTGCTGGACCAGGGACGAGAAGCGCTGGCCGGCCTGGGACTCGACGAAGTACGAGCGGAGGGTCCGCGGATCGCCGATCGCCAGCACGGTCAGCGGCGGGGCGACACCGACCCCGTTGACCTCGATCGCCTCCCCGACGTTGGTGATCCCGCCACGGGCGTTGAGGCGCTGGCCGTTGACCGAGATGGCCTCGGCGCCCGCGTCCCACAGGCCCGCGACGAGCATGGTGAGGTCGGAGTCGCGCAGTCGCTCGTTCGCGCCGGCGTACGACGGGTTGTCGAGGGTGACCCGCACGCCCGGCCCGGTCACCGGCTCGAAGCCGGTCAGCGCGCCGACGCGCGAGAGGCGGGCCCGCGCGTCGGAGAGCCGGCCGCCGAGCGTGCGCACCGTGTCCTCCGCGGCGGCGTTGGAGGCGCGGAGCGCGGCCAGCTCCTCCTGGAGCCCGCGGACCGTGGCGCGGCGTGACTCGACCCGCTCGATCAGGCTCGCCCGGCTCGCGTCGTCGACGTCGGCGTTCTGCGACGTCTGCACGGCGGCGACGGTGACCAGCATCGCGAACAGGCCCACGACCAGCACGACGGACGCGCGGTAGCCGCGCCGGGGCCCCCGGTCGTCCGCGGTGGCGGCGCGGGCCGCCGCGACCTGGTAGTCGCGGTCGACCGCCTCCTGGGTGATCAGGGCGAGCAGCGGCGTCCGCGCCCGGTCGAGGGTCTCAGGCATGGGCCCGCCGCTCCGTCGTGGCGAGGAGCTTGCGGACCTGCCAGGCGTAAAGGACGCCGGCCCACCAGTACAGGCCGATCCCCCACAGCGCGAACGCCCAGCCGAAGACCTGGGCCAGGGTCGCGACGGTGCCGTCGCCGTCGCCGAGGAGCAGGAGGGGGAACGCGTAGAGCAGGTTGAAGGTGGCGGCCTTGCCGAGGAAGTGGACCGGCAGCGCGCTGTAGCCGCGGGTCCGCAGCAGCGGCACCAGCCCCCACAGCAGCAGGTCGCGCAACGGCAGGCACAGCGCCACCCACCACGGGATGATGTCGCGCATCGCCAGGCCGACCACGACCGCCAGGATGTAGAGCCGGTCGGCGATCGGGTCGAGCAGCTGGCCGAGCTCGGAGGTCTGGTCGAGGCGGCGCGCCAGCCAGCCGTCGAGGAAGTCCGTGACGCCCGAGAGCATGAGGACGACGAGGGCCAGGACGTCGGCCTCGGGGCCGAGCACCAGCCACAGGAACAGCGGGACGCCGAGCAGCCGCAGGAAGCTGATCAGGTTGGGCAGCGTCAGCACAGTCACGATGATGACTCCTCGGAGTGGGCCGCGTCGCGGATCTCGCCGACCAGCTCCTCGATGACGTCCTCGAGCGCGGCGACGCCGAGCGTCGTGCCGTCGAGGTCGACGACCCGCGCCATGTGCGCGCCCCGTCGCTGGAGGACCTCGAGCGCGTCGTGCAGCAGCGCGTCCTGGGTCACCGTCGCGAACGGGCGGATCCAGCGGTCGGCCACCGGGCGCTCGCGACGCTCCTCGACCGGCTCGAGGACGTCCTTGATGTGGAGATAGCCGAGCAGGTCGGCGTCCGCGTCCGCCGAGACGACGGGGAACCGGCTGAAGCCGGTGGCCGCGCACAGCGCCTCGACCTCGGCTCCGGTGGAGCCGCGCACGACCGTCGCCAGCGTGTCCGGGCGCATCATCACCTCGCCGACCGTCTTCTCGGTGAACCCCAGCGCGAACGACAGCCGGTCGTACTCCCCCGCGGCCAGCAGCCCCTCGCCGTGCGACTCCTCGACGAGGGCGGCGACCTCCTCGCGGGTGTAGGTGCTGCCGACCTCGTCCTTCGGCTCGATCCGGAGCAGGCGCAGGATGCCGTTGGCGATCGCGTTGATGCCGGCGATGACCGGGCGCAGCACGGTGACGATGCCGAGCATGGGCGGACCGAGGATCAGCGCCGCCCGGTCCGGACCCGCGATGGCGATGTTCTTGGGCACCATCTCGCCGAGCACGACGTGGAGGAAGACCACGACCGTCATCGCGATCACGAAGGCGACCGGGTGCAGCCAGTCGTCGGGTACGCCGAACTCGTGGAAGAGCGGCTCGATGAGGTGCGCGAGCGCCGGCTCGCCGACGGCACCGAGTCCGAGCGAGCAGATGGTGATGCCGAGCTGCGCGCCGGCCATCATCTCCGACACGCGCTCCATCGCGGCGAGCGTGATCCGAGCCATCCGGGACCCGGCCTGGGCGCGGGGCTCGATCTGACTGCGCCGCGCGGAGATGAGCGCGAACTCCGCGCCGACGAAGAAGGCGTTGGCGGCCAGCAGGACCACCGCGAGCAGGACTCCGCCGAGGTCACCCATCGGCGCCGACCTCCTCGACCCGCATCGAGATCCGGTCGACCCGCCGTCCGTCCATGTGGTCGACGGTGAGGATCGCGCGGCGCGGCTGCTCGTCGTCGTCCTCCCCCGTCACCGGCAGGGGTACGACGACGCTGTCCCCGCTCTGCGGGATGCGTCCCAGCAGCTTGAGCACGAGTCCGGCGACGGTGTCGTAGTCCTCGCTCTCGGGCAGCTCCACCTCGGTGAGGTCCTCGACCTCGTCGGGACGCAGCAGGCCGGAGAGCGACCAGGTGCCGTCGCGGCGCAGCCGGCCGCGGTGGCCGAGCCGGTCGTGCTCGTCGGCGATGTCTCCCACGATCTCCTCGATGACGTCCTCGAGCGTCACGATCCCCGCGTGGTCGCCGTACTCGTCCAGGACTATCGCCATCTGGAAGCCGTCGGCGCGCAGCAGCGCGAGCAGCGGGTCGAGGCGCAGCGAGTCCGGCACCAGGATCGGCTTGGCCATGAGGTGCTTCACCTTGGTCGTGGCGCGCTCGTGGAGCGGCAGCGCGACGGCGTTCTTGACGTGGACGGTGCCGACCACGGCGTCCGTGTCGTCGAGGACCGGGAAGCGCGAGTTGCCGGACTCCCGGGCCAGCGCGATGACGGCGCTGGCCCGGTCGTTGGCGTCGAGCGAGCGGGTGCGCACGCGGGGCGTCATGATCTCGCCGGCGGTGCGCGTGCCGAACTCGACGGAGCGCTCCATCAGCTCGGCGGTCTCGGCGTCGAGTGTGCCCTCGTCGGCGGAGTGCTGGATGAGCGAGGCGAGCTCGGTGGAGCTGCGCGCGGAGCGGAGCTCCTCCTGGGGCTCGACGCCCAGGCGGCGCACGATGGCGTTGGCGCTGCCGTTGAGGACCCGGATCGGGCCCCGGCACACCGCGGTGAACGTCCGCATCGGGCGTTGGGTCAGCCGGGCGGTCGCGAGCGGCAGCGCGATGGCGACGTTCTTGGGCACCAGCTCGCCGATGAGCATGGTCAGCAGCGTGCTCAGCGTCAGGCCCAGCGCGACGCCGACCGGGCGGACGGCGCCGTCGGCCACGCCCAGCTGCGCGAGGGGATCGCGCAGCAGCTCGGCGATCGCGGGCTCGGCGAGGAAGCCGATGGCGAGATTGGTGATGGTGATGCCCACCTGGGCACCCGAGAGCTGCGTCGACAGCGACCGGAGCGCCTTCTGCACGCCGACGGCAGCGACGTCGCCCTCGGCGGCGGCTCGGTCGACCTGGCCGCGGTCGACGGTGACGAAGGCGAACTCGGCCGCGACGAACAGGCCGCACGCGAGCACCAGGAGGATGGCGAGCCCCAGCAGTAGCCAGGCGGTCATCGGGTTCTGCGGCTCCTGCCCACGGTTCGGTACCAGTCGTTCAGCTCGGGACCCACCACCCTACCCGGGGGCGGCCCGGCTCGCGCGCGCCCAGCGCCCCCCGGCGTCGAGATGGCGGAGCAGCTTGGCGGGCACGCCCCCGACGACGGCATGGTCGGGGACCTCGCCGCGGACCACCGAGCCCGCCGCGACCACGACGTTGCGGCCGATGGTGGTGCCCGGCAGGATCATCGCGCCGTGGCCGATCCACGAGCCGGCACCGACGCGCACCGGTCGGTGGGCGCCGAACTGCCGGCCGATCGGGACGTCGGGATCCTCGTAGCCGTGGCTGGCGTCGGACACGAAGACGTCCTGCCCGAACCACACGTCGTCGTCGATCTCGATCGACTCGTGCGCCGTGATGCAGACCCGGGCGCCGAGGACGCAGCGCTCGCCGATGACGAGCCCTCGCGTCGGGAGCACGCGCTGGGTGGGTCCGTAGCCCACGGAGAGGGTGGCGTACTTGCCGATCAGGGTGTCCCGGCCGACGTGGATCGCGGAGGCGTTGACGACCGCCGAGAGCGGGAAGGCGAGACACGCCCCCGGGCCGAAGGTCCCGAACTCGTCGGCGAGCGCGGTGCCCGGCGCGACGTCTCCCATGTGCTCGGCCCACCGCCACGCGGAGTGGACGGATCGATTCAGGAGGCGGCGCAGCGGACGCCGGAGAGCGAGCACCGGGCGAGGCTATCCGACCGGGAGGGCGATCTGTCGGAGCGACCTGACAGGCTGGGGCCCATGCCCGACACCCGTGAGGTCTACGCCGCGGAGGACCTGTTCGCCGGCTGGCTGGACGAGGCGTCGCGCGCGCCGGGCGAGGCGCTGCGGATCCAGGTCGGGCCGGCGCTGGAGACCTTCGAGCCCGAGACCGAGCCCCGGTTCACCGACCCCGCCCACGTCCAGTCCTTCGTCGACAGGGTCCTGGGCCACCTGCGCGCCACCGGCAGCAGGTACGACGACGGCGACGGTCGGGACCTGGCGGCGGTGCCGCTGGCGGTCCGTGCCCGGCGCGGCCACACCCGCGCGCACTACGAGTTCGACGAGCTGCCGGCGCGGGGCGTGATCGCGATCCCGCCGCGGGAGGTCGGGGGCGCATGGTCGCTGCGGGCGGCCGTCGTGCTGCACGAGGTCGCCCATCACCTGGCGGGGGCCGAGGGCCACGGCGCGGCGTTCCGCACGACCTTCCTGCGCCTGCTCGAGGACATCGGCCAGCCGGTGCAGGCCGACCTGCTGCACACCGCCTACCGGCTGCACGGCCTCGACACCGGCGTCGACGGCGAGGACCGGACCCTGCTGCGGATCGGGCGCCTGCTGCGCCAGGCCGAGCGCACCGCCAACGCCGCCGAGCGCGAGGCGTTCTTCGCCAAGGCGCAGTCGCTGGCCACCCGCCACCAGATCGCGCTCGCCGTGGCCCGGGCAAGCGCCGGTGCCGAGGAGCGGCGCGAGGAGCCGGCCTGGGAGACGGTGCTCATCGGCGAGTCGGGGAAGCGGTCGCTGGCCCGCTACGTGCGACTGATGCTGGAGATCGCCCGGGCCAACGACGTCCGCGTGGCCATCTACACCAGCAACACCCGGGTGACGCTCTACGGCTTCCCCTCCGACCTCGCCGTGGTGCAGGCGCTCTACGCCACGCTGGTGACACAGATGGTCGCCGACGGCGACGCCCATCTGCGCTCGGGGGCCCACAAGGCCGACCAGCGCGAGGTGTGGAACGCCCGGCGTCGGCGCTGGGAGCTCAAGCCGGTGCACGGCTCGACCGCCCGGGCCGCCTTCTACGAGGCCTGGGCCGACCACATCGGCGAACGCCTGGCCGCCGCCCGCGCCGAGGCCCGGGCCACCGCGATCGCCGCCGATCCCCCGGTGCCCGAGGGCCCGACGTCGACCGAGCTCGCCCTGCGGGCGCGGGAGGTCGAGGTCGTCGACTACTTCGCCCGGATGCAGCGCGACCACGGCATCCGCGGCACGTGGAAGGGCGCCGCCCACGCGGGCCATGCCGCTCCCGGCTCCCGCGAGGCCGGCACCCGGGCCGCAGCCCGCGCCCGGTTGGGCACCGAGCGAGCCATCGGCTCCGGCTAGGGCGTGTCTGCCACGTCAGCGCCGTCGCGAGCGGCGTTTCCGGCCGATCTGGCAAGGCGGGGACGCGACGGCCTGCTGGATCGCACGACGAGCGGCCCCAACGCCGCCAGATCGAGTCGGAAACGACGCGTAGCAGGCGGGGACGTGGGAGACGCGCCCTAGCTGCTCGGCGGGTCGACGAAGATGTCGTACTCCAGCTCACCCGTGCCGCCGTACGACGACAGGTCCGTGATCCCGGCCTCGCGGAGCACGTCCACGTCGAGGACCGCGTTGCCCGTGAAGTCGCGCGAGGGGCGGGTCAGCACCTCGACGGCCGCGTCGGCCATGATCTCCGGCGTCCGTGCCCTGCCCATCGCCTCGTCGCCTCCGAGCAGGTTCTGCACCGCGGCGGTGGCGATCAGGGTCTCCGGCCACAGGCAGTTCGCGGCGACACCGGCCTCGGCGTACTCCGCCGCCCAGCCGAGGGTCAGCAACGACATGCCGTACTTCGCCACGGTGTACGCCGGGTGCTTGCCCAGCCACGTGGGCGACAGGTTGAGCGGCGGGCTGAGCGAGAGGACGTGCGGGTTGGTGCCCTCGCGCAGGTACGGCAGGCAGGCCCGGGTCAGCAGGTAGGTGCCGCGCAGCTGGATCTGGGTCATCAGGTCGAACCGCTTGACCGGCAGCGCCTCGGTGCCGTCGAGGGCGATCGCCGAGGCGTTGTTGACGCAGATGTCGATGCCGCCGAAGCGCTCGACGGCGCGGGCGACGGCGTGCTCGACCGACGTCTCGTCGCGGACGTCGCCGACCACGGCCAGTGCCTGACCGCCCGCCTCCTCGATCTCGGCGGCGGCCGTGTGCACGGTGCCGGGCAGGCGGGGGTCCGGCACGTCGGTCTTGGCCAGGAGCACCACGTTGGCGCCCTCGCGCGCCGCCGCCAGCCCGATCGCCAGCCCGATCCCCCGGCTGCCGCCGGACATCATCAGGGTCCGTCCCGCAAGTCGTTTCTCCGTCATGACCGCACCGTTACACAACAACGACAGTCGCGCCAAGAGTGTTAGACACAGATCACAACAACCTCCCGACAGCCGCCTGAGGTCTGTAACATCACCGGTGCCATGGCCGACCTCAAGCCCGTCACCACCCGCTCCGCGCTGCTCACCCTCCTGCTGGGCGCGGAGGTCCCCCGGCTGACCACGCGCGAGCTGGTCGCGGCGGCGTCGGCGGTGGGCTTCGCGGAGCCGACCGTGCGGGTCGCGCTGTCGCGGATGACCGCGGCCGGGGACGTCGTCCGCGACGACGACGGCGGCTACCGGCTGTCCGAGCGGCTCGCGGCTCGCCAGCGGCGGCAGGAGGAGGCGACGCATCCCTCGCTCCGTGCCTGGGACGGTTCGTGGGAGCTGGTCGCCGTGACGACCGCGGGGCGCACCGCGAGCGAACGGGCCGAGCTGCGCGCCGAGCTCACGACGCTCCGGCTCGCGGAGCTCCGCGAAGGCGTCTGGACGCGGCCGGCCAACCTGCACCTGGACTGGCCGAGCAGCGTCGAGGACGTCTGCGAGCGGTTCACCGGCGCCGCCCCCGAGGCCGACCCCGCCGCGCTCGCCGCGCGGCTGTGGGACCTCCCGACGTGGGCGGCGACCGCCCGTCGCCTGCTGGCCGCCGCCGAGACCGAGGACCCGGTGCTCCGCTTCACCGCCTGCGCGACCTCGGGCCGCCACCTGCTGACCGACCCGGTCCTGCCCGCCGCCCTGCTCCCCGCGGACTGGCCCGGCGACGCCCTGCGCGCCTCGCACGTGGCCTACCGGCAGTGGGTCGTGGACATGCGGCGCAGCCTCACCGAGGCGTAGGGCGCGTCTCGCGGCTCAGTCCGCGGCCGGCGCCGGCTCGCTGCGGAACCGGTTGGGCCGCCCCGCGATCCCCAGGGCGCGCCAGATCCGCCGCGAGACGGGGTTCATCAGACCGGTCTCCTCCGCCAGCATCCGCACGTCGCCGAACATGTCGCGCAGGAACTTCCGCGACTCCGGGCTCCGCCACCACACCTCGCGCACGACCTCGCGGGGGATGCCCATGTCGCGCACCGCCTTCGGACCGGGCACGACGATCGCGTCGCACAGCACGCGCATCAGCACGGGTGTGAGGATCGAGGCGAACGCCCGCTGGACGCCGTTGAGCGCCGGCGCCCGGTGCTCGAGGAACTGGTGCGCGAAGCCGATGTGCCGCGCCTCCTCGGCGACGTGGATCTGGCTGATCCGCTCCAGCAGCGGGTGCATGGGCGCCCCGGAGCGGAGCATCACCTTCTGGACGTAGTCGATCGGCTCCTCGCCCCCGAGCACGCCCACGAAGAAGATGAAGGGGAGGTGCTTGGCCGCGAGCGGGAGGAAGGGTCCGAGAGCCCGGAAGAGGCTGTGCGCCCCGGGGACGTCGAGGCCGGTCCGGTTGACGAACTCCTGGAACATCTGGGTGTGGTGGCACTCCTCGGTCGCCTCGTGCGTGGAGTAGCGGAACTCGGCGCGCCCGTTGGGCAGGTCGAGGCAGTACATCATCAGGCCGGCGATGAGCACCTGCTCGAACTGCAGCCCGACCTTGACGACATTGGTCTGCCGGTAGAACCCGACCTCGATCTGCCGGTCCACCGGCAGGGAGCGGTACCACTCCGTGCGCCCGAGCGGGTCGACGTCCGGGAGGATCCAGCGCGGGTCCGACGGGTCGATCGCGTACGCCGGGTCGTCCCACGCGATGTCGACGAACGCGTCGAAGTGGTGCTCGACCGACGCCTCGGACAGGGTCCGCAGCTGGTCCTGGTAGTCCGTCTGGTGCACACCGATGCCCATCCCTACATGCTACCGCTGGTAACACCTACCGCAAGGGTCATCCGGTCGGGTCGTCGCCCACCTTGACCAGCAGCTTGCCGAAGTTGCGACCGGCGAGGAGGCCCCGGAAGGCCTCCGGCACCCTCTCGAGTCCCTCGACCACGTCCTCGCGGTAGCGCACGTGGCCGGCGCGCACCCACCCCGCCATGTCGCGACGGAACGGCTCGCTCAACGTCGCCTCGAACTCGCTCTGGATGAACCCGCGCACGGTGAGGCTCAGGGTCAGGACCCGGCTCATGAAGGCCGGCAGGCGATCCGGGCCCGCGGGCGCCTCGGTCGCGTTGTAGTTCGCGACCAGCCCGCAGACCGGGATCCGGGCGTAGGTGTTGAGGCGGCGGACGACCTCGTCGGCCACCGGGCCGCCGACGTTCTCGAAGTACACGTCGATGCCGTCCGGGGTCGCGGCGGCGAGATCGTCACGGAAGGTCGGCGAGCGGTGGTCGAGAGCGACGTCGAAGCCGAACTCCTCGGTGAGCGCGCGCACCTTCTGCGCCCCGCCCGCGATGCCGACGGCACGCGCGCCCTTGAGCTGAGCGATCTGCCCGACCGCCGAGCCGACCGGGCCGGTCGCCGCGGCCACCACGACCGTCTCCCCCGGCTGCGGGCGACCGATCTCCAGCAGTCCGGCATACGCCGTGAAGCCCGGCATGCCCAGCACGCCCAGCGCGGTCGACACCGGCGCCTCGGCCGGGTCGAGCGCGCGGGTGTGCCGGGCGTCGGCGACGGCATGGGTCTGCCAGCCGGTGTAGGCGAGCACCAGGTCCCCCACCGCACGCCTCTCGGAGCGGGTCTCGACGACCTCGCACACGGTCTGGCCGACCATCACCCCGCCCACCGGCACCGGCTCGGCGTACGACCTCGCGGCGCTCATCCGGCCGCGCATGTAGGGATCGAGGGAGAGGTAGACGGTGCGGAGCAGCACCTGTCCGTCCGCGAGCTCGGGAAGGTCCTCGGTGACGAACGCGAAGTCACTGTCGGCCGGCTCACCGACCGGCCGGGCGGCGAGGCGGATCTGGGTGGTCTGCACGGATCGAACCTAGCGGTGCGTCTCGGGAATGGCTCACGCGCCGAAGAACGCGCGGGTCTCCTCGTCCGCCGGCAGGAACGTCTCCAGGGCCAGGCCCTCCAGGGCTGCGTCGGTCGCGGTGGTCAACTGCGCGGCGGTGCTGAACATCCGGAGCAGGTGGCCCTCGTGGTGCAGCTCCAGCGTCAGCACCGGACCGACGGTCACCGGGTCCAGCCTCGGCACACCGCCGGCGAGGTCCGCGATCTCGGCGACCAGCGCGTGATGACGCGGGTCGTGGGTCCGCTCGGCCCGCGCCGCGGCGCGGTGGTAGAGGTGCCCGGCCCACACGTCGAGGTTGCCGATCCGATCGGCCAGCCCGTCCGTGCGCAGACACAGGCGGACGACGTTGATCGGCGGCTCGAGCAGGTCCGGTGCGCACCCGGCGAGGAAGGGACCGATCGCCGCGTTCGCGTCCACGACGTCCCAGTGGTCGTCGAGCAGGAGCGCGGGATAGGGCAGGTGCGCGTCGAGCAGGCCGCGCAGGCCGTCCATGACCACCGCCAGCGAGCCGTCCTCCAGCGAGTGCTCGGCGTAGCGCGGCGCGTAGCCCGCGGCCAGCAGCAGTCGGTTGCGCTCCTTCAGCGGCACCTCCAGGTTCTCCGCGAGGTGCAGGATCATGTCCGGCGTCGGATGCGCCCGCCCGGTCTCGACCCGGCTCAGGTGCCGGGTCGACACGGTCGACCGGTTCGACAGCTCCTGCTGGCTGAACCGGCGGCGCTCACGCCACGAGCGAAGCAACGGCCCGACCTGCGGGCTCTCCATCACTGCGGTCATGGGGGCCACCCTAGGCAGCCGGGGACCGCCCGCCATGACCTCACAGGTCATGGTCCCGCCTCCGGGGGCCCGACCGGCCTCAGGCCCGCGCAGCCGAGGCGGCGGCCAGCTCGATCTGGAACGCGCGCGCCGAGCGCTGCATGCGCAGCAGCAGCGTGGCCGAGGGCGTCACCGCACCCGTGACATAGCTCGACAGGCGCGACGGCGAGGTCCCGATCCGGGCCGCGAACTGCCGCTGGGTGACGCCGCTCAGGGCGATCAGCCGCTGGATCTGCCGCCCCACGACGCGCCGGTCCTGGTCGGCGCGCCACTCACGGCACCAGGCCAGCAGTGTCGCGATGGCGTCGCGGTCGGCCGCGGCGGCTTGGTCGGTGAGCTCGTCGGCCAGCGGCCCCCACGGCTCCGTCGCGAGCATCCCGAGCGCCTCGCGGCCCGCGACCACCGACCCGCCGTGGCTCAACGCGACCAGGGCCGAGCGGACCGAGGTGAGGTCCGTGGGCGCGGCGGCGTCGAGAGCGATGTCGGCGAAGAGGAGCGCCCGGCCGAGCCGGGCCGACGCGTCGGCTCCGAGGAGCCGGTGGACGACGCGGGTCGTCCGCGGGAGGCCGGGATCGGCGTCGACCACCCGGCTCGCCCGGTGCTGGAGCTGGGCCACCCTCTCGACCCCGAGCTGGTCGGCCAGCGCGACCGCCCGGTCGAGGTCGGCCGGGTCGTCGAGGACCGCGAGTGCGACGAAGCTCGCCTGGACCGCGCCGAGCGTGGCCGGCACCCTGCCGCGCTGCCCGTGCTCCCAGCGGCGCCATGCGGCCCAGGCCCTGTCGTCGCGGGCCACGATGTCCGCCTCGCGGAGCCGCAGGCGCTGCAGGGTGTCCTCGAGGAGGCTGGCGGTCGGGAGCGGCTGCACTGCGGCCGGGTTGCTGGTCATCGGTCACCTTCATGGGGAGTTCCAAGAGCCGTCGGCGTGGGCCGACAGTCACTGGACGCCGAGGCACCCACCGTCATGACGCGATTTCTGCGTCGACGACGGAAAATTCCCGACCGGTGATCGTCGGCGGCGGCCGCGCTAGGCCTGGGGCGCGTCTCCCGGGGCGCCGGAGCCGCTCCCGCGCAGGCGCCGGGCGAGGCGGTTGATGCGCAGCATCATCGCCGCCGACGGCGTCACCGTCCCGGTGGCGTACGTCGACAGCCGGGACGACGAGGTGCCCACCAGCGCGGCGAACTCCCGTTGGGTCAGCCCGGTCTCCGCGATCGCGTTGCGGATGTGCGCTGCGATGGCCGAGCGCTCGTCGTCCTCGGCCCATCGGCGGACCGTCTGGCTGACCGCCCGCAGGCTCCTCGTCTCGGCGACGTGGACGGCAGGATCCAGCAGAGCCAGGTGGTCCTCGGCGGAGCCGGACCAGGGCGCGGCCCGGTTGGCCGCCACCAGCGCCCGCCACTCCAGTGCTCCGCCGGTGCGGAAGACCGTCAGCAGATCCTCGAGGGTGAGGATGACCGGCGGCTCGGCCGCGGCCGAGCCGACACTCAGCAGCCGGATGGCCGCCTCCCCGCACGCCGCGACCAGGTCGGGGCGCTCGGCGAGGTCGACACCGGCGATGTCGTCCGCGGGCAGCCCCCAGGCGTGCCGGCCGAGGGCCCGGGCCAGCCTGGTGGTGAGCGGGCGGGTCGGGCCGTCCACCACCTGCAGGCCCCGCTCCTGCCACTCGGCGACCTCGCGGCCGCCGAAATCGCGGACCAGGCGGGCGAGGAGCTCGAGGTCGGACAGGTCGCCGAAGCGGGCGACCGCCAGCGCGTTCGCGAGGACCGCGCGCGCGAAGGGCGCCCGTGCCCCGTCGAGCCGGCCGACCGCCCGAGACCAGGTCTCGGTCAGCTCGGCGTCACCCTCCGCCCGTCGTTCGAACGACGCGACGATCCCCCACATGTCGTGCCCCCTCGTACCGGCGGACCCCCACGCCGCGCGAGACGAGATTGCCCGCACCGGTCGGTGAACCGGCGCATTTCTCGCGGCGCGATATCGGATCTGACATCGGCACGGCCGGACCGACGGTGCTGCCGCCGCTGCCGCGGCGCGCGCAGCTCTGCCCGGAGGACACGACACTAAGATGTCCCGACCATGTCGTACCGGATGCAGCTGGTTGCTCTCGCCGTCCTCGTCAGTGGGATCTGCATCCCGGCCCTCGCGGGCAGCTCCCGGCTCTCGGGACCGATCATCGTGAGTCTCAGCGCCGACCACGGCGTCCACCTCGACGATCTCCTCGTGGTCGCGGCGTGGGCCGCCTGCGTGGGCTGGTGCCTGCGTCAGTGGCGGCGCAGCCGCTGAGCCTCGCGCGCCAGGGCCGGGTCGGCCACGAGGGTGGCCACCGCGGTCGCGACCAGGAACGCCGCTCCCGCCGCGAGCACGGCGGGCAGCAAGGGGGGGATGACCGAGCAGCAGGTCGCGGCCGCCGCGCAGCCGACGACGAGGCCGAGCAGCCCGCGCACCGGCACGACGGGGCCGATCCGGTGCTGCACGACGACCAGCAGCACCGCGGCCTGGAGTGCGAACGAGAGGATGGTCGCCACCGCGGCGCCCATCAGGCCCCACCACGGGATGAGCACCAGGTTGAGGGCGACATTGGCCACCAGCGCGAGCACGCTCGCGAACAGCACCATCGGGTCGGGACGCAGCGCGAGCAGGAGCGAGGCGCACTGGTGCCCGATCCCGAAGAGCGCCGGGGCCAGCGCGAGCGCGACGAGCAGACCCGGGTCGGCGTACTCGGCCCCGAGGAGGGCGGTGACGACGTCGTCACCGCGCAGCGCCATCAGCACGCCGTAGGGAAGGTAGACCGCCAGCATCGCCAGCATCGAGAGCTGGCCCCACCGCCGGACGTGGTCGAGGTCGTCGGGCCGGCTCGCCATGACCGGCACCACAGCGCGCGACAGGGTCCAGGTCACGAAGGTGACCGTCTCGAAGATCCGGTAGTTGGCGGAGTAGACGCCGACCGCGGTGGTGCCGAGCAGGACGCCGACCAGGGCGGTGTCGATGCGGAACAGGCCCATCGACGCGAAGGCGTTGAGGCCCATCACGGGCACCGCCTCGAGGAGGAGGCGGATCTCGGGCCGGCTGCCGCGGAGCTGGAGTCGCACCCCGGCCCGACGGGCCGCGAGGTGCATCGCGATGACGCCGCCGATGGTGCCGCCGACGTACGCCAGGGCGGCCAGGTCGGCGCGCGGGGCGAGCGCCAGCGCGCCACCGACCAGGACGAGGGTGAGGAAGCGCTGGACGACCAGGACCACGGCGGAGCGGTGCTGCTGCTGACGGGCGCCGCAGCAGGCGCGCGCCGCGTCGGTGAACGTGTCGAGCAGGCAGGCGACGACCACCAGACCCACCGTGACGGCCTCGGAGGGCGACATCGTGAGCAGGAGCACCGCGAAGGTGACCACGCCGATGGCCGCGCTGAGCACGGCCCGGATCGCCACGAGCGCGCCGTAGCAGCGGTCGAGCAGGTCGGGCCGCGCACTGCCGAGCTGGATCAGCCGGGCGTCGAGTCCCGACGAGGACAGGACCGCGAGCAGCAGGCCGACCCCGAAGCCGAGCGAGAGCACGCCGAACTCGGCCAGCCCGAGCACCCGAGCGAGCAGCAGGAACATCACGAACGTGGCGACCTTGCCGATCAGCTCGGACGCGGCGAGGACGGCGACCGTGCTGCCGGTGCGGCGCAGGGTGTCCTGGGGAGGGGCGATCGTGGTCGTCACCGCCGGGCGATCCTCCGCAGGGCGCCGTCCGGCAGGGCGGCCTTCACCCGGGCACGGGCCGCCCGCTCCCATCGGTCCAGCCGCTCCACACTCGCGCCCGAGGTCGCCAGGACACCCACGCGGTGCTCCTCGTGGTTGCCGAACTTGCCGTCGGTGCGCCCGCGGAGCCAGTCGAAGGTCGTCACGGTCGGGTCCGCGGCGGCACGAGCGGTGGCGGCGAGGTCGCAGACGACGGCGCCGCGGTAGTGCTCGAGCCCGTCGGCGACCCGGCCGTCGAAGACCCGGTGCACGCCGGACTCCGCCACGACCATGCCGTAGCCGGCCACGAGGCCGTCGACGAGCAGGAGGTCGAGGGTGAGGCTGCCGGTGGCGCACAGGTCGCGCACGAAGCTCTCGTGGAAGGCGCGCACCCCGGGATCGTCGAGGTGACTGCGCCGGCCGCACGCGTGGTCCCGCTGCCGGCGTACGTCGATCACGACAGGCAGCCAGCGCTCGAGCTGCGCGGGGTCGCGGACCACGAGCTGCTCGGCCCGACGCCCGTCGGCGGCGATCCGGTTCAGGGCGTTGTTGGCCTTGCGTCGCCGGTTGCGGCTGACGGCGTACGTCGTGCCGATGCCACGGATCTGCGGGATCGGCGGGCCGGGCACCACCCGCGCCCGCGGGAGCCGAGCCACGAGTGCGGGGAGCACGAGGTCGTCCGCGGCCAGCTGCGCCAGCTCGAGGGACCAGACGGCGTGCTCCCGCTCCACCCAGTCGGCGAGTGCGGCGGCGAGCGCCGTCGCGGCCGCGGGGTGCTCGTAGTGGAGCTGCCCGTAGTCGTTGAGCTCGCCGCCGAGCAGCTCGATCCGCCAGATCCCGCGCCGCCGGGAGCGGCTCAGCGCGACCGCACCGGCCACTGCGCCGTCCTCCTCGCCGTGGGCGGCGACCGTGATCACGACCGGCTCCCCGGGCAGATGGCGGGCCGCGGCGGCCAGCCAGGACGCGGTGGTGCAGTAGGCCGTGCTGCGGGCGTCGAGATAGTCGGCGAGCTCGTGCACCCGGGCCAGTGCCGCGGCACCGGTCGCGACCCGCGTGGTCCAGGTCGGCAGGTCGGTCTGCAGTTCGCTCACGAGTCTCCCCCGTCGCAGGGCCGGCTCCGCCGGGCGCGCCCCGATGGCGCTGCCTCCCTCAGGTGCGCGCTCACGGGCGTTCTGATCCACGGGAGCGACGCAGTGCCGTGGACCACTCCTTGGCCTGGCGCCAGCGCCTGCGGTTGTGGGCCCGCTGCTCGAGATCACGGTCGTCGTCGACGGCCGTGAGCTGCGAGGCGTAGGTGCGCAGCGCGAGCCAGGGGAACTGCCGGCCGATCAGGTCGTGCTCGTCGGCCGGCGCCGAGCGGAGCAGCAGCTCCCAGCCCTCGTGGGCCAGCTCGTCGTCGCGGACGTTGACCAGCAGCTGCAGGAAGTCGCGGTGGACCGGTCCGGGCGTGAGGAACTCCCAGTCGATCACGGCGACCCCGGCGCCCTCGTGCAGGCGGAGCACGTTGCTGCGGTGGAAGTCGTTGTGGATCATCGCGGTGCAGGGCACCCGCTGACCGGTGGCCCGGGTGGCGACGTACTCGCGCGGGCTGACGCCCCCGGCCAGCAGTCGCGCGGCGTTGCCGAGGGCCGCGGACCGCGGCGCCCGCCACGCGTCGGCCACCGGCGCGAGCGGGGGACGAGGGGCGCGCTGGATCCGTTGCGCGACCTCGAGCGCAGCCTCCAGGTAGCCCCGGCTGACTCCGGGTCGGTCCTCGAGCCGACGGCTGACCAGCC
Source organism: Nocardioides segetis (assembly GCF_051390595.1). Lineage (NCBI taxonomy): Bacteria > Bacillati > Actinomycetota > Actinomycetes > Propionibacteriales > Nocardioidaceae > Nocardioides > Nocardioides segetis. The sequence goes on along the minus strand of NZ_JBNINR010000005.1, from coordinate 41,397 downwards.
AGGCGCCGTGGCGCCCGGCGGCGACCGTCTCCGCAGTCGGGATGCCGTGCTCCGCAGCCCACAGCCGCCCCTCGACCTCCCGCAGGATCCGCGCGCGGTCTCCGGGCCCGGTCGCCTCGTCGACGACGAGCGACGGGTCGGCCCGCAGCTCGTCGAGCAGCCTCCGGGTCATCGGTCGACCGCCGCGAGGTCGGGCAGCACCTCGGCCCGGCGCGACGACCACGCCAGCGCGTCGCGGATCCCCGCGGCCAGGTCGAGCTCGGCCTTCCAGTCGAGCAGCTCGGCCGCCCGCTCGCAGCGGGCGTAGCCGCCCACCGCGTCCCCGTCTCGACGCGGAGCGGCCACCACCCGCACGGGGCGGTGCGCCACCGCGGCGAAGGTGTCGACCAGCTCCCGGACACTCGTGCCACGGCCGGTGCCGAGGTTGATCACCTGGTGCCGTCGGCCGTCGAGTGCGCGGTCGAAGCCCTCGATCGCGGCGACATGGGCCCGCGCGAGGTCCCACACGTGCACGTAGTCCCGGATGCCGGTGCCGTCGGGAGTCGGGTAGTCGACCCCGGTCAGCTCGAACGGCTCGCCTCGGCGGCTGCACTCGACCAGGCGCCCCAGGGCGTGCTGGGGCACCGGCTGATGCGGACCGGTCCGCAGTGCCGGGTCGGCGCCCACCGGGTTGAAGTACCGCAGCGCGAGGGTGCGCAGACCGCTCACCGCGCTGACATCGGCGAGGATGGTCTCCATCATCGCCTTGGTGCGGGCGTACGGGCTGCTCGGTGCCAGCGGCGCCGACTCGTCGAGCCCGAGCCCGGCTCCGGGCGCGTAGACCGAGGCGGAGCTGCTGAACACCAGGTCCGTGACGCCCCCGTCGGCGAGCGCGGCCACCATCTCGAGGGTGCCGACCACATTGGTGCGGTAGTAGCCGACCGGGTCGGCGACCGACTCGGGGACGACGACCCGGGCCGCGCAGTGCACGACCGAGCGGAGGTCGGGGTGGGCGTCCAGGATCCGCTGGACCAGTGCGCGGTCGCCGATGTCGCCGCGGTGGAACGGCAGGTCGCGCACGAACTCCGCCCGGCCCGACGACAGGTCGTCGAGGACGACCGGTCGGTGCCCGGCGTCGAGCAGCGCGGAGACCACCGTGCTCCCGATGTACCCGGCGCCACCGGTGACCAGGACCTCCATCGCTCAGCACCTCCCCTTGCCGCCGTGGGGCACGCCGTCGGGGATGGAGTGCGCGATCACCCGGTCGAGGCGCACGCCGGCGGGCACGGGGCGGTAGAGCTCGAGCCGGATCCGCCGGCGCACGCCGGGCTCGTAGCACCAGTACCGGCCCGAGATGACCTGGGCGACGCGGCCGTCGGCGTCGACCAGGATCGCCTGCGCGGCGACATAGTCGCCGACCGGGCCGGACGCGCGGAGCGTCGCCGTCACGACGGTGTTGTCGGCGGTGCGGTGCAGCCTGCCCTTGCGGGCCACGACCTTCGCCTCCTCCGGACGCACCGGCCGGAAGTCGGTCGAGACGTAGTCGACCGACACGTCGGTGATCTCCGCGGCAGTGGGGTCGATCGGAGCGTAGACCGCGAACTCCTCACCGGGCGGGAGTCCGAACACGGTGCAGCACACGTCGTTCTCGGGCCCGGCGGTCGACACGACCTGCCGTCCCGCGGCGTTGCGACCGATGATCCGCACCCGCGCCTCGTCGAGCATCCGGTCCGTGTCGTTGCGCAGCACCACGGCCAGCTGGCGCCCCTCCCTCCCCCAGGACACCACCTCGGGGCCGACCCCGGCCGTGCCGGCGGTCGCGCCGCCGTCGGTCGGCGTGACCGGCGTGGTGGTGGTCGGCGGCGCGGAGGGGTCGCGGTCGGATCCCCCACCGCCGGCGATCAGGCCCGACATCAGCAGCGGTCCGGTGACCAGGCTGATGGCGAGGCAGCCGGCGCCGACGTAGAGCAGCCGCCGGCTCTGGTTGCGGGTGAGATTCATCGTGACACTCCCGTCGTCGTGGGGATCCGGACCGAGCTTCCGGTCATGGCGGCATGGAGGGCGCGATAGCGCGCGATCATCGGCTCGGCGCCGAAGCGCCGGTCGAAGAGGGCGATGCCCTCGGCGGCCAGGCGGGCCCGGAGGTGCGGGTCGGCCAGCACGGCGCGCACGCCGGCGGCGAGGCCGGCAGCGGAGCCGGCCGGTACGACGTGGACGGCGGGGCCGAACTGGTCGGCGATGCCCGGGACGTCGGAGGCCACGACGGGAAGGCCGGCACCGAGCGCCTCGAGCACCGAGATGGGCAGTCCCTCCCAGTCGGTGGCCAGGGTGAGCAGGTCGCTGGCGGCCATCAGGCGAGGCATGTCGGAGCGCTCCCCCAGCATCCGCACCCGGTCCGCCAGGCCGTGGCGCGCGACCGCGGCGGAGATGCGTGCGCGGTTGGGTCCGGCGCCGGCGAGCAGGAGCAGGGGCGGGCGCTCGAGGGCGGCCCAGGCCTCGACCAGCAGGTCGTGGCGCTTCTGGTCGACCAGTCGGGCCGGGCACAGCGCCACGACCTCGTCGGGAGCGATCTCGAGCTCGGCCCGTGCTCGCGACCGTGGGTAGGACGGCAGCCGGTCGACCCCGTTGGGGACCACGGTGACGCGGTCGGCCGGGAAGCCGAGGCCGGTGAGCTGCTCATGCAGGTGCGGTGAGACGACGACCACGTGGTCGGCGGCGCGGCACAGGATCCGCACGGCCGCGCCGAGCTCGTGGTCGGCGACGCCGTGGAGGGTGACCAGGAGCGGCGTCCGGCGGCCGAAGGCCAGGCGGCACAGCAGTGCCGCCTTCGGGTTGTGGGCGTGGACGAGGTCCGGCGCCGGGAGCCGACGCAGCCGGGCGACGGCGCGCGCCAGGTCCCACGGACGGCGACCGACGGTGGGGAGCGCGAGGTGGCCGATGCCGGCGGCGCGGACCTCGGAGACCCGGAACCCCGGGGCGCTGGCGACCCGGACGGCGTGGCCGTCGGCGGCCGCGGCGCGGGCCAGGGTGAGCGCGACCACCTCCGCGCCTCCGGCGCCGAGCTCGGGAATGACGGTCAGGATCCTCATCCGGCCACCCGCTCGTAGACCTCGACCAGCGCGCGGGTGGTGCGGTCGATCGCGTAGTGCGCGCGGACCCGCTCGCGCGCGCTGTCGCCGAGCCGGCGGCGAAGGGCCGCGTCGCCCGCCAGCTCGGCGAGGGCGCGGGCCAGGCCGCCGACGTCACCCGCGTCGACGAGGAGCCCGTCGCGGCGGTCGCGGACCAGCTCCGGGACGCCGCCGACCCGGGTCGCGAGGACGGGAAGGCCGAGGGCCATGGCCTGCAGCAGCGCCATCGGGCAGGCCTCCGCGGCGGAGGGCAGGGCCAGCAGGTCGGCGGCGCGCAGCGCGTCCGCCGGGTCGTCGCGGAAGCCCGCGAAGCGCGCCCGGTCGGGATGCCCCGAGGCCGCGACGAGGGCCTCCAGCCGGATCCGCTCGGGACCGTCGCCGATCAGGTGCAGCCGCACGCCGGGCACCCGGTCGACGGCCGTCACGAGGTCGGGCAGCCGCTTCACCGGCTGCATCAGGCCGAGCCAGGCGACCTCGACCGTCGCCGCCTCCGTCGGCCGGGGTGCGGGCCGGTCCAGCCAGTCCCGGCCCACCCCGTTGGGAACGGCGTGCACGCGGTCACCGGGGACCCCGACGTAGTCGCGGGCGTAGGCGGCCAGCGCGCGACAGGGCGTGACCACCGCGGAGCGGGGCGCGCGCGCGAGCAGACCCTCGAGACGCAGGTAGCGCAACCGGTCGCGTCGTCGGGACCGGGCGATCGGCAGGTTGCCGGGCACCAGGTCCGCGAGCTGGTCGGGAACACCGTGCAGCGTGTAGACCGACGGCACCGACCGCGGGCCGGCGAGCGCCCGGCCGACCAGGCCGGCGCGGCGGTCCTGGAGGTGGACGACGTCGGGGGCGACCGCGGCGAGGAGTCGGCCCACCGCCCGCGCACCGCGCAGATCGGTGGCCCGGGCGACGGCCGCGACATGGACCGTGACGCCCTGCGTCGCGGCCGGGGCCAGATGGGGGCCGGGTGGGCTCACCAGGTGGCTGTCGTGCCCCTGACGGGCCAGCTCGACCGCCAGCTCCGTCGCGTGGTCGACCGGACCGCCCCGGCTCTGGGTGATCAGTTGGAGGACGCGCATGCTCACCGCCGCCGCTCGAGGACCGGGCCGGGGTCGAGCGCGACGCCCAGCGCCACGAGCAGCCAGATCGGCAGGTAGAACTGCTCGCTCAGGAAGCAGGCGGCGGTGAGCGTGCCGGCGAAGGCGACGAGCACCGCGTCGGCGGGCCGCCGCCGCTCGGGCACCCGTCGTGCGCGCATCGCGCCGCGCACGGCGTACGCCAGCAGGGCGAGGAAGGCGGCCAGCCCGACCAGGCCCAGCTCGGAGGCGACGTCGAGGTACATGTTGTGGACGACCGTCTGCGGCACCGCGGACACGTCGCCGGGCACGTACGACGGCGTCGCGGCCGCGAAGCCGCCCGGACCCTGACCGAGCAACGGGCTGTCGGCGGTCATCTCGGCGGCCATGGTCCAGGTGGTGTAGCGGGAGTCGACGTTCGCGGCGGCGATGTGCTCCTTCTCCGCGATGCTGCGCTCGACGACGTCGGCATGGGTCGCCCAGAGCAGCCCGAGCCCGGTCAGGGCGGCCAGCGCGACCCAGGCCACCGTGGCCACGCGCAGCGTCCGCAGCAGCAGCGCCGCGACCGTCATCACCACGATCGCCAGCAGGGCCCCGCGGGAGAACGTGGCACACGTGGCCACGACCAGCACCGCCGCGCAGGCGGCCACCCCGGCCACCGCCGGAGGGCGGCGGCGATGGGCCACCACGAAGGCGAACGGGAGGGCGGCGACGAGGAAGAAGGCCAGGTCGTTGGGGTCCTCCAGCGGCCCGCCCGCGCGGCCGCCCGTCGCGAGGAAGCGCAGGATCGCGACCGTGCCGGCCGCCGTGCACGCGAGGAAGAAGCAGGTGGCCAGCCGCGCCGCGACGGCCTCGGCACCCGGGCGGCCGCGGCGCACGGCGTCGACCAGGGCGACGACGACCAGCGCGTAGGACCCGTAGCTCACCGCGTGGTCGAGCCCGACCGCGAGATCCATGCCGCGCACCACGAACGAGGCCAGCAGGGCCAGCACGACGACACCGAGCGCGCCGCCCGCGGGATGCCGGGCCAACGACGGGCGGGCGCCCGCGGCCAGCCGCAGCGCCCAGGAGCCGAAGAGCAGCAGCCCGATCGCCTTGACCGCCTCGGGGTGCACCTCGCGGAGCAGATCGCCGAAGGGCTCGGCGACCACCAGCAGCACGGCCGCCCACTCGAGCCGCAGCAACGCCCCGGCGACCACCGCTGCGCCGGCCAGCGCCGCGAGCAGAGGGACCGGCGCCAGCACGGCGAGGGCGGCGGCGCCGAGGCCGATTGCCACGAGGGCGGCCAGGAGTCCGGTCGTGAGGACGGTCCTGGGTACGGCGGACACCGCTCGGCGACGAGGCCGGAGCGTGCGGAGCAGACCGGTGCGATCGGCGGGGTCGAGCACCGCGACGGTCGCGAGATAGGCGGTCAGCGACAGCGTGCCGGCCACGAGGACGCCGCCGAGCGAGTCGCGCGCGACCGGCAGCACTGCGCCGGCGCCGAGCGCGGTGGCGCCGAGAGCCAGGCCGCCGGCGGCCACGGGGAGCAGCCCGCGCCCCAGCTCCGGCCAGGGGATCGCCGGCACCCGCTGGGCGACGAGCGCCCCGGCGGCGAGGACGGTGAGGGCCACGGCGACGACCTGCGCGGCGGCGACGGCGGTGATGCCGCGATCGACCACGAGGAGCAGCACGGTCAGCAGCAGCACCAGGTGGAGGCCGGTCAGCGCGAGGACGTCGGTCGTCCGGCCCGCCGCCTTGAGCACCACGACGAGCACCTCGAGGGCGCTGAGCGCGAGGCCGTAGACCGCGAGCCAGCGCAGCGCGGGCACGGCCGGTGCCCACTGCTCCCCCAGCACGGTCAGACCGGGTGCGAGCACCAGCAGGCCGGCGTACAGCGGCACGACGAGGGCGTGCACCAGCAGCGCGGCGTCGATCGCGGCCCGTCCCACGGCGGCACCGCGCATCCGGCTCAGGTGGGCGAACAGGCTGCCGCCGATCACCATCGCGATGAGGAGATAGGGCATGTAGGCGAGCCGGAACGCCATCGAGTAGGTGCCGACGTCGTGGGCGCCGAGTCGGTGGGCGACGAGCAGGAAGTCGAGGTTCAGGATCAGCAGGGTCAGCAGGCTGCTGCCCGCCCAGCCGCCGCCGAACGCGAGCAGCGCGCGCACGTCGCCGCGCGACCAGCCCGGAAGCACCGGGTGTTGCAGCAGCCAGAACAGCAGCAGGACGAGTGCCGCCTGCACCAGCTGACCGATGACGAGCGCGAACGCCCCCTGGCCCGCGGCGAGCGCGGCGACGGTGACCACGGCACCGACCGCGTTGCCCCCGATGTCGGGGAGCACCCGGCGCCGGAAGTCGAGAGAGCGCCGCACCAGCTCGGCGCTGACCCCGGCCGCGGCCGCGAACGGCAGGCAGAGCACGACCCCACGCAGCACCGTGGCACCCTCGGCGCCGATCTGCAGCACGGCCGCGAGCCGAGGCGCCACGGCCCAGACGACGGCGACGAGGGTCAGCGAGAGACCCAGGGCGAGGGACAGCGCGCTCCGGGCGGCCCGCTCGGCGTCGCCGCGGAACGGCACCAGGGCGGTACTGGTGCCGAGGTCGGCGACCACGACGCAGACGTTCAGCAGCACGGCGGCCAGCGAGATGATGCCGAACTCCGCGGGTGCGAGCACGGCCGCGAACACCAGGAGCACCGCGGTCTGGCAGGCCTTGGCGGCGACCGCACCGAGCCCGAGCCAGCCCGCGCCGGCGACGGCCCGGACGCGGGACTCGGGCGTGGTGCCGAGGGCGGTCATCGCGCGGGCCCCTCCGGGAGCAGGTCCCCCAGCGCCCGCTCGGTGGCACGCGCCGTCGTGAACGCGACGTCCAGCAGCGCACGCACCTCCGCCGCGGAGGCGCGCAACGGCAGCACCGCACGGGCCGCCTCGGCGACCCGGAGCCGGGCCGCCGCCCGGGCGGTGTCGGCCAGGAGCGCGGCCCGGACCGCCTCGCCGACCACGTGGGCCAACGCCTGTGCCCGAGCCTCGTCGGCCGCGGTCGCCCGCGCCCGGGCCCGGATCAGGTCGGCCGCCTCCGCGCGGTCGGCGACCAGCCGGGCAAGCACCGTCTCGACGTAGGCGAGGCCCTGGTCCCATCCGGTGATCTCCTCGACCGCGCCGTCCGGCGCCGCAGGCGGCCCACCGGGTCGATCCGTCGGATGCGGCTCAGTCACCTCGGACCGCCGCCTCGAAGGACCGCAGAGCCGGCTTGGCGCGCAGGTCCGCTCGCATCAGGCCGAAGCCGTCCTGGTAGGCCTTGGTCGGGCCGTCGACGTCGCGGTACCAGATGATCGGACCGACGTAGGGGTACTCGGCGCGGACCAGGTCCACCGCGCGGCGCAGGAAGTCGGCCTGCTGGGGAATCGAGACCGGTCGGTCCCAGGGGTTGCCGTCGTTCTCGGTGCCCGTCGACCAGCCCAGCTCGGTGATCCAGACCTGCTTGCCGCCGTCGCCCCACTGCGCCATCACGTCGTGGACCATGGGTGTGCTGGTCAGGCGCCAGACCGCGCCGACCGACGCCGTCTCGGGGGCCGCGTCGCTGGGCCCGATGTAGGGGTGGACGGCGAGGGCGTCGAAGCACCCGGCGGCGCCGGCCTCGTAGGCGCGGGTCAGCCAGGGCGCGTCGTTGTACATGATGCCGCCGAACAGGACCGGGGCGTCGTCGTACGCCTTGACCGCGGGATAGGCCGCGCAGAGCAGGTTCACGTACGTCTGTGGGTCGGCGCCCTCGAAGAAGCCCTCGAAGTTGGGCTCGTTCCAGACCTCCCAGGCGTCGACGAGGTGTCCCCAACGCTGCGCGGCGCGGCCGATGGCCCGGGCGTAGGCGGCCGGGTCGGTGGGCGGGGCGTAGCGACTGCCGTTGGGGCTCGACCAGGACGGGGTCAGCCAGAACTCCACGATGACCTTGAGGTCGTGGTCGCGCGCCGCGGCGAGCACGTCGTCGATCAGCTCGGCGTACCACCGCTCGAAGCGGCCCGACGGCGTCGGCTGCAGCGTCGCCCAGCCGACGTCGACGCGGACCCATCCGGCGCCGGACTCGGCCAGCCGGGCCAGCACCCGGCGGGCGTAGTCGGGCTTGGACCGGTGGTGGGCCGACAGCTGGACGCCGAGGTCCGGGTCAGGGGCCGCCGGGACGGGCGGCTCGGCCCGCTCGGCCCTCGTCGGGTCGGAGGTGACCGTCGAGGCCGCCGGGCTCGGGCCGGGGTCGGCCGACGGAGCCCAGGTCAGCCGGGTGGCCAGGGCGCCGGTCGCCAGCAGCCCGACGACCCCGAGCGCGACCAGTGCCCGCTGCAGCAGCAGCCTCACGAGCGGTTCACCTCCAGCGGGTCTCCGGCACCGGCGGGCGCCGGCTCCGGAGCGTCGTAGGCGCTGCCGAGCAGGTCGTGGACCAGGCGGCGGGCGCGCGGCACATGCCGCGAGGTACGCCGGGCGGCCGGGTAGAGCCCGTGCAGCTTGACCCGGAGCGTGCGCAGGGTGTCGGTGGCGTTGACGTCGACGCGCTGGATGCCGAACCGGCCGGCCGGCCGGTGCACGGAGAACGCCGCGCGGTAGCCCGCGGCCGCCACCGCCTCACGCGCGCGCCGATCGTGGGCGCCATACGGGAACGCGAAGGTCGAGACGTCCGCGCCGAGCAGCTCGGTCAGCGCGGCCCGCGTCTCGCGCGTCTGGCGGCGCAGCTCGGCGTCGTCGACGGCGGTCAGGTCCGCGTGGTCGAGGCCGTGGGCACCGATCGCCATCCCCTGCGTACGAAGCCCCTGCACCTCCCCGGCGGACAGCAGCGGGTAGCCCAGCCGGTCGCCCAGCCAGTCGGCGCGGCCCCCGAGGAGGTCGGCCAGCACGTACAGGACGCTCGGGATGCCGAGTGACTCCAGGATCGGAGCGGCATGCTCCCCCACCCCCTGGTAGCCGTCGTCGAAGGTGACCAGCACCGCCTTGCGCGGGAGTCGGGCGCCCCCCAGCGCCGCCAGGTAGGCCGCCTCGGTGACGGGGACGAACCCGGCCTCCAGGAGCTGCTCCATCTGCGCCCGGAAGTTGGCCGGCGTCACGAACATGCCGTGCGGGTCCCGTTCGCGGGACACGTGGTCGACGCCGTGGTACATCAGCACCCGGGCGGGTGCCGGGGGCCTCACGTCCGCTCCCGGATCCGGTAGAGCCCGCCCGCGAGCACCAGCGCCGCGAGACAGAGCAGCGCCGCGATGTAGAGGTGGCGGGGCGGCACCGAGCTCACCCCGGCGACGCCCGCCTCGACGACCGGCACCACGCGGGTGGTGGTGTCGTCCTCCCCCTGGGCGACGGCGTACGACGCGAGCTCGTTCGCGACCCGGATCGCGGCGCTGCGACTGGTCGACGAGACGACGATCCGCAGCGTGGCGGTGCCGGGATCCTGGACGGTGCTCACCGACACGTCCGCGTCGTTGCCGCCGGCGGTCCCCGCGGAGGCGGCGTCGGACCGGGCGATCTCGGCGGTCTCGGCGGAGCTGAGCGAGACGCCGTACTCGTGGGCCAGCATCTCGACCGTGTCGGCCGGGACCTCGGCCGCGAGCGGGCGCAACGCGACCGCGCTGGTGGCGGTGTAGGTCGTGGGGATCAGCAGGATCATCTGGATCCCGAAGCCGATCGCCAGCACCAGCCCACCCACCAGGATGCCGATGGAGCGCCATCGGTCACGCTGCCGCTGGGCCTGTCCTGCGGTGGTCATGAGGGGGTCCTCGCTTCTTGCTGGGGGGTGGGGGCGGGCGGGGTGCCGGCGGGGGCGGGGCGGACGAGGGGCACGATCTCCGCCACGACGGCCATCCCGAGGAGGGTCCAGGTGAAGCCGTAGACGATGGGGTTCCACAGCGGCATGTCGAAGACGCCGTGCACGGCGATGGCGAGCAGCCCGGCGAGCACCGCCAGGCTGCGCGCCGACAGCACGGCGCCCTCCTCGTCGGGGGCGCTCGCCTGGGCGAGCAGATGCCGCCGGGCGGCGACCAGACAGCCGAGCAGCACCACGACACCGGCCGTCATGCCGATCACGCCGCGCTCCACGAGCACGCTGAGATAGAGGTCGTGGGCGTGGTCGGCGCCGTAGGCCGAGACCGTGCTCAGCGAGTCGGTCGCGGCGACCCGGTAGCCGTCGGGGCCCACGCCGAACCACGGGCGGTCGGCGATCTGGCGCCACGCCTCGCCCCAGATCAGCGGGCGGGCGTCGTACTCGTTGGCTCCGGTGTCGCCCATCGAGCGCAGCCGGATGCCGAGGATGCCGAGGAGCGGGGTTCCCGGCGGCAGCGCCAGGGCCAGCCCACAGGTGGCGACCGCGACCGCCGCGGCCCGTAGCAGCAGCCGACGGCTCCGCGGGACCGCGACGGCGAGGACGACCAGCGCGACGCAACCGCCGATCCAGGCGCCGCGGGACATGCTGAGCACCCAGGCCAGCACGATGGCGAGGGTGGCCGCCGCGAGCAGCGCGGTGCGCAGCCGGGAGCCTGCGGTCACCAGGCAGGTGACCGCCACCGGGAGCAGCCCGGCGCAGAAGATGCCGAGCTCGTTGGGCTGGGAGAAGGGGCCGGTCAGCCGGCCGTCGACGACCCAGCCCCCCGCGGCGGCCTGCAGGGCGCCGGCGCCGCTGAGCGCGTAGGCGCCGACGCAGCCGCCCATCACGACCAGCAGGTCGAGGCCGAGCCGCTCGAAGCCCGGGCGGTAGGCCATGGCCAGGCCGACGGCGTACCCGAGGGCGATGAAGGCGACCACGACCCGGGTGATCGCGTCCCCCGGGTTCACTCCCCCGGCGGCCGCGATCAGGCTGGTCACGATGCCGAGGGCGAGGCCGAGCAGGATGAGGGAGGCCGGCACCGGCCGCCGGTCGGTCACCAGGAACCACGCCGCGATCGCCGCGGGCAGGCCCATCGCCACGAACGCGACGCTGAGCCCGACCGAGACGGCCCCACCGAACGGCAGCACCGCGAGGACGGCCACGACCGCCAGCGCGGGCACCGGAAGACGGCGCTGCAGCGTCATCGCCGACGGCTCCGACGGCTCCGACGGCGCGCGGCGGCGGCCAGGGCGCCGTAGGCCTTGGCCAGGTCGCGCGCGGCCGCGACCGCCGGCACCAGCGGCACCGTGCGGAGCGGGTCCGGGCCTCGCAGGGCTCGGGTGACGGGGAGGGAGAGGTACGCCGCCAGGCCGGTGGCCACCGCCGTCCGGGCGCCGGCGGAGCCGCGGACCGCGATGCCCGCCGCGGCGGTGTAGGCGGCCACCCGGGCCAGGTCGCGGCCGAGCAGGCGGGCGTCGAGCGAGTTGCCGCTGCCCTCGCCGTACCGACGGAACATGGTGAGGTTGGCCCGGAACGTCGGGCGCTGCGCCCAGCTCACCTCGGCGTCGCGCACCATCCGGGCGGTGCCGCCGGCGGCGACGATGCTGCGGCCGAAGAGCACGTCCTCGCCGGTCTGCAGGTGCTCGGGGAAGCCCCCGACACCCGCCCAGGCGACGCGCGCGAAGGCCACCGAGCGGCCGGTGGGCATGGACGCGTCGAAGGACCGGCCGAAGAGCCGGCCGTAGGTGCGGGCCCACGGCGTGGGCCGGGCCAGCTCCTCGATCCGGGGGTAGCCGGCCGCGGCGAGGGCGTGCTCCCAGGGCTGGTGGGACTCGACCCGGTAGGTGCCGGTCCACAGGTCGACCTCGGGGTCGCGGGCGAAGGCGCGGCGGAAGGCGGCGAGCCAGCCCGGCGCCGGCACGCAGCCCGCGTCGGTGCAGGCGATCCGGTCGTGGCTCGCGGCGCGGATGCCGACATTGCGGCCCCGGGAGATCCCCGCACCGGGCTCGACGATGAGGCGCACCCTCTCGTCGAAGGCGGCATAGGCGCGCACCACCTCGACGGTGTCGTCGGCGGACCCGCCGTCGACCACGATCACCTCGTCGTCGGGCCCGAGCTGGGGCACCAGCGCGGAGAGCAGCTCCTTGGTGGCCGCCTCGTCGTCGAGCACGGTGGTGACCACGCTGATCGCGGGCGCGGACGGGGCGAGGCCGATCCCGGGCCGGTGGACGAGGTCGGCGAGGAAGTCGACCAGCACGCGGGCCGCGGTCGCGGCGTCGGGGTACGCCGCGGCGACCCGGGCGCCCGTCGTGCCGCGCCGGGTGCGGGTGCCGGCGTCCTCGAGCGCGACCAGCGCCGCGGCCACGTCGGCCGGCGCGCCGGGTCGGACCTCGATGCCGCCCTCCTGGGCCATCGCGCCCAGCGGCGGTGTGACGACCACAGGGACGCCGGCGCTCAGCGCCTCGAAGGCGGCCATGCCGAACGCCTCGCGGTGCCAGGGCAGCGACGCCGTGGGCTTGGTGAGCACGAGGACCGCGTCGAAGGCCCGGGCGAGGCGGCCGAATGCCGGGACCTCGCCGAGGAAGCGCACCCGCCCGCCGACGCCGAGCTCGTCCGCCAGCGCGGTGAGCCGGTGCTCCTCGCCGGGGTCGTCGGGGTCGTGGATGCCGGCGACGACCAGGTCCCAGGCGGCGGCCGCGGGGTCGGCGAGCGCCCGGATGGCGTCGTCGATGCCCTTGCCGTGGACGATGCGCGTGCCCATCGCGGCGATCAGGCGCTCGCCCGGGAGATCCACGCCCAGCGCGGCGCGGGCCTGTCCCCGGGTGAGGTGGTCGGTGGTCCGGGGCGGGTTGAGCAGCAGCGGGTGCGCCGCGCGTCGGCCCTCGAACAGCCAGCCACCGGTGGCGATCTGGCCGTCGCTGACCCGGTCGAGGAGCGCCGTCGGCCAGCCCGCGAAGGAGCCGTCGTGACGGACCCAGACGAACGGGATGCCGAGGGCACAGGCGGCCGGGGCCGCCGCGAGGGCCGCCTTCACGCCGTGCGCCACGACCACATCGGGCGGCGCGGCCCGCAGGGCGGCCCCGACGCGGGCCGCGAGCAGCGGGATGCGTGCCGCGCGGCGCTCCGACCGGACCGTCGCCACCGGCGCGCCCCGGTCGCGCCAGGTGGCGGCCGTCGGGCCGTCGCCGACGGCGATCACGGCGAGGTCGAGCCGGTCGGTCGCCTCGGCGAGGGTGAGCTGCCAGCGCTCGGCACCACCCAGCACACCCCCCTGCTGGACCACGGTGACCCGCAGCCGCTGCCGGAGGTCGGTCCCGGGCAGGGCCACGGGATCGAGAACCTGGGTCATCGTCGCGCTCCGCTCTGGTCTGGGGGGACCGGCCCCACTCGGGGGCCGGCCGTCACCGCACCAGTGCGTCGGGGACCATCCGGTGATCCATCTCGGCCCGGGGAATTTCCGCGCCCCGGCTCGTCGACGACGGCACGTACCGGTAAGCGGTGGTGAGGCGATAGCGCTGGAGCGAGGCCGAGTGCTCGGCCGAGAAGCTCAGGGAACGGCGGTGCGCCCGGGTCCAGGCGAGCGGCTCGCGCAGGTCGTGCAGTCGCTCGGCCAGGCCCTCCACCGTCGTCTCCAGGCCGGGGACGTCGTCGCTCGCCAGGGTCGGCAGCACCCGCGCGACGATCGGCAGGCCGACCGCGGCCGCCTCGAGGATGCTCACCGGCGCGCCTTCCCAGGCGGCCGTGTGCACATAGGCCTGGGCCGAGCCGAGGCGCGCCATCACCTCGGCACGCGGCAGCCAGCCGGACACCTCGACGCCCGCCGCGCGCAGCGCCTGCTCGCCCTCGGCGTCGCCGCTGCCGAGCCATTCCCACCGCAACGGCGTCAGGTCGGCGGCGGCCCGGCGGTCGGCCTCGCGCTTGACCTCGATCAGGTGGCGCCAGTCCTTCTGCTCGGCGACCCGACCGACGGCGACGACCCGGAACGGCTCGCTGCGCCGCGCCCGTCCCTTCGGCGGATGGAGGGCACGGTTCGGCACGGTCACCACCCTGCGGAATCCGAGCTCGGCGGCCAGGCCGCCCTCGTGGGGCGAGCAGGCGACGAGCACGTCGGTACGACGGACCAGGGATCGCTCCACCTCACGCAGCGCCGCTCGGGCCACCGCGCCGAGGTCGGTGCGCTCGAAGGCGAAGCAGTGGGGGCTGTAGGCCACCGACGTGCCGAGGTCCGAGGAACGGGCCAGCACCCCGGCGTACGACGAGTGCGCGTGGACCAGGTCCGGCGCCAGCGTCGCGACCAGGTCGCGCAGTTGGCGGGCGGCGCGGTGCGGCTGACCGGGCAGGTCGTGCACGGTCGTGAACGCGCGCCGCTGGTCGCCGGTGTCGGCGTGCTCGCGGCGGTGCCAGATCGCCAGGTGATGCTCGAGGTCGGACGTGGCGTCGACCATGCTGAGCACCGAGGTCAGCACTCCCCCGCCGAGTGACTCCACGACGTGCAGGACGCGCATGTCAGTAGGCTCCGCGGCCACCGAAGACGGCGGGGAGGGTGCGCAGCAGGATGCGCAGGTCCATGCGGAGCGAGCGGTGGTCGGCGTACTCCAGGTCGAGCTCGATCGCCCGGTCCCACTCGAGGTCGCTGCGCCCGTTGACCTGGGCCAGACCGGTCATCCCGGGACGGACGGCGTGCCGGCGGTGCTCCGACGGCGCGAACCTGGCGACCTCGGTCGGCGTGTTCGGGCGTGGCCCGACGAGCGCCATGGTGCCGTTGACGACATTCCACAGCTGGGGCAGCTCGTCGAGCGAGAGCCGGCGCAGCCACTGCCCGACCGGGGTGACCCGCGGGTCCGCCCGGAGCTTGGTCAGCGGCCCGGATCCGTCGTTGTGCCGCGCGAAGACCTCGGCCGCACGTGCCTCGGCGTCGGCGTACATGGTGCGGAACTTCAGCACCTCGAACACCCGGCCGCCGTGACCGACCCGCTCCTGGCGGAACAGCACCGGCCCACGACTGGTGCCGAGGATGAGGACCGCGATCAGTGCCACCAGGGGCAGCAGCACGATCAGCAGGGAGCCGGCCACGACCGCCTCGGTGACCCCGCGCAGCCGGCCGTGGCGCTGCACCCGGAAGAAGGGGCCCTCGGCCGGAGCCGTCCCGGCCGGGACCGGGGTCCGGACGACGGACAGCAACTCCGGCGAGCTCTGGTGGGCGCTCACGGCGCCGGCTTCGGGGCGAGCCGATCGGCGCGCAGCTCGACCTCGCAGGCCGCCCGGGTGTGTGCGGTCACCCGGTCGGCCTCGGCGACCCTGCTGTCGAGCGCGGACAGTGCGGAATGGAGGATCCGCTCGGCCTGCGCCGTCGACTGGGCCACGATCCGGTCGGCCTCACGGCTGCCCTCCCCGAGCATCTCCGTGATCCGGGTGAAGGTGCTCCCCCGGACCCTGCGGGCGTGGTCGGCGAGGGATCGCAGCACGCGCGGTGCCTCGTCGGGGTCGACGGTGACGGCGTACTCCAGATGGGCGAGGAACCGCGCCATGTCGGCGAACGTCTCGGTCGGCTCCGACCGGTCGGCGGGAGCCTGGGTGGTGGTGCTCATGGAATGCCCCTCCTGGGGATGTCGGTCCGGGACGTCAGGCAGAGCGCGTACGACGCTTGCGGCGGCCCGGTCGGGCGCCGACGAGGACGGTGCCGAGGACGCGGAGCCGGATCGTGCGCAGGTGCTCGGCGGCGCGCTGCACCGAGCGCGGGTGCACCCGGCCGGAGGGCACGGTGAGCACCATCGCGCCGTGGATGGCCATGATCCGGGCGTCCTCGGAGCTGGCGACCGAGGCGGCGTGCACGATCACGACGTCGTAGAGGCCCTCGGTGTCGTCGAGCATGCCGCGGAACCGCATCTCGAGCAGGCTCGGCGCGGCCAGGTGCGCCTGGCCGAGGGGCAGCACGTCGATCCGCGGCGCCGGGCCGTCGATGACGACGTCGCGCAGGTCGCAGGAGCCGGCGAGCACGTCGTAGAGGCCGGGCTCGCCGGGGTTCTCCAGCGCGGGATGCACCTTGGCGTCGCGGTCGGCGTTGACGACCAGGACCCGGTGGCCGACGTCGGCGAGCGCCGCGGCCATGTTGACCTCGAGCCAGCCGGCGCCGGGCTCGGTGGTGCTGGCGGAGGAGACGACCAGCAGCCGGCTCGGGTCCTCGACGCTCGCGAACTCGATCGCGATCCGCAGCGCGCGCAGCGCCTGGAACTCGTCGGCACGCGGCTCGACGGCCGGCACGCTGTCGAGGTCCTCGGGCTTCGGGATGACGCCGAGCACGGCCGTCTGGGTGATCGCACCCATCTCCTCGGCCTCGGTGACGGTGCGGAACAGCCGGTCGACGGCGGCCGCCGCGACGACCGCGAGCAGCAGGGCGAGCAGGAGGCCGGCGAGCGCCGTCACCGGGACGTTGGGCGAGCTGAACCGGTCGGGCGCGACGGCCTCCTCCGTCACCTTGAACTCGAAGGAGCCACTGCTCGGGTCGTGCTCGGGCAGCGCCGCGACGACCAGGTTGGCGATCTCGGCGGCCCGGTCCGGGTCGGCGTCGTGGACGGACACCTGGATGATGACGGTGCCGGGGATGACCTTCCCCTCGACCTCGTCGCGCAGCTGCGCGACCGAGCGGTGGGACACCTGGGCGGCCACGTCCTCGAGGAGCGGGCGCGACCGGGCGACGTCGGCGACCGTGCCGAGCAGGTCGGTGTAGCTGGCCGGGGAGCCGGTCGTCGCCGTCGCCGGCGGCGTCGCGGCCACCCGGGCGGAGGCGGTGTACTCGCGCGGCGCGATCACCAGCCCGGCCGCCACCGCGTTGACGACGAGTGCGAACACCAGCAGGACCACCCAGCGGCGCCGCCAGACGAGAGCGCCCAGCGCCCGGAAGCCCCCGCGGGCCACCGACGTCACCGACGGCTGGTCGGTGGGATCAAGGAGTGTGGTGGTCATGACTGGTCCTCACTGGAAGTACGACGTCGTGCGGGGGTCGGGGCGCGCTCAGCTGGCCGGGTCGCGGAAGAGCGCGCCGAGCTTGCGGGAACCGTCGCCGGGCTCCTCGGCGTCGGACGCGGAGGCGGACCGGTCGGTGTCGGGCCCGCCGGTGTCGGGCCCGCCGGTGTCGGACGCCGCCCCGGGCTCGGAGGCCGGCTCGCCGGAGGTCTTCTCGGGCACCGCGGCGTCGCCCGACGCCGCCGGGTCGGCCGACGCCTCCGGCGCCGTCGTGGCCGCGGCGGCCGAGTCGCGGCGGACCTCGTCGAGGAGCGCGTCGATCGCCTGGAGCTGGTCGCTGACCGCTCCGGTGGCGAGCTGGAGCACCTGCACCAGCTCCCCGAGCGAGGACTGGAGGTCGGCCCCGAGCTCGGCGGCCCGGTGGAGCACCTCACGCGCGGTGCCGCGGATCTCCTCGGCGTCGCGGGCGCCGCGGGCCGCGGCCTCGCCGACGTAGAGCCGCGCGGTCTGCTCGGCCTCGAGCATCGCCGAGCGCATCGCCTCGGTGCGGATGTTCTCGGCGTCGCGCTCGGCGTTGCGCGTCAGCATCGCGGTCGCGCTCTCGACCCGGGCGCGCTGCTCCTTGACCCACTCCACGGCCTCGCGCCGGGCGCGCTCGGCCTCCTCCTCGGCCGCGGCCCGCACCTGCTCGGCGGCGGTCTTGGCCTCGAGCACGATCTGCTCGGCCTGGTCGGTGGCCTCGCTGCGTGCGGTCGCGGCCAGGGCGAGCATCTCCTCGGCCTTGTGCTGGGCGTCGCGAGTGGCGCGCAGGGTCTCGGCGTGCTCGGTGATCCGGTCGGTCGCCGAGACGGCCGGGGTCGCCGGCTGCGCCGGCTCCGAGGTCTCGGTCTGGACGCTCGGGTCGGCCCCGGCGGCGCCGCCCTCGGCAGCGACCGCGGCCGGCTCCTCGGAGGCCTTCGAGCCGAGCTCGGCGAGCACGTCGTCGAAGGCGGAGGCGATCGCGGACTGCTGTCCGCTCTGGTTGCGCGTGCGGTTGAACATCGGTTCCTCCAGGGGAAGGGATCGTCGGGGTGGTCGCGGGCGGCGCCGGTCAGGCGTCCCTGAGGTGGGTGGCGCGCAGCTCGAGGCGGAAGGCCTCGCGGACGGTCGCCATCAGCTGGTCCGCCTCGTCGAGGCGGGAGTTGAGCGTCGCGAGCCCGACGCTCCGCATGGAGTCGGCATGGCTGAGCGCCTCGTTGAGGATCCCGCTGGCCTCCCGGTCCGCCTCGGCGAGCTTCTCCGTGGTCATCCGCAGCGCCATGGCCCGCAGCCGCTGCGCCTCCTTCGAGATCATCCGCAGCAGCCGTGCGGCCTCGGCCGGCTCGACGGCGGCGGCGTTCTCGATGCGCTCGAGCAGGCCGTCGATCTCACGGTGGGGGATGAACGCGGGCCAGCTCGGCGTGGCGGCGTCATCGGCGTCAGCAGTCGGGTCGGCCAACGGAGTCGCTCCTGTGTCGGATCAGGGATGGGGAGGCCAGGTCGCCCGGAATGTGGGGCCGGGCGACCTGACCTCCCTCCAGTGCGGTCCGCGGTGCGCGTTGATCCACGCGGGGCGGAGATTCTCGGGAAAGTTGGCTGGAGACCCGCCCTAGATGATTGATGCGCGGGGATCGTGCTGCGAGCGGCGCTCGGCGCCGCGCTCGCAAGGCGCCGGCGCGAAGGCATGCTGGGCGCACGTCGAGCGTCGGCAACGCAGCGAGCGCGGATGCTGAGCGTCGCGGAGCGTGCGAGACCCGCGCATCAATCATCTAGGCCGGGACCGGCGGGCGCCAGCTGCTGCGGTGGGCGAGGGTGACGGCGGCGAGCTGGGAGGAGACACCCAGCTTGGTGAGGATCGCGTGCACCTGCGAGCGGACGGTGGCCTCCGAGACCACCTGGTCGGCGGCGATGTCGCGCACGTGCATGCCCTTCATCAGCAGCCCCAGGACCCGGGCCTCGCGCGGGCTGAGCCGGGCCAGCCGGACCTCGTCCGCGGCCCGCTCGG
The DNA here is from genome assembly GCF_051390595.1 of Nocardioides segetis. Classification (NCBI taxonomy): domain Bacteria; kingdom Bacillati; phylum Actinomycetota; class Actinomycetes; order Propionibacteriales; family Nocardioidaceae; genus Nocardioides; species Nocardioides segetis. Next base: position 22,423 of record NZ_JBNINR010000005.1, on the reverse strand, counting down.
CGACCCGCTCGCGCCAGGTCGCGACCAGCGCGGAGCGCTCGTCGGGTGACAGCACGGTATGACCGTCGTCGACCCGGCGGACCGTGGAGATCACCTCGATCAGCGCGCTCGACTTGGGCACCACGGTGTGCGCGCCCTCCGCCAGCGCCCGGCCCCAGCGAGCCCGGTCCGGCTCCCCCGTCAGTACGACGACCCGCAGTCCGGCGGCGTGCAGCGGGGCGATGACAGGGGTCGCGTCCCCGAACCTGCCGAGGTCGAGGTCGAGCAGCAGCACCCGGGGACGCAGCCGGACCAGCGCGTCGACCAGGGTCCGGGGCGCGCCACCGTCGGCGGGAACGGGGACCCGGCGCACGTCGTACCCGTGGACGGAGAGGGCGATCTCCAGCGACTCCGCGAGCAGCTCGTGGTCGTCGAGGATCGCGACCCGGCGCTCGACGGTGCTCATCGGCCCACCGCCGGAAGGTCGATGACGAAGGTGGTGGGGGCCGTGCCCTCCAGGCGCAGGTCGGCGTCCCACTCGCGCAGCCGGCCACGGGCCACGGCCAGGCCGATGCCCTGTCCGGGCGAGCCGTCCCGCTGGCGCCCCCAGCCGAACAGCTCGTCACGCAGCTCGGGCGGGACGCCGGGGCCGGAGTCGACGACGCGCAGCTCGACCCGGTCGCCCCGCTGCCTGGCCTCGACCCGGATGTCGTCGGTCGCGCCGTGGCGGGCGGCGTTGTCGAGGAGCACGTTGACCGCCTCGCTCAGCACGTCGGCGCTGCCGGCGGCGCGCAGGCCGCAGCCGGGCCACCGCACCCGACGGCCGCGTGCCCCGTGAGCGACGACCAGCGGGCCGACGACCTCGTCGACCACGATCTCGCGCACCGCGCTCCCGACATCGCCGACGACCACACGCTGGAGGCGGCGCAGCTCGCTGAGCATCATCGCCTCGAAGCGCTCCCGCTCCCCGACCGGGAGGATCGGCAGCACCTCGGCGGCCGACGCGAGTCCGGCGACGGTGGTGCTGATCTCGTGGAGCTGCGCCTGGTAGCGGCGTACCTGGCGTGTCGTCATCGGGCTTCCTCTCACTGTCGAGCGGTCCTTCCGAGCCCCGGACTCCCGGTGCTCCCCTCTCCAGTGCGGGAACCGGCCCTGCCTGATCCACGCTTTTCGCCAAGATTGTTGAAGGTCTCCCATCGCCCACCACTCGGGCGACGTCGTGGGGTTGGTTCGCGGCATGTCCATCCCCGCACCCGGCCCGGTTCTGCTGGCATCCTCCGTCGGCGGGCACTTCAAGGAGCTCGAGTTCGTCGTCGACGCGCTCGAGATCCCCCGGGCCGAGAGGCACTGGGTGATCCCCCGGCACATCCAGACCGACGAGCGCCTGGCCCGCGAGCAGGTCACCTGGTCGCCGCTGGTGCAGTCCGGCGAGTACGCCAGGGCGGCGCGCAACCTGCGTTTCGCCCTCACGCTCCACCGCCGCCTGCGTCCCCGGCTGGTGGTCTCGACGGGCGCCGCCCAAGCGACGCCGCACCTGGTGGCCGCGGCCCTGCTCCGCACCCCGATCCTCTACGTCGAGTCGGTGGCCCGGATGGACAGCCCGTCGGCCACCGGCCGCCTGGCCGCGCTGCTGCCGAAGGCGCGCCTGCTCGCCCCGCAGCCCGGCTGGCCCGCGCCCTGGGAGCGCGGGCTCGACGCGTTCAGCGCCTTCGAGGTCACACCTGCACCCGACGTCCCACTACGCCGGGTCATGGTCGCGCTCGGCAGCGAGCACTTCCCGTTCCCCCGCGCGGTCGACGCGATCGTCGCGGCGCTCCCGGCCGGGGTCGACGTGACCTGGCAGGTCGGCGAGACGCTCGGCAGCGACGGCGTCGAACGCAACCGCTGGCTGACCGCCAGGCAGATGACGTCCTCGATGCGGGCCGCCGACGTGGTGATCACCCACGGCGGCGCCGGCTCGATCCTCACCGCGCTCGACGCGGGCCGGGTCCCGGTGGTGCTGCCGCGGCAGGCCGCCCACGGCGAGCACGTCGACGACCACCAGGTGCGGATGGTCGAGAGCCTGTCCCGGCGCGGCCTGGTCGTCGCCGTCCCCGATGCGACCCGGCTCGCCGTCGAGCACCTGCTGGAGGCCGCCGCCCTCTCCGCGGTCCGCCGCAGCCGGCCGGCGCTCGTCCCCGCGCCAACCGTGCTGTCCCACGTCGCCTGAGACGCGGGCCGGGGCGGGTCAGCAGTCAGCAGTCCGGGTCCGCCGGGAAGGTCTGGCGCACGACCTGCCATTCGTCGCCCGCCCGCACGAGGGTGAAGACCATCCAGGTCCGGGGCGCGCCGGTGCCCGTCGGCAGCCGAGTGCCGGCGCCGTCGGTGACCACCACGGCCGACTGGTCGACGCACGCCCTGACCCGGACGCGGGCTCCCTGGCCGCGCACCACCGTGCGCACGACGCGGGGCTGGCCGGTGACGGTCCACCCGTTGTCCTCGTACTCCGCCGCCTGCGCCAGCAGCGCCTCGCGCGCCGCGCCGGCGACCACCGCGTCGTCGAGGATGGTGGCGGCCTCGCCCGGTGACGCCAGCGCGTCGTTCACCGAGGTGAGTGCCCTGCCCACGATGTCCGACGCCTCCGATGCGGTCGCCTCCGGCACGCCGTGAGCGCGGATCTCGGGCGGTGCCGGAGTCAGGGGCGAGCCGCTCGCCGTACCCGCGGGGCTTCCCGAAGCACCGTCCGACCCGACCGGCGCACTCGACGTCGCCGGGTCGTCCTCACCGGAGCAGCCGGCCAGCAGGAGTGCGGCCGCGAGCATCGACCCGAGCCGCAATGTGACCTGTCCCACGTCGCCCCGACCTTCCTTCAACAACCTTGATGAGGACACGGGGTGGTCGCGCCGACCAGAATCGTCCCCCGCATGGGACACACCTTCCCATGCCCGAGACGTCAGGATCCCCGTTGCCCAAGCTTCGCGTCCCTGCCGCGACCCTCAGCATCCTCGCCCTCGCCACCGGCCTGGTCGCACTCGACGCCCCCCTGCCCGCCGCCGCGACCGCCGCGGGGACGCACCGGCCCGCGAGCGTCGACCGGCCCATCGCCCCGGCGGCGCTCGGCAACGCCCCCGAGACCGCCGCCGGCTCCTGCTGGGAGATCAAGCAGCAGCGCTCGAGCGCGCCGAGCGGCGTCTACTGGCTGCTCACGCCGGCGATGACCGAGCCGATCCAGGTCTACTGCGACCAGACCACCGACGGCGGCGGCTGGGTCATGATCGGCAAGGGGCGCAACGGCTGGACCACCGACTACGACGGCCGCAACGCCGACGCCGGTCTCCTCGACCCCGGCTACGCCGGCGGCCAGGACGTGCACCAGATGTCCAGCGCCACTGTCGACCAGCTGCTCGACGGCGGCCGGGTCGACGCTCTCGCCGACGGCATCCGACTGCGCCGGGCGGCCAAGAACGACGGCTCCAGCTGGCAGGAGACGCGGCTCCGGCTCGCGCGGCGCGACCGGTGGGTCTGGAACTTCGACGCGCTGCACCCGATCTCGTCGTACACGATCGCCGGCACGACCAGGACCGGCGGCACGACCAACGCCTTCGGCACCGACAGCACCTGGAAGTGGGTCGACACCCGCAGCCGCGCGGTCACCGGGTGGGACTACGGCTTCGGCTACGGCTCCAAGGCGACCGGGTCCAGCGCCACGTCGGCGTACCTCTACTCCCCGACCGACACCGGCAGCGCGCTGCCGGTGACCCAGGTCTACCTGCGTCCCCAGGTCTCCTCGGCCTCCTTCGACGCGATCCCCGACAGCGGCACTGCGGAGGTCCGGCAGCGGGCGCAGGCCTCCTCGCTCGCCGACTCGCTCAACTGGAGCGTCTCCGGCCTGGCCTCCCACGCGTCGGCGGAGGGTGACGTCGAAGTCCAGGCGTTCACGCAGTCCGGCGACCGGATGTTCGTCGCCGGCAACTTCCGCTATGTCAGGACCGACGGCGGCAGCGAGTGGGAGCAGCCCTACCTCGCCGCGTTCGACGTCACGACCGGCAACTGGATCTCCTCCTTCCGGCCCACCTTCGACCAGCAGGTCCGGACCCTGGCGACCCTGCCCGACGGCCGGATCGTGGCCGGCGGACTGTTCAGCCAGGTCAACGGCCAGCCGGCGGCGGCCCTCGTCGCGCTCGACCCCGAGACCGGTGCCACCGCGACGGACTGGTCCACCCAGGTCGAGAACCGCCTCACCGGCGGAGTCGCCTCCGTGCGCTCGCTCGCCGTGGTCGGCGACCACCTGGTCGTCGGAGGCGGCTTCACCCACGTCAAGGGCGCCGGCCAGGCCACCTGGTCCTACATGCGCAACCTCGCCCTGCTCGACGTCTCCGACGGGCTGCCCGTCTCCGGCTGGAACCCGGAGCTCAACGGCACGGTGGCCAGCGTCGCCGGCTCCGAGGACGCCACCCAGGTCTACGCCGTCGGGTTCTTCTCCCAGGCCAAGGGCGCGGTGAGCGCGAAGCGCGCGGCCGCGGTGCTGGTCGACGGCTCGGGCTCGCTGGCCACCCCGGCCTGGAACCCGACGTGGAGCAACACCAACGACTATCAACGCACCGTCGCCACGGCGCCCGGCCAGATCTGGGTCGGCGGCTCGGAGCACAGCATGTTCGGCTTCTCGCCCACGACGTTCGCCCGTCAGCGCACCACGATCTTCGACCCGCACGGCGACCTCCAGGCGCTCGGTCGCGACGGCGACGTGATGTACGCCGGCTGCCACTGCAACGCCAACTCCTACACCGACGCCACCACCTGGCCGCTCAACTCCACGCCGTGGACCCAGGCCGACACGGTGCACTGGGCCGGCGCCTTCGACGCCAGCACCGGCGAGCGGATCCCCGGTTTCACCCCGACGCTCAGGTCCCGGCTCGGCAGCGGCATCTGGGCGATCACGACCGACTCCCACGGCCGGGTCTGGATGGGCGGTGACATCGTGACAGCCGCCTCCGCCCGCAGCGCCAAGGACCCCTCCGGCGGCTTCGCCCGATTCAGCCCGCGCGATGTGAGCCCGCCGTCGCGGCCCTCCGGCCTGCGCGTGGTGGGCCAGACCGGCACCACCGTGACCCTCGGCTGGGACGCGAGCAGCGACCCCAGCGGCGTGCGCTACCAGGTGCTGCGCGACGACCGTCCGATCGCGACCACCACCGCCACCACGGTCACGCTCCCGTTCGACGGCACCTCCCGCTACTTCGTGCGCGCCGCCGACGGCGCGGGCAACGTCTCGGCGAGCACCTCGGTGCTCACCGTCGCGCGGGTCACCGAGCTGGTCGCCGCGGACGCGGCATGGTCCTGGTGGTACCAGCCCGTCGCGCCCGGCGACGGCTGGGCGGAGCCCGGCTACGACGACAGCGCGTGGCCGACCGGTGCCGCGACCCTCGGCTGGGGTGCCACCTCGGTCGGCACGCCGATCGACACGTTCGCCACGACGAAGGACCGGCCGTTGACGGCGTACTTCCGCCACACCGTCGACATCGCGGACCCGGCCGACCTGTCCTCGCTCAGGCTGATCGCGGTCGCCAACGACGGCGCCGCGGTCTACGTGAACGGTGTCGAGGTCGCCCGCAAGGGACTGCCTGCCGGGCCGCTGACCTCGACGACCTACGCCACCGCCGCCATCCGCGACGCGGCGGCTGCCGCGGATCCGCTCGTGGTCGAGGTACCGTTGGCACTCCTGCGTGCGGGGGCGAACGAGATCGCCGTCGAGACGCACCTCAACTACCGGGCGACGCCGGATCTGACCTTCCGACTGCAGGCTCTCGCGACCGAGGCGGGATGACCTGGCTGAGTCCGGCTCCGACCTGGGAGGGACTCCGGCCGATGGCTTCCGCTCCCCGTCGCGGTCGCCATCGCCGACCCGTCTGGGTCGGGCTGGCCCTGGTCGCCGCCCTGGCCGCCGCCGTCGTCGTGGTGCGGCTCGACGAGACCGCGAGCCACCCCGCCCGCGTCGACGCGGGCCGGCAGGGCGGCACCACCGCTCCGGCCGCCCCGTCCGCGACGCCGCCCCCGTCGGGCCCGCTCACCCTCGCCGACCTGCAACAGGTGCCCGCCGCGAGTCGCGGCTGCCTGCTCGGCCGGCCCCGTTCGGTGATCCGTCCCGACCGCCCACGCACGTCCGCCCGGTGGCGCATCGACCTCGACGAGAGCTTCGACCGGCTCCGGCCGCGGATCTGGAACACCCGCGACCAGACGCTGCTCGACCACGACGTGGCCTACCTGCTCGAGCGCAATGTGACCATCCGGCGCGGGCGCCTCGCCATCGCCGCCCGCCAGGAGTCGGCGGGCGGGCGCGACTACACCTCCGGGTACGTCGACACGAACGGTCGCTATGCGCTCCCGTCGACCTTCCAGGTCGCCATCCGGGCCAAGGCACCGTCGCGCCAGGGCCTGTGGGCCGCGCCCCTGTGGCTGCGACCGACCGACCGCAGCGGCGGCGAGATCGACCTGGTGGAGACCACCCGGCGCCCCGGCGAGCCGGCGCGGGTCAGCCAGAGCATCCACTCCGCGTACGGCGCCGGCCACCAGGTGGCCGCCCGCCGCTTCGACCTCGCCGACCTCGGAGACCGCGACGGCACCGGCTGGCACGACTACGTCATCCGCAAGACCCCCGGCCTGATCGTGATGTGGATCGACGGCCAGGTCACCTCCGCGTTCTGCGCCGGCTCCCCCAGCTGGTACGAGGAGTACTACGACGCCGGCAAGCGTTGGAACCTGCGGATCAATCTGCAGGTCGGCGGCTGGGGCGGTCCACCGCGGATCGGCGACGACTGGTCCGGTGGTCGGTCGACGCTGCTCGTCGACTCGGTGCGCACCTGGGTCCGCAAGGAAGGCTGAGCCTGCCGCGATCCGTGGGTTCCGTGGATCCGGCGAGGGTCAGCGGGCGGTCGCGCCGCGGCGGCGTACGATCCCCGAGAACTGGTCGAGGCGCAGGGGGCGGCGACCGACCCGGGCCGCGGCCACGAGGCCGGAGCCGGTGAGGAGCACGGCGACGGCGAAGCCGAGCAGGGACTGTCCACCGACCACGAGGCCGACCAGAGCGGCGGGTCCGGCGACCACGACCGCCGCGGCGATGCCGGCGGCGATCCGGCTGGCGGAGGGCCGGATGCCGGTGAGGCGGGCGACCTGGAGCGCGGAGAGCACCCCGTCGAGGATCCAGCACAGCGCCCAGGTGGTGGCCGCGCCGGCGATCCCCCAGACCGGGATGAGGAGCAGGTTGCAGCCGACGCTGGTCGCGACGACGACGACCTTGTTGAGCAGGGCGCGGCCGCTGCGGCCGGTCATCAGCAGCAGGGACTGCAGGTTGCCGGCGGCGAGCAGGGCGACGCCGCCGGCGCAGAGCACGACCATCGCGGTGCGGCCGCTGCCGAACTCGGCACCGGGGATCGACAGCACGAAGGGCGCGAAGCAGGCGAGCAGCACATAGACCGGGACGCCGAAGAAGACGATCCAGGTCGAGGTGACCGCGTAGAGCCGGCCGGCCTCCGCGTTCTCGCCGGCGGCGAGCCGGGCGCTGAACTGCGGTGCCACCACGATCCGCAGCGCGGTCATCATGACCAGTCCGCCGGCGACGAAGCGGGATGCGACCCCGTAGACGCCGGCGGCGGCCGGGCCCAGCAGGACGCCGACGAGGACGACGTCGAGCCAGCCGAGCGCCTGCTCGAGCAGCGTCGAGAGGGTCCGGGGCAGGCCGAAGCCGAGGATCTGGCGCACCAGGACCCGCGGCGGGCGGGCCGCGCCGGTGACGCCGAGGGCGTGCTCCGTGCCGCGCAGCCGGCGAGCGAGCACGAGCACCGCGACGCAGGCGCCCGGGACCAGCACGACGGCCCACCCGGTGGCCGCGGCCACCGCCGAGCCCCCGAGCGCGGCGACGACGACCACGACGACCGGCCGCAGCCCGGGCACGGCGATGTTGCCGATCAGGTTGAAGGGCAGCACGCCGCCGAAGCCGCGGGTCGCCGCCAGCGCGGTCGTCATCACCGCGCCGAACGGCAGCGCCCAGGCGACGGCCGTGAAGGCGTCGTCGACCCGGGCGTCGCCGAGCACGTCCCCGCCGCTCATCGCGTCGACGAACAGCCAGGCCGCCGCCACGGCGATCCCGCCCGCCGCGGCGAGTGCCAGCAGTGTGCCGCAGGCGGCTCGCATTCGCTCCGGGTCCTGGGCCCGCAGCCGCGGCAGCAGCCAGACGGCGGTGGTGTCGGAGCCGAGCCGGCCCAGGGCGAGCGTCAGGGTCGCGACCGCGATCACCTGCTGGACGACGCCGGCGCCGGTGGCGCCGAACTGCCGCGCCAGCACCATGGTGAGCACGAAGCCCATCGCCGTGCTGGTGGCCGCGCCGGCGACGGTGACCACCCCGCCGCGGGCTGCGGAGCGCAGGTCCGCGCCGACCTCTGCCCGGGAGGTCTCAACGGCGGACATCGGCCGCGGCCCGCTCCGGCGCCAGGGCGCGGGCGTGCGCCACCAGCGCCACCGCCTCGTCGCGACGCAGCCATGCGTCGTCCCAGACACCGTTGTCGGCGGCCAGCGAGACCGCTCGCTCGACCAGAGCGGCCACGTACAGCAGCGGTACGACCGCCGCGCTCGTCGCCGAGTGGCCGGCCGCCGTCAGCGCGGGCCCGGCCCGGCGCCGGGCCGTGGCGAGCAGCGCGCCGTCGTAGCGGGTCCCGTCGAGGGTGGCCCCGCCCGCGGCCCAGTGCACCGCGTCGAGGCCCGCCACGGCGTCGTCCTCGGTCGACTCCCAGTCCCAGCACCACAGCCGGCCCTCGTCGTCGCGTGCGGTGTTCCACGCGGTGAGGTCGCCGTGCCAGCGCGCCGCGATCGGGACCTCGACCTCGGCGATCCGGTCCAGCAGGTCGTCGACGGCGTCGACCAGCTCGGCGTCGCCCCCGCTCCCACGCAGCGCCTCCAGCCGGTCCCGCAGGTCCTGGAACTGACCGGAGCGCGCGACCAGGTCGCGTCGCTGGACCGGACACAGCGCGAACAGCTCCTCGGCGCTGGGCAGCCGGCCCGGTTCGGGGCGTCGGCTCGCGGCGGGCAGCGGCTCGGTCACCAGGTACGGCCGTCCCAGCCAGGTGCCCTGCGCCAGCAGCCGGGGCGCGCGCACGCCATCGGTGCCACCGGCGAGGACACGCAGCGCGTCGGCCTCCCGGACGACCGCCTCGGTGCTGGCCCGGTCCCAGCCGAACTTCGCGAACCCCACGGCGGTGCCGCGGTCGTCGACGAGCTGCAGGGTGGCCTTGCGGTTGGATCCGGTGCGGACTCCGATCGACGCGTGCACCCGGGGCAGCCCGAGGTCGGCGGCGACCTGCTCGGTCGGGAGCAGCACGCGGTCGATGCCGAGGCGCGCCTGCAACCGCACGTGCGGGAACGGCAGGGGCAGCCGGCCGGACACGACCGACCCGAGCACGCGGCGCTGGGCCCGGGTGCGGGCGTCGCGGAGCCCGCGGAAGTTGAGCAGCGAGCCGGCGAGCACCCGGCGGTTCGCCGTCGGGAGCAGCATGGTCGCGCGCGCGATCGACGGCAGGACCTGGTAGGTCTCCACGTCCGTCCAGCCCGGCGTCGGACCGCGCCCCTGCTCGAGCCGCAGATCGCCGGTGTCGAGCGCCGGGGCCCACAGCTGCTCGACGAGGTGGTCGAGGGCGCTCACCGTGGTGACCCCGGCGTCGTCCAGCCCAGGTCACGGCCCAGGAACTCCTCCAGCGCCCGGTTGTGGGGCTCGAAGAACTCCGCCAGCTCGCGGCGGCACGGCTCGGGCACCGACGACTTCGTCCGGCTGGCATTGCGCGGACGCACATCCGGCAGCCGGAACGGGCGCACCCCCAGGAAGGCGCAGATGCGATCGAAGACGGCCTGCACGTCGTCGTACATGTCCTCGCTGCGCAGCACCAGCAGCTGGTCGGCCGGGAAGACCGAGAGCCAGTTCCGCAGCTGGGGCAGGTAGACGCCGCGGGCGCGGTAGGTGTACCAGTCGTGCGCGGTGCTGTGGTACGTCGGATCGGCCGTCATCCGCTCCAGCTCGCCGGCCGTGCGCGCGTCCTCCGCGGCCAGCGCCTCGGCGAAGCCGAGCGGCTCGACGCCGTTCTCGGTGCGCTCCTGGTAGTGGGACCAGGCCCGCTCGACCGGGTCGCGGAGCAGCGCGATCGCCTTGACCTGCGGGTAGGCGGCCTGCACCCGACGGGCGATCCGCGGGTCCCACAGGTAGTAGGGCGACGCCTCGCCGCCCAACGGCTGCTCCCCCTGCCGGCGGGCCAGCCGGGCCCGGTAGGCCTCGGCGTGGAAGTGGGAGCGGTACCAGCGCTCGCTGCGCTGTCCCGAGGCGAAGAAGTGATCGGTGCTCTTGCGCCCGCGCGGCTGCGGGAACAGCCCCAGCAGCGAGGGGTGCTGCTGGAGGTAGTTGTAGAGCGAGGTGGTGCCGCCGCGCTTCGTGCCGATGACCAGGAAGTCCGGCCCCGGGCGCGCCGCCGCGGTGCTGAGCGCGTAGCCGCGGGTGGTCAGGTTGGCGACGTCCTTCATCCAGCGCGGGGCGGCCTCGCGCCGCTCGGCGAGCATGCTCATCGCGCCTCTCCCTTCTGCAGCTCGGACGTGCTCGGCTCCGCCGCCGGAGCGGTCGGAGCGGTCGGAGCGGTCGGGGCGGCGGCGACCGGCTCGGTGAACCGGTGGGCCACGACCGTGCCGGCCGGCTCGACGCCGACCGCGCGGAGGTGGTCGGCCAGCACCGCCAGCGCGCGCACGGTGGTGCGTCCGTCCTCGGCGACCAGGACGACGACGGTCGCTCGCGGGGCGAGCGAGAGAGCGACGGCGTAGCCTTCCTCGGCGGGCACGGCCAGCGCCCGGACCCGGCGCGAGACCTGCGGGCTCGCGTCGTCCACCGCGGCGGCGGCGAGCTCCAACGCCCGGGCCACCTCGGCGACCGGGGCGCCGACCGACGCCCCGATCACGAGGATCACCGGGATGTCGTCGGCGATCTGGATCCGGAGCCGGTGCCACACCGAGCGCAGTGCGTCGGAGTCGGCCGGGGCGTCGAGGTCGGCCATGGCGCGGGCCTGCAGCCGGGCGAGCAGCGGGCCGCCGTTGCCGTCGACCACGTCCGCGGCGTCGTAGACCCGGCGGCGCACCATGTCGCCGAGGACGACCACGACCGCACCGAGGATGAGGCCGAGCACCCCGGCGCCGAGCAGCAGCGTCGACGCCGTGGTGCCGGTGGCCGGAGTGGTGTCGGCGGCCCTGACCAGGACCGTGCCGCCCGAGGTGGCGACGCCCGAGACCTTGGTGATCTGGCTGAGGACCAGGTTGAGCTCGCTGAGGATCGCGCCGCGCCCGCTGTCGGTCTGCTGGAGCTGGGCGTTGAGCGCGTCGCGGCGGGCGATGAGCGGCTCCAGCGCGTCCTGCTGCCGCGCAGTGGCCTGCTCGCCGCGGTAGGCGAGGTACTCCGCCGCCACCGCGTCGGCGACGGCCTGGGCACGCCGCGGGTCGGCGCCGGTCCAGCTGATCCGCAGCACGGTCGAGCCGGCGACCATCTGGGCGTCGAGCCCGGCACGGACCGACCGGCCGCTGGTGCCGTCACCGAGCTCGGCCGCCGCGCGGTCGACGACCTCGGAGGACAGCACGATCTGGCGCTCGGTGGCGGCGTCCAGCAGGTCGGAGGAGGTGCGCTGAGCGGCGAACGGGTCGGTGGCGATGACGTTGACGTTGACCTGGGTCGTCGCGGTGGCCGAGCTGGGTGAGACGACCAACCACAGGCTGGCGAGCGCCACGAGCGCCGCGGTCACCAGCGCCACCACCGGCCACCGGCGCCGCAGCACCAGGACGAGCCGGCCGATCTCGACCGTCGACTGCAGGTCTGTGCTCACTGTCCGGGTTCCCTCTCTGCTGATGGTGATCTGCTGCTCGCCGCGGGTCCGCACGCTCACACGCCCCTCCCGAAGCGGTGCAGCGTGTTGAGCACGCGCTCCGCGTTGGGCGGATGCGGCAGCACGGCGAGCGCCACCGCGGCCCGCCACTGCCGCGGGTCGGTGCGGACGGTGCGCCGGATCCACTGCCACGACTCGGCCCGGTCGCCGGCCGCGGCGGTGCCGAACGCGAGCTGGCCGTAGACGCGGGCGGCACCGCGAGGGTCCGCGGCTATCGCCGGGTGCAGCCGCAGGATCGCCCGCAGCGCGGCGTTCTTGGTGTTCCAGCGCCGCGCGAACATCGAGCCGCGGCCCCACTGCACGACCGTCATCGGCTCGTCGAGGTGCGCGATCGGGCGGCGCTCGGCGGCCCGGAGCTTGATGTCCCAGTCTTCGAGCTGGCTCTGCGGCAGGTCCTCGTTGATCAGGCCGATCTCCTCGACCAGCACCCGGCGGTCGAAGAAGAAGCACGACGAGTGCAGCATCGCGTAGATCGACCGGGTCAGGTCCGCATGGGTGACCGCGTCGGTCCCCGCACGGCGGTCGGTGCGGATGCCGTCGTAGTCGACGGTGATCGAGCAGGTCACCATCTCGGGCCGGTCCGGTGCCTCGGCGCGGTCGACCTGCCGGCGTATCTTCGCCGGGAGCCAGTGGTCGTCGTCGTCGCAGAAGGCGACGTACGTCGTGTCGAGCGCCAGGATGCCGGTGTTGCGGGCTCCCGAGAGCCCGGCGGTGCGGTCGTTCGTGACGACGCGGACCGGCCGGGTGCTGTCGCCGGACGCCAGGCTCCCGTCGGGCGTCGTGCCGTCGTAGACCACGACGGTCTCGATCACGCCCGGGTAGTCCTGCGCGACGACCGAGGCGAGCGCGCGGCGCAGCAGCTCGGGCCGGTGGCGGGTGGGGATCACCACGCCGACGCGGGGCGGGACCGTCGTGATCATCGGGGGTCTCCTTCGGAGTGTGCGGGCAGTTCGGGACCGCGGGCCGCGACGGCGGCGGCGACCATGAGGAGGGGCAGGCCGTAGGGCAACATGCCGTAGAACAGGAGCTGGACCGTGCCGACCAGCAGCGTCGTACACGCCGCGACGCCGAGGGGGTCGCCGCGGCGCCGGCCACGGGCGCGCATCGCCAGGAAGAAGGCGACCCACGCGAGCGCCGCCACCGGGCCGTGCGAGACGAGCAGCATCCACAGCTGGCCCTGGGTGCCGACGCTCGGCTCCTCGGGGTTGGCCGACGGGATCGGCGCCGCGTGACCGAGCAGGGGCGAGGCCGCCACCGCCGACAGCGACTGCTCGTAGAGAGACAGCCGGGCGGTGTTGCTCGTGCCCTCGGCCTCCTCGTTGAGCCGCAGCCCCATCCGCTCGCTGACCGGCAACACGTTGAACAGCACCACGCCGAGCGCCACGCTCAGCGCGACCGCCACGACGATCGCGCCCTTGCGGGCCAGCGCAGCCCGGACCGCCAGGTAGGCCACGGCGATGCCGAGGCTGATGAACATGCCGCGGTTGAGGGTGAGGAAGGCCGGGATCGTCGAGGCCAGCAGCAGGGCCGCCACAGCCAGACCCCGGCGCGTTCGCCAGGTGTGCAGCAGGTAGACGACGACGAAGGGCGCCAGCAGGGAGTACACGCTGCCCCAGTTGTTGGTGTAGAGGAACGGCGCGGTCGGCCGCGGCGAGACCTCGAGGAAGCCGTCGGGGTTGTACTGCGCGAAGGGGCGGACGGTCATCTGGCCGATCAGCTCGTTGGCCCGGGCGGCGCCCGGCAACAGGTGGTGGGCGGGCGTGCGCAGCGAGCCGGTGGGGACCGCCAGCCCGAGGTAGCCGCCCACCGTGACGTAGAGGAACCACAGGGTGAGGGTGCCGGTGAGGTAGCGCGAGGTGATCGTGGCGCGGGCGTTGAACACGTAGGCGAAGATCACGCCGGCGGCCACGCACAGCAGCCAGCGGTACCCGAAGAGCACCAGGCCGGCCGCCCGGTCGAGCATCACCACCGACGCCAGCGCCCAGGCGCAGTAGAGCACCCACCAGCCGAAGCCGCGCGGGACCCGGACGCCGCCGACCCGGGTCATCAGCCACGCCATCAGCACCCCGAACGGGATCGTGACGACGTCGAGCACGCCGCACGCCCACCACAGCGGCAGCCCGCCGAAGAGCACCCCGAGCGGCCAGGTGGGCAGGTCGAGGGCCGAGCGCGGCGGACCGCCCGGCCGGGCGGGTGCCGGGCGGGTGGGGTGCTCGCGCACGTTCATCGGGGTCGGGACCTTCTGTGAGGGCGGGTGTCCCTCCACCAGTGCGTCTCCGCCCGGCTCTTGATCCACCGAGCGCGGACTTCTTCCACCGGCGCCGGCTCGGGCTCAGAGCAGGCGCATCGGGTTGCCCACCGCGACGGCGCCCGCCGGCACGTCCTTGGTGACCACGGCGTTCGCGCCGATCCGCGCGCCGTCGCCGACGGTGACGCCACCGATGATCACCGCGCCGGCACCGATCTCGACGTCGTCGCCGATGACCGGGCAGGGGCCGCCGGCCGCCGCGTTGCCGATCGTCACGCCGTGGCGCAGTAGCACCCGGGCGCCGATCACCACGCGGTCGTTGACGACCAGGCCGACGCCGTGCCGCAGCCGCGCGCCCGGGCCGATCGAGGTCTTCCAGGGGATCTCGATGCCGAGCACCCACTCGACGAGCACCCGGTAGGCCAACCCGTAGGCCGTCGCGGGGATCCGCCACGCACCGGAGCGATGGCGGCTCGCGCGGTGGGCGAGCCGGAAGGCGAGCATCACCATCCGGCCGCGGTGGTCGGGTCGGTTGGCCCGCCAGTCCTGCAGGACGTCGGCACGAAGGGTCGTCGGCGGCATGCTCACGTCCCACTGGTGCACCCGGGTGGCCGTCCTGATCCCCCCGGCACGGACTTTCGCCCGCGGCTACGACGCCGGCGTGAAGTAGCGGAAGGCCGCCCAGTAGTACGGATGCGGGTACGACGCCGCGACCCGCCGGCGTGCCAGTCCGAGCGCGCGCCTGGGCGGGTCGCCGGACGCGAGCCGCCGGTAGAACTCCCTCATCAGCTCGACCGTGACCGCGTCGTCGACCACCCACAGCGATGCGACGACGCCGGCTGCCCCGGCGTTGAGGCACGCCCAGGCCAGGCCGATCGGCTTGACCAGGTTGCCGGCCGCGCGGCCCGAGCCGCAGGCGCTGAGCACGACGACCCGGTCGTGCATGGGGAAGCTCCCGTCGACCAGCTCGGCGGCGGTCAGCCAGCCGTCGGAGAGGCGAAGCGCGGAGAACAGCGGGTTGCCGGCGTGGAAGCGGCCGTGGGTCGCGAGGTGGACCACGTCGGCGTCGACGATCCGCTCCGCCAGCACCTTCGAGCTGGCCTCCTCTCCCCGGTGCACCTCGGCGTCGGGCAACAGGCCGGCGATCATGTCCGCCTCGGCCTCGATCTCGGGGGCATCCTCGTCGGGCAGCGCCAGCACCAGCACCGCCGTGGACGCCGCCGGCTCGTCGTGCGGCTCCTCCACCAGGTCCGCCGCCGGCGCGAACCGCTCGCGCCAGGGCGCGCCGACGTCGAGCATCGCGTCGAAGGGCACGCCGAGCAGGTGCCGGTGCCCGGCGACCGAGAGCGGCTCCAGCTCGATGTCGCTGAGCAGGTCGGCCAGCGGGCCGACCAGCATCTCGTACAGCGCGTCCAGCCGGGAGAACGTGGGGTAGGTCGGGTGGGCCGGGTCGGTCGCGCCGAGTGCCGCGACCATCTGGCACTCGTGCCGCCAGCCGTCGACCAGGCGTGCCGTCTCCGAGCTGATGCCGGTGAGCCGCCGCACGAAGACCTGGCCCTCACGGATCACGAAGGCGAGGACGTCGTTGCCGATGACGTAGTAGTCGACGGCCGGCCCTTCGGGGACCAGCGGCAGGTCGGGCGCGTCGGCCCGGCCGGGCTCGGTCGTACGGCGCCGCGCGGCCTCGATCAGGTCGTCGGTGTCGGCGATCGAGCCGGCGGCGTCGTCGACGTGCCAACCCGCGGTGTGCTCGCGCAGCGCGGAGAACGCCGAGGCCTTCGACGCGCGGACCCGCTGCCAGGCCTCGATCACCGTCGCGTGGCGACCGTCCGAGACCAGCAGGTCGATCAGCTCGTCGCTGGCCTCGGCCAGCAGGCCCCCGCGGCTCGAGGTGGCGCGCGGCCGCTGGGCCAGCAGCGGCTGCATGGCGCACGCCGCCCGCAACTCGTCGGCGGCGTCGCTGGTGCGGCCGGCACGACGCAGGAACCGGGCGCGGGCGAGGCGAAGCTCCATCCGCAGCTCGGGGCGGGCGAGCCGGTCGACCTCGGCGGAGGCCCGCGCGATCCGCACCTCGGCGTCGTAGGGATCGGTCGCGACCCAGGCCGCGAGCACCATCGCCCGGACCCGGTTGACCTCGAGCGTCGTGTCGTCACCCTGGATCCGGGACAGGCGCATCCCGACCGCGCTGTGGTGACCCTCGAGATGGGCGATCCGCGTGAGCAGCAGCCGCGCCTCGTCGCGGGTCACGACGTCTCCGCACTCCTCGCTGAGCCGCTCCGCCGCGTCCAGCGAGCGCTCGGCGGCGTCGGTGCGGCCGAGCCGCAGCGCGGCGGCGGCGCAGACCAGCTCGGTGCGGCCCAGGTCGGCGATCCGTCCCGAGGCTCGGAACGCGTCGCGCGCCGAGACCGCCTTGCTCAGCGCCTCCTCGGCGAGACCGGCGCTCAGCAGCGCCTCCGCGAGGACCCGGTCACGCTCGGCGAGGCCGACGCCCTGGGTCTCCAGCGTGGGCGCGATCCGCTCCAGCAGCTCCATCGCCGACACCGGGGTCCCGGCGGCCGCCAGCGCCTCGGCGATGGGGATCACCGCCTTCGCGGCGTCCAGCGTCGCGCCCTCGCGGATCAGCTCGCGCCGGGCTTCGCAGAGCACGTCGAGCGCTCGGTGCACGAGGCCGTCGGCGACCAGGACGCGCCCCCGCTGGAGCCCGATCTTGGCGACCGAGAGGCGGTCGCCGATGCGGCGGGCGAGATCGTCGGCGAGGTCGAAGTGACGTACGGCGGCGGCCAGGTCTCCGACCGCGGCGTGCGCCGACCCGAGCTGCTGGTGCGCCCGGACGTGCAGCCGGGTCGCGACCTGCTCGTCGCCGACGCTGCCCCGCTCGACGCCGGTGAGGATCCGGCCCACGACGAGCACGACGTCGGCGTACTCCCCCGCGGCCAGCATCACCGCGGTGCGCCCGAGCATCGCCTCGCGCGCCTCGAGCGTCCGGCCCGCGGCGAGCCAGTCCATCCGCGCCCGCTGGAAGGCGGTGATCGCACCGATCAGGCTGCCGCGGTCCAGCTCGATCTCCCCGCGCAGCAGCGCCAGTCGAGCGCGGCCCGTCGGGTCGTCGACACCGTCGAGCAGTCTGTCGATGGTGTGGATCAGCTTCGCGCACCGCGGCAGATCCTGGTGCTGGATCCGCTCGGCCTGGGCGAGCAGGCGAGCGACGTCGTCGGTGCGGTTCATCGGGAGGTCACGCCGACCCGCCTCAGGCGTCGGCGAGCTCGAGACGTGCCGCGACCCGGACCCCGTCGGCACAGATCCGCAGCTCGTCGACCGCGACCGGCACGTCGCCGAACTCGAAGCGGCCGTCGGAGGTCGTGACGCCGCGGCGACGTACGACGCCGTTCTCGAGCAGGGTGATCTCGGCCGCGACGGGTCCCCGCTCGGCGAGCAGCAGCCCGCGCAGCGCGACCTGGCCGCCGGACGCCGGCTCCGTCTCGAGCACGAAGCGCCCTGCCTCGCTGTCGAAGGCGAGATGCGTCTGGCCGGGCGTGTCGGGCCCGCGGACCCCGGCGAGCTGGGCGCCGCGGGTGTCGTAGAGCAGCCGGGCCCGGCTCCACCCCCGGCCGGCGGGGATGGCACCGGGTTCGCGGAACAGGTCGCGCAACCGGCTGCTCAGGTCCGCCGGCGGCGTCTCCAGCTTGAGCCGTTCGGTGGTCGCGAGGAACTCCTCGACCCAGGCGGCCGCGCCGGCCGCCTGTTCGTCGCGGCCGACGGCGTCCGCGACGCTCTGCGCCCGCTCGGCGGGAAGCCGGCCCTCGATCCAGTCGACGATCTCGGTGAAGGTCGTGCGCCGGGTCACCAGGCACCTCCCTCGGTCAGGATGCCGCGGAGCTTCTCCAGGCAGCGGCCGCGCAGGGGACCGATGCCGCCGATGGAGCGTCCGAAGCGCCGGGCGATCTCGGCATAGCTGGGCGAGTCGGGGTCGAGATAGAGCGCCTCGAGCAGGTCCTTGCAGGTCCCGCCGAGCTCGGCCAGCGCGTCGTGGAGCGCGAGCGTCGAGGCCCACTCCTCCTGGGACTCGTCGACCTCCTCAGGCGCGACCTCCAGCTGGACGTCACGCCGGCTGAGGTTGCGCACCCGCCAGGACTGGCGACGAGTCACGGTCATCAGCCACGAGGCCAGGCGCTCCTCGTCCTTGATCCGGTCGAGGGAGTCGATCAGGGTCAGGAAGGTCCCCTGGGTGATGTCGGCGGCGTCGTCGGCCGAGAGGCCGTTGCGCCGCGCCACGGAGTAGACCAGCCGCTCGTAGCGACCGACCAGCAGATCCCACGCCTCCGGGTCCCGCTGGCGGCAGCGGGCGAGCAGCTCGGAGTCGGTCGGCTCGGTCTCCGCGGCCCGCGACAGCGAGCGCAGCGGGATCACCTTCGCCACGGGGGTGTTCTGGTCGTCGTTCTCGGAGGCGGCGGGTACGCCGTAGGAGGGGCTGGCCATGGTCCTTCGCTCGGTTCGTGGCGCCGTGGCGTGGATCGCACGCCGAACGCCTGTCTGGTGGACGCGGAGACGGGCCCCGAGCCCCCACTCCGACGTTCATCAAACGGTCACCGAGGATGCCTCGTCACGAGTTCGACCCCCCGAGTTCTCAGACCTGATACCGCCGCTCGCGAAACCCCTTTCAGCGTGTCGCGCGCATCACATGAGCGGCGTCCAAGCCGGCCCGGAACCGGCGGTACGACGCGAGCTCGGCCTGCACCGGATCGACCACCTGGACCCGGACCACCCGGCCGATCACCTCCGCGCAGTCGTCGGTCAGCGCGCGGCCGTCCCGGACGGCGGTCCGCCGCCGCGCCGACCGGACCCCCAGCCAGCCGCCGATGCCGGCGAGCACCCCGCAGACGGCGAGCGCGGCCGCGACGACCGACTGGCCGGCAGCCGTGAGCACGCCCGCGCCGACCAGCGCGACCAGCACCGCGGCGGCTGCGCCGGCCAGGATGCCGCGTCCCGTGTCGGCGCCGGATGCGGGGCGCAGGGCTCCGAGCTCGGCGTCGAGCCGTTCGGTCAGCAGCGGCAGGCGTCCGGTCGCCGCCGCGCGCACCGGCGCCCCCCAGACGTCGGTGAGATCACGGGCCGCCTGGTCGGCGAAGGAGCGCACGGCGGCGCCGACGGCCGCGCCGTCGACCGGACCGACCCGGACCTCGCGGCGTGCCCGCCGGTCGGCCCGCGCGACCCGCGCGGCCGCGCCGGGCACCCCGCCGGCGTCGGCGACCCGGCGCACCAGATCGTCGACCCACACCTCCGGCACGGTGTGCGGCGCATCGCCCGCGGCGCGGTCGAGGGTGCTCGCGGCGGACGCGATGTCGGCGGCCATCCGCTCCTCGGCGTGCTGGTTGTCCTCCACCCGGCGGCGCACGGCGGCCCGCAGGTCGTCGACCCCGAGCCCGCTGCGGGCGCTGATCGCGAGAACGCGCGGATCCCTCAGGCCGTCGGCCACCAGCACCTTGCGCAGGTCGCGCAGCAGCCCGGGACGCTCGTCCTCGGCGACGGTGTCGACCTGGTTCATCACGACCATGGTCACCGCGCGGTGCCCGGCCAGCGGGCGCAGGAATCGCTGGTGGATCGCCGCGTCGGCGTACTTCTGCGGGTCGACCACCCAGATCATGGCGTCGGCGAGCTGGATGACCCGCTCCGCCTCGCGGTGGTGCGCGGTCTCGACCGAGTCGTGGTCGGGGAGGTCGAGCAGGATGAGACCCTCCGGCAGGATGCCGCGGGGCGGCGCCTCGAGGAGGGTGGAGCGGAAGTGCTGGTTGGCCGCCGGCACCCCCAACCAGGCCAGCAGGTCGCGCACCTCGGCGTCCGGCTCGCCCCAGACCAGGGCCTTGGCGACGGCGGTCGTCGGGCGCTGGGCGCTCGACTCCGAGAGCGGGGCGCCGGCCAGCGCGTTGAAGGTCGTCGACTTGCCCGAGCCGGTGGCGCCGGCGATGGCGATCACGGTGTGCCGCCCCGACAGGCCGAGCCGGCCGTCCGCTCGCGCGGCGGTGGCCTCGATCTCGTCGAGGAGGGAGTCGTCGAGTCGGCCGCGCGCCTCCTTCACCGCGGTCCGCAGGCCGTCGAGCCGGCGCTCCAGCGACGACTGCCGACGGACCAGCGATGCCGGAGCGTCCCGGAACACCGCGCCCAGTCCACCACTCATGCCGGCACCTTCCTGTCCATCGGGCTGGTCGTCGGGCTGATCGTCGGGCTGATCGTCGGGCTGGTCGTCGGGGCGAGCGCGGCCCGCTCGATCGCCTCCCGTGCGCCGCGGACCAAGCGCGGCGCGTCGGGCGTGAGTCCCCAGGCCGTCACCGGCCGCAGGTAGCGGTCGCGCTCGAGCGCCATCAGGTCGGCGAGCAGCGCGTCCAGGCCGGTGCGGGCGGCGGGGACCGCCCCGGTCAGCGTGCCCACCGCCAACGCGACCGACAGCAGCCGGGCCACCCGCCCGGTCTCGTCGGCACCGGTCGCGCCGCTGCCCAGGCCGCGTCGCCAGCCGGCCACCGCGGACCGGCTGCGGGCGGCGAGGCCGCGGCCGGGGCGGGACAGGTCGTCGCCGGACCAGTCGAGCATCGCCGCGCCGTACGGCGTCGCGCGCAGCGCACGGCTGGTCGCCTCGGCCGCCTGCTCGGCGTGCTCCAGCACCAGCGCCTCCAGAGCCAGGTCGAGCGCGAGCTCGACCGCATCGAGCTGCTCCGGGGCCACGGCGGCGCCCCGGTCGCGAACCCGCTGCAGGAGATCGGCGGGCGCGAGCCGCTCGTCGGTGCCCACCAGGTCCTGCCAGCGCACCAGCAGCGTCCCGCGCAGCACCGAGCCGTCGGTGGCCGCGCGGACCAGGGCGGCCTCGGCGGCGGCATAGGTCCGGTCGGCGACCCGCAGCAGCTCGCCGACGGCACGGACCTGCTCGTCAGCGGCCGCGGCCACCTCGTCGGCGACCTTCCCGGCCTCGCGCAGAGCTCCGGCCACGCACTGGGCGGCGATGTCGCGACGGATCGCCGGCGCGGCGGAGAGCTCCTCGATCGCGCCGCGGATGGCGTCGACCTGGTGGGTGCGGAGCAGGCCGTGCTCGATCCGTCCGTGCTCGACGATCACGACCTTGCCGCGGCCGATCCCCCGGCGGCGGAGCTGGCGGACCAGGTCGGTCGAGACGACCTCGAGGTCCTCGGGCTGGATCCGGTTCAGGACGACCATCAGCGGCGTGTCGCGCCGACGGGCGATGTCGAGCTGGTGCCACGGCACCTGGTCGGCGTACCGGTTGGCGGAGGTGACGAAGAGCCACATGTCGGCCGCCGCGAGCAGGCGCGTCGCGAGCCGGCGGTTGGCGTCGTCGATCGAGTCGAAGTCGGGGGCGTCGAGCAGCGCTGTGCCGCGCGGCACCGCGGTCGTCGGCACCAGCTGGAGGACCTCGGGATCGTCGGTGGCGTGGTCGACCCGGTCGAAGGCGCCGAGGATGCCGTCGCGGGCGAACCAGGCGGCGTCGGCGGGGTGGTGGATCAGGACGGGCGAGCGGGTCGTGGGCCGGATCAGGCCCGACTGGGTGACCCGCTCCCCCACCAGGGTGTTGACGATCGTCGACTTGCCGACGCCGGTCGGGCCGCCGACCACCAACAGCAACGGGCGCTCGGGCTGCGAGAGGCGCGGCAGCACGTAGTCGTCGAGCTGGTGGAGCAGGATCTCGCGGTGCTCACGGACCGGCTCGCTGCCCGGCAGCCCGAGCGGGAGGACGGCGGCCCGAAGCGCGTCACGCAGCCGACGCGCCTCCTCGGCGCCGGCGCTCACCGCCGCCCACCTCGTCTCGACCGCATCCGCTCAGCGCCCACCAGTCACCTCGTACCTCGCACCGCCCGCGCTGGGTCCATGCCAGCCTGTCGAGACACCAGTGGCCCGACGCCGACCAAAAGATCCGACCGGGCTGAGAAAGATCCGCGTCGGCCGGCGCCGGGCTGGTCGGGCGGGCGGGTCGGGCGGGCGGGTCGGGCGGGCGGGGAAAACCAGAAGACCCCCGCCGACCTGCACTGATGCAGATCCGCGAGGGTTCTTCCTTCGGTCGGCCTCGTTGCGCAGTGGTCTAACCTCAAGTGGGCCGCTGGCCCCTTGAGGCGAGCTGCTCGGCTGGCCGAGCAGGCGAAGCCGAGAGAAGCGCAGCCAGCCGAAGTCGCGCACTACCGCGTGAGCTTGCGACTCGGTGACAAGAGAGTCCCCTGGAGTGGTGGGGTTTGAGGACCGGCGGCGGGGCTTCATGACGTAGGCGGCCATCGGC